>JALZCH010000055.1 GCA_030863175.1 Acidobacteriota bacterium | reverse complement strand
GCTAATTCACGTTGAGTGATGCCGCCCGCTTTATATGTTTCGAGAATCTTTTCCCGTAAATCTAAAGAGTAGGATTTCATTTGATGATTCTACTCTTGTGTTTCAAATTACTGAAATCTGCTCTATTATTCCTATTAGAAATGACCAGAATCCCATTTCGGTCAAAAAAACGTCACAAAATTCTAAAGCATGGTGTTTTCACGTTGACGCCTGAATATCGGCAATCTTTTAGCTCTATAAAAAGGATGGAATGTTCAATGCTACAGTACATGTTTAGAATTGTTTTAGTCGCTACCGTTAATTTGCTATCTTCTTCAAACTCCAATCTTTCAGCTCCTGCCCGAAACAATAATTGATAAAACATCAAATCATCTTAATTGATTCAGTGGTTTACAGACTTCGTGCTCGTTTTGGAATTTTACCGATTATGAAAAAAATAATTGTATTGTTGGTCATTCTCTCGGCTACTGTCTTTACGGCGGCACAAACGAAGCCCGCGCCTCGTTCGAAGTCAATCGCATTTAATCACGTCACCGTGATTGATATGACCGGAAAGGCTCTCAGACCTGATATGACCGTAATAATTACGGGTGACCGCATTTCCACCATCGGAAAGACGGGTCAGGTTCGGGTGCCGAAAGGCGCAACGGTCGTAGACGGCAGAGGTAAATATTTGATTCCGGGTTTCTGGGATATGCATGTGCATTTGGATGAATCGGGCAAAGGAGCCTCATTTCCGATGTACATAGCCAACGGCGTAACCGGTGTCCGCGATATGGGAGGCGACTTCGAATTGATTAGCCAGTGGCGTCAGGAATCTGTACGCGGGAATGCCTTGACTCCGCGCATTATAGCGGCTGGTCCGATGCTGGATGGTCCGGGTCGCGGCGGGTCGTCGCGCATCACTGTTAATAATGCTTACGAAGCAAGGCAGGCGGTTATTGACCTTAAGAATCGCGGAGTGGATTTTATAAAAGTTCATAACCGTCTTTCCCGCGAAGCGTATTTGGCAATTGCCGATGAGACAAAGAAGCAGGGGATTCCCCTTGCCGGGCACGTTCCTTTTGCCGTAACGCCAGCCGAAGCGTCCGATGCGGGGCAAAAAAGTATAGAACATCTCAGCCGTTTGCCTGATTTGTATGATAACGAAGAAGCTAAAACATTATTCGCGCTGTTTGCGAAAAATGACACTTGGCACGACCCGACATTGGTTTCGGGGCGTGCGATTGCATTTCTGAACGACCGCGATTTTACCAACGACCAGCGGATGCAATATATACAGCCTTCGGTAAAAGAAAACTGGGACGACGAAATTAACAAATTCTTCAAAAAACGCACGCCCGAAGCAATTTCCGCCGAAAAGGCTTACTTCCAAAGTTCGGTTAAAAAGGTCGGCGCATTGCATCGTGCCGGGGTGAGGCTCATGACCGGAACAGATGTCGGAAATCCTTATGTTTTCCCCGGTTTCAGTCTGCACGACGAGCTGGCTCTATTTGTTAAGGCAGGGTTAACCCCACTCGAAGCGCTACAAGCAGCGACAAGCAATCCGGCGGAATACCTCGGATTGCTTGATTCATTTGGAACTGTTGAGAAAGGGAAAATAGCCAATCTGGTGTTACTTGAGGCAAATCCGCTCGAAAATATCCGTAATACTCAAAAGATTGGCGCCGTCGTACTAAATGGCAAGCTTCTGCCTAAAGAGTTGTTACAAAATAAGCTATCGGGCGCTAAGGCTATTGCAAATAAAAAATAAGATTATGGCAAATTTATTATCGTCACAAAGTTCAGGTGTATATAAGCAAGAAGCATGGAACGATTGAGATGACCTAGGGGTGAAACAGCCATACGCAAGCAACCAGGTCGAAGAACCGTAATAAGAAAATCGCTGTTTCCGCCTTACGTTCACTTAGGGAAGTGTCTCATTAGTGGTCCTTTTTGAAATTATTTATTATTCGCTTACTCGCCATTTTGATTCATCATCTACAAGCTGAAGACCACCTTCAAGTTACTTTGCACAAGTGCCAGGCTTGATTTTTGCATCCTTGTATTCAATCACCCAAGAAAGAAATTTTAGGCTCTCCGTTTAAATACGGTGGAGTAGAAACAGGCATAAAACAGGGGTGTGCAAATGAACGGACACGCATCAGCAAATCAAAAAGAGTATTAAGATTGATGTACTGTTTTATCCCAATCAAGAGGCTTATGAAAGATTTAAAAACTTTTGAAGGTGTGGGTAAAAGTGTGAGCAAGACAAAAGGCGAACATTAATGCTTGCCTTGAATTGTTGTTTTAATTGATGCACCCGGCGCGACTCGAAAGTTATAATTATCTTATGTTTCATATAATGAAATTCAAGATAATTAACAATCTCAAAAAAGCGTTTTTGAGATATGCGATTTCTTCTAGTTCCTAACATCCCATTACAGGCACAATTTCTCGATGGGCAATTTTTGTTAGTATTTATCGGGTTCACGCCATTGTTAGACATCAGAATTGAGCCAGAAAGGACGATGTTATTTTCGGGATAAAAAAGCAAATTATTATACTGGTTTAGCTTCTTTTGCTTCGTAAATTGAAATGACAATTTTACTAACTTACATAATAACTAAATTGAATATAGGAAAGAATCTTCAGCTTGAGCTGATAAATTCTCAAAGTAGATGTTTGCTTTTAATATTATCTATTGTTTGTATATTATTTCTTTCATCAGGCATTGTTTTTTCAGCTCAAAGAAATTCCTTTCAACCAACGAACAAAACAAAGGATTTAAAACAAAATCATCTACTATATTTACCTCTCGACGAGCGTTTTACAACCAGAGATCTTTTCCTTTCCTTTGCGAAAATTACACCTTTTCATGTAATTACTCCAGATAAAACAATACTTCCCCAGAAAAAAAAATCGCCCGATATGAAAAATATCGTCGGGTGGACGGAAGGCGCTGCAGGTAAGTCACAAGCAGCCATTATTTCAGCAGATATGCTGCTTTACGGAGGTTTAATTGCGTCCCGGATAAGCAATGATTCGCTCGATGAGATACGCTCACGCCTAAAGATTTTAGAAAGCATTCGTCACAGAAACCGTCTGATGAAAATCTTTGTTTCAACAACAATTATGCGAATGCCAGCTTATTCATTGGCGGAAGAAGAACCCGATTATTATGCAGATTACGGAAGAGCCATCTTTCTATTTTCTTATTACAGCCATAGATACGAAGTATCTAATAATGCGAAAGACAAAGCGGTTGCTGAAAGCAACAAAAATCAAATTCCCAAACATGTGCTGGAAGATTATTTAAAGCGGCGGCAGCGCAATTTTACCATCAACAAAGAATTAATTAATCTTGTTAAGAAAAATGTTATCAACCGCTTGGTGATTACTCTTGATGATAATGCCGAATACGGTCTGTTTAAAAAAGAGGCATCTGAACTTGAACAACTTGCCAACTCTTTCAAAAATCGGATAGCAATTTATCCGGGCGCAGACGAAGCACAACTTCCCCTTTTATCCATGTTGACTCTCGGAAACGAACGAATTTCCGTTTACCCCGCTTACCGTTTTCCTGAGTCGAGAAAGCTTATTCCCAGTTTTGAAGGACAGCCGCTGGAAAAATCTGTTGAGCAGCAGATTCAAGCCGCTGGTGGCAAAATAGTTAATAATACCGAAGAAGCAGATTGCATTCTTTACGTTAATAATTTTCCGGATAAACAAACTTTTCCTCCGAAACGAGAAACATCCATTGAAAATGGAGAGCCACTGGAAATCTGGCTTGAACGTGCTGGGATAAAATCAGCAGATAAAAAACTTTTGATTATAGCTGACAATCGTTTTTACAACGGCGCGGACACACAACTGATTGCAAGTATCTTTGCCAGCAAACTTGCTCCCGAACAAATTGCGTATGCGGGCTGGAATACAAGCGGTAACACCTTGGGAAGTGCAGTTGCTTTGGGAATGTTGCGCCAAAAAATAAAAAAACGCAAAGAGCTTTTTCAAGAATATAAAAAGCTGCTATTTATACGCTTTATAGAAGACTGGGTTTATATGACTGAAGGACGAGAACAGGTAAGAAATGCAATGCGAGAGAGAAATCTAACAGACTTTGCCGGGACGGAAGTCGAGAAAGAGTATGAATCCCAGATGAAGGCTTTGTTTAATTCGCGCTCAAAACGTATAAACAGCTTTCTAAAAACCAACTTTATTGTTGAGCGTGTTTTCTTTCCCTGGCACCGCCCGTTTGAAGTTGGGTTAGAAGTCGGATGCATACATTGCTAAAAAGTCTTTTTACAAAGCAATCTCATCACAAAAATTCTTTTAATAAATACTCAGGAAAAACCAAAAAACAAATTGATAACAAACAGATAATTTTAAGCTTGAAATTCTTAATAAAAGTTATTGGTATAATGCAAGACGGAAGAAATTCACTTTAAATACTAAATAATGGTTAAATAAAACCCCATGCAAGGCATTAGAAATGTTTAAGTTTTTGAAAAAATCCTTCTTACTTCTTGTTTTGCTAATCAGCCTGCAGATAATCCCTTTCGCGCAAAATGATTACAAACGCACGCATTTGTGGGAAAAGGAAATAAAAGCTTTCAACGACCTTGATAAAAAAGATTTTCCCAAGAAAAACGGAGTCTTATTTGTGGGAAGTTCAAGCATTCGCGGTTGGCGCACGATAAATCAGGATTTTCCGGATTTTCGCACAGTTAATCGGGGTTTCGGCGGTTCGCATCTCGAAGATGTAAATTTTTATGCTGAACAAATTGTGTTTCCCTACAAACCTAAGCTAATCGTTTTATATGCCGGAGAAAATGATCTCGTTGCAGGAAAATCAATCGAACAGGTTTTTAGTGATTTTAAAAAATTCGTTTCTCTGGTTCGTCAAAAAACACCCAGAACACGCATTATTTTTGTTTCTCTAAAGCCAAGTCTCTCGCGTTGGGAATTCACGTCAAAATTCAAAGAATTAAACAGCTTGGTTAAAGCGGAAACGGAAAAAGACAAACGTTTATTATATGTTGATGTTTGGTCGCCAATGCTGGATGTGGACGGTAATCCGAAAAAAGATATTTTTCTTGCTGACAAGCTTCATATGAACGCTAAAGGCTACGAAATCTGGCGCGAAACGCTTTATCCGCATATAAAGATCGGTTTAAAGGGGAACTTTCGTTAATAGTTCTCAAATCTTAAAAAATTATCTCTACTTAAAATGTCTTGACACTTGCCGAATAAATTGGCGTTGCTGAAACGAAATCTTGTACTAATTGATCAATGCCGGTGATTGCGCCGCCAACAACAACTGCAAAAGCCCCGCAACCGAAAGCCCGGCGCACATCGTCAGCAGTTCGCAGGCGACCTTCGCAAATTACCGGAGTATTAAGTCGTTTGGCGAGTTTTTCAACCAGTTCAAAATCTGGTTTGATTATATGTTTCGTGGGTTTCGTATAACCTGAAAGCGTTGTGCCGACAAAATCAACTCCCGCTGTTTCGGCTGCATTTAATCCTTCTTCAAGCGTCGAGACATCAGCCATTACCGGCAAATCCAGCTCTTTCTTAATCCGTAAAATAATTTCGGTTACGTTTTCACCGTTCGGTCGTTGTCGCTGAGTTGCGTCAATAGCAATTGCATCAGCGCCCGCCTCTGCAACTTCTTTGGCGGCGTTGAAAGTCGGCGTAATATAAACTTCGCTCTCATCCGAAACGATTTTATAAATGCCCAAAATTGGTAACTTAAGAACTTGTCTGGCAGCACGAATGTTCTCCGGCGAATCAATCCGCACGCCGACAGCGCCGTTTTGTTCGGCTGTTTCAGCCAGAGCGGCAATGATTTCCGGTTTAGCCAACGGCGAATTTGATGGAGCCTGACAAGAAACGATCAATCCGCCGCGCCAGTTTTCAGCTATCTTGTTCATTTTTATTTGAGCTTTTTTCCAATTTCATCAACAATTCTTTATTTAACTCAATTCCAGCATGACAATAGGCAAGCAACAATGCGCCTATCGCGGGATTGAATCGCGGCTCAATAAAAACCGCTCTAGGGATTTTCCCTTGCAAACATTCCGGAAAATACTTTTTCATGAGCGATGCGCGAAACATTCCGCCGACGCCGGCAACTGGAAAATCATTTTCAAAACCCAGTCGTGCTGCAGCACTGCAAACACTATCCACCAGAATATCTGCTCCAAATTTGATTTGGTCTTGAATCACAATATTTCCAGAAATTGCCGCTTCATGCGCAGTTTTTGCAAAGCTCGCGAGAGCATCCCGCGAAATCTTTTCGCTATAAAAATCATTGGTTACTTCACGAATCTTCCGGCGCCCGAAGAAGTCCAAAACCAGTTGTTCCAATCCTGCCTGCGGAATCAAGCCATCCTGTTCCTTAATAGCCAATCGAATCGTTTGCAAAGCCAGCCAAAAGCCGCTGCCTTCATCGCTAAACAAATAACCCAAACCGCCGATTTTGGTTGTTTCCCCGCGTTCATTTTCACCATATACAACCGAGCCTGTTCCGGCAATGACAACAATTCCCGGTTTGCCCGCCGTCGCGCCAAAAAGCGCTGTTGGGGCATCGTGATTGACTTTAAAATGCTCAGCTTTGACGACTTCACCAATAATTTCTTTTTTGTAATCGGCGCCGCCAGTCATTCCGAAATACGCAGACGTAAAAACAACGTCATTAATCTCAGGCAAACCTGCCTGCTGCAAGGCTTCACCTACACTGACGAAGATTGCTTTTCTCAAACGCTCACGTCCGCCTGGATGCTCTGCATGATTTGAAGCACCACCGTGTCCGCGCCCTAAAATCTCGCCGTTTTCATCGGCAATAAGAGCTTCGGTATGGCTTTGTCCGCCATCGACACCCAAAAAGATTCTGGATTCCTGATTCTGGATTCCTGATTGACTCACTTTCTAATCTATATTTTCAGCCAAAGAAATTAAATTTGCAGCAAACTCATGAGCAAATGCTTCTTCGTCTTTTTTATCAAAGTTAAAATCGTTTGCGAAGAAATGTCCGAGTTCGTGGGCAATTATCTTTTTCTCTAAACTCTTGTCATTTCCTCTATTTTCCAAAGCCCGAAGGTTGACGCGAATCGTTTTTGTTTTCCTTTCAAACTCGCCTATTGTTACCGGATACCAGTTTTCATAGATTATCGAAACGCCATTTTCTTCGGCGATTTTGTAAACATCATTTGTCCCGGTTTTCTCAACAAGTTTACTTGCAAATACTTTAGCTTTCATTTTTAATCCCTACCTTGCGAATCGGTGGGGGTCACCGTCTTCTAATCTCAGACCTTCACGCCATTCAAGTTCGACACCGCGTTTTTCCAATGTATTTTGAAAATCCTTCAAATGTTTCTGGTCATTTCTCACGGCACGAGGAGTTAAACCATTTTGCAGACAAAAAGCCGCTAATGCGCCTCCGGCTTCACCGATGTTCCATTCTACCGGATGCAGACGGTAACAGCCGTTTGTGATATGAGTCGTCCCAATATTTTTGCAAGCCGCGAGTAGATTTTCCACTCGCCGTGGAATCAACGCGCCAAGCGGGATCTGAAACGGCAATGCTTCGACATCGACGTAATTATCACCGCCGACAGTCGGGTGCAAATCAATTCGATAGAAACCGATTCCGATGGAATCTTCAAATCTTTCCGCGTAGATTTGATTCGGACGAGTCGCGGCGGAGACGTGCTGTTCGCAAATCGTAAATTCGGCTTTAATTCGGCGCGATTCACGCACATAAGGCATTTTCGCCAAACCGTCTTTTGTTCCGGTAATAGAGGGACGAATTTTCAACCCTTTAAATCCGGCTTCGGTTTGCAGCCAGTATAAAAACGACAAACTAAGCTGTTTCGCCTCTTTTATTAATCGGTGTTTTTCTTCGTAGCTTGTCGCATTAGATAAATCTTCCAAAAAGTAATCAATTTGCGGGTAATTGACGAGTGTAACGTCACTATCGAAAGCGCCTGCTGCAAAATTTTCGCGATGCAGAATCCGCCGATATGTCCACAGCCCAGCAAAGGCTTTATTCGATTCACGATGCGGAGCAAAATTATAAGTAATCGGCTGCATCGTGCGCGGGTTAATCCCGCTTAAGCTCAACAACTTCCCGCTCCAAGCCGGAGTTAAATCCGGCACAAAATCGCGCCAGAATTCATATTTTTCTGGCTTTTCAATCGTATGATTATCACCTTCGTGATAACTCATTGCGAAGCAAACTGAAAAAGCTTGTGAGTTGTACGGTTCGGCATTTTCCTTTGCGCTCGGCTCGCCTGTCTCCGCTTGAGATTCCGCTCCCGTCACAAATTCTGTTTTAGTAAGCGGCAAAAGCTCGCCTAGTTCTGTCGCATCGAGAAAGTAACTCGCAGAAATTATTATTTCTTCGCCGTTGTGCAAGTTTCTGAGCGTTACCGAACGAATTTCATTTCCTTCAAAATCAGCGGCAATAGGAAAGTGTTCCGTCAAAATCTTTAAATTCCCACTGCCTAAATACTTCGACAAGTCTGATTCAAGAACTTTCAAAAACACGATTGGTTCGGCGCAAATCGGAGAAACCCAGCCGTCACCCGGATTCAAAACCGGATTGGCTTTCGCTTTTTCCGTCAGCGGGTAATAGGTTTTGTAATATTTTCTAACTTCATTGCGCAGATGGCGATAACTTCCCGTGCAACCAAATTCTTCTATCCAGCCATGTTCATCCGGAGGTGTTGCCTGCGATGTTAACTGCCCGCCAATCCAATCGGACTCTTCGGTTAAAACAACTTGCAACCCGCTTTCTGCCGCCGTCACCGCCGCCGCACAGCCACCCAGACCGCCACCAACAATCAGAATGTCCGTCTTCAACTCTTTCATCAGGATTTAATTTGAACGCGCTGCGGCAATTAAAACTAATTGTTCATCGGGTGAAAGGTTTTCGAGTTCCGTTTTCGCCAGAGCCACTGCCTGTTCCAATTCAGCCAGACCGGAAAGATTAACGATTCTCGCTCCGGCAAGAACGTGCACGTCCGGTAAAGCGCGTCCGGCATCGCCGAAATCCGTTAGTTTGGTGATAATAAATTCAAGATCATGCTCGATTTTTCCGACTGTCGAAGAATGAACTTCTGCATGATTGCGTTGAAGTCTGACAACTCCCGTTTTATCTACGACTCGCACCAATTGGCGCACATTCTTGAACAGCCCGAAAAATGTTTTGGTTTGAACTTCAGTAGTAAAAACGTAAAGTCCTTCGGTTTCAGCCGCTAGTTTGACTGCATCCACTTCGACCTTCATTGAGCGAGCCGCCGATTGCCGACAGCCTTCCACGCCGCTTACAGTGTTTGAATTGTCGTCCTGTTTAAGTTCTGTTGTGCCAAAAGCAATTGCGCGAACCAGATTTCGGCGCGTATCAACTTCGATTTGAACTTCGACTGATTCGGGCAGGGCACCGATTTTTATCACCGCATCGGCGGCTTCACGACGAACCTGCAAAATTTGTTCGGGCGTTGGATTAGTAATGTTCCGCTCGACCATATCTCGTACCATGGCGAGCGCAACTCCAATCGTCGAAATGACTTCGGCTTTTCTGGCTAATCTTGCGGGAAGATTCATCAGTTTTCCGCTATATGGAACGAGCGATGCCGCGCCGCCGCCGCCGCCAACCAATTCAACCGTAGCGCGGTCGAGATTGTATTCGGCAATCAACTCATCAATTTGTTTCTGCACCTTTGCGCATGAAATATCCAGAATGCGTTTGGCAGCTTCTTCAACCGAAACACCGATTTTTTCCGCAAGAGGTTTAAACGCCGCGCGGGCAGCATCTGCGTTTCCAAGCGCAAAAGCGTGTTCGGGAATAATGCCTAAAAGATTTGCCGCGCATGTCGGAGTTAATGCAAAACGTTCGCCGCCTGTTGTTTCAATGGCAATGTAATCGTCCGTATCGTGCTCGGTCGGGCGCAGATGAATGAGTCTTGCGTTTTCGAAAACTTCCGGCTTTTGGAAAGTCGAATAAGCCAACCCTGCAATATGCGCGGAACGCGCGCCGACATCAACGATTTCGCCGTTTTTCTCGCGCACCATGCTACCGCCAGCTATCGCCAACGTCCGCACATCAAGTGTGTTCAAATAAGTTCGATGCCCTCCGACTTTCGCGGCTTTTGTTTGCGGCTGTCCGTCACGAATGACGGAAATATCAGCTGATGTGCCCCCAACTTCAATGAAAATTCCGTCGGAAACTTTTTCGTACATTAGCGCCCCGGCAATTCCGGCAGCGGGTCCTGAAAGCATCGTCATAATTGGGCGGCGATGAACTTCTTCGACAGACATTACGCCGCCGTCCGAGCGCATAATCATAAGCGGTGCGCGGATTCCGGCGCGTTTGACGCATTCGTCCGTCATCGTCGCAGTATGAATCATTTTCGGCAGGATGGCACCGTTTAAAACAGCTGTCCTAGTTCGCGCCCGTAACCCATAAAGTGTTGAAACCTCGTGACCGCTTGTTGCGAAAACGCCTTTTTCGCGGGCTACCTGAGCGATTTTTTCTTCGTTTTCGCTACGGTCAACCCCAAAGGCTTCCGAGACAGCGATGACTTCTGCGCCTTTTGCGCGTAGTTCGGCAATGAGATTTTCGATTAGATTGCGGTCAGGTTTTTCGTCAGACACAAAACGGTGTTCTGCTCTGAGAAACCGATTTGGCGCAAGTTCAATCGGCGGAATGCGAGTATCGAGTTTGGCTTTCAAACCTTCCAGCCCGCGCCCCAAACCGATAACGCCTACCTGCGCAACATCGCCTTCCAGCAAAGCATTAGTGGCTTGTGTCGTTGAATGGGCAATAAATATTACTTCGTCAGGAGAAAGTTTCAGCTCGCTCAACGCCCGTTCGATAGCGTTAATGATTCCGAGCGCGACGCCTTCGCGAGCATTATGAGTTGTCGGAACCTTGAGCTGTGAAATAACCTCTCTCGTGTCGTTATCAACCACGACTACATCGGTGAAAGTTCCGCCGACATCAATGCCGACACGAACTTTCCGGGTTTTGAATTCTGATTTTAAATTTTGAATTTGAGCCACATTTTAACCGGAATTTATTTCGTAATTCCTGCTCCGATTTCAAAAATACCGGGAACGCTGACGGGCAACTTGCCCGTAAATTTTACTTCGCCGAACATCGCTCTGACGGCTGCCGTTTGGGCAACTTCTTCAATCGCGTAAGTAACAATGTAATTTTTTGCTTCGGGAAATTGCCGAATCAAGTAAGGACTTCCAAAGGCGACAACAGCGACCGGCTTTTTGAGTGCAAGCATTTGTTTGACGAAATTCGTTTGATTTTCCGGTAATGCAACCGTTCCCTTTAAAGCCGCGCGTTTGACAAACGGGGCGAGAACAATCGAATCATTTTGCCCGGCATCTTTTAAAACTTTTTGATATTCTTCAGCTGTCGAACGCGGGTCGAGACGCACAATTTTCGCGCGCGGCGCTCGGCGCTGAATTTCCGGAATAAAGCTTGCGCCTTCGACCGGGTCATCATCTGCGGCAATTACGACAAACAAAGTTTTATTAGCTCTTTCCGCCGCCATGGGAAAAATGTTATCGCCGTCGCGTAAAAGCGTGATTGATTTTTCCGCCGTTGCATTTGCTTCCCGGACATTCTCAGGCTTTTCTACAAGATGATTGACCTTTGCCAAATCAACAAAGCGATTTTGCACCAAGCCGAGACGGTATTTGGCGTGAAGCAATCGTCTGACGGATTCATCAATACGAGTTTCCGTAATGTCACCTCTTTTGACGGCGGCTTCGATGGCTTCAATCGCTTTTTCAACGTTCGGGGGAAACAAAACAACATCGTTGCCGGCTTTTATAGCCATCACGGCGCTTTCGCCGTTCGGGAAATTCTTGGTAATTGCTCCCATCTCCATCGAATCTGTCGTGATAATTCCGTTAAACTTTAAATCTTTCCGCAAAATGTCGGTTGTAATCTTCGGATTGAGAGTTCCGGCAAGCTCGTCGCCCGTCACCTTGGGAACGGCAAGATGAGCAGTCATGACGGAATCCGCTCCGCTGTCAATCGCCTTTTTAAACGGGACGATTTCAACCGCGTCAAGTCGCGCTCGGTCAGAAGAAATTACTGAAAGTCCGATATGCGAATCGGTTGCAGTGTCGCCGTGTCCGGGAAAATGTTTTAAAGTCGAAAGACACCCGCCGTCTTTCACGCCGCGCGAAAGAGCGGTTACAAACTCCCCAACTTTATTCGGATCGGCGCCGAAACTTCGAATATTTATGACCGGATTATCAGGATTATTGTTGATGTCAGCGACCGGCGCAAACAGCCAGTTAGCGCCAATGACGCGCATTTCTTCGCAAATGATTTTCCCTTGTCGGTAAGCAGCTTGCACATCGCCGCTTGCCGCCACGCCCATATTGGTTGTAAACGGAGTTCCGGTGCGTGATTGCATACGTAAACCACGCTCATAATCGGCGGAGAAAAAGAGCGGAATCTTTGACAGATGCTGAGCTTCATTAGTTAAAGCCGCAATGGAATTGGCTTCGCCGCGAAAAAGCGTAAAGCCGCCGACTTTGTTTTGTTCGATGTGACGACGAATTGCGGTAAATTTTTCGCTGTTGAAATTTGCAAAATCTACGTTCATCGGAACATTTATCATCTGCCCGATTTTTTCGCGCAAAGTCAGGCTTTTGAGAGTTTTTTCGACCCAGACTTCCGCCTTTTTGTCAGCCTTTGGCGTTTGAGCAAAAACGAATGGCTGCGGGAATATTCCTAACAATAAGAACAAAACAAATAATTTCTTCATAAAACGATTAAAAATGCGCCCGACATTTAGCTAAAAATGTTCTGTTCGCTGACATTAATTAAAAATTTCTGTCGCTTCCTTCGCGTCCTTTACTCTGTCCTTTTGTCGGGCAATTTGAATCCCATCGCCGATTTTAAAGAAACCGGGCAAACTGACTGGTGAACGACCTCGAATTGCCGTTTCACCGAAAAGAGCGCGAGCGGCGGCAGATTGCGCGGCATCTTCAACCGCCCACGCCGCCATATAAACTTTCGCTTTTGGAAACTGCTGCAATTGATATGGGCTGCCGAACGCTACAACCGAAACATTTCTTTTTTCGTCAATTAAATCCCGAATAAACTCGGCTTCAGCTTCGGGCAATTCAATTGTGCCTTTCAACGCAGCACGTTTGACGAAAGGCGCAACGACAACATTTTCAGCTTTTTCAGCTTCTCTCATCAGCTGTTCGTATTCTTTTTCAGTTGTCCGTTTATCTACCTTAACGACACGTGCCCCTTTTACACGCTGCTCGATTGCGGCTTTGAAAACATTTCCCTGATCGGGATCATCGTCACCGGCAGCAATGATGAACATTGTATTTTGCGCTCTTTGCGTTGTGAGCGGCAGGAGGTTGTTTTCGTTGCGAAACAAGGTGATTGATTTTTCGGCGATTTCATTGGCGGCGCGGACATTTTCCGTTTTTTCGATAATCCGATTGACGTTATCTAAATCTACTGTCCGATTCCTGACATCAGCCAAACCGACGCGATACTTGGCTCGAAGCAAACGGCGCACGGACTGATCAATTTGCTCGCGCGGTATTTCTCCTCGTACAACTGCTTGTTCAACGGCATCAATTGCGGCTTTTGGGTCAAGTGGCAATAAAGCGACATCGGCACCGGCTTTGATAGCGCGCAACGCACCTTCCGCGCCCGCATAACTTTTGATAATTGCTCCCATGCCGAGCGAATCGGTGGTGATTATGCCGTCAAAATTCAATTCTTTGCGAATCAAATCAATATTGATTTGCGGCGAAAGCGACGCGGGAATATTATCTCCGGTAATTTCAGGCAAAGCGATATGCGCAGTCATCAGCGAATCAAGTCCGGCAGCGATCGCAGAGCGAAACGGGGCGAGTTCGACAGTATTAAAACGCTCGCGTTTGATGTTAATAACGGGAAGAACGATGTGAGAATCAACGGGAGTATCGCCATGCCCGGGAAAATGTTTGGCAGTTGATAGTACGCCGCCATCTTTTAAACCGCGAACCTCTGCGGCGACAAATTCCGCAGTGCGTTGAGGATCTTCGCCGTAACTACGAACGTTGACCATCGTATTGCCGGGATTGTTGGCAACGTCCGAAACGGGACCGTAAAGCCAGTTAATTCCGATGGCGCGCATTTCTTCGGCAATAATTCGCCCCTTGCGATAAGACATCTGCGGGTCGCCGGCAGCGGCAACTCCCATATTGTGCGTAAAAGAAGTACCGCTGCGAATTTGCATCGGAAGCCCGCGTTCAAAATCCGCCGCCATCAAGAGCGGGACTTTTGAAATTCGCTGCATTTCGTTCGTTAAGGCGGCAAGCTCAAGTACATCACCGCGATAAAAGACAAATCCGCCGACTTTGTTTTCCAGAATCTGTTTTCGCGCTTCGGCAAATTTTTCGCCATTGATGTTTTTGTAATCGCCGAGCATCCCGGTGACAATCATTTGCCCGATGCGTTCGCGCAAGGTCAGAGTGCGCAATGTTTTCTCAACCCATTGGTTTTCCGCCACAGTGTTTTTCGCTGGAACAGTCGTTCGTGATTGCTGGCGATTCATTTTTCGAGTTTGTGCTCTGACGATACCAAGCGGCATTGCGCCGAGTGCGATAATCATTGCGCCGGAAATTAACGATTTAATAATTCTGTTTTTTTTAATGTTCACTGTTTTGTTCTCTTCGCCGCGGCAACCTCTTTATGCACTGAAAAACGAAAATCGTAGTCCATGAAAATTTCAAAAGTCCGCACCCACGGCAACCGGATTTGAAGATTTTGCATTTCCCGCAAAACGATTCCGTCATTCGCATTTTTACCTGTTTGGTAAAATCTGTTTTTGAAATGCTCGTCGAAGAAGTTTTGCGTGATTGTCGTCATTCGCTCGACGACGATTTTGTTGAACTTTTCGTAAGTTGGACGATCAAATTCTTCCGTTTCAATTTTTAAATCCTGCCGCGCATATTTATTCACATCAGGACGCACTAACACATGATAGCCGTAATCGCCGAGCCAGCGGTGAAAGAGAAACTTGATTTGCGCGGCTTCAACTTCTTTAGCCAATGCCTGATTTTTAGACAATTGGCGGCGGGCGAAAACATACATATTCGCTTGCGGCACAACCGTCCCGATAGCATTTCCGGGCGTGCCCCACGAAGCATAACCGATAACGCAATCTAGAAGTTTTTCGCGTCCCAAAGCTTCAACCAAGCGCACGTCTCCGCCGCCCCAGACTTTATACAAAACATCGGCAATAGCGACGCGGCGCCCGCTTTTTACATCGGCAATAAGTTGTGCGAGAAAGATCTGAAAATCCTTTTCGATCTGCTGTGGCGCGTTGACATAAAGCGTATAATCCGCGGAATCAACATTGGCGACAATTTCCGCGCCCGAAGTTTCAAGCTGGCGCGTAACGCTCGTTTCAATCGGCTGGTCTTCAAAATCTCCCAAATGTGAGCGCCCGGCTTCAGATGAATACACGACACGAACACGCGGCTTAAAACGAGCTTTTTTGAGAACCACGCGGCTCAACAACACATTTGCGCCTTCATCCGCCCCGTTATAAAGCGCAGCTTGCTCGGCTGACAAACCAAGCTTCGAAATTCGTTCAAGCAAAGCCTTCTGGTCACGGCGATGCAGCCCAAAAGGATGCGCATCGTCCTGAAGCAAAAGCAATTTATCGACGCTTCCGGTTTTCGCCAAATCGAGCATCGCATAATTTACCTGGAGATTGCGCCGCCGCACCGCCAGATAGTCATCAATCTCTGCTTTCGGAATTTCGCGCTCCAGCTGCTGAAATTCTTCCTTTAATTTCGTGTCATCAGGTTTTTGTGCTGTTTCATCCGCCAGTACGGACCAGCGTGCAATTTTGTTTCGATAAGCACGGTTTGCGGCAAAAGCCGAAAGCGCGACGCGGCGCACAACATTAAAAGCATAAATCGGAAGGCGCGGATTTTTGTGTTTCAGCTCTTTGATAATCTCCAACCGGCGTAGAGCGACATCAAGCGGCGTGGTAGAGAGCCGCGAAGTCATAAATCCACCGTAGGCAAGCATATCAGCCGATAAAATTACGGCATCAACGTTTGAGAAATCATATTCGCGGAGCCATTTTGCGATGCCTTCCGAATCTCCGGCGGTAATAAAAGTCCCCAAAAGCTGTCGCGGTGGCAAAATTACCTGTGCGTTTCCGATGCGTCCGATCATTTCGGCAAACTGCGTAGTTGCCGGACGATCATCAAGCGGAATTAAAACGACGCGACTAGTAAAATCTGTCGCCAGTTCTTTTTTTGCATTGCTATTTTTTTGAGCGAAAGCAAAAACCGGAAAAGTTAAAAACACAGCGAAAAGAATCAGCGCTCTCAAAAAGCATCTTGCAGATTTGTCATTCAAATGAGGCATTTTACTTATTCTTCTCCGCCGAAATCGGACTTTTAAAAATTTGTTCGAGCGATGTCCATGTATTGCGCCGCTTGACGTGTGAAGCTTCAAAAATGCTGACGCCGCTTGTTTGCTCTTTAATAATTTGTGTTCCGCGCGCGAGTTTTTCCGTCGATAAAGTATCTTCACCGTAATTGATTACGCCGTGAACGACCGTCGCGCCCCGCGTTACTTCCCACGCTAATTTGGCAGCTCCTTCAACCGATCGCCACGCGTTTGCACCGGCTTTCGTCGCTTCTTCTTCCGTATTATTCTGGTAATAAAGCCCGACGTAGAGAACATCAACCAATTCGGCGTAGCCTGTTTTGTTATAGTTTGGGGTAGCCCAGGAGTATGGGACTTTATACTTTTCGCTTGCCCAATTGACACCGACATCGTTTCCGTAAATCGGGTACCAAGAGCCAACATAAGATTCGAACGAAACTTTCGGTTTTGTCTTCTTCACCATTTTGTTGACGCGGGTGAAAAATCCTTTTATTACGCTTGCCCGCCATTCCAGCCAATTTTTAAAATATTTGCCCTCAACGATTTGTTTTTTGCCGTTCGCGTCCAACTTGATTTCATAAATGTCTTCGGGAAATCTAAAGGTTGCGTCTTTAACGTATTCCTGGAAAAGTCCGCGAGAATAATCCGAAAAATCGCAGTTGATGCCGTTCCATCGACCTCTGTCCATGACGACTCCGTCAACCGGATAGTTATCTAAAACTTCTTTGATGATTGAAAGCTCATAATCCTGAACGGCTGGCAAAGCAGCGTTTACCCAAAGCGGAATTCCCTGTTTAAATTCGCCAATCGGGGCGCGTTTTATTTTTTTATCGGCTTCATCAACATCATAAGCTACCGATTGCCAATCTTTATGCTTATCGAAACCAACGCCGACGCCGGGAATTAGTTTGTTGCCTTCGGTAAAGATGTCAAAAGCCGCGTGAAGGCGCAGACCGCGTTTGTGGCATTCTTCGATAAAAGTCCGAAGCGCGTCAAAATCCGTGTTGTATTTTTTTCCGCGATGTTCAGATAAACGCGGCGCAATTTTGCTCGGATAAACGACGTGACCGTTTAGCTCTTTGGTGTAAAGAATAACGGTATCGAAACCTGTCTGTTTTGCCTGATCGGCGAATTTTGCGATTGATTCGCGGTTGGCAATTACATCAGCTGAAGCGGTTGAAGAAACCCAAATCGTATTTCTAGGCGCAGCTGGCAACTTTTGCCCAACGGCAAAATCACCCGTCAAACAAAACGCAATAACTACTAAAATTAAAATTCTTAAATCCAATCGAAAATTCATTTATAAAATCTTACTTTTTGGGCGCGCCGTAAATATCAATTTTTTCAGCGCCTTTTGCTGCGTCGGTTGTATTAACGACAATGTGCGACTCATTACTGCAACGCATATCGGTAAAGCGTGTTTTGTCCATCGGAATTTGTTTTGCGCCTGCGCCTTCGCCGCGCAGCAGAATCGTTTGCAGCCATTCCGCGCCGGTAACATGCGCTTTGGTCGGCTGCACGGGCTTACCTTCGTTACCGAATTGATCGATGGCATTTACGCGTTTGAATTGTCTGGGAACGTTCGGCGCGAATCCTTCAGCGTCGAAATCAACCTGAAACATTTTTTTCGGTTGCGGGTTGGCGTCGGCGACAATAAGACGCAGTTTTTTCGGCGCAATTAAGTAAACGGCAATTTGCACCGTATCGCCCGGATACCAAGTATATTCGGGATTGTTTGGAGCGTTGTTCCAAATTTTCGTGCGCCAGAAAGGTCGCCATGCGTTGCGGCGCTCGCTCAACTTTCCGTTGGCGTCGGCGGTAAAAGCCCAGGTCAGTCCGGCATCAACTTCGTAATTCCCGCCGGCGTTTCCGCCCATATAAACTGAAAAATTATCGAGCGGAGTTTTTTTGACTGGATCGAGCCTGTCTTCGTCAACTTTTGGCGTCCCGAGTTTGACGATTCCGGCAATTCCCGTCCAAACGTCAAAGCTCGTCACGGCTTTGCGATAATAAGCGCCGGCAAAACACGGAATCGAAGCGGCAGGCACTACTTCGCCGCTCGCGTTTTTAACCACTGTCGTTTCATTTATTTTAACTGCGTCGCCGACTTTCAAATTCGCTAAAACCCATTTACGCGCTTCGCCATTGGCACTTAAAACGAATCCGTCTTTGCCGACCGAAATTGCTCCCGGATCAGGCTTTTGCTGAATATACACTGCGCCAGCACGGTCTTGGATTATCTTTACTTTCCCGTCAACAACATAAACGTCAACTCCGTTTTTGAACGTCGGTTTTTGCTTATAATATTCGGTGGTGAACACGACAATTTCATTATCGCCGCGCGTTCTGTCTTTCCCCGCAACCGCGAATTTTTGCCCGTCAGCCGCGACAATTTCCGTTTTATTTTGAGCGTTTATTGCTGAAGCAAAAGCGAGCAAAATAAAAAGCGAAATGAATAATTTATAAGTTTTATCCTTCATCGTTTATTACCTCAGAAATAAAAATGCGCCGAGGATTAATCCGCATACGGCGACGATCATCATTGGTATCAGTGCGGCTTTGGTTATTTCTTCGACTCGAATTCCGGTAAAATTCGCAATCCAGACGTTATGTGTATTGGTCGGGTCACAGACATTTTGTACCTGCGTAACAGACATCATTGCCGCCAATAGCGCAAGCGGCGGCAGTATTCCCAGCCCGAACATCAAGCTATAAATGCCAATTCCGACGCCAAATAAATTAAGCGGTCCGCGATAAAGAGCAAGCGGCGAAAGCAGACCAAAAAACAAAATGTAGCCCCAGACATTTTGAACGGGAAGCGCCGTCACGATCGGCTTTAATGCAGCCTCGACCGCAGGAAGCCGAAGCGCGTTGAGCAGCATCCCAATGCCCATCATTAAAAGAGCGGCTGGCGCTCCGTCCTCTATTCCGCGCACCAAAGACGCTGTTAGAGTTTGAATCGCTCTGCGCGGAACTGTCGTAATCAAGGCAAAAATCGCACCGCCCAGAAATGCCGGAACTTCCTTCCAACCGAAACCAAGATAAAGAACCAGAGGCACGAACGGCGTTAAAAAGGAAATTAGCGGAACACGTTTTTCTTTCGGGATTTCAGTTAAATCTTCCTTAGTCGCCGCCGCAAATAAACTTATTTCTCCAGCGCGCTTTGACTCAATAATTGAATAAATTACAACGACGACTGTCATTATTATCAGCAAGCCGAATGCAAATTGGGAAACTCCTGGAGGTAAAGCACCTTCTGGAGCGATCTGCAAAATCTGTCGGTAAAGTGTCCAGAGGGCGATGTTAAAAATAAAACCAGTTCCGAAGGCGAGAACAAAAAGTACGCTGACAAGTTTTCGTGGCAGCCCTAAGCTCATCATAATCGGCAAAACGAGCGTGCCGACCATAATAATGGCGCCGAGTCCGGTTAAAGTCGTGAACAAAACGGCAGTGGCAATCATCAGGATAAAAGCCACAATTAAAGGCTGGTCGCCGCCAAACTCCGCCGCACGTTTGATAATTCCTTCGGCAATACCCGTTTGCATCATAATGCGTCCGAGCATGGCGCCAGCAAAAACCGCCACGTAAGCCGGTGCCAGTCTAACTACGCCGTCAGAAACGATGTCTTTTAATATTCCATTGAAAGGATGTCCGACAAATGCCGCTACCACAATTGCCATTAGTGGCACGGCGAGTAAAGCCGGCATTCGCCGCGTAAACATCAGTGCGGCGAATGCAGCGAAAACTAAGAGAATTAGAAGTCCAAGCATAAGAGATGTCAGATGCCGGATGCTGGATTTAACTTAGAAGCTAACGTCAAACACCCGGCAACTGATCTCGCTTTTAGAATGTAAACCGTCCGACAAGCTGAATTGTACGGGGACGATTTCCTTGAGTGGTGATTATGCCGAACGTGTTGCTGCCAACTTGTAAACCAGGTGTTCCGAAAACAACCCAGTTAAAGGCATTGAGGAATTCACCGCGAATTTGTAGTTTTTGCCCGCCTTCATTGAAACTGACGTTCTTGATGATAGACAAATCTATATTTTTGTAATTATCGCGGCGGATATCATTGTAAGTTCTGGCTGCGTTGCCAAATTCAAAAAGAGTGTCGCTCGGATTAGAGAAAGCCGCTGAATCGAAAATTGACAGTCCATGGCGCACGCGCTCGCCGATATTAAAGGGCATTGGATCAACCCCCTCAACTCGATTTGGACGGCGTTGTGAATTACCGATTGTTGTCAGCACACTTCCGCCACCGGGAAAAGCCGTAGCATTCGTAATTGTCAGCGGCGCGCCTCTCTGCCAAACTCCAGTTCCGGAAACTTGCCAGCCGCCGAGAAAGGCGTTGGTAAAGCTATTCCAATTACTGCCGATCCACTTGCCTCTTCCAAACGGCAACTCATAAGAAAAGCTAGACGTAATTCGGTGTGGAACGTCCAATGTCGAATATGAATATTCTTCATCGAAGTTGAAAACGTCCTCTGCGTTTGTCGGGTCGGTGAAAGACGCGCCATTGCCGACGCCCCCGGTATCAAGCAATTTTGACCAGGTGTAATTTACCAACGCTGACCAGCCTTTGCTAAAACGTTTTTGCAGATTGAGTTGCAGAGCATTGTAATTGCTTTCGCCGATTAACGGTCTTGACCAGGTAACGGTCGTATATTGGGGAAAGCGCCGTAGCAATTGTGCGCGTGGAATCGTCGCGCCATTTATTTGTGTGTTAATTGGTGTCGCCGGAGAGTTTAGTCCGGCAAACGGATTCGGTACGGCGAAAGCCAGGAAAGCTGCAACCGACGCGCAGGCGTTCGCTCCGCAAGCGTTAGGTTGGTTGAAATTAGCGCGGGCATATGCTAAAGCGTCAGGCGAGATTTGATTCAAGTTAACGTCTCTAGACGGAAGATTTCTACCTCGGCTTCCAACATAAGCAATATCCAGAACCAAATTTCTCGCCAATTCTCGTTGAAGAACGAGGTTGAACATCTGGTTATAAGGATTTGGGCGTTCCGGCTCGACAACACCTCCGAGGCTGTCGCCCAACCGCGTAAAGGCACCACGCGTATTTCCAATTGGTCCTTGCAGTCCGGCAATTCTAAACGGGTCGTTAAGAAAAATGGTGTTAGCCGATACTTGCGCCGTGTCTAATCCCGTTTGCGATTGTGAGTTAGTAAAGTTAACGCCAACCGCCGTAACCGCTTCGAGCGAAATCGGCAGAAAAAACACTCCGAAACCGCCGCGAAGCGTAGTTTTATTGTTTAAGCTATATGCAAAACCGATACGCGGTGCGAAACGGTCTTTGTTAGTTTTGGTTTGAGCGCCTTCCGGAAAGCTTATTGCACCGCTTAAATTTTTAATGCCCGGATTCAATGCTGCAACTGCCGGATCAAGATTGGTCAAATTCAATTTGCCCTGCAACGGTGAAGCAGCGTCGAAATCAAAAGTTGTAACTTGTTGTTGTGGGCTAGCCGTTCCGGTTTCAAAATCCCAACGCAGCCCGAGATTAAGCGTTAAGTCTCGGCGGATTTTCCAGTCGTCCTGTACATAACCCGCACCATAGTGATGATAGATCGTAATCGGCTGAACGACCTCCTGCGTAATTCCTGATGGAATCCCAAGCAGGAATGAAGCGAAAGATGAACCTGTAGATTCTGCGACCGATCCTGCAGCCAAAGCGGGCGTCGGACCACGCGTAGCAAAACGGTTAAACGAAAAGCTGCCTGCTGGTGTTAGAAATTGAAAGGGAAAGAAACGATATAAGCGATATTCCGCGCCGACTCTAAAGGTATGCGAACCAGTTACCCATGTTACCGAGTCTGACAAATTATGTGTATCGCGCGCTTGATCATTGCCCGAGCCACCAATAAATCCGCCTGTAAATTCGCCTGCCGGAGTAGTGCCCTCTGCACCGCCGCCTATCGTGAAGGTGGGGAAGACTAAGACCGGAGCATTATTAGCTAAGTATGAAGGGAATCCTAATGATGTCGGGTTAAATCCGAAGCTGTTCGGACCTTGTCGAGCAGCAGCACGCGTGTATCCATAACGAAAATTATTAATTAAACTTGGCGTCAGGCTATAGACGTGATTAAAAGTCGTGTTTACAAACTTATCCGTCACAACTGAAATAGCTGTAGCGGGACTTTCAAAGAAATTCGGTGGCGCTGTTCTTCTTTTTTCATAGCTGAAGCGGACAAAAAAGTTTTGTCGCTCTGAAACGGTATGATCAACCCGCGCAGCAACAATATCTCGATTAAATTCGGTAGTACCTGAGTAAAGAAAATTATTGACTAAACCCGGTTGATTCGGCAGCGGCAAATATTGCAAAGTCGCCAAAGCAACAGGATCCAGGCAGGCTGAAGTTCGCGTCCCGGTTGCCGGACAAACCGGCAGATTGCTCAAATTATTTCCGGCGAAGGCTTGTCTTCTACCATTAACAAGCTGACCAAAAGGATTATAAAGTTGCCCGAATAGCGCCGGTGAACCATCCGCATTTGTCACACCGGGACGGACTGCACCGGTTAGTAATTCACCGAAATCACCGCTGCGCATTCTCAATGTCGGAACGGTCAGCGTTCGCGTAAAAGGGTCTTGTTGACGCCGCAGTTCATAATTTGCAAAGAAAAACGTCTTTTCCAGTTTTCTAATAACATCGCCGCCTTCGCCGAAGTTGAAGAAATAAATCGGACCACCGATTGCGCCGCCGAACTGATGCTTGGAAAGCTCATTGATGCGGCGTTGACCCAGGCGATTGCGCTGCCATCCGTTGGCATTTAAATTACCGTCTTGAAAATATTCATAAAGCGCGCCATGAAATCTACGAGTTCCGGCTCTTGTGGAAACAGTCACGATTCCGCCTCCCGTGCGCCCATACTCAGCCGGTGCAACACCGGAAATGACTTTGAATTCACGAACGGCATCCTGCGGAGGCGAAATCGCAACACCGTTGAAATCGCCGATTGTATTTGTTATACCGTCTAACAAATTATCGTTTGTGGAAGCGCGTCCCCCATTAACAGCAAAGTTCGAATCGAAAAAATTGCGGTTTGCCGATGAACCGATAGCGCTATTCGGATTACCTAAAGCAACGTTAGTATCAATCGTTCCCGGAACAAGATTGACAAACGAGAAAATGTTTCGCTCAGATGAAGGTAAATCCTCAACCAGACGTTGTTCAATTGTTGTTTCAAGCTGTGAAGTTTCTGTCTGCAAAAGCGGCGTCTCGCTGCCTTCAACATTAACTGTTGTTTGTTCGGCTGTTACTCCAAGCGCAAAGTCAATACTCGCTGTTTGCGCAACTTCAAGTCGAATATTTTCTCTGGTCACAGGGCTGAATCCTGTTTGATTAACAGTAATATTGTAACTTCCTGGTTGCAGAAAAGGTATTGTGTAATTCCCCTCCTCATTTGTCGTCGCGGTTTTGACAAGCCCTGTTTCAATCGAAGTTGCCGTGACAGTCGCCCCCGCAACGACTGCGCCGGCAGGGTCGGTAACCGTTCCCGAAAGAGTTGCCGTAATTTGTTGGGCAGAAGCTGAATCAGCAAATAATGCGAGACAAATGAGCATCGCCGACAGCACGAATGAAAATTTTTTCAAGCAATTCATAACTTTTCCTCTAAAAGCAAAGACAAAGATTTGGCATCAGTCCGCTTCGTATCAACTTATAGCGGAAATTATTTTTCGGCGACGCGAGAGAAATAATTTTCCGTATTCAGAAATGTTCGTCCGAACTTCGCGTAGCAACCGAATCGGGCTACGTTTATAGACCTTAAAATTCTTATGTCCGTTAAATAGTAAAACACTTGATTTTTAGCATTTATCAAACCAAACTAAATCTACAAACGGACGAATTCACGAAAGTTTCCGATTTTTAAATAGTGGACTAGACCACTAGCTTGTAACAGAAAAGAAATATCAATGTCAACTCAAAATTGCTGGCGGCGGGGAAAATATTCTTTTGTGATTGCTGTCAGCATCATTATTTGACACTAATTTGATTATGGTGTTATCTATCGGCATGGTCTAGTCCACTTGCTTTTTTAATTCATCAAAATGGCACTAACAATTCTGCGGCGTAACGACTCAACCCCACTACATGCGCAAATCTGCGAAGCTCTGCGACTTCGAATTCAATCTACCGAACTTAAAGCCGGGGAGACTTTTCCTTCTGAACGTGAATTAGCCGAGCTTTATGGTGTAAGCCGGATGACTGTCCGGCAAGCTTTGCAGCGCTTGCGACAGGAAGGCTTGATTTATCATGAAAGGGGCGTTGGGACTTTTGTTTCAAGTCGCAAGCTTGATGTCCATACTCGGAATTTAGGAGGATTTTCCGATGAAATGCTTTCGCTGGGTTTAAAACCGAGTTCACGCATTTTGGAATTAAAATGCGAATTAGCAAATGAACAGGTAGCGCGTGACTTAGATTTGGAAGCAACCGAGAAAGTCTTTCATCTTGAACGTCTGCGCCTTGCCGATGATGAGCCAATGGCGTTTGAAACTACTTATCTCCCGGAAAGGCTTTGTCCCGAGCTGGATACCTGGGATTTGACAAAAAATTCGCTGTATCAGATTTTAGTGGAAAATTACAATCTGCAAATGAGTCATGCGGCGGAAAGCCTGGAAGCGGCGGCAGCAACAAAATTCGTGGCTAAACAGCTCGGCATTAAAACCGGCACTCCGGTTCTCCTTGTGCATCGTGTTGTATTTTCCGAATCGAATCACCCGATTGAGTCGGCATTCACGACTTACCGAGCAGACCGTTATCGCGCCACATTTTATTTATCCAAAAATGGCAGGTAAAAGTACAGCCCAAAAGCTTTGAGCCTCAAAATCCAGACTTTCGCAAAAGTTATGAAAACGAGAATCAGAACGGGATTTTTTGCATTTGCCATCTGCTTTTTTTCCTTTTTTCCGGTAAGTGCTCAAGTCCGCGCCGTTTGGGTGCGACCGTTTGTTAATGCAAATGCGGAAACGCGCGGAAGTTCGGTGAAAGGCAGAGAATTTATCCGCCTTGAGTTAGAGAAAATAAAACGTGCCCGACTGAATACGGTTTATCTGGAATCTTTTTGGAGCGGCTATACAATTTATCCAACGCGCATCACAAAACAGAGACCTCTCAGCATTAGTTATGGAGTCGCAGACGAAAACGGACAAGGCTGGGACGTTTTGCAAACTTATATCGAAGAAGGCAAAAAGCTGAACTTAAAAATCCACGCTTGGATTCACGTTTTTCATCAGTGGAACTCAAATTTGGGCGGTCTTGAAAAGTCGCCTATTTTTTCGCGATTTCCCGAATGGGCGATGCTTGATTCGGCGGGGTCGCCTTTGGTAAAAACCGAGGTCGAAGGAATAAATCGGGACATTTACAAAACTTTTCTATCGCCATCAAACGAAGAAGCGAGGCGTTTTCTGCGTTTAGTTGTCAGCGAACTGGCAAGTAACTATCCTGACTTAAACGGAATACAATGGGATTATATTCGTTACCCTCTACATTCACCTGAAACTTCGTTTGACTATAACCCTAATACACTGGCGCAATTTCAAAGGGAAACCAAACTCGATGCGCGAAAATTATCCGCCAAAGAAACTCCTAAAGAATGGAAAATCTGGCAGGATTGGAAAACGCGGCAGGTCAGCGAATTCGTCAAAGAACTTGCGCAAATAATCCGAGACAAACAACCCGAATGGGAAATTTCAGCAGCAGTTTTTCCGTCATTTGAAGAAAATATGCGCCTTAAAATGCAGGATTCACAAGCCTGGGCGAAACTTCGATTGATCGACGCATTGCTACCAATGTTATACAGCACGGATTTTGAAAAAGTCGATTCTTGGGCAAAAGAGTTTCGCGCGGGCATTCCGGCAAAAACCAGGATTTATCCGGCAATTTTCATCGGACACTTTTACAATGCAAAAGAAAAAAGCCTTGACGAGCGTTATCTGAATTTACGAGAGAAATTTAAATTTAACGGTTTCGGGCTATTCGCGGCGCAAAGTTTGACTGATGATTTAATCGCGAAATTAGCAAAGGAAAAGTAGTCAAAGCTAACAGAATTCTCATTATGAAGTTTATGAAAAATTTATGTTCAGTCCTCTTTATCTGCGGCTTGATTTTAATTTCGGAAGCAGTATTTTTTGGACAAGATACGCCAAAATTAAGCTCGAAAATTTTGCTCGTTCCCCTTGATGATCGCCCGCCGTGTTTGCAGTTTACCGTGCAGATGGGAAAAATCGGCGACGCGGAAGTTGTCTCGCCGCCAAAAGAGCTTTTGGGTAGATTTACGACACCGGGGCAATCTGACAAAATCGTCGAATGGCTTAAAGCGCAGGATTTGAAATCTTTCGATGCGGCAATCGTTTCGCTTGATATGACAGCCTATGGCGGACTTGTCGCCATGCGCCGATACGGCACAACTGAAGCGGAAGCATTGAGGAGAATCGAAGTGCTACGCGAAATAAAGCGTAAAGCACCAAAACTAACGCTTTACGTTCAAAGCGTGATTATGCGGCTTGCTCCAACGGGCGATGGAAAGAATGATGCTTATCGCGATAAATTGTCTCGTTGGGCGGAAATCTCTCCATACGAAGAATCAAAACAGGAAACCGCTAAACTCGAACGAGAAATTCCGGCTGAAGTTTTAATTGATTACAAAAATGCGCGCCAGCGAGATTTAAGAATTAATCTCAAAGCGATTGACTTTGTCCGCGAGGGCACGATTGATTATTTGATTTTGTCGCAGGACGATGCCAAACCGCGCGGGATTCATGTCGCTGACCGCGAGAAACTTATTGAAGAAACCAATCGGCAGAATTTAACAGAAAAAATAGCCATTCAGCCTGGTGCTGATGAAGTTTCAATGCTGCTGCTAGCGCGAGCGTTGAATCGGCTTTATAAATTTTCTCCGAAAGTAAAAGCGATTTATTCGTCGGAAGAATTAAGCAACAAAGCGATGCCGTTTGAAGACCGCGCTTTGCGCGAAACGGTCAGCTACCACATCAAAGCGACCGGCTCGCGAGAAGTTGAAAACGAAAAAGAAGCGGATTTGCTGTTCTACGTTTATGCTTCTCGTTTTGAAAACGGCAGAGCGGCAAGTTTTGCAAAGGAAATTGAAAGCCAAATCAAGCGTAACAGACGAATCATCGTCGCGGATATAGACCCAAAAGGTGATGTGCAGGGCGGTGATCCGAAATTCACCGAAGAGCTTGGAAAACTAAACATTTTCCGCGAGCTAAACGGTTATGCTTCATGGAATACAGCGGGAAATACAATTGGTACAGCTTTGCCCCAAGGAGTAATTTTCGCCCTTGCTCAAACCAAGCTTTTAAAGTCGAAAGAAATTGCGCGGCGCGTCTGGACAGCGCAGAATTGGTTTACGTTTCACCGCATATTGGATGATTATTATTTTCACACTTTAGTGAGAGCCAAAGCACGAGATTTTATCATTCAAAACAAATGGAACGCGCTCAGACTGACTGACGAAGCAACACAGAAAGTCGAAGATTATAGTAAAAACTTGATGCAGCCTTCTTTTGAAGAGCTTTCCGGTATTTATTTCAAAAGTAAAAGTAATTTACAAAAAACTGTCCAATGCGAAAAACCGGCTAATTTGAATTTTGATTTGCCGTGGAATAGAACATTTGAAGCGGAAATCGATTTTGAACTGCATTGCCATTTTGGAAATAATAAATAAGTTTAAGATATAGTGTGTCTCATCCTAATTCTTTACGGCAAGAAGATGTTCAATGTCTCAGTGGCAGCTTATATAAAAGATGATGCTCTCAATATGGTTCATGCCGAAACCCATACAGAAAATTCTGATGGATCAGATTACAGCAATCCCAAGGCTGATTTAGTTTAAATTTATTAGAGTTGAGGTACGAGGACGCACTAAAATTTAAAATCTATTCTTAATGATCAATTCAAAAAATAAATTTCTGTAGCAGAGCAGCGGCTGATTTAATGGTGAAAATGCCGATCTTTCGGCGGGCATTTTCATCTAACATTGATAGATCAAAGAGGCGAATATTCTTCTCTGTTTTCCCTATCAGCCAATCCATTTATTAGCATCTCAGCAGGCAAAAAAAGAATTACCAAAGCCATTAACCTTTAGCTAATTCAGCTTGTGAAAGAAGACGGTTAAAAAGACATTAAAGCTTGCTTTAGATACCAGAATAGCAGAATGAATTACTTTATTCCGTATTTTAAAAAAAAAGCAGCCTCAAACTTTGCCGGTTAAACTTGCTGTTATAGCAACCAGTTCAAAAGGATTTGCCGGTTTGGAGACATGAACCTGAAAGCCGGCTAAAAATGCATTTATACGATCACTTTCTCGCGCGCAGGCTGTAAAAGCAATTGCAGGGGTCTTACCTCCTTCTTTTACCGAAAGTGCTCTCACCTTACGAATGAGTGAATATCCACCCGCTTGCTTCATTTCAATATCACTAATGATCAAATCAGGCTTTTTGTCTGGGATAATTTTAAGTGCTGTTCCAATCGACGAAGTGCCAATGACTGTTGCACCGCGACTAGTTAACGCAGCTTCGATCATTTTTACTGTCTCTAATTCATCGTCAATAACTAGTACGGTAATACCTGTAAGGTCCGGTTGAACAATTGGGAAAGATTCATTCTTTACATCTGTTTTAATTCGATTCTTCTTCAGTTGTGTTTCTAAAGCATCTGCAGCTAATGGAATCGCAACAATAAACTTTGCTCCCTTATTTTTCCCGGAGCTTTCTGCTTTTACATAACCACCATGCAGTTCAACAAAGTGCCGGACAATTGCAAGACCTAATCCAATTCCGCCGTGTTGTTGCGTTATTTGTTTATTTGCTTGTCTGAAACGTTCAAAAACATAAGGTAAAAATTCCGGTTCTATTCCTTGTCCTGTGTCGGTTATTGATATTTCAACATTCGTGGTCGTTTGCTCTATTGAAAGTGTTATTCGCCCGCCTTCTGGAGTGAATTTAATAGCATTAACAAGAAGATTCCATATAACTTGTTGAAGACGATTAAAGTCTCCGATAACATTTATCTGCTCGTTACTAAAATTGGTCTTCAATTCTATTTGCTTCGTATTTGCACTCAATTTAACTGATTCAAGTGCAGATTGCGCCACTGTAACTAAATCAATCTCTCGAAGTTTGAGCGGCTGATGTCCGGTTATTACCCGCGAAACATCTAAAAGATCGCCAATAAGTTCCATTTGAGCGCGAGCATTTCGTTCGATTGTTGCAAGAGCCTGATTTCTGGTTTCCCCATCAAAATCATTATTCTGCAATAAGCTCGCCCAACCTAGAATACATGCCATTGGAGTTCGCAATTCATGAGATAGAGTGGCGAGAAATTCATCCTTTAACCGATTGGCTTCTTCAGCAATTAGCCGCACTTCCTGCTCTTTAAATAAAGCAATCTTTTGTTCTTCTGCTCTTGCGCGGTCGGTTATGTCATGAGATATACCGATTAACCCAGTGATATTTCCGTTATGGTCTCTGTAAACAGATTTAGTTACCAAATAAATTTGTTCTGTAGAAGAACTGGATGCCACACCTTCAAAAACATGAGTTTCTCCTGTTGATAAAACTCTATGATCCTGTTCCTGAAATTGTTGTGCTGTTTCAGGGGGGTAAAGATCGGAATCTTTTTTACCAACTATGTTTTCTGCCGGTAGATTGAGAAAACGCGCGCAGGCAGAATTGACCATTAAGTAGCAACCATCAATATCCTTAACGAAGATTGCATCTTTCGCCCCTTCAATTACAGCGTTAAGAATGTTGTAACTCCATTGTCGTTTCTGGTCTGATTGGTGTTCAGGTTGAAAAGCCATCAAATTGAATGTCTTGTTTTTTCTAGATGTATTTCTAGTTTTACTAGTATCCGATAATTCGTACTGATTCATGAAAATAATTTGATTGGATTGTATGTTGTAGCTAGAGTTGCCTGATATGCAAGGCAATTTGAATAATATGAAAGTTTGTTGAGAGATTCTTGAGACACTGGGTTATCTCTATTCAGCTTTGTTGCCAAAATACAGTTTTGCTCGGGAAAATTAACTACTTTTGATAAAGCAGTATTAAGCTAATCATTTGAATTATCCCATCAGAATAATGAGCAAATCGAAAATAGAAGTAAGATCGGCACAAAACTGTTCTTACTTCTATTTTTTTTGAAAAAACCTTGAAGAATAGCTTTCAATTTTAGAGCATCATTGGTGCGTTAACTGTACTAAACTTAACTAAAATTACCTAAACTTAGTGACAATGAAAAGCGAACCCCGCAAATAAATCAAAGCATAAACAAACACAGCTGAACAGAATAAAACTAAAATTTAAGACTGCGAATCAAAAGGTCGCACGTTCGAGTCCTGCCGGGTGGATCAAATAAAATCAACAGTTTATGCTAACAATAGACTGTTGATTTTATTGTTCTTTCCTCAAAGTTTTCCTCTATGAGGTTCTGATTCAATTTGTCTTATTAAAATAGGGGAAATAAGGATAAAGCATTGAGCCTGGTTTTTAGCAGGCTCTTGATGTTTTTGTGCTGTGTGACGCACTGAACTGGGAGCCCGCCGATTTTATATTTAAAAAAACCTATGATTTTGTGTGGCTTCTAACATCTTCGCCACGGAAAAATGGACATTAAATGATTTGGTTTCAGAAATTTCGTCGAAATTTCGTCAAAATTTCGCCAGAATTTCGTTACTTTTCGCTTGTTTTAAAGATAAAGTTTACGCCGATCTATCAAATTAAGACTCAAAAATCTTAGTTGGAATCACAAGCTAATTTCATTTAACCCTGCAAGTTAATTTCATTCAACTTCGGAATCAACTTTTTAATTTCGAGTAGAAATGACAGGATACTTATGAGCAAGACTGGTCAATCAAAAGCGAAGGCGGCGTTTCGTTTGCGCACAATCATCACTTCATTAATCATCGGAATATTACTTTTAATTTTTACAATTTCAAGTACGCAAGCCGCTGAATTTTCAATTTTTGAATCAGTCAAAAATCTCTTAGGCTGGCAAGCTCCGGCATTGGAGAAGCCATCGGCGAACGTGGCAGTTGACAGAATCAATACATTCGAGATGATAGCGCCGCCGACGCTCGGTAATTATTCAAACACAACAATTGCTTTGAGTGGCAATACAATTATTACGCCCGATGTCGCGCCTTCAAATGCGACGAGCGCAACGGCAACAACTTCTTCAGATTTTAAAGGCAAATTGGAAGTTGATCCGATAACCGGGGATGTGCGCTTGACAAACGCACATCCGGCGAACCGCATCGGTGAATACTATCCGGTGACAGTGACGGCTTACAATGCGGACGGACCAACAACGAAAACATTTAATCTGACGGTAACAACTCCGGCAGGTTGCAACGTATTCGTCCCGGAAGGGTTTGCTCCGGCGGTTAATTTCACTGTCGGCAATACTCCTTTCTCGGTAGCAATCGGAGATTTAAACGGCGACGGCAAACAAGATATTGCTGCAGCTAATTTTGTCTCCGGCACTGTCTCGGTCTTGCACAGGAACGCAGCAAACAACGGATTTGATCCAAAGGTTGATTTTACCACCGGCGCTAATCCTAGAGCGGTGGCAATCGGAGATTTTAACGGCGATGGCAAACAGGATATTGCCGTGGCTAGGTTTAACAGCAACAATGTCTCGCTCTGGCTCAGGAATGCGGTAAATACCGGATTTGACTCAGCGGTTAATTTTGCTGTCGGCACTAATCCTCTGTCAATCGCAGTCGGGGATTTTAACAACGACGGCAAACAGGACATTGTGACTGCTAATTTTGGCGGCAGCGGCGTTTCGGTCTTGCTCAGAAACGCAACCAATGACGGGTTTAACAGGACTGATTACACCATCGGCAGCGAGACATACGCGGTAACAGTCGGAGATTTTAACGGCGACGGTAAACTTGATATTGCAACGGTTAGCTCCGCCACCAACAACCTCTCCGTCCTGCTCAGAAATGCGGCAAACAACGGATTTGATGCGGCAATAAATTATCCTATCGGCTCCAGTTCCGGCACGGTCGTAGCCGGAGATTTCAACGGGGACGGGAAACTCGATATTATCACGGGTAAGAATAACGGCACCGCGATTTTCTTGAGAAACGCTGCGAATGATGGATTTGACACGCCGGTAAATCTAGTCACCGGCGCTGTAGCCCAATCGGTAGGGGGCGGAGATTTCAATAACGACGGCAAACAGGATGTTGTCGTTGCCAATCGTGACACCAATAACATCTCTGTCCTACTTAGAAATACGACAAACACCGGATTTGATGCGGCAGTTAACTTCGCTGTCAGCACAGGTCCTCAATCAGTAGCAATAGGAGACTTCGAAGGCGATAGCCGGCAGGATATTGTCACATCTAATTCTTTCCCGTCGACCTACAACGTTTCGGTTTTGCAGCGAGTTTGCAACAACGCGCCCAAATTTAACAGCATTTCAAATCAAATCAGAGCGCAAGGAGCCACTTCAAATTCACAAATAGCGACTGTCAGCGACCCGGAAACCGTTGCAGGCAATTTGACCGTTTCCGCTACAACCGTTCCTTCCGAAATCTCAATCAGCAATATCGTCAACACCAACGGCACAATCACTGCCGATGTCGGCGCGGCAAATAATGCTCCGGTTGGAGATTATACTGTTGTGTTAACTGTTTCGGACGGCGAAAAATCAGCCAATGCCAATATGATTGTGACGGTTGTCTCGCCAACGCCGGAAATCTTAGTCAGAGGCAATAATGTAATTATCACCGACGGCGACACAACGCCTTCGTCAAATGATTACACGGATTTCGGCTCGGTGGCGCTGAACAATACGCGCGAGCGAACCTTTACGATTGAGAACATCGGAGCAGCAACGCTAACAATTCAAAACGTGACTGTTACCGGCGCGGCTACTTTTACCGTCACTCAACAACCCGCTTCTTCCCTTCAACTGTTTGAAACGACAGCCTTCAAGGTTCAATATTCTCCGACGGCGCTCGGCTCGCAATCGGCAACAATCAGCTTTGGCAACAACGATTCGGATGAAAATCCTTTCGATTTTGCTATTCAAGCGACCGGAATCGCACCGCCGACGCTCGGCGATTATTCAAACACAACAATCGCTCTTGCCGGAAGCACAACCATTACTCCAACTGCGGCGCCAAGCAACATCCTTTATGCAACGGCGACAAGCTCGCCCGATTTCAAAGGCAAATTGGAAGTTGATCCTTCAAGCGGAGTAATTCGCGTGACAAACGCTCATCCGGCAAATCGCGCTGGTGAATCATATTTAGTCACAGTGAAGGCTTTCAACGAAGGTGGTTCCACAAGTAAAACATTTAATCTCACGGTGAATACTCCGGTCGGATGCAGCGTATTCGGCTCATTGTCATTTATGTCGTCGTCTTATTCCAATGCCGGTATTATCCCCAGATTTCCGGCAGTCGGAGATTTCAACGGCGACGGCAAACAGGATATTGTGACTGGTTCTGACCCCTTCGCCGGAAATAACAGCACCAGCACCGTTTCGGTTTTCCTGAGAAATGCGGCAAATAACGGATTCGACGAGCCGGTTAGCTATACTGCTGGAACAAATCCAAGTACAGTAGCGGTCGGAGATTTCAATGGGGACGGAAAACCGGATATTGCCACGGCTAACCGTAGCAGTAACGATGTCACTGTCTTGCTGAGAAATGCGGCAAACAACGGATTTGATTCGGCGATAAACTTCGCCGTCGGAAGCGCCCCTCGTTCGGTAGCAGCGGGAGATTTTAACGGCGACGGAAAACCGGACATTGTAACGGCTAACTTGTCCGGCAACAGCGCTTCCATCCTGCTTAGAAACGAGGCTAACAACGGGTTTGACAGGATTGATTACGCGGTCGGGAACGGTCCAAACTCAGTGGCGGTCGGAGATTTTAACGGCGACGGAAAACCGGATATTGTTGCGGCTAGAAGCAGCGCCAGCACTGTGTCGGTCTTGATGAGAAATGCGGCAAACACCGGATTTGATCCAAACGTTGATTTCGGTGTCGGCACTTCTCCTTCTTCAGTAGCGGTCGGAGATTTCAATGGCGACGGAAAACCAGATATTGCGACGGCTAATAGCGCAAGCGGCAATGTATCTGTGCTGCTGAGAAATACGGCAAACAACGGATTTGACTCGGCGATTAATTACGTTATCGGCGGCTTTTCTCAGTCATTGGCGGTCGGAGATTTCAATAATGACGGCAAACAGGATATTGCCGCATCCAATCAGGGCGCAGTCACCGTGGCGGTTTTGTTGAGAAATGCGGCAAACGACGGGTTCGACTCCAAGATTGATTTCGCTACCGGCGGTTTTCCCAGCGGCTTTTCACTGGCAGTCGGAGACTTCAATGGCGATAATCGGCAGGATATTGTTTCGACTTTTCAATCCGTCTCCAACATTGCGATTTTTGAGCGAGTTTGCAATACGGCTCCTAAATTTGACAGCGTTTCAAATCAGACTCGGGTACAAGGAGCGACTGCAAATTCACAAATAGCGACTGTCAGCGATCAGGAAACCGCTCCCGGAAGTTTAATTGTCACCGCCGCCACAGTTCCTTCCGGCATTACCGTCTCCAATATCATCAACACAAACGGCACAATTACTGCTGATGTCGGAGCTGCAGTTAACACCGCGCCCGGCGATTATACGGTTGTTTTAAACGTCTCGGACGGCGAAAAATCAACAAACGCCAATATGATTGCGACCGTTACGCCGTTGCTGCCGGAAATCGTAGTCAAAGGAAATAACACAATTATTGTAGATGGAGAGGCAACGCCTTCGCTATCGGATCATACGGATTTCGGCTCGGTGGCGCTGAACAATACGCGCGAGCGAACCTTTACGATTGAGAACATCGGAGCAGCAACGCTGACAATTCAAAACGTGACTGTTACCGGCGCGGCTACTTTTACCGTCACTCAACAACCCGCTTCTTCGGTTTCTCCAAACAGCTCGACAGCCTTCAAGGTTCAATATTCTCCGACGGCGCTCGGCTCGCAATCGGCAACAATCAGCTTTGGCAACAACGATTCGGATGAAAATCCTTTCGATTTTGCCATTCAAGCCACCGGAATTGAGGCTCCAGCGCTGGGCAATTACGCCAATGCAACTATAGCTCTCGCCGGAAGCACAACCATTACTCCAACTGCGGCGCCAAGCAACACAAACTATGCGACCGCCACAACAACCTCCGATTTCAAAGGCAAATTGGAAGTTGATCCTTCAAGCGGAGTAATTCGCGTGACAAACGCTCATCCGGCAAATCGCGCAGGTGAATCGTATTTGATTACAGTTAAGGCTTTCAACGAGGGCGGTTCGACAACCAAAACATTTAATCTCACGGTGACAACCCCGCCAAACTGCGTTCCTTTGGGCGCGCCGTCATTTGCCCCGGCAGCTACTTTTTCCGTCAACAGTCTGCCTCTCTTTACGGCAGTTGGAGATTTCAACGGCGATGGCAAACAGGATATTGTTGTGGCTAACTCCGGCGCTAACAATGTCTCCGTCCTGCTGAGAAACGCGACAAACAACGGATTTGAGACAGCGGTTAATTATGCTACCGGCTCTACTCCCAGAGGAGTAGCAGTCGGAGATTTTAACGGCGACGGAAAGCTCGACATTGCGACGGCTAGCTTTACCACCAATAATGTCTCCGTCCTCCTCAGAAACGCGGCAAACAACGCATTTAATGCGGCAATAAACTACTCTCTCAGTAGCAGTCCCGACTCAATAGCAATCGGAGACCTCGACGGCGACGGAAAGCTAGATATTGTGACGGCTAACTTGAATACCGATAATGTCTCAGTCTTGCTGAGAAACGCGGCTAACGACGGTTTCGATGCGGCGGTTGATTTCGCTGTCGGCGATGCTCCCGACTCAATCGCAATCGGAGATTTCAACGGCGACGGAAAACAAGACATCGTGACCGCTGACTCGAACACCAACGATGTCTCGATCTTGTTCAGAAACGCGGCGAACAACGGATTCGACGCGGCAGTTCATTTTACTGTCGGCAATATTCCCGTCTCAGTAGCAGTCGGAGATTTTAACGCTGACGGGAAACAGGATATTGTGACGGGCAACTTCGGCAATGGCGGCAACGTCTCGGTCTTGCTCAGAAACGCGACTAACGATAATTTCAATGCGCCGGTAAATTACCCGGTCAACGCTAATCCTCGTTCCGTAGCAGTCGGAGATTTCAACTACGATGGCAAACAGGATATTGTCGCGGCTAACCAGAATACCAACGGCAACGTTTCGATCCTGCTCAGAAATGCGGCAAACGACGGATTTGATTCGAGAATTGATTATGCCGTCGGGAATCAGCCTGCTTCAGTGGCAGTCGGTGATTTCAACGGCGATAACCGACAGGATATTGTTACTGCCAACAGCATCGGCAGCAATGTTTCAGTCTTGGAGCGAGCTTGCAACGCTGCGCCGACCTTTACGAGCGTTTCTAACCAAACCAGACAACAAGGCACGGCGGCAACCAATTCGCAAATCGCCACCGTTAGCGATGATTTAACTTCACCTGGCAGCTTGACTGTTACGGCGACGACAGTTCCGACAGGCATTACAGTTTCAAACATCTCAAACAACAATGGAACAATAACAGCTAACGTGGCTGCTGATTGCTCTGTGGCAACTGGCAATCACACTATCGTTTTGACCGTTACCGATGCCGATAACGCTTCGACAAATGCCAATCTGACTGTCAACATAACCGCAAATACGGCTCCAACTTTGGGCTACGGAAATGCTTCTGTCTTATTTAACGAGTCAACAACCGTTAATCCTTCTTCGGCAAGCGACAACGGGACTGTCACGTATTCTTTGCAATCAGCCGGAACTTATACGGGCGGAATTTCGATTAACAGTTCGACCGGAGCAGTATCAATCAACAATGCTGCGCCCGCAGGAGCGCATACGATTACAATTCGAGCAACCGACAATTGCAGCGCAACAACTGACCCGAGCTTTACTCTGACAATCAATCAAGCGCCTGCTATAACCAGCGCCAAGAATACGACCTTCAATCAGGGACAGCCGGGCAATTTCCAAGTCACGGCAACAGGCTTTCCGGCTCCGACTTTTTCAGTTCTGAGCGGCTCCCTGCCGAGTGACGTTACTTTGTCCAGCGCGGGGTTGCTCGCGGGGACGACAACACAAACCGGAGTTTTCCAATTTACAATCCATGCGGCAAATTCAGTCGGAACTAACGACCAGACTTTTACGCTAACCATAAACGCGAATCCGACGATTTCTTCGATTTCCGATAAATCAGTGACGGCGGGCAACACAATAAAAGTTCCGATTTCGGTAAGTGACGCCGAAACGCCGAATAGTTTAGCCGTGACAGCGACTTCGAGCGACACGATAGTTCTGCCAAATGCCAATATTCAAGCTGCTGGTTCGGGAACGAGCTGGACGCTGGCTTTAACACCCGCGACGGCTGGAACTTCGGTCGTTACGGTAAACGTTTCCGATGGTCAGGGCGGAACCAATTCGACGACGTTTACGCTCACGTCGAACCCGGCTGTCTGCGTCAAGCCTCCCTCTAATTTGATTAGCTGGTGGGCGGCTGAAAACACCGCCAATGACATTTGGAGTTCGAATCACGGGACGACTGCGGGAGATTTAGGCTATGTCACGGGCAAAGTCGGACAATCATTCACGATGGACGGCAGCGGCGATTATGTAAACATTGCAAACGAAAGCCCTTTCGATTTGTCGAGCGCCATCACAATCGAATCGTGGGTTAAAGTCAATGCGTTCACATCGCCATATGCTCCGATTGCCGTTAAAGGCGACACTGCCTGGCGAATGCAGCGCAACGCCAGCACCAACGTTGCAGCGTTCGGCACAACCGGTCTGAGCAACGTTGACCAGGCGGGCGCGACGAATATCAACGACGGTCGCTGGCATCACGTGGCGGTGGTCTTTAACGGCTCGACCAAGTTTCTTTATGTTGACGGCGCTCTCGACTCTCAAGCCGGTGTTTCCGGAACAATCGCATTAAACAATCATCCCGTCAGAATCGGACACAACAGCGAAGTAGCCACGCGCTTCTGGAACGGAAACATTGACGAAGTCGGAATTTATAACCGCGCCCTGTCCGCTTCCGAAATCGCTAACATTTACAATGCAAGTACGGCGGGCAAGTGCAGCCCGCTGAACGACACAACTCCGCCCGATACAACGATTACAAGCAATCCGCCGAATCCGAGTAACAACACGATCACGACATTCCAATTCAGCGGAACTGACGAGGTTGGCGTTAACGCATTTGAATGCTCGCTTGACAACGCCGCTTTCTCAGCTTGTTCATCACCCCTTACGCTTAACAATTTGAGCTTCGGTTCGCATACATTTGCGGTTCGGGCAAAAGACGTTGCCGGCAATCTCGACCCGACGCCCGCGACTTATACGTGGACGGTCGTGGAGCCTCCAACGGTTTTATCGGTTAATCGCGCTAACGCAGACCCGGCAACACCCAACTCGGTGGTCGGCTACACTGTCACTTTCAGCAAAAACGTGACGGGCGTTGATGCCGCTGATTTTGTTCTGGTGACAGCAGGCGTTTCAGGCGCGAGCATCACGAATGTTTCCGGCAGCAATTCGACATACACAGTTACCGTCAATACTGGTTCCGGCGCGGGAACGTTGCGTCTCGATGTTGTGGACGACGATTCGATCAAAGACGGTGACGGAAATGAGCTTGGTGGCACGGGAACGGGTAACGGCAATTTCCAGGGACAGGTTTATACAATCAACGCGCCGGGTTCATTACAGTTCAGCGCGGCAAATTATGTGGTCGGCGAGAACGGTACAAACGCGGTCATTACAGTGAAGCGCATCAACGGCACGCTCGGTTCAGTTTCAGCAACTCTCTCGACTTCTAACGGAACCGCGGCAGCCGGTTCGGATTACACAGCCACGACGCAAACCGTCACATTCGGCGATGGGGATGGGGCTGATAAAACCGTTAACGTTCCAATCACCAACGATTCGTCCCCCGAAGGTTACGAAAACGTTATTCTGACGCTTGCCAACCCGACAGGTGGAGCGGCAATAGGCTCGCCGAGCAATGCGATTTTGACCATTACCGATAACGACTCGCCGCTAACGTTAATTGTTACCAATCTTAACAACAGCGGTTCGGGCAGCTTGCGCCAAGCAATTATTGACGTTCCGGTTGGAGGAAACATTACATTTGCCATCGCCGGAACAATTACCTTGACCACAGCGGAACTTAGCGTTAATAAGAGCTTGAACATCGTCGGACCCGGCGCAAACGTTGTGACGGTCAGCGGCAATAATGCTTTCCGCGTTTTCAACATCACGAACGGCAGCACCGTTACGATTTCCGGATTAACCATCGCTCGTGGAGAAGTTAGCGGCAACGGCGGCGGAATTCTTAACTCGAACGGATCAACTCTGACTGTTAATAACAGCGTCGTAGGCGGCGCAGGCAGCGCGGGCAATCATTCGGGCGGCTTTGGAGGCGGTATCAACAATCCGACGGGCGCTACTTTAACAATTAACAACAGCACTCTTGTTGGAAACAGCGCCATGCCGTTTGGCGGCGCATCCGGCGGCGCAATTTCCAATGACGGTTCGGCGATTATCAACAACAGCACTTTTACCGGCAACTTTGCCAGACATAACGGCGGCGCAATCTGGAACACCGGTACGCTCAACATTAAAGGCAGCACCTTTAGCGGAAACAACGTCGGTTTCTGCGATGCGTTCGGCTGCGCGGGAGCAGGCGGCGGTATCCGAGTCAACAGCGGAAACGCGACTATCAATAACACAATCATCGCCGGCAATACTTCAAGCGCCGGTTCACCTGATTTGGGCGGAATGGTTTTGGGCGGAGATTACAATCTGATTAACGGCAGCGGCTGGAGCTTTTCGAGCGGTGGCACGCACAACATCGGCGGAAATCCTTTGCTTGGCGCGCTTGCAGATAACGGCGGATCGACGCCGACAATGGCTCCGGCTGCTGGAAGCCCTGTGATTGATAAAGGCAACAGCAGCGGTTTAAATACCGATCAGCGCGGGAGCCTTCGTCCGGCAGATGAGCCGAGCATTGCGAATGCAGCTGGCGGAGACGGTGCCGACATCGGCGCGTTTGAACATTATGTGGCACAGCCGGGCAGGCTTGCGTTCAGCGCCGCCAATTACAATGTTAACGAGGATCAGACAACCGTAACCATCACAGTCGCTCGAACCAACGGCAGCGATGGCGCGGTAGGCGTCAGCTATTCAATTTCAGACGGCACGAGCAATCCGGCGACCGGCAGCGCAGCTTGCAGCAGCGGAACAGATTATATCAATCCGGGCAGTCCGCAAACATTGAGCTTTGCACACGGCGAGGCGAGCAAAACGTTTGAGGTGCCGATTTGCAATGACGGCGTTCAGGAAAACAACGAAACCGTTAATCTGTCACTTTCAAATCCGACCGGCGGCGCGAGTTTCAATTCTCAAACAACGGCAGTTTTGACGATCAATAACGACGATGCGGCTCCAACATTTTCCATCAACAATGTCTCACAATCCGAAGGCAATTCGGGAACAACCGGTTTTACTTTCACTATAACCCGTTCAGGACAAACCGCGCTCGGCTCAACCGTCAACCTAGTGACACAAAACGACACCGCAACTGGCGAAGCAGCCTGCGCAAGCGGTGTGGACTATGTTTCGCAGACAAGCTCTGTGACGTTTGATTCGTCGGATACCGTTAAGACAGTGACTGTAAACGCCTGCAGCGACGCGGATTCTGAACCGGATGAAACATTCACTGTTAAACTGACCGGCGCAGACAACGGCACGTTTACCGGCGATACCGGATTGGGAACGATTCTCAATGATGATTGCACGCCAATGCCGAGCGATATGATCAGTTGGTATTCGGCAGAAAGCAACGCCGACGACATTATCGGAACGAACAATGGAACACTGCAAAACGGAGCGGGCTTCGACGCGGGAAAAGTTGGACAGGCATTTACCTTTGACGGCGTAAATGATTTCGTAGCTGTGCCGGACAGCGCCAGCCTTGATATAACCGGAGATTTGACGATTGACGCTTGGATTAACCCGCAAACCTATAGCAATTTCCCCCATATTTTGTCCAAACGCAACGTGGATAATTTCCACGTAACATATGAGCTGTTGCTTTCGGGAACAGGGCAATTCCGATTCTCGTCAATGAATTCCGGCAATTTTAATGACGTAAATTCAAATGCCATAATTCCGCTCAATGCTTGGACTCACGTTGCCGTCACAATTCAAGGCACGACGCTCAAGCTTTACATCAACGGCGCGCTTGATAAAACCGTGACATACGCTGCAACAAGAGCGGCAACCGACGGGCGCTTAACGATCGGGTCTGCGGAAACGACGGGGTGCGGCGGAAGCGGAACGTGCGAATTTTTCAAAGGGCAAATTGACGAGGTTGAGATTTTCAACCGCGCTCTTTCGGCTGCTGAGATCGCCAGTCTTGCGTCTGCTAGCGGCGCAGGAAAATGCCAAACCAGCAGTTTGCAATTTGATTCAGCTACTTATTCGGTCAATGAAGCAAACACGAATAAAACAATTACAGTCACTCGCACGGGCGCGCACAGCACATCGGTTACCGTTCACTACACAACAAGCGCAGGTACGGCAACAAACGGCTCGGATTACGACGACGTGAGCGGTGATTTGACTTTCAATGCCGGTGAGGTTTCGAAGACTTTCGGTATTCCGATTAGACATGATACAAACGTTGAGGAGAACGAAACAATCAGCTTGGCTTTGAGCAACGCGACCGGAGCAGGCGCGTTGCTCGGCAATCCGTCAAATGCGATGCTCACCATTGTTGACGACGATTTCGCTCAACCGACTATTTCCAAAGCCTTTACTCCCGATACGATTCAGCGTGGCGGACAATCAACCATCACTCTGACTCTTTCAAACAGCAATTCGTCGCTTGCGCTGACAAACGCTTCGTTCACCGACAA
>JALZCH010000050.1 GCA_030863175.1 Acidobacteriota bacterium | reverse complement strand
TTCATTTCTTTTATCGCGCTCAACATTTGATTGCCGTTTTTTTGCCCAGAACTCTGCGTTGGTTTTTGGTATTACCTGCCCGTATTTGCAATTGTGCATGTGAAAAAAGCATCCATGAACAAAGATTATTTTCCGGCGTCCGGGAAAAACCAGATCAGGTTTACCGGGTAAATCCTTACGGTGAAGACGATAACGATAACCCATCTGATGAACCATTTTGCGAACAATCATTTCCGGTTTGGTATTACTGTTACGGATTCGCGACATATTAAAGCGTCGCTGTTCTGGTGTGAGTACATCGGGCATCGTTTTAACTACACTCTGTTTTAATTTCCTGGTATAGTTCATTGAAGCATACCTTTGATTCGTTATTAAACAATTTTATGATTTCCGTGGTTGATCTGTTTGCCGGTCCGGGAGGGCTCGGCGAAGGATTTTCAAGTTTTACAATAAAAGACAAACCTGTATTCAAAATAAAGGTTTCAATAGAAAAGGATGAACTTGCTCACAGGACGCTTTTGCTGAGAGCTTTTTTTCGACAATTCCCTCGTGGCGCCGCTCCGCGCGAATATTATCAGTACCTTTCAAAAATCGAAAAAACTGACGCTGACCTGAAACAACTGTTTAATGCCTATCCGACAGAAGCTGCACGAGCTGCACGAGAAGCTGTTAAAGCCGAACTGGGGCAAATCGAGGATGAGAAAAAAATCAATGCCGTAATTTCCAGAAGAATCAGAGTCGGCGGAAACTGGGTGCTTATCGGAGGTCCTCCCTGTCAGGCATATTCACTGGCAGGAAGATCGAGGATGAGTAAAATCCGAAAGGAAGATCCGGCGCTTTTCGAGCGGGACGTAAAGCATACTCTTTACCGCGAATATCTGAAAATCATTGCAGAGTTTCAACCAGCCGTTTTCGTTATGGAAAACGTCAAGGGAATTCTGTCGTCAACGCTGGAAGGCAAAAAAATATTCAACAGAATTCTGGAAGACTTGGAAAACCCTCTTTCTTCTGTTAATACGGCGGGCAGAGAAAATCAAGGCAATTTGCAGTATAAGCTTTACCCGCTTGTCAGAAAACAGGGCGGATTTGATTTTGAGACAAACGGTTTTTTTGAGCCAAATGATTTTGTGGTAAAAGCCGAAGATCATGGTGTGCCTCAAGCCAGGCACAGAGTATTCATATTGGGCGTCAGAACCGATATTGCCAGAATTCCAGACGAATTGATCCCAAGCTCCCGGCGTTCCGTTAAAAGCGTTATCAGCGATTTACCGAGATTAAGAAGCCGTCTTTCAAAAGAAAAAGATTCTGACAAAAAATGGAATGAAACAATCTGCTCTGTTCTTTCCGCATCCTGGTTTGGGCGCAATTTTAATAACATTGACGAGGATTTCTGGCTGTATCTGAAAGATATTGTTGAAAGAATTTCGGGCAGCAATTTGCCGGCGGGTTGTGAGTTTATCTGCACCTGTAAGACCGAGCCTTTTAATGATGCGTGGTTTTATGATCCTTTTCTTGGCGGAGTCTGCAATCACTCCACTCGGGGGCACATCACTGAGGATTTACACCGGTATTTATACGCATCAGCATTTGCTGAACATTACAAAAGATCGCCAACGCTGAAAGATTTCCCGGAAGAGCTTTTGCCTAGACACAAAAACGTAGGACTTGCGCTTCAGGGCGGTATGTTTACTGATCGCTTCAAGGTTCAACTGGCTGAGAGACCGGCAACCACGGTTACTTCGCACATCTCGAAGGACGGGCATTATTTTATTCATCATGATCCAACACAGTGTCGCAGTTTAACTGTTCGCGAAGCTGCACGACTTCAGACTTTTCCTGATAATTATTTTTTTGAGGGTCCGAGAACCTCTCAGTATCAACAGGTGGGAAATGCCGTGCCCCCACTTTTGGCTAAACAAATTGCGGAAATAGTTTTGGATTTAGTCAGAGAGAATCCAAAGGTTTGATAATTAAATTGCCGAAAATTCACTCTTCTTCGCTGTCATTATGGTCAGTAAACATGTTGTATTTTTTCAGAGTCCACCGCTTTGTTTCTTTATTTTGGTGCACGACTCCTTCACTTTCCATTAAGGATAGAATTGTGCGCGAAATGTGTCCTTCATGCCTTACATGCCCCATATAAATGCCCAAGGATCTTCCAATTTCTGCATTGGTCATTCCGATTTCAGGAGCTTTTGAAAGCGTGGCATAAACAGCGAACTTCAAATCGGCTATAGCTTTTTGTGCCAGATGATAGGCTTCGATCATAAAAAAGAATCAACCTGCAATAGAATATTGCTCAAATATCCTGGACAAATCATTTTTGACAGTATTATATTGATACCGTTCAAGGGTCAAACGAAAAGCTGTTTCCTGACGAATAAAACAGATTTACTGGATTTGTTATTCAATTAGTCGCTTTTTACTCATTCTTATTGATTCCTGTTATTACGCGAAAGTTGGTTTATAAAATCCAAATTGAAGTTCATCACTTTTCCAAACCTGCCCTGTCATTTTAAGGAAATAGTAAGCAGTTCATATAATGAAAATGCTTGATTACTCACAATACGAAACTACCCCTGCGATCCCGGAAGCCTCGTCAATGATCGAGACGTTTCGGGCTATCGGATATAGCATTGAAGCTGCAGTTGCAGACGTTATTGATAATTCAATTTCAGCATTAGCAAAAAATATCTGGATAAATTTTGAATGGAAAGGCTCTGAAACGTGGCTCTCAATCAAGGATGATGGTCACGGGATGAATAATGAGGAACTGATTCAGGCAATGAAGCCCGGGAGCCGAAATCCTCTTGATGACAGAACTTCAAAAGACTTGGGCAGATTCGGTCTTGGATTAAAAACAGCTTCTTTTTCTCAGTGCCGAAAGCTTTCTGTTATCAGTAAACGAGAAAATCTGGAGCCTGTTTTCTGGACTTGGGACTTGGATTTCGTAAATGAAAGCAAAGCTTGGAATTTAATTAAATACCTTCCCGACGAAGAGAAATTTAACGAGGAAATTCGTCAATCCAAATCAGGCACGATTGTTATCTGGAATGATCTTGATCGTTTGGTGAAAAACCTGAAAACGGACGACGACAAATCGCTTGATAAATTCCTCCTGACAATGGAGCAGATAAAAAAACATCTGGCGATGGTTTTTCACCGATTTCTTGAAAAGGGCAATATCGAAAAGGGAAAAATAAAAATCTTCTTTCAGGACAGACCAATTGAGGCTTGGAATCCATTTTTGATAAATGAGAATGCAACACAGCCGCAACCTGAAGAGCCTCTGCAAAACGGTGTTGTTTGTAAAGGCTTTGTGCTTCCTCACAAATCAAAGATTACTGACGAAATTTATAAACACGCGGAAGGTCCGAAGGGCTGGAACGAGCAACAGGGATTTTATATTTATCGAAACGAAAGATTGCTATTAGCAGGCGACTGGCTTGGGATGTTTCGCAAAGAGGAGCATTACAAACTTGCTCGAATACAAATTGATTTGCCGAATAGTCTGGATGCTGAATGGCAGATTGATATTAAAAAATCCGTAGCGCGTCCGCCAATGGCTCTACGGGACCGACTCAGAGCATACGCCGGAAAGGTAAGAAGTCAGGCTGTTGAGGTTTACAGGCATAAAGGCAGAACCGTGAGACAGCTTCCCGGACAAAAATTTGTGCCGCTTTGGGTTGAACATAAAAGAGGCGATAAATGGTTTTACAAAATCAACCGGGAACATCCGCTCCTCAGCGAAATAAAGGATCAGGCACAGTCGGAACCACAGAAAGCCATTGAAAGATTAGTCCGCTTTGTCGAGGAAACAATACCAACGAAGTCCATTTACATTAAAGAAGCTGAAGAGTCAGAAGTTTTGGGAAAACCGTTTGAAGGGATTGATCAGGAGCCGATTCGGAAAGCGATGAAGCAAATGTACGATAAATTAACCAGCGAAGGAAAAACAGATGAAACAGCGAAGGCGCTGATTTTTAACATTGAACCGTTTAATCACTTTCCGCATTTTCTTGAATTTATCAATTAAATTTTATGCTTCAACAGGCAATCAGGACAATCCGAACACTTTTACCAGCGAACAGCTCAGTGACAAATGACGAAATTGAGAATGCTGTAGATATTGCGCTTAACATACCGAATTACGCTGATCTCGACAGGCAGGCGTTAATTCGTGAGATGCAATCAATTTACAATGTTCGCATTGATGATTTCAGAATTATTGAATCTCACGAACGGCGACTGCCTTGGATTAATGAGAGGAAGGCATCCCTTTCGTGGAATTTCTGGAATAGATATAGAGATTACCTGAACATCGAAAAGGGGTTCTCCACAACGGTAATTAATCAGCTTGACCGTTTGACTGATAGAACTCTGGATGGCTTATTTGATCCCCAAATCAATGCACAGATAAGCAAATATGGTCTGGTTGTCGGGCAGGTTCAATCGGGGAAAACCTCAAACTATACGGGGCTTATTTGTAAAGCCGCCGACGCTGGTTACAAACTGATTATCGTTCTGGCGGGAACTCATAATAATCTCCGCAGCCAGACTCAGCTTCGGCTTGATGAAGGTTTTTTAGGCTTTGACACGCAGCATGAAAGAGCGTTCCGGGAAAATAATCTCTGGATTGGAGTTGGGCGAATTGAGCAAAACAGTGTTGCACATTCACTGACTTCCAGCATTTCTGACTTTAACACTCGCGCTGCAAACGCCATTGGCATTAATTTTAATACCAATGAGCCGATTATTGCAGTTGTCAAAAAGAATGCCGGAATTCTGAATCGTTTAATTCAATGGCTTTCGGCTCAGGCGGTCCTAGTCAACGGAAGAAGAGTTATCAGAAATAAATCGCTTTTGCTGATTGATGATGAAGCAGATCACGCTTCGATCAACACGCGCCCGGAGGATGACGGAGCGACCCGGATAAATTCGCTGATCAGAGATGTTCTCAGATTATTCGATAAGAGCGGGTATATTGGATACACGGCGACGCCGTTTGCAAATATTTTTATTCCGATTGTCGAAGATCAGCTATTTCCCAGAGATTTCATTATTAATCTGCCTCCACCGTCAAACTATATCGGACCGGATAAGATTTTCGGTTTTCGGCTGATCGAAGATGACGAAGTTTCCGATACAGTTCTGCCAATTGTTCACCGAATTGACGATTATCAGGATTTTGTTCCCGACGGTCATAGAAATCAGGATCAACTGCCGACAGAAGCGCCGGAATCTCTAAAACTTGCAATAAGATGTTTCATTCTTACCTGCGCCATTCGACGTTTACGCGGACAAACAGACGTTCACAATTCAATGCTGATTCATGTCACACGGTTTATCCGATGGCAGGCGCAAATCAGAACGATTGTGGAAAACGTTTTTGACTTTTACCGGAGAGGAATTGAAATGAATGTTCCTTCCGTGATTGAAGAATTGCGGCAGACATTCGCGGTTGATACTGGAAATTACAAGTCGTTCAGAACCACATCATCATTAATTCTTGATTCGCAGTTGAGTGAAATTGATCCTTCCGTGGAAACCCACGAATGGTCAGATGTTCTGCCGCATTTGAATGAAGCCGCCTCCAGAATTCAGGTCAGAGAATTAAACGGCGGCTCGGCAGATGCTTTAACGTATTTTGATTACAAAAATGGCTTGTCGGTTATTGCAATAGGTGGTGACAAGCTTTCCAGAGGATTAACTCTTGAAGGGCTTTCCGTCAGCTACTACCTGCGAGCATCAAGAATGTACGACACATTAATGCAAATGGGAAGATGGTTTGGCTATCGTCCTGGTTACGTTGATTTGTGTCGTTTGTTTACGAGCAGAGACCTTAACGAATGGTTTTGTCATATTGCATTGGCATCTGATGAATTAAGAAATGAATTTGATTATATGTCGGATGTCGCTGGCAGCACTCCCGAGCAATATGCTCTCCGTGTGCGAACTCATCCTGGCGTTTTGCAGATTTCAGCGTCAAACAAAATCAGGCGGGCGGTTACGGTTAATATTTCATGGGCGGGAAGACTGGTTGAATCATACGAGTTTCCGAAAAACAGAGTCATAATCCGTTCAAATCTTGAAACAACGGTTGAATTTATCCAGGGAATTCAAGGCGAGCCGCTACCGGTTAAGGACAATTATCTCTGGTTTGATGTCCCGGCACAATATATCAGACAGTTATTGCACCGATTCCGCCTTTCGGAAAACCTGAAAGCGGCTGATCCTTTAAATTTACTGCGTTTTATAGATGTTCAACTGGCTAACAACGAACTGACAAGCTGGCGTGTTGCAGTAATGTCAAAAAAAGGTACAACCAAGCGACTTTCCATAGAAAGAAATGATCTTAACCTTGATGTCGGTTTTTACCTGCGAAATCACGATAAAGAAAAATCTGACAGCAATGTTTATTACCTGCGAAAATCTCACATTATAAGTCCGAGAGATGAATTCATTGATTTGGAACAGGAAGATAATGGTTTTCTTGGGCGGGCGATGGAAAGAACCCGTCATTTGTGGCAAATGAAAGGCAAAAGGGGTGAGCCGTCATATCCTAACGGGGAAATCGTGCGAAACGAATTCAGAAGACCGCAAAATCCGTTGCTTTTGCTTTATCTTTTAGATCCTGAAGGCGCGAACAGACCGGAAGATTCGATAAAAATCACTGATCCGATTGTGGGTTACGCAATAAGTTTTCCGGGCAGCCGCTTTAATGCATCGGTGAGTTATGCCGTTCATGAACAGCTTTTGCCGCTATTTAGTCAGGACGATTATCTGGATGATATGGAAGACGATGAAGATTAACCAGATTTGGGAAGAACTTGAAAACGATATGTCTTTCTCACACGGGCTTTTATTGAGAAGGTATTCAGGTTCTGTTTTACCGGATGTTTTTATCGCATTAAAAGCGCCTGAAAAATTTCGCTGTATTGCCGCTTCGGTAAGCAGTTCAATTAGTTTGAATCTTTCTTCATTCTCAAACCTCAAGGATATAAGCGTCGAGCTTATACCTGACGAAAAAAAGCCTGAGAAAAACATTCTGCTTTTTAAACTGCTGGAAAATCAGCACAAAGATATTTTTTCAGTTTTGTGTGAGGATTTGATTGCCCGTATTTCATCAGTCACGGATGAAATACGGCTGGTCAAAGAGCTGCTTGATCGTTTTGAGAAATGGAAATCCCTGTTTGATAAGGCAGCCTCAAATGGACTTTCTGCCGAAGAACAACGGGGCTTGTTCGGAGAATTATATTTCCTGAGAAAATTTCTTCAGAATAATTCCGACTTTCTGAATATTGTTATTTCTTGGACGGGTTGTGAAAAACAAATCAGAGATTTTCAATCCGGTTCATGGAGCGTGGAAGTTAAAACCTCTTCGGGAAATAACGATCAGAAGGTTCACATAAGCAGCGAAAGACAGCTTGATACAAGCAATCTGGAAAATCTTTTTCTTTATCATTTCTCACTTGAGTCACGTCAAAATGCCTCGGAAACTCTCAACGATATTGTGAACTCCATTCTGGAAATTCTTCAGGTAGATCAATCGGCATATAACCGTTTTAAAACCAAGCTGCTTGAAGGCGGATATTTTGAACGACATAAATCCGTTTACGAAGAAATCGGCTATTCAATCAGGCAGGAGCAATTCTACAAAGTTCACAATAACTTTCCCCGAATTGAAGAAAAAGACGTTCGCAGCGGCGTGGGAGACGTGAAATATACGATTATTCTTTCGCAATGCTCTGGCTTTTCCGCGCCTGAACAACAGGTTTTTGAAACCATACATTTCTTATGAGCGAATCACTTGAAACAACTGAATTGAAAAAATTCCACCTGTCTTTAATGCAGGATTTGAAGTCAACCCAACTTTCCGATGAAGAAGGCGGCACGCTTGAACAGATTTTTACTCAGTTAGCTGTTGATGTCCTTGCTGATGCCGGCGAAACGGAAAACGTCAGAGTCGCCTATGATGAAAAACAGCTTGGCACAAAGAACCAGCATAAAATCAATGCTTATGCCGAGCCTGACAATTACGAGACGATTGATTTGTTCATCACGATTTTTAAGGGTGCGGACGAGCCGGTAAGAATTCCAAAAGATGAAATTGACACTGCTGCCAAAAGAATCTCCAATTTCCACCGAAAAGCCAAATACAAAAATTATGTCAATGAAATCGAGGAATCATCGCCGATCTGGGATTTTGCCCGTACTCTTTCGAGTTTGAAGGCTCTGGACGAAAACTTGGTCAGAATAAATGCGATTATCCTGACAGACGGTTTGTATCCCGGCGAGATTCCCAAAAATGACAATATTTCGGGCTGTCCGGTTTATTTCAGAGTTGTTGATTTAAATTACCTCTACAACATAACCGAAAAGGCGCATGTCCCGATTGAAATTGACTTTGAGGAAGATGGCTATGAAATTCCGTGCATTGTTTCGCCATCTGAAAATGACCAGTATCAATCTTACCTGGCAATTCTTCCGGGCAAGGCGCTGGCAACAATTTATGAGCGTTACGGATCACGACTATTGGAGCAGAACGTTCGGTCATTTCTTCAATTTACCGGAAAAATCAATAAAGGAATCCGAAAAACAATTCTCGAAGAGCCGCATATGTTTCTGGCATTTAACAATGGAATTGCGGCGACGGCGGAAAGTCTCGAACTCGGCGAATCAAAAAACGGAAAAGGCGTAATTCTGTCAAAGGTAAAAGATTTTCAGATCGTCAACGGTGGTCAGACGACGGCTTCGATTTATCACACATTCAAAAAGGAAAAAGCCGACGTTTCAAAAATCTTTGTTCAGGTAAAACTTTCCGTCGTCAAAAACAGGAATAAATTCAGCGAAATTGTTTCCCGAATTGCCGAATATGCGAATACGCAGAACAAGGTTTCCGTTTCCGATCTAAGTTCAAATCATCCTTATCACATCGAACTTGAAAAATTATCGAGAAGTATTTTCGTTCCTCACATTCCCGGTCAGAATGTGCAAACCAAATGGTTTTATGAAAGAGCCAGAGGACAGTATAAAAATGCTCGTTTAAAAAATGGTTTTACAAAGACGAAGCAGAAGGAATTTGATCAGAAAAATCCAAAAAGCCAGCTTTTCACAAAAGAAGACTTGGCGAAATTCGTCAATACGTTTTCAGAGGTGTACAACAAATCGAAAAAACTGGTTATCGGTCCGCATATTGTCGTGCGGGGCAATCAGAAAAACTATACGGAATTTATCAAATACAATCTGATTGAAAAACCGGACAACGTTTATTTTGAGGATGTTGTGGCTAAAGCGATTCTGTTTCGCTCAGCCGAAAAGGTTTACGGCGTTAAACCAAATTCCATTGGCGATATGAGGTATGTGACGGTTCCGTATTCAATCGCCTTACTTTCTTATCGCACGGATAATAAATTAGACCTTTATAAAATCTGGAAAAACCAGGAGATTTCCGAAAACTTAAAGAAGCTGCTTTATGATCTGATGGTAGAAGTTGAGAGATATATAAAAGCAACGGCTCCCGGCAATCTTTATGGAGAGTGGGCAAAAAAGGAAGAGTGCTGGAATCAACTGAAAAGGCACGATTTCAACATAAACTTTAAAAACACCCTTAGAAATGACTTGGAAGATCCAAATAATCTCTCAGCCAGAAGAAGACTGGATGATGATGATATTCAGCATATACAAGCTCAGGAAGAGCTTTCGACAATAAGAGGAATTCCACAGGAAGCATGGCAGGCAATCGCTGATTGGGGGAAAAATACTGAATTAATGAGTCCGCAGCAAGCAACGCTTGCGCAAAATATTTATTCAATACTTAAAAGAAAAACGACTATTGATGAAAAAACAAGGCAGGATGCGATATTGATACTTAATCATACCGTTAAGTACGCGCCTGAGATTCTGGAAGAAATTGAAGAAGTAAGAAAGAATCAGATTATTGAGCTGATTAAAAAGATTGTCAGGTGGAACGCTGAAAACCAGGTATTTGATTCGCAATTAAAACAGTACATGAGCGATCTCGCTGAAGAGAAGCGCGAACTGACCGAGGAAGATAAAAGAAAGGTCATTGCCTGTTTAACAAAACTTGAAGAGCGTGGGTATAAAGTAGCTTGACGAATTTATAATTTATTATTTCGGGATTTTTGTGAGTAGATTTTTCGATTTTCTACTCATACTTTCCTCCCAATGGGTAGATTTTTCGATTTTCTACTCATTTCAGAGGTGATATGAGTAAATTTTCCGGTTTTCTACTCAAACGCCCTTAGTTGATTGACTCAATCAAAGGCGCTTCACCAGTTTCAGCGACGCCGTGGTGCGCGTTGATAAATAAACTAAATAAAGGCTCATTTAAGTAAAAGTTGCTCGTCCCGATTTTGATGAGCTGAAGGTAACCGCCGTCAACAAGTTGTTTGAGATATTGCGACGCGGTTTTGCGAGAGACGCCAAGCTCGTTCTGTAAAAACTCAATCTTGGTATAAGGATGCCGAAACAGATTATTGAGTAAATCCTGACTGTAAATCTTCGGTAAATCCGCGCGGAGACGGCGTTTGTAATCCGCCATCATTTCACGCATCTGCTCAATCAGCGAAATAGTTTGCACGGCGGTTTCCTCGACGCCCTGAAGCATAAAAAGAATCCAGCTTTCCCAATTGTCATCGTCACGAACAGCTTGTAGCAGACGGTAGTATTCGGCTTTGTTCTGAATGATAAAACGGCTCAAATAAAGCACGGGCAAATCCAGCAGTTCTTTCGTTACCAGATACAAAATGTTGATAATGCGCCCGGTGCGACCGTTGCCGTCGTAAAACGGATGAATGCTTTCAAACTGATGATGGATGATTGCGAGTTTGACGAGATGATCCACGTCACTCAGGGAATCATCGTTGATAAAATCGCTCAAATTTCTCATCAGGCGATTGATCGTGTCGTAATCCTGCGGCGGCGTGTAAACGGTTTCGCCCGTTTGCTGATTTTTCAGCGCAGTTCCCGGAACGCGGCGATAACCGGCGCGGTTTCGTTCGAGTTCTTCCTGAATTTCCAAAATGTGATTGTCAGTTAAGATTTTGTGCCGTCGAACGAGTTCAAAACCTTTGCGGAGCGCGTAGGCGTAATTCTGCACTTCCTTTGCCGCCGGGCTGGTCAGGCTTTCAATAAACAATTCGGCTTTGAAGAGTTCGTCGTGGGTCGTGATGATATTCTCAATCGCCGAGCTGTCTTTCGCTTCTTGAAGCGTGAGTGTATTAATCAAAATCTGCTCGTTCGGAATCGTGCGGGCAACGCCTTTGAGTTCCGCCAGCCGCCGATGCGCCGGCGCAAGCCGTTTCAATACGGCTTTTGTTTCAATATCCTGCTTGAGCGGCAAAATCGGAATTTTATATTTATCAGTCATCGGCAGTTCCGAGAAAAGAATCGGTGAGACAATGATTTCTAATAGCCAATTTATAATAGAGTTTCGCTCCTAATTCAAACGAAAAAGCACGAAATTGAATCCGAACACTTCAGCTTTTCCGATGTATTGAACTTAGGCGCTGGAATTGAACATGATAGTGGTAAGTTCTTGAAAAGAAAAATCTGCATTTACTTCAAAGTGAATTAATAAAATCTTCCAACAATCTTATTTCAATAAAGTTAACGTCTGTTTCAATGGGGGGATACTTTGTCCACCAATAGGAGTCTGCGGTAGCAAATACTGAAATAACCTTTAATTCACTAACAGATTTTCCCCAAACTTTTTCAACCATTTTCTCACTGTTTTCTTTTAGAAAATCTGCGCGTTTCTCAACTTTTTGTAAGTAGCCTTCCTCGAATGCTCCATCACTCGTTTTCACTCTCCCAAATATTTTTTCTGATAAACGCTTCAGGTCTTTATTAGAAAAAACTTGATCAATTACCTTTGATTCTATATTCAAAATAATTTTCTTGTTTTCCAGCAGCACAAAAACATCAACATCTCCTATGTCCTCGTTTATAATTCCTAATTTATGCGGGAAAACATCGGTTTTTACAAATGGAGTTATTCTTAAAACAATTTCTTCTATTTTTTCTTGCAGAGCATTTTCAAATATCTTGTGATACTTATCTAAAGTGCTAATTACATTAGGAACTGATAAATCAGAAGGAAGTTTATAATTGTTAATTGTAGTAAACCAGGTTCGAGCAGATCTCTCTAAAGAATGCGCTCCCCAATAAAAATCTTCTTCAATTTTTATTAAAGGACGGAGATTGTATCTGTAAGTTCTTTTTCTATGTTCCCAGACAGGAAGATCGGAACTGGAAACAGAACTGCCTTCAACTAACAATAGTTTTTTGTCATCAAGCGTCAAAAAATTCAGCACTTTACTTATCTCTGCTTGCTCAAAATTATCGATATTTTCCTCACAAATTCGCAAAATCTTTTCTTCATTTGACTTATAAAATGTAGATTCAGTAGCAGAAGAATCAAAATAAGTCCATGATGAGAGAATTTGTTGCACAGAGATCACGTTTCTAAAACTAAAGCTCAAATCACTCTTAAAACTTTGATCAAGTTCATCAAGTAAATGCTGATAATCAATGTTCAGTATATTTCTATCCTCATTATTCCCGATTTGCCCTAATTTCAGATTAGCCTGCTCTTGCTGCCATTTTTTCTGCATTTCTGTAATGTCCACGCCAATATATTCTGTTTCGACGAAAAAATCTGATGATATGATTAAAGCGGCGGGATAAATTCCATAATGAAGATTGTCGCTGACTGAATATAAATGAATTAATCTATCAGTTAGTGCGAGCAATTCAGAAATTTTTTCATCCGTTAAATTGTCATTATTCTGGGGTTGCAGCTGTGTAAATTTTTCTATCAGATATTTGTAACATTGGTAATAGTGTAAAAATTCTAATTTACCCTCACCCGATTTAATATCTCTTTCATAATTAACCTCTTGATCTAGTGAATTCCTGACTCGCGCATCTTCCTGCTCGTATTCGTCTGTTAAAGAGTCAATATTACTTATTAGTATGGGAATTGAAGATTTTAAGTTGAATTTTGCTACGTCTTCATCAAGTTTAGTGACTAAACCGTTTATCAGTTGCCTTATTTTTTCTTTTGCAACACTGCCTTCATACTTTCCCTCGGTAATTGAGTTGTTATTTGCGATATTTGCTATTTCTTTATCGGCAAGTTTGTATTCTTTAATGTTCGGTTTGACATATTTAGACAACTCCGGGAAAGAAATCTTCTTTTCCATTGAAAAAATTCGATAACGATTTTTTTTGCTTTTTTCTTTTTCCAGTTTTATTTCTATTTCAGAGTAACCCTCATCTCCAAATACGGCATTCAATTTTTGAATTACATCAAGCAACAGTTCTATTTGTATAGCTCTATCTTTTGCGTTCTGTAATAAATTTCTTAAAAGGATTTCGTTGTAAACGATTCTTATTCCCTGTTTACCTCTTGGCAATCGGGCAATGTCTATCTTCCAGTTAGAATCATCAGGAGATAAGTGGCTTAAATGGTTAAACTCTTCACTTTCCAAGAGTGAATCCGGAAAAAAAAGAATGTGTATCACTTCTTCATTTTTGGCAAACGGTAAATTTTCGAGCAATTGTTCATAGTGTAAAAGAGCATCTTCCAGCCCATCCATTAATAATTCGGTTAATCTGCCCTGAGCATAGTCCAAGCTACCTACAGGCGAGTTTATGAATATTGTTGCTTGACCGATTTTAAGGACATGGACATAGCCAAAGAACATCTTTGACATCATTAAAAAACTTTTTTCTTTTATGGAGTCTTTAATAATTGACCAACTTCTCGGATGACCAAAGGAATAACTTAGAGGAAAAATACTCCAGAATTCGCTCAATGTTCTATAACGAAAATTTGAACCCCAATGAGGGTCTAGCATCAAAAAATTAGGTTCGATTGCTCCACGCACTAAAACACTACTAGAATCCTTAAACGAGCCAAAGGAATCTAAATCTGAAGTCATTGGAGAAAACAAGCCAACAGTAGCTCTCATTTTTTCCCGAAAATCATAGAATTCAGCAATTTCATCCAAACTTTCAACTTCATCAAAAATCCCCAAAAGCTGATCTAACGGAATTATTTCTCCTGTCAAATCTTCAGGAGGAGTAATAAAACCCAAACCGGTATTAACGAACGGAATACAAGTAATAAATAAAGGTTCTAACGGTTTGGTGTTTTCCTGCGAAGGATTAAATTGTACGATTGAATGGTCTCTTAATAAGCCGATTTTTATCGGTTTTATCGATAGTATTTTTTCTAGTTCTATGTACTCTAAGGCAACGTTTTTCAATCTCTCCTCAATGTTCACACTCCTGATTATTGGAGGTAATACATGAATCAAAACAAGTTTATTTTTAGAAATAAAAGCCGAGGCGAAAACTGTTTCGTGTGCGTGTAAATTTGGTTTGATAATACTAACTAAAGAAAAAATCTTTTTCTCATCTACTCTCTGTTGTATGAACTTGGAAACCTCGAAACTAATTGTTAATTCTGGATGTTTAATTTGTTCTTTGAGAAGCGGATAATTCTCATTTAAAATACTGCCCCAAGTATCAAACAGAACACTAAAGTATTTTCTTGGGAGCACGGGAAAGATTTTATTTTCTTTTTTTATAAAAAAGTAAAAACAATTCTTTCCTTCGTGAGCGAGATTTATAAAATCCTGCTCTGTCGGAATTGTTTCTGATACTGAACCGTCTAAAGTTTTTGTGTACTTATTGACCACTTCTTCTTCAAAAATCAGTTCAGGATCAAAACTATTCAAGAAGGAAGTGGAATTCAACCAAAAATCTTTCGAGGGAGAGAAGAAATCACCAGGATTTATATTTTCATTTAATATTGGACTTTGCGAAATACCATTAATAATTTCATTTTGTATAGACAAGCAAAGTTCCAGCTCATTTGATGGAGACCGACCAATATTCTTTTTGTAAAAATCGTCAAATCCTAAATGCAGGATTTCAAATTTATAGTACCAATCATAAGGATTAGATAAGTCACCACCATAAAAAACTTTATAATATTCTTCGTTAAAAAAATATTTTATTTCTCCCCAATCCGCCTCTGGAACATAATCTTCCATAACCGGAAATGAAGGAAGAAGCGAAACAACATTTTCAGAAAATTCTTTGAATTGTTCGTATGTCTTAATTTGATCTTGAAGTGCCAAACGATTCGATACTGATTCCAAAACAACATACAGTAATTGTGTCTTAATTGGACTAGCGACATTAGGTAACCATAAATTGAGTGTAAAAAAACTTTTCGCTAGATCATTGAAACTAAATTTGCAAACGTAGTTTTGGAGTGTTTTAAAGTTATCAATCATTCTGATTCTTAGTTCCCTGATAACACAGTTTAAATTGTCAATCAGTCTAAACTGAAATCAACATAGCGAAAAATAAAAAAGTTGAAGCCGTCTAGAGAGATTCTTCCAAGGTATTGAACCTTACGCTTGCCGTTTGGGTTTGTCGTATAAATTTCACGAGGTTTTAATTCGTTGGGCAGATGTTTTGCGCCTTCGGGGAAGATTTTCAAAAATTCGCTTTTGAAAACTCGCCCGTTTTCGTCGGCATTTAAAACAATCAAATTCAATTCTTCGTTTGTGCCGGATGAAATCCAGGCTTTGGTGATTTGTTCGATGACGGCGGCGCGGGCTGTTTCGCGTGTGGTGGGCGGCGCGATTATTTCGGAGAGCTTTCGCCAAGCGGCTTTTGCTTCTGTTTCCGCCGCTTCGATTTCGGCTTTTAAAGCGTCGGTTCTCTGCCATAATGTGAGCATCGTTTCAGTTGAGCCTTCGCCGGAGCGGTAATTGATTTCGACGAGCGCAAGTCTGGTTTGGTGATTTTCGAGAGCTAGGCGCGAGTATTCGGTGCGGCGTTTTGCCGATTCGATTTGCGAGAGAAATTCGATGATGCGCGTTTTTAATTCTTCGGCTTTTGTCGCTCTGGCGACCTCCAGAGATTTGATTCGGAGTTTTCTTTCCTGACGCTCGCCGCCTCCGAGCAGATTTCTGACGATCTGGATTGAAAGCGTCAGCGGATCAATTGCCGAAACGTCAATGTATTGCGTCCAACCTTTTCGCTTCGCTAATTTGATTGTTTCGTCGAGGAGGCGAATTTCGCGTGAATTTTCAACGGCGCGGGCTGTCAGTTGCTCAACGCACTCGGGCGTGTTTTGTTCGCAGGGCAAATCAGTTTGCGCTGTCGCCTGAAAGCTGAGCGTCAACAGCAATAAGAAGCTCAATCGTAATTTCATTGTTGTTTTGTCCTTTCCATTCAACGCTAACGACGCGCCCGGCAAATGGTGTTTTGACCGCGCCGAGCTGATTGATTCGTTCGTTGAGCGCGGCGATTTGCATTTGCAGTTCGACAGTTTCGGATTCGAGCTTTTGGCGGCGTTCGCCGAGCGCGATTTTTTCTTTTCGTGTTTCTATGGCGCGCTGGTTTTCCAGATATGCGCGCGCCGTTAGCGCGGTTGCGAGTTTGGCTTTTGCCAATTCGATTTCTGCCAGAGCGTTTTGTTCGTTGAGTTTTAAGGTTTTGAGTTTCGCGTGTTCGTGTTCAATGACGGACGCCGGCAGATTTTCGAGTCCTTCGATTTCGGCAAATCTGCGAATTTGGATTTCCGCTTTTTGCTTGATTTGATCGCGTTCGATTTCGGCTCGGCGGATTGCGGCAAGCTGTTCGTCATACGAAGCGGGCGGCAGCGCAATCGCAGCGGTTTGCTGGGGTTGATTAGTTTTCAACTCGCGCAAAGCAAATTCGAGCAATCCGCGTTGATGAATTAACGTCGCTCGTTCAAAACTGCGGTCGCTTAAAACATCGCCTTCTTTTAACTGATGCCCGGTCCGGACGCGCAAATCTTCGCGGCGCGAAATCGTTAGGCTGACTTTTATTGTGTGCGGCGCGTCCTCCGTTTCCTGCGGCTTGATGATTTCTGTTGTCGTAACTGAGCGCGTTTCGTCCGAGGCGACGAAATTAGGCGAGCGATTGCAAGCCGCCAGACATAACGCAAAAAGGCACGGTAAAATTTTGTTCATCGTTTTTCCCGGACGATCAATTCGCCCGTAACCCATAAACTTTTCTCAATCGAAGCGTTTGCCGTGTTTCTGAAATTGCGGAGCTGTGTCGGTGTGACGACTCGCAAATGAAGCTGCGCGATTCCGTTTTGTTGCTCGACGGTAATTCGGCGAAATGAGAGCGGATCAATATTTGGGCGCAGAACTGCCGAACCAGTTTCGTCGGTTTTTAATGTTCCGGTGATTTCGCAGTTTTCTGGCAGCGTCGCCAAAATCTGGAAAATCTTCATCGGTTCGGGAATTTTCAGACTTCTGACTGCGACGTGTTGCGGTTCGTTCAGATGAACGACGAGCGACGAAGTGCGGACGTGCGCGTTTGCCGATTTTCCGATTTGCAGAATTTCGTCTTCGCCCGTTTCGATCAGCAAATCGTGATCGCCGATGTGACCGACGACGCGCGCAGATTCGATTGAAAACAATTCCTGCGTGTTCTGGCGGATGCCTTCGACATCTGCCGTGATGCGATGAGTGTTAGCGTGTTTGCGGTAAGTCTGAACGCCGCCCGATGTCGAACCGAGCAGATTTGAAAACGAAGTCAAAGCGCCGCCAGCGCCGTTGACATACAAAATTCCGGCGAGCGCGGCGATCAAAACCATTCCGAAAACCTTTTCGGAAAGCGAACCTGTCGAAAGTCGAAATGCCGGGTCAAAGGGAAAGACCAGGCGCTTTTGCATCGGGTAAAAAATCGGCACTCCGGTTTTGCTTCCGGCATCAAGAAGCCAGCCGGATGTGTAACCGATGTTTGGGGCGACGAGCAGCCAAGTTGACAAATTCGCCGCGAAATAATCGTTGGCGGTTTGCCAGACGGCAGCCGACAAAATCAGAAAACAAATCGAGCCGATCAAACTATGAGTGATTTGCCGATGTCCGAAATCTTCGACGAGCCACGCAACGGGGCGCAAAATTCTGCCAGTCCAGCTATTCGGCGTGTTAACATCCGGCAAAGCTCCACATAGCCCGCCGACAATTACGGTCGTCGGATCAGATGTGCAAAGAAACGCCGATGTACAGACGGCTGAAAATGCCAGATGTGAAAGCGTGGTCATTGGATTACCTTTCGGCGACGGCTAACGCGCGCAATGGTCAGCATCGCCAGCCGCAAAACGACGAGCGAAACTCCGCCCATCAACATCAGGTTTTCGTCGTTCAAACCTCTGCCGATAAAACGCAAAAGCATCAATCCGCACAAACAGCCGATCACAAGCGGCGTTCCGTCAATCCATTCCATTTGGTCCGGATCGGATTTCGCTCCAATATCGTGTTCGGCGACAGCGCGAATCAAAAACTGCGGATTTCCGTTAGCGTGCGTGACGATTTCCGAAATTTCCGAAGGTTTTAGCTTTACTCCATAATTTTCGGCTGCGGCTCTGACCAATGCGGCGGATGAAACGCGGTCGAGCGGCTGTAATTCAAAACGCGGAAACTTCAAATACAATTCGCCGCGTTTAGGCATCGTCGCCGCGAGTAAAATCGTCGCGCCCTGTTCGAGCCAGACTTCAAACTGATTGCGAAGCGATGCTGGAATTGATTGCGCTTTGTCCACAATCAAAACGGTTTTCCGGTCTTGCAGCCTTTTGCCGATTTCCTCCAAAAGAGCGGCTTGACTGCGTTTAACCATTCGCCCGTTTTCGTTTTCTTCTTTCGTCTCAATTGTTAGCGCATTGCAAATGTCCGCAATAAACGCGCCCTGCGGCGAAGTCCAGCGGAAAAGATGAGCCGAGAAACCAGATTCGTTCAATTGTCTGGCGACCTGCTGCAACAGAAAGGTTTTACCGACGCCCTAGGAACCGTGAACCAAAAGCGAGCGGTTGCGACCAATTGCGCTGCAAACAAACTTTTCCTCACTTGACCTAAAAGACCTAGTGATACATTCGGCAGTTTCAACCGGAGAAACTGTGCCATCATTCGTAACCTGCCAACGAATCGAATCGCGTACTCGTCCGAGCCAGCGCACGACTCGCTGACGCGGCTGTTTTTTCTGTTTATCCCAGACCGATTGAACGAGCGCCTGATAATTGCGCCCGCCCGAAGCTGTAAATGTGCGAACAAATGCCATAGTCTAAAAAATCGAAAATTTATTTTTCCGCCGGTGATTCGAGAAGAATTTCGGCGCAAAGCTTTTGTTTTAATTCCGCAGCGATTTCGCGCGGCGTCGCCCATCGCGCCCCGGCAGGCGGGCATTTTCCGTCAAATTGTCTCGGTTCGCCGTATTCGTATTTCGGAGAACGGTCATTGGCTGCGATTGTTTCCAGAAACTCAACTATCTGCTCATTACTCATGCCGTTAATGCTCCTTCTTCAATTTGCGCGGGTTCTTTTCCGGTTCGTCGCCCGCGTTCATCAATGCAATGCGGACATTCTCTGGCGCCTTTGCCTTTAACGATTTCCATTTTCGAGCCGTGACAAACTGTGCAATGCTCATCCTTGAATTTGCGCGGTTCGCCGTAAAATTCGATTTGTTTTTCCTCGTGCTTTTCCGGGTAAAGCGTCGCCAGAATCAGCGAATCCGCCGCGCCGGATTTGTATAAACTGACTGCCAGACCATTGACGTTTTGAATCGGGTCGCCGCGCGCTCGACACGTTTCGGCGTAACGCAGACAATCTTCGAGCGAAAATTGCGACTTTCCGTTTGCGCCGCCGTTCGATACGGACAAAGAAGATTCCGCAAAATTCACACACACACGGTTTTCGCTTTCGCCGTCTGTTTCTGTGTCTGTGTGTATTCTTATCTCTTCTTTTCTATTCTTTTCTGCGCTAGCGCGGATTTCAGACGTTTCGCCAACTGTGCTAGCAAGGTGACTCTTTGTTTTCTTTGCTTTACGGGCGTTAGTTGCTCGTTTTTCGGACAGGTTTTCATCATTTTCAATTGGAAAATTGACAACATTTGCAGCATTTCTGTTTGGCTTTTCGTCCTTTACGACTTCCAGAAACTCGCATTCGATTAACAATTCGAGATTGATTCGCTCACTCGCTCCGATTTTTTGCCCTAACCAAACCGCATCGTCGGGAAAACGGTTTGAAAGTCTGGAAGCCAGCAACAATAAGCCGATGGCATGGAATTTCGCCGCGTCCGGGAGCTGTTGAAACTCGTAATCTTCCAGAATCGAGCAATAAAGCTTGACCCAGATCGGATTGCGGTCGCCGGTTTTGTAATGCTGCAAGTTGTCGAAATTTCGCACTCGCAAATAACGTTTGCGCGTCATCGTTTTTCAGTTCACGAGTTTCAGGGAAGATTTTGTTTTGCGCGCGGCTTCGATCCATTCAGCTTTGAGTTCAAGAATTTCTTCGAGAATGAATGAAACTCGTTGCCGTCGCCCGGTTCCGCGCCGAATTTGCGTTAAAGATTCGGTTCCCGCCAAACCTTTGAGCAAAGTGCTTTCGTGCAAATCGAGCATTCGCGCCGCGCAGCAAGGCGCGACCAATGTTTGCGGCGTTTTTCGGCGAATCAGGCTCATAAACTTTTCTCAACTTTCCCGTTTTGCGCTCTGAAATAATCTTCCAGCACAAACACGATCTGCCCGTTTCTGCTTCGCTTTTGCTCGTCCGCTGCGACCGCGATTTTCTCGTAAAGCTCGCGTTCAAGCCGCAAATTAAAAGCGACTTCTTCGGATTTTTCCCCGGAAGTTTTAATTTCTTCAGCCATTTTCCCCCCCCTGATGTGGTATCGAGTTGATACCAATAAAAGATAATTACATTTCGGTATCTTGTCAATACCATTTCAGCATTGAATAAACTTCTTGCCGTGTAGTATTATTTCGGTATCATTACGGCATCATTCAAGAAGGTTGGAGAGAAAAGTATGGAAAGCGATGTGGCACGTTCGATCAGATTACCGAAAGCGGTCTGGAACGCGCTCGATGAGGAAGCCGCTCGTTGTCGCCGCTCGGCGACCAAACAATTAGAAGCAATTCTGCTGACTTATTACGGAATTGAAGACGTTGAAGTTGACCGGGCAAAACTGGCAAAAGCCGCGCTGGTCGGCGAACTCACGCCGCGCTCTACTAGAAAAACCAATGTTGTGACCGCTGCTCCATCCGACTCAAAAACCACGGAAAAAAGAAAGAAGGCTTGAAAATATGCACAACGCAATCGAATTTTCACCTCTTGCAAAGAAATCCGATCACAAGACGCGTCTCGCTTCGGTCAGCATCCCGGCGGGCGAACCTACCGATCTGGCAACCGAATTTGAACGCCTCGATCTTAACGAATATCTGACCGAAGGCAAAGGCGATGTTTTTCTCATTCGCGTCGTCGGCGATTCGATGGAAGGCGAAATCACACACGGCGATCTTCTCGTGGTCAACCGCAATCTCTCGCCGCAACCCGGCGACCGCGTGTTAGCCCAAATCGGCGGAGGTTTTACAATCAAAATCTATCAACCTTCGCGCAACTGCCTGCGGCTTGTCGCCGCCAACAAAAAATATCAGCCGCGCGTCGTTTCTCGCCACGATTCATTTGAAATCTTCGGCGTCGTCACGCACGTTTTGCACAAATGCCGCTGATTTTTTTGACTTTTGTTTTTCATTGACAAAACAAGATTTCAACTATGGCAATCAAAAAGTTTTACAGCAACAAAGCGCGCCCCGGCTGGCGGGCAAATCCGAATTACAAACTGCGCGGCGAAGGAAAAAATCCTGCAAAACAAGCCGATGACGAAAAGAAGTTTGTGAGCTGGGGCTTTGACATCTGGCAGTCAAACGGCGAACGCAAACGCGAATCAGGTTTTGCTTCGCGCCAGCTCACCGAAGCCGCTGTTTCAAGAATTCGCGTCTGCGAAAAAGAAAAAAAATACGGTTTCGAGGAAAAGCCAAAACTAAAACAGCCGACTTTCGCCGAACTAACCAAAAAACGCCTACCGACAATTCAAAACAAAAATGAGAGAGTTCGGTCCGAGAGAGTTTTGCGAGACTTTCTCGCGTTACTGCCGGAAAATTTAACTGTCCACGAAATCAAAAGCAGTCACATCATCTCGTATCGAGAAAAACGATTTGCAGATAAATTAAAAGCTTCCTCAGTTGACCGCGAAATAACGATCATCGCCGCGACTTTGCACGAAGCCGAAACATTTTTCCCGGACGAGCTTGCTGAATGGAACGCGCCAAAAATTCCGCGCCCGAAAATTGACAAATCGCGCCGCGAGCGCGTTATTCACCGCGACGAAATCGAACGAGTTTTGCGCGAACTCTACCGCCCGCAAATGGAAAATGAAAAACGCGCCGACTTCATTAATCGGCGCCGCGTCGGGCTGATTTTTCACTTTGAACTCCTAACCGGCTCGCGCAAAAGCGAAGTCGAAAATGTCCTCAAAAGCGGCGTTGACTGGAAGGGCGGAGAAGTCCAGGTGCGCGGAATGAAAACCAGATATTCACAAATCCAGATCGTCCGCTACGTTCCGCTGACGCCAACTCTGCGCCGCGTAATCCTCGAAGCCTGCGAATTAAACAAAGGCGATTATGTTTTCACCGTTTCAGGTTCGCCAACCAAAAATCACTACAAATTCATGCGCGAAGCCTGCAACCGCGCCGGCGTCAAATACGGTCGCGACGTAACGGGCGGTTTTGTCGGTCACGACGCGCGGCATACTTTCGTAACGCGCGGCACACAAGCCGGAAAAGATTTAGCAACCGTGGGAAGCATCACCGGACACGCCGACAAAACCTTAGCGATGCGTTACAGCCACGCGAGCCGCGACAGTCGCGTTGCATTAATGGATGTAGCCGAAAATTTTGCTGGCTGGAATTTCGATGAACCAATTGATGAAACAGACCGCGCCGCAAGCTAAAAACTTGTCCAAACGAAGTCCACAGATTTCAAAACTATCTGCTTCGTCGGCTTTATCGGTTTTATTGTGGCAGTGCAAAATTCAGCAAAATTGGGAAGTCAAACAAATGCGAAATTTAGCCAAACTGTATGAAATTCCGACCTCCGGCATAACCTTTTTACCTACTGTAATTAGTAGTAATATTAATAATAGAAAACCTTCAGTCGGCGAAGCTTATACGCACTAGACTGGAGGTTTTTATGTTAGAGAAATCGTTCGCAGAGTTTCTGCGCGAAAAAGAAATTTTAGACGGATTATCGCCGAAAACCATTAAATATCTAGGTTCTGTTGACATTTCATCTGAGCCAAATCAATGAACTGACCAGATGAATGAAACTTAAATAGTTCTTTGACAATTTCTCAAAGCGCGTAAAAATGCGCCGCCATTGTTTGATTTTATT
>JALZCH010000081.1 GCA_030863175.1 Acidobacteriota bacterium | reverse complement strand
CGGCTCCAAGACGAATTTCAGGAGCGCAGGATTTTAGCACGGGCAGAATTTTCTGCCATTCTCTATCAGTTAGCTTAACTTTCATTTCAAAGAATAGTTTAACTGATCTGTGTCAACACAACCTAATACGTAAAACTGTCCAAAAAGTGTAGTGATACTGTTGCCCAATTCGATTTAACCAAAATAATGTCCAATAAACCCGCAAAACTGTATAGGCTTACTTTTTCACTTTAAAGGCTTCTTTGAATTCGGCAACAGTATCACTATAGTTTTTTGACACCTTTAGGTAGAGAAGAATTGAATGAATAAAAAGTATGAAAAGCAGAAGTTAATTTATTTTTTCTTAGCGTGAAACAAAAGAGCGTTGCCGCCGCGAAGGACGTTGTTTGAGTTGATTTGGTCGGTCCAGCGTGCTTGGCGTTGTTCTTTTGACAGAAATGATGAAACCAAGCGCACTAGCCAGACGAATGGAAGCAACAGCCAAGAGTTCCTTTTCGGCTTATCAGGGAAAATGCCTATGACATCAAATAAATTGCTCTCCAGCAGGTATCTCATATCTGCATAGCTTAGCGTGCTTATCTGAAGACCAATCTCCTCCATTCCGGGGTATCTTTTTCTGACTTCTTCGATAGCCTCTTTCGAGCGTGGCTTGAAATGCGATGTGTAACCGTAGAAAAGCCACTTCAGGCGCTCCTCGATGTTCAGGACATTTGGAATCGAGATGACCAGCGAACCGCCCGAGCGCAAAATGCGCGAAAATTCTCGAATCGCATTCGCCGGATTCTCTACGTGTTCAATACCACCGACACATATGACGTAATCAAATGAGGCGTCGTCATAAGGCAATCTGATATTCAGATTGCCTTGCTGAATTTCGATGCCTTCTGCCCGAAAAATTTCCGGGTAAAGATCGCAGGCAAATGAATCGAAGCCAAGTTCTTTCATTCGTAGCGCAAGCGCGCCATAACCAGCCGGTACGTCGAGAAGCTTGCCTGGCTTTTCGCCTGACAAAATTTCAGCGACTTTTTCGTGAACGGATTTGTGCGCAAGTGGTATCGGCGTTTTCATAGCGGTTTAATCAAAGGCACTCGAGTTGATTTTCAAAAGGTGATTCTGCGCAAATGAAAAGCGCGGTAGATCAAACAAAATTAACATTCAGTCTTGGATCCAGTGAAAATCCATTGTAGGGTCTAATTTAACAGTACTGTTAAATTTCCGTCGTCCATTTCCAAAGAAACACTAAAGTTTGCTGTTATTTGACACGTTGTATATTCAACAAGACAGCTGTAAGTTAAGATTTGAGCACACTCATCTTAAGATGTGCTTTTCTGTTTTTATATCGAATTCTGCCAGTAAACTTAGTTACTTATTATCAATACAGTTATATTTCGGTTCATGAAAAACAATCAGATCGAAAAAGCTGAGTACCAGCTACAAAGGCTCGACAAAATACCTCGGGGCAATACTTGTCGCGGCGTTAATAAAACAATTATCGCTTATTTGCTTTCACAGCAGATAAAATTACGGCGTTTTCTCGATATTCCATGCGGCGATGGCGATTTTTTGCGAACAGTCAAAGACTTCTTTCCGAATGCCGAAGCCGTCGGCGTTGATGTTATGTTGCCCCGTCACTCCCTTGGCGCCGAGTTCGTACAGGCTAACGCAAGCAGTAAATTACCGTTTGCAAAAAACCAAGAGTTTGATTTGATAACCAGTGTGAGCGGCGTTATGGAATTCGATAACACACTATATTTTTTCGAGCAGTTAAAAGAGCTTTTAAAACCTGATGGTACTCTTGTCGTGACAAACGATAATTTGCTTACGATTCAAGATCGCTTCTTATATTTACTTTTTGGCAGAACCCGCCAATACAGAACTTTAATTGCATTTGATAAACCGAGTTGGAAAATAATATCAATCCAAAACTTGCGCCGGATTTTATGGGAAGCTGGTTTTGAAATTGAGAAAATTGAATATGTGCCGGTTATTTCGAAGGAATGGTTATGGCTACCGCTTGCACTACCGATTTATTTGACGCAATGGATTTATTTAAAAACTTCCGAAAACGAGATTTCATTGCAGGAGAAAAAGCAAGTGTTGCCTTTTGTTTCACTTTTTTCAAGACATTATGTTCTCTTTTGCAGACACAAAAGCTAAGCTGGTGATTGCCAATTCCAAAACTTTTATTTCCTCGAATCAAACTACGAAGCTAAAACTTTTCATATTTCGGTAGATAAGACTTTCGGTGATTCAATTGTAATCCGGTAATTGATGATTTGAGCAGAGCGGGAAGCACTGCGCTGGCACCCGTCGCCTTTGAAATGCGAAGGAGATTTTTGACGTAATGATGAGGCTTTCGCCCGCCGAGCGAAACTCGCGGCAGCGCGAGGAAATCAGTTCGATTCTTCAAATCTGATGGAAGAGTCTGCTCGGTTGTGACCGCATATTTTATTCCGCTTTGGAGCAAAATGGATTTTATCATTTCGCTGGATTCTCCATAAGGATAAGCAAAAGAAGTTGGAGCAAATCCCAAACGCTCTTTTATTTCCTGAATTGACTTCCTGATAGTTGCTTTCTGCTCGGCAACAGTGTAGCGCGAAAGATGAATGTGCCTGTCGCAATGGCTGCCTATTTCCCATCCTTCGCGGTGCAAAATTTCAAGAGAACTCCAAGAAAGCAAATCCGCGGGTAAATCCTCACCGGCTTCCTCCCAGATCACATTGCGTTTGCCGACATCATTGGTGATCACAAAAATGGTCGCCGGAGCTTTGAATTTTCTCAAAACCGGAAGCCCGTTGATCAGAGTATCTTCGTAACCGTCGTCAAATGTGAGAACGGCGATTTTCCCCTTTTGCTCCCTCATCGCCTCGCTTAAAGTCAAAAAACGGAAATTCATTTCCTGAAGCAGCGAAAGCTGAAATTCCAGTAATTGGGGACTGATAAATAAGCCTCTGATTTTCGCGGTTGGGGGCGGCGTGCCAACACGGTGCAGTCCAAGGATCAACATTTCAAAAGACATCAGCTTTTCTCCATAAAAGGTGACGAGAGCAGCCTGATGTCGGTTAAGACACAACTACTAGAGGCAAATGGTCATTGAGCAATAAAAGCGCGTAAAGCTGTCTGTGCCCGTCGTTAACCGAAAGTCGGCTGAGAATTTTCACCGTTAATTTAATAAGTCAGCTCATTATCGGTTAAGTTTTTATTTTTCGTTATCGGCACAAAACTCTTTTTTTTGTAGGAGAATGTCTCAAGAAATTGTCAGATTTTGTCTGACACGAATTAAGTGCGAAAGAGATTAGATGGATTGAACAAGGATTGAATTAATAGAGATAAACTAAACGAGCTTATTTGTGATCGCATAACGCATCATCTCGGCATTTGTTGTCATTCCCATTTTTTCGAGAATTCGAGCGCGATAAGTGCTAACGGTTTTTACACTTAAATTAAACTCTTCGGAAATTTGACCGACTGTTTTCCCGGCTGCTAGCAAACAGAAAACTTCATATTCGCGGTCGGATAATGTTTTATGCGGTTCTTTATTCGTTCCCGCCTCGATGTAGGAAGCCAGCAGCTCAGCGAGCTGCTGGCTGATATATTTTCCGCCGTGATGAGCTTTTTTGATTGCTTTCACAAGCTCTTCAGGCGCAGTTTCTTTTGTTATATAACTGGCAGCTCCTGCTTTGAAGACACGCACCGCATATTGGTCTTCCGGGTACATGCTTAAGACAATTACCGGCATTGACGGATAATCGGCTTTAATATCTTTAAGCGTTTCCAAGCCGTTCCTGCCAGGCATCGAAATATCGAGAACAACCACATCAACTTCCGTATTACGGATTAAATTAAGCAGTTCCGTACCGTTCTGAGCTTCGCCCACAACCGTCAGATCCGGGTCTGCCGTGACAATTTGCCTTAATCCCTGTCGAACGATTGCATGATCGTCCGCAATTAAAATTTTAATCGCCATTTCGAATAAATGTTATTGATATAATTAGCTGAGCGGCGCTTTCAGTAAAACAATCGTCCCATTTTTCTCGCCGCGCGAAATAGTAAGCTCACCGCCGATTAAACGCGCTCGCTCTCTCATTCCTAAGATACCTAGCGAGTGATTGTTTTGTATGCGACCGGCGGCGATTCCGATTCCATTATCTACGATGCGCAAGATGATGTTTTGGTCTGATTTTCTTAAATCAACGGCGATTGATTTTGCCTCGGCGTGTCGGGCGACATTAGTTAAAGTCTCTTGAAAAATACGAAAGATAGCGATGGCTGATTCTGGTTTGATCTCAATATCTTCGAGATTTGTCGAAACATGGCAGGAAATTCCCGTTCGGCGTTCAAACTCCTGAGACTGCCATTCAATAGCGGCGATCAAGCCTAAATCATCTAATATGGCTGGTCTCAGTTCAGTCGAAATACGACGAACCGTTTGAACGGTTGAATCAATTAAACGCAGCAAATCTTCAATTTTCCTGGTTGCTTGAGCCGCCTTTTTCGTCTCATCGTTGTTTATTTGATTCTTAAGAAGATGTATTTCCATTTTTAAACCGGTTAGGGCTTGACCTAGTTCGTCGTGAATTTCAAGAGCGATTCGTTTTCGCTCCTCTTCGCGCAGAGTTTCTTGACGTGACGATAATGCGAGAAGCTGTTCCCGCGAAGTTTGTGTTTCCTGTACGGCTTTCGATAAGGAACTTATCAACCAACACAAAATAAATCCTTCAACTATAAATGCGAAAATACGAATAGGTTCATTGCCGCTGAATTGGTAATAAGGCAGGATAAAAAAGTAATCAATAGTAAGACCGGAAAGGACTGTTGCAAGGATTCCAGGGCGGAAGCCCATTCTCCAAGCAGTTATCATAATTGCCCACAGAAACGGCGGCGAAGCTATCGGTTGAATGAACTGCCAAAATACCAAATCAAAAACGAGTGCGGCGGCAACAAGCAAAACTGCCATTCCATAACGTGAGCAAAATGAAATCAAACTGGAAAGCTTCGGATTTGAAAGCATAAACAATAAGAGATTTGAAAGAGAAATCTTAAACCATATTTTCTTTATTTAATAAAGCTAGTAGATTTCATACTTTTACCTTGATAAACAAAACTAACCCTACATTTGTCAATGCATTATTTTATTGTGTGAATTTTTAAAATGTGTAAAATGAAGCAAGTCTCGAAAGTCACTTTCTATACCGCATCTGCTTTCGACAATCGCAGATGGTTGGCATGGGCTGCGGCGCGGATTCCCTCGAAGCGCCTTTGAACTTGAGCTATCAATGCCGGGTTCAGCGAGCGGTCCTTGGCTCGGCTATCAATTGCGTCCGCTGCTGGCGCCGATTGCGCTTCGGGCAACGCCGCTTCCTCTCTCCGCTAAGATTGGATTAGGAATAGGAGCAGCGGCTTTACTGTTTTTAGGTGTGCGGGCGCTGACTAGTAAAAGCAGAAAACGCGCATAGCAAAATGTTCAGAAGCGTTATCAAGATTATGGTAGCTACTGTGCTCTTTGCCGGCATCCATAGCTTATTGGCAAGCCGCACCGTCAAGAGCGCAACGGTTGCTTTATTTGGAGAGAGACAAAGGAACGGGCTTTATCGCCCGTTCTATAACATTGTAGCAATCGCTACTTTTGGCTGGTTAATTCTTTACGGAACCAGACTGCCTGACCGTGAACTATACCGAGTTCGCGGAACCTTTGCGCGACTAATGCGGCTGGGGCAATTCGCCGCTGTCTTATACATACTGTATGGCGTGTGGCAGATCGGTTTTCTAAGGTTTTATGGAATATCGAACCTGATGAAATTGTTAGAGGGGCATTCTCACATCTTACCGGAACCTGAAGCGCAAGGACCCATTTTAGATGTCGATGGAGAGATGAAAGCCGCAGGTCCGTTCCGCATAAGCAGGCACCCGTTAAGTTTTGGCATGCTACCGTTATTCTGGCTGATGCCGCGCATGACTGTTAATCTGGCGGCATTTAATTTAATCACGACCATTTACCTGTTTGTCGGCGCAATCCACGAAGAAAGACGGCTTTTAGCAGCATACGGATCTGCTTATGAAGGTTACCAAAGAAATGGAGCCGATTTCTTCGTGTCATCAGTCTCCCGACTGCTCGAACCAGAGTCAAATAGACCAAAGGAGACTGCTAACTTTAACATCTAAAAATAGTTTAAAAGCCAATCTTTGTAATTACTTATGTCTTTGCAGTATTTAAAAGAAGCCGTCGCGGCAAATGAGACGGAGAGTTTAATTCGATATGTACGCCTGCATTTTGGAGACGGAAACGAAGCTGTTGGGAAAAAAGAAATTGACAAGGCGTGGATCGAAGCATTGAAATTTCTTCTCGACGTGCCGAAAACAGACCGTGAGTTTATTCTCGAAACTTTAGCAGAAAAGGATGCGGCGACCTTGGCGCATCTTTTCTTTCATCTTCATTTCTATTTCGTAGAGCGTTCAGGAGAGTGGATCCATGACGGCAGGGTTTAATAGTAGCGAAAACGAATCAAAACAACTGCGTCCCGGTTTGTGGGTGACGGTTAACGAACGTTATCCGGGCTCTATGATTACCAAAAGCGATTTTGTGCCTTTAGCAAAACTGAAAAAGCCTTTGAGCGAATCGCGTTTGACTTTCGTCAGTACCGCCGGAGTTCAGCCAAGAGGAACTCTGCCGTTTGATACGGTACATCCGGTTGGCGATTATACTTTCCGGCGGGTTCCATCAAATTCCAAGCCGGCAGATTTAGAAATTCACCAGCTTAAATATCCAACAAACGGTGCTGAACGAGATTTGAATGTTATCTTTCCCATTGAACGCCTTCAGGAATTACAAGCGGAAGGTATTATCAGTGAACTGGCACCGAACTTTTTCTCGTTTATCGGATACAACATGGATGCCAAAATGCTTGAACGCACCCTGGCGGAAGATATTGCTGAAGCCGTAAAGGCGGAAGGTTCAGACGTTGCACTGCTCGCGCCTGCCTGACCGATTTGTCATCAATCAATCGCGCTCGTGCAGCGCGCAATCGAAAGAAGAGGAATTCCAACCGTTTCAATTACCGTAGCGCTTGACGTGACCGAACACATCAAACCGCCGCGTGCTGTTTTCGTGCCTTTTATGATGGGGCATCACTTCGGAGTGCCGTTTCATAAAGAATTGCAGCGCCGGATCATCATTGAAGCCTTGGATTTTTTAACAACTGCTGAAAGAAGTGGTGATATAAAGATGCTGCCACTAAAATGGGCACAGGCACGACAGGAAGGTAAACTCATCGAAGAGCAACTTCTGTTAGGGAGTTGATTTACAAAGGAGAAGTTTTGTCACAAAAAATTACGGTCGGAATCGTTCAGGCTAGCCCAGTTTTTATGAACTTGGAAGCGAGTCTTGCCAAAGCCGTCAGCCTTATTGAAGAAGCTGCGGGCTCAGGCGTGCAGCTTGTTACCTTTGGCGAAACATGGCTGCCGGGTTATCCTGCCTGGCTTGATTACTGCCCCGATGCAGCGCTCTGGAATCATACGCCAACCAAGGAAGTTTTTGCCAGACTTCGCCAAAATAGCGTTGTAGTTACAGGCAAAGAAACCGAGATTTTAAGTCAGGCTGCACATGATAATAAAATTGTTCTTGTTATCGGCATCAATGAACGAGTGACGAAAGGCGCCGGCAACGGAACGCTTTATAACAGCCTGCTTACTTTTGGCTCGAACGGCGAATTATTAAACCATCATCGCAAACTCGTGCCGACCTTTACTGAACGCCTTATTTGGGGACAAGGCGACGGCGCCGGATTAAGGGCTGTTGATACTGCAATGGGGCGCGTGGGCAGCCTCGTCTGTTGGGAACACTGGATGCCGCTGACTCGCCAGGTTTTGCACGTATCAGGCGAACAAATTCATATATCAGTTTATCCGACAGTTCATGAAATGCACCAAATAGCTTCTCGTCATTATGCTTTTGAAGCACGTTGCTTTGTTCTCGCCGCGGGTCTTGTTATGCGAGCTCAAGATTTGCCAGCGGAGCTTGAAAGTTGTGCTGAAGCAAATGACCCTGATTCGCTCGTCTTGCGGGGAGGAAGCTGTATTATCGCACCGGACGGCAGCTTTGTCGTCGAACCGATTTTCGATAAAGAAACAATAATTACTGCCGAACTCGATTTATCAATGATCGACAGAGAATTGATGACGCTTGATGTATCGGGTCATTACCATCGACCAGACGTGTTCGAGTTTAAGTTGCAAAATGGGCAAAGAGAAACACCCAAATAAATGAAATGCAAACTCACATTTTTAATATAAAGGGCTAGCTAACTTTTTTATGAACATAGCTCTTGGCACTACTCGCGGCTCGAAGATAGCCGCAGTTCGGGCTGCTGTAAAGCGTATTGCTGAAATCGATTCTGATTGGAGAAACGCAGAAATTATGCCTTTGGCTGTTAAAACCAATTCTCCATCAATGCCTTTATCTGATGAAGAGTTAATGCTGGGCGCTAAATTCCGTGCTGAGGCAGCACAACACCTTTTACGCCGAGAAGATAAAACAGCAAAGTTTTATGTTGGTCTTGAAGGCGAATTTCACACAATTGAATTAGAAAATCAGAAATACACGTTTTTGCGCGGATGGGCTTATATGACGGAGTGCGAGAAAGCTTTGGCGCCAGTCCTTCGATTTCGGTTCCCGTTTCAATAGTCAAGAGCGTTGTCGAACACGAATGTGAACTTGGAGATGTGATTGACGAAGTTATGGGCGAAACCGAAATTCGCAGTCACCAGGGAGCATGGCGAGTTTTTTCCGGCGATTTGATACCACGCTCAATGAGTTTTCAGGAAGCTCTAATCGCCGCCTTTGCGCCTTTCTACAATGCCGAGCTTTATAATTCGCAACAAAGGTTTTAGTTCGGAAAATAATTCCTACTACTAAAAGTTCAATAACTGATCAAGCACAAACGCTCATTTTCCTTTACATAAACCGAATTATCAGAAGCTAAAAAAGTAGTAATAGAACCAATGAAGGAAGCGATAAATCAAACTCTGGACAAAATGATTCTTCTGTAAAGAGTCGAGGAAATTCACTATAATAAAATAAGAGTTAGACGTTTGAAGAGTCCCTCGTACCAAAACTCATAAAGTAAAGAGTAGTTAAAGTGATCCAGTTGTTTGTCTCAAAAAGGAACGTTTTTGAGACACCTAAAACCACAGAAAAATGTTTCAAAAGCCATACCTTTTTGATGTAATGAAGACGGTTTCTCCCAGGTAACTTATAATCGATTTTGCTAACAGATCATTCGTTCTTTGACAGGAGAAACCGCAATGACATTATATATCGGCGTGGATTTTCATCCACATCAACAAA
>JALZCH010000011.1 GCA_030863175.1 Acidobacteriota bacterium | reverse complement strand
CACCGCCGACATAACCACCGCCACCGCCGCGATTACCGCCACGGAAACCACCGCCACCGCCGCTTCCGCCGCGATCTTCGCGCGGGCGAGCTTCGTTGACGTTCAGTGCGCGACCGTCAATTTCGGTGCCGTTAAATTGGCTGATAGCAGCTTGCGCTTCCTCATCCGAAGCCATTTCGACGAATCCGAAACCGCGCGAAAAGCCTGAATCGCGATCCGTAACAACCTGAGCCGATTCAACGGTTCCTGCTTGTGAAAAAAGTTCTTGTAAATCGTCGCCGGTAGTTTTAAACGAAAGATTTCCGACGTAAAGTTTTGTGGACATTAAAAAAAAATCCTCTCTCCTAATTTTTCTGGAGCGTCAACAGAAGTGTTTCTAACGTAGATAAGTCTGCTTCAATGGAACGGTTGGCAACGAAGAACTTCAACGTTTGAATGCTCACGAAAGCGCGAGCTGCTTCCTACAAATTTAAACCTGCCTAACTCTCGTTCCTATCCAAACGCTTCCACAAAACTCAAAGGGAGCGAACAACCGTTGATAAAAGAGAGAAAGAATCTAACTGTTTTTATATTGCCTTAAATCACCTTAATTTGCAAACTGCCGGATTTTGTCGCGGATAGCATTTCTAAAATTACGTTCGATTTACAAAGGCATTTAGTTATTATTCCCATTCAATTGTTGCCGGTGGTTTTGATGAAATGTCGTAAACCACGCGGTTGATGCCGCGCACTTCGGAGGTGATTCGGGCGGAAACTCTCGCAAGAAATTCGTGCGGCAGACGCGCCCAATCTGCTGTCATTCCATCGGTCGAAGTAACGGCGCGTAATGCGAGCGTTCTTTCGTAGGTGCGGAAATCGCCCATCACACCGACCGTCGCAACCGGAAGCAAAACCGAAAACGCCTGCCACGTTTCGTTGTAAAGACCGGACGATTTTAATTCCTGTTGGAAAATGCGGTCGGCTGATTGGAGAAGCTGTACTTTTTCCGGCGTGATTTCGCCCAAAATTCTAACCGCCAGACCGGGACCGGGAAACGGATGTCGCTGCAAAATCTCGTCGGGAATGCCCAAATCTTTGCCGATTAAGCGAACTTCGTCTTTGAAAAGCTCGCGCAGCGGCTCGATCAATTTTAAGTTCATTTTTTCTGGCAAACCGCCGACGTTGTGATGAGTTTTGATTGTCACGCTCGCGCCTCGCACCGAAACTGATTCGATGACATCGGGATAAAGCGTGCCCTGCACAAGCCATCGAACATTGCCGATTCGGTGCGCTTCCGTATCGAAAACCTCAATAAATGTGCGCCCGATGTTCTTGCGTTTTTGTTCAGGATCAACGACGCCGCTCAGAACATCGTAAAATAGCTGCGAAGCGTCAACTCCGCGCACGTTTAGATTTATTTCTTTCTCGAATAATTCGAGAGTCGTTTCGAATTCGTCGGCGCGGAGCAGACCGTTGTTGACGAAAATGCATGTCTGGCGATTTCCGATTGCTTCGTGAACGAGCGTTGCAGCGACTGTCGAATCTACTCCTCCGCTCAAACCGCAGACGACCTGATCGTTTTCGCCGACTGTTTCGCGGATCTCGCGGATTTTGTCTTCAATAAATGAGCTTGCAGTCCAATCGCCACGACAACCGCAGATTTCAAACAGGAAGTTTTTGATAATTTCTTTGCCTTGTGGTGTGTGCGCGACTTCCGGGTGAAACTGCAAACCGTAAATCCGTCGCTCGGTTGACTCAATTGCCGTGACTAGTTCGCCAGTTGTGGCAGTGACTTCAAAGCCTCGCGGCGGCACCAAAACGTGGTCGCCGTGGCTCATCCAAACGTCCAATGTCCGGGGCAAATCGTGAAAAACCGCTGATTTTTCGGCTAAAATCTGCAAATGCGCACGCCCGTATTCGCGCGTTGCGGTAGGTTGGACGTCGCCGCCAAATTCCGCTGCGACAAGCTGCATTCCGTAGCAAATTCCCAGAATTGGCTGGTTGATTTTACGGAAAAAATCGCCCGCTACTTTCGGCGCATCCGCGTCATAAACGCTCGAAGGTCCACCGGAAAGAATCACTGCTTTCGGATTCCTTTCGACGATTTTTTCAACTGAATAATGAAACGGCACAATTTCGCAGTAAACACCCGCTTCGCGCACGCGACGCGCGATAAGCTGCGTGTATTGCGAGCCAAAATCGAGAATTAAAACGAGTTCGTGTTGCATAAAAAATTTGCCGGAAAGATAAAAATTAAGCGTAAAGCGATTTGAGTTTAATCGTCAAACATCTCATTTGCTCTTGACAGATTTTCGTTCCAGCGCGTAGTTTCTTTTCTTGCCTGATAACGGAGGCGCATCCCGGCTGGTGTCGGGCGCGGTCTTCAAAACCGTTTGTGAGACTGTGAGAGCAGGCTTAGGTGGGTTCGATTCCCACACGCCTCCGCCAAATAAAGGCAGAAGTATAAAACTCTAAAGACGAAAGTTAATCTAATGTGGGAGTGGATTGCTTTAAATATGACGCCGGGCGTTGGACCGAGAGCGGCGACTAAACTTCTCGAAAGGTTTGGTTCTCCTGCGTCAGTATTCGGCGCGCGGCGCGTAGAGTTAGAAGGTTTGCGGTTACGACCGGAAACGATTGAAAGCATCATTAAAAACGAATTTCGCGAGAAAGCGGCGGAAGAGATTGAAAAGATTAGAGAACTTCGAGCAGATGTTTTGGTTTTGGACGATGGCGTTTATCCATCACTTGTCAGAGAAATCGCTGATCCTCCGATTGTTTTGTATGTTCGCGGCGATTGGATGAACTGTTTTGACGCCCCTTGTGTCGGATTCGTAGGTTCCCGCAGAGCTTCAACCTATGGGCAGAATGCGGCGGAAATGCTTGCTCGCGATTTGGCTAGTCGCGGCGTTTGCATTGTTTCCGGTTTGGCGCGCGGGATTGACGCGGCGGCGCACCGGGCGGCAATCGAAGCGGGTGGGCGAACGATTGCGGTTTTAGGAACTGGCATCAGCGATGTTTATCCGAAAGAGCATAAAAAGCTCGTCGAGCAAATTCTGGAAACGGGCGGTGCGCTCGTGACGCAGTTTCCGCTTGAAACGCCGCCGCTGCCGGAGAATTTTCCGTATCGCAACCGCGTGATTTCCGGTTTGAGCTTAGGCGTTGTCATCGTTGAGGCAACGGAGCGGAGCGGTTCGCTCATCACAGCGCGACTTGCGATAGAACAGAACCGGGAAGTGTTTGCTGTGCCTGGAAATATTACGTCTCGCAACAGCGTCGGCACGAATTATTTGATAAAATCCGCGGGCGCAAAATTAGTGCAAAGCTGGCAGGATATAGCTAGCGAGTTGCCGAAAGAAATCGCTGCAAGATTACTGCCACCGGAAACCGCGAAAACTGCATCAAATAAAGCGCAAATTGATAAAATTCCGTTGGATTTAAGCGAAGAAGAGAGCGTAATTTGGAACCTTCTTTCCGCTGATGAAGCAACGAACATTGACGATTTACAAACAGAAAGTCAATTGTCTTTCGGAGATTTAAGTGCGGCGTTGCTTGGACTTGAAATGCGCGATTTGATTCGCGTTTTGCCGGGTAGATGTTACGCCCGAAAGATTTAGCTTTAGCTTTTATAAAAATGAGTAAAAACCTCGTTATTGTGGAATCGCCGGCGAAGGCGAAAACAATTAATAAATATTTGGGAAGCGATTATAAAGTTCTCGCCTCGATCGGTCACATCAAAGATTTGCCGTCGAAAGGACTTGGTGTAGATATCGAAAACGGTTTTGAGCCGACTTACGAATTGATTCCCGACACCAAAAAGCGGAATAACAAAAAGACCGTTGCGGATTTGAAAAAAGCAGCGAAGGAGGCTGACGCGATTTATCTCGCCGCTGACCCTGACCGCGAAGGCGAAGCAATTTGTCAGCATCTTGCCGAAGAGATTGTTCCCAAACGACCGGCGAAACCGGTTTATCGCGTGATGTTTAACGAAATTACCAAAAACGCGATTAAAGACGCTTTTAAAGAGCCGAAACAAGTCAATAAAAATCTGGTTGATTCGCAGCAAGCGCGCCGCATTCTGGATAGATTAGTCGGCTATAAAGTTTCGCCGCTGTTATGGAAAAATATCGGCGGAAAACTTTCGGCGGGCAGAGTTCAAACCGTTGCGTTGCGGCTTGTGGTCGAGCGCGAGCGAGAAATCGAAAATTTTGTCAAAACCGAATATTGGACAATTGCCGCTAATCTTTCCGGCAAATTGCCGCCCGCTTTTGACGCGCGACTTTATAAGATCGAAGACAAAACTGTTAAAACCGGAAACTTCGGCGAAGATTTAAAGAAATCGGAAATCCATATTAAAGATGAATCGCAGGCAAATGCGATTGTCGGAGAAGCTGGAAGAGAAAATTTTATAGTTGATTCGGTTTCGACAAAAGAGCGGAAACGCAATCCGGTTCCGCCATTTATCACGTCGAAGTTGCAGCAGGAAGCTGCGCGTAAAATTGGTTTTTCGGTTAAGCGCACGATGTCGACGGCGCAAAAATTATACGAAGGTGTCGAAGTCGGCGCGGAAGGCTTGGTTGGTTTGATTACTTATATGCGAACCGATTCGACGCGTGTTTCCGATGCTGCTTTGAACGAAGTGCGCGGATTTATCGGCGGAAATTACGGCGACAAATATTTGCCCGAAAAGCCGATGAATTATCGCTCGAAAAAAGGCGCGCAGGACGCGCACGAAGCGATTCGACCGACCGACGTAAATCGTACGCCCGAATCTTTGGCAAAATATTTATCTGCCGATGAGTTAAAGCTTTATCGCTTGATCTGGCAGCGTTTCGTGGCTTCGCAGATGACGCCCGCCATTTTTGATCAAACGACGATTGACATCAAAGCCGGGCGATTTACTTTCCGCGCGACCGGCTCGGTTTTAAAATTCGACGGTTTCCTGAAAGTTTATCAGGAAGGACGCGACGAGAAACCGCAGGACGCCGAAGACGAAGATGCAGAACGCAATCTGCCGCGCGTCGAACAAGGTGAGCAGCTAAAGTTGAACAAAATCACGCCCGAACAGCATTTTACCGAACCGCCGCCGCGTTTTACGGAAGCGACTTTGGTGAAAGCTCTTGAAGAAAAAGGCATCGGCAGACCTTCGACTTATGCGGCGATTATGACGACGATTCAAGACCGCGAATACGTCGAAAAAGTTGAAGGACGCTTTCATCCGACTCCGCTCGGAACAACAGTTAATGACGTTCTGGTTTCCAATTTCGATCGTCTTTTTAATACGACTTACACGGCGCGAATGGAAGAGGAGCTGGACGAAATCGAAGAAGGCAAAATCAATTGGCGCGAGGCGATGCAGGATTTCTACGAAAGATTTTCACAGGAGCTGCAAAAAGCCGAAGCCAATTTAAAAACCGCCAAACAACAGGCGATTCCGACGGACGAAATCTGCGAAAACTGCGGCTCGAATATGGTCATCAAATTCGGGCGTTTCGGGCAATTTCTGGCTTGTGCGAATTATCCCGAATGCAAAACGACGCGCGAAGTTTCGACAATGAAATCGAAAAACGCGGAAAACGGTCAGCAAGCAGCAGTTAGCGGTCAAGGACAAAAAGACGCAGCAACAAACGAACAACAAACAACGAACGGAGATGTTGAACCTTGCGAAAATTGCGGCAGGGAAATGGCTTTGAAAAAAGGTCGGTTCGGTTCGTTTTACGGCTGTACGGGTTATCCCGAATGCAAAAACATTCGCAAAATCGCCAAATCGGGGCAAGTCGAACAAAAAGCGCCGCCGGTCGAACTGGACGAAAAATGCCCGCTTGACGGCGCAAATCTTGTCAGACGGCAAGGGCGTTTCGGCGAGTTCGTTTCGTGCTCAAATTACCCGAAATGCGAATACATCAAACGCGAAACAACCGGCGTTCCGTGCTCCCGTCCAAGTTGCAAAGGCGAGATTGTCGTTAAGAAATCGAAACGCGGCAAGTCTTTTTACGGATGTTCAAATTATCCTAAATGCGATGTCGTATTCTGGGATAAACCCGTCGCAGTTCCTTGTCCGAATTGCAACGCCCCGTTTTTGCTGGAGAAAAACACGAAGCAGGGAAGTTTCCACGTTTGCGCGAATGAAAAATGCGATTATAAATCCGCAGTCGAAAGCGCTGCCGCGAAACGAGATGAAGCCGATGAGGTAACTTCAGTTTTTTAGAGCCGAAGAAGTTAAAGTGAAAAAATAAAAGGTGATAACAATTTAGTTATCACCTTTTATTTTTTAAAAATCAAATCTTTTTACTGTTTTACCGGCGGCAGTTTGACAATTGTTGATTGGACCGATTTTTGAATTTGCAGATACATTTGCGTTTCGCGCGGAATCAGATAGCGCCAGTTTGCTCCGCCGCGTCGGATGTATCCGGCAAGACGCGCCGGGTTTGAATTGTAACCGGCTGCCATTAACTCAACGTCTGTTGCAATACCGCTTTCGAGCGCTGAAGCTATCGTTTGGTTCGAAGATAAATCGTTCCAGGTGTCCTGCATATAAAGCAGCATCGCCTGGGCGGCGTTGATGTGGTCGCGCATTCCGACGACGAAATCCGGTGTTAGCGGAACGGTCGGATGCATATTTCTAACCATCCGGTAAGTCGAAGGAATCATTTGCGCGAGTCCGCCCGCGCCAGCGCTGCTGACTGCAAAGCGATAAGTATTGCCTTCGTTTAAAGCAAAGAGCGCCAGAATCTCGTCGTAAAGAGCCGTCCGTGACTCGTTTAAAAAGCGGAAATGGTCAACGTGTTCGATCACTGCCAAATCTTCAGCCGCCGCGACGACATGCGGTGAGATAAATTTGTTGTGCTCGCGCAGTTTTTTCAATGCTGTTTCAAAAACCGTCCGCAAATAAAGCTGTCCCGCCTTTGAAACTTCCGGCGAAATGAGCGCCGGATGCGCCGAAGTGTAATAAGCCGTTTCGACAAACTTACCTCCCCGCTCGACCGGATATTGCACGACGAGCGGAATGTAGGGCTGCCCGGAGTTGTCGAAAACCGTCACCGCGGTGTTAACGCCGTTGGCGCGAATCGTGCGAACACGAACCAATTTGCCGAGCGACGTGGTGTAGTACATTTCCGAGCCGACTTTCAAAAACGTTTCTTTCGGAATCGCGATTGTGTGCATCGCCTGCGTTTTCGGATCAACGGCGGCGAGCGTCACAGTCCAACTCGAATTCAAACCGAGCGGGTCTTCAGTTGAAGCCGTCTGAACAGGGCGCGATTGCAAAAATCTTTTCGCTTCGGCGACTCGCGTGCGAAATTGCCCATAAGTCATCAAAGTTCTGCCTGCGTTCGGAAGGGGAGCCGGATTTGTCGGCACAGCCGCAGAAGGCGCGGGCGTCGGTCGCGGCGTCGCTGTAGGGCTTGGTTGCTGATTCGGCGAAGGCGAAACTCTCGGTTGAGTATTTCCGACAACAATTACGCGCTGCGGCGTCTCTGCTGGCGACGACTCCGGTGTTGGCGTTGCAGTCGGACGAGAAGACGGCGTTGGCGATGTTTGTGCGATTGTCGAGACAACACGCGGGCGCTGCAAAGGCGCCGAACCTAGAGAAACGATGGATTGCGACGTTGCGGACTGAGCCGCCGAGAGAAAGATTAACCCAAAAAGAAAAACGGCTTTCATTGAAACTTTTACTAAAATGTTGGAGATTACTGTTTGCGGGGAGAACCCGAAATCTTATTTTGCGACAAGCGCGATTAACAGATTCGCGCAAAAAGCTAAAAGTTGTCAACTATTGCGAAACATTATCGAATATTTAAAATTGAATTATACAATAGACAAAAAATCTAATTTTTAAAACGATTTTATGAAGAAGTTATTCGGAACCGATGGGATGCGCGGCGAAGCGGGAAAATTTCCGCTCGATGCGGAAACAGTCAAAATTGTCGGCGCTTCGCTGGCTCGTCAATTTTCGGAGAAAAACGGAGGCAAAGCGCCCAAATTTATCATCGGGTGTGACACACGGGAATCCGGAGCCTGGCTCGAAGCAGCTTTTAGCGTCGGCGCGGAATCCGAAGGCGCAAAAGTGATTTCCGCCGGAATAATCACAACGCCCGGCGTCGCTTTTCTAACTCGTGAGCAGAAAGCCGATGCCGGAATCGTCGTCAGCGCGTCGCACAATCCGTTTCACGACAATGGAATCAAAATCTTTTCGACTACGGGCAAAAAAATTGACGGATCAACTGAGCGGCGAATTGAAGCCGAGATTTTTTCCGTGGAGGAGCGCGCATTAGGCGCTGAGACAAAACGAACAGCGAACACCGAACAGCGAACAGCGAATGAGCTGCAAAATCGTTATTTAAACTATTTGGTTTCCGAGTTTCCGGGTTTGTCATTGATAGGTTTGAAAATGGTAGTTGATTGCGCGAATGGCGCAGCGTCTGATTTGGCGCCCTGTTTGTTTAAAAAACTCGGAGCCAGCGTAACTTCGATTTTTAATCAACCGGACGGAAAAAACATCAATGCAGATTGTGGTTCGCTGCATCTGGAAAAATTGCAGGCGACCGTTAACGCGGAAAAAGCGGATTTCGGCGTGGCTTACGACGGCGATGCAGACCGCGCTCTGTTTGTGGACGAAAAAGGAAATGTTGTTGACGGCGACGCGACGCTTTGGGCGATGGCAATGCATTTAAAGTCCCGCGGCGCGCTGGCGAAAAATCTGGTTGTGGCGACCGTGATGAGCAATCTCGGTTTGGAAATGGCTTTGAAAAGCGAAAAAATCGAATTAATCAGAACAGCAGTCGGCGACAAATATGTTTTGGATAAATTGCTCGAAACCGGTGCGGCAATCGGCGGTGAGCAGTCGGGGCACATTATTTTCCCAAATAAAAGTCTCGTTGGAGACGGAATTCTAACGACCCTCGCGCTGCTAGAAGCGATGCAGGAAAATCGTTCGACGCTTTCGGAATTAACCAGGGGTTTTGTTCGTTATCCGCAGATTCTGGTAAATGTTCGTGTGCGCGAAAAAGTTCCCTTTGAAGATGTGCCTGAAATCTGTGCCGCAGTAGAAAGCATTGAAAACGCGCTGGGAGAAAAAGGCAGGCTTTTGCTCCGATATTCCGGCACAGAACCACTCGCACGAGTAATGATTGAAGGCGAAAATCAAGACGAAATTGCTGAACAAGCAAACGAATTAGCGGAAATAATTCGGGAAAAATTGGCGAAGTAATTTTTTTTTAGTTTTTGGTCTAGTCCACTTGCATCTGGAAAAAAAGATGTGTATATTCACACTCAACCGAGATGGTTGGTGAATCCTCCGTCTCAAGTGGTTGCTGGGGTGAGGACAGTAGCCACGAATTGATGGGCGAGGCGCACTCCCACGCTGCTTCGCCCATTTACTTTTTTCACCAAAATCCCGCAAACTTTTCTTCGTGACAGAAAATAACTCTACAATTATAAAAATCGAATTTGAGCGCGTTTCAGATGATTACGAAATTCGCGTCGGTGCCGGTCTACTCGAAAGCATCGGTGATTTTGCGAAGAATTTATTGAGCGAAAAACCTCGCAAGATTTGTTTATTCTCGAATCCGAAGGTTTATAAGCTATACGGAAACCGTACCGAACAAAGTTTGAAACTTGCCGGTTTTGAGGTTTTGACTTTTTTGATGAAAGATGGCGAGCGTTATAAAAACTGGAAATCGCTTGAAGAAGCGCTTGAATTTTTCTCAGAACAGAAATTAACGCGCGTTGATGCGGTAGTAGCTTTGGGCGGGGGCGTGGTTGGCGATTTAGCGGGATTTGCCGCCGCGATTTATCTGCGAGGAATCCCTTTTATTCAAGTTCCGACAACTTTGCTCGCGCAGATTGATTCGTCAGTTGGGGGTAAAACCGGAATCAATTCGCCGAAAGTTAAAAATTCAATCGGCGCATTTTATCAACCGCGTTGTGTTTTGGTTGATGTCGAAACCCTAAAAAGTCTGGCGCCACGCGAGCTAGCCGCTGGTTTTTACGAGGTCGTTAAACACGCCGCGCTTTCGGGCAAACCGCTTTTAGCCCAAACTCAAAATTTTCTGACAAGATTCCCGCTCAAACAATATGAAAAATTGTTTGCAGAAAAAAATGCAGATTTTTTGTCTCAGTTACAAGATTTGATATCCGCAAACATTGCCTTCAAAGCTGAAATCGTTGCTGGAGACGAGCGCGAAACTGTCAATCGTAACGACAATCGCTCAAGAAAAATTTTAAATTTCGGTCACACGATTGGTCATGCTTTAGAGCAATTAACCCAATACAAACTGCTTAAACATGGCGAAGCTGTGGCTTACGGAATGTTTGCGGCAGCAGATTTGTCAAAAAGACTTGGCAAATTGAATGGAGATGATTTAAGATTGTTAAACGAGGTTTTGCTTTCTGTAGGCAGGCTTCCAGAACTTAAATCAGTAGCGTCGGAGCAAGTCATTGCGGCGTTAACTCACGACAAAAAAGCGGTCGGCAATTCTTTCAAATGGATTTTGTTGGAAGAAATTGGACGCACCGCAATCGTAGATAACAAAGAAATTTCGCCTGAAATTGTGCGCGATTCATTAGAAATGATTTTGCGCGCTTAAATCCCTTCCTTAACTGGAGAATTATTATGAAAAATTCATCCATCAAAACTGCACCCGCTAACTCCGAACGCGGCAGCGCGGGAGTCAAATTTTTAATCGTCATTGTCGTTTTGTTTTTAGTCGGTCGCGCCGGTTTTGCTTATATCCCCGCGGCTTATCAAGCCGAAGATTACAAGCAGCGAATGAACGAATTGGTCACAAACGCTTTTGCCATGCCCAATTCGCCCGGAAGCAATCCCGAAGTTATCAAACAGCGTTTGCGCAGTTACGGCAACGATTACGGCATACCGTTAGACGCTTTGATAAAAGTTGACAAAATGGACAACGGCGGACTTAAAGTTCAAGTGAAGTTTGCTAAACAAATCGAACTGTTGCCGTTTAGTTTGTATAATTACACTTATGAGTTTGACCACACTGCAACACCGAACGGATTTTTAACCAAAGGATAGAGTTTTCCCGCCCGGCACAATTTCAGGTTCCAGCCTAATTCTCAACCGGCTAGACCGGAATTTTACTTCTAGTTTATTTCCCCCGCCAAGAGCTGAACCCCATCAGCCATTTTGATTACCTACTTCTAAAAAATTGAATTGTACTTCTTCGAATATGAAAAAAAATCAAACCGGATTTTCCCTGGTTGAATTGTTGATTGTTGTAACCATTTTAGGCATTGTTGCCGCAATCGCCATCCCGAATATGATTGCTTCGCGCCGTGCGGCAAACGAGGGCTCGGCTGTTTCCTCTATGCGCACAATTAGCAGCGCCGAAGCAACATATTTAACGTCAAAAGGCGAAGACAATTATGCTTCAATGGAAACATTGGTAAGCGAAAAATTGATTGACCCCGGTTTAGGCAACGCGACGGCACCGGAACGCGCGAAAAGCGGTTATTACTTTGAAGTCACGCTTTTCCCAAGTTCGAATCCGCCACAAATTGATATCAGAGGCACTCCATTGTCTCGTTCTTCTTCAATCGCCACCGGCAATAGAACTTATTGGGCGGGGGAAACCGGAGTTATTTATTTTAATGATAACGCCGAAGACATAATTATCGAAAATCGCAAACCTACCAATGCCTCTCCCTTAGATTAGAACAAATCGCAGTGACTAAGCTGCCACGAGCATTGCTTTAACTTTAGCAGGTTGAATTTGAATCAAACTGTTCGGTGCTTTTGCCAGCCATGTGGTCGGGCAAACTCCGCAAGTCGTACATTTCTCGACTGACGGACACGGTTTTGAAGAGCGAGCGGCTTGTGCTTTTTCGTGCTCAGTTTTCAAGAATTCAAAACTCAAACCGGAATCAACGATAGACCAAGGAAGAAATTCAGTGTATGAACGATCACGAGAAGTGTGAAACATTGCGTCAACGCCGGTTTCGCGCAAAGCTGCATTCAAATCGCCGCCGCGCCGCGCTGCGGCTTCAATTACCGCGCCTACCCGCCGGTCGCCGGAAGAAAACAGTGCTTGTTCGTGCGCGATTCGTGCCGACATTGCGCGTACTTCGACGTTCGGTATGCGAGCAAGATTTTTCGACACCCATTTCAACCGCCGTTTTAATTCCTTTTCCTCACAAATTGCATCCCACTGCAACGGAGTATTCGGCTTTGGCACAAAACCGTTGAGTGATGGAATGATTTTTCCGGCGCGACCGAATTTTTTACCCGCTTCGAGCATCCGATTTTTGATTCGTTCAACAAGAACAATCATTTCCTCCAAATCCTCTTCCGTTTCAGTCGGTAAGCCTACCATCATGTAAAGCTTAACGGTCAGCATTCCGCGGTCGAAAACGGCACCGCAAATATCCACGATTTCGTCGTTTGTCAGATTTTTATTAATTACGCGGCGAAGTCTGTCCGAACCGGTTTCGGGAGCAACGGCGATTTGCTGGTCGCGTGATTCTACGAGTGCGTCAAGCAATTCATCGGAAATCTGGTCTAATCTTAAAGACGAAACAGAAATTCGATAATCCATTGCCCGCAGCTCGCGCAAAATCGTCGAAATTTCCGGATGGTCGCAGACGGCGGTTGAAACTAACCCGATTTTGTTCGTTACCTCACGCCATTCGCGAGCTTTTGCCAGAATGTCTTTCGCCGGGACAACGCGAGGCGGATAATAATTGTAACCAGCCCAGCAAAAACGACAGCCTTGCGAACAGCCTCGCGAAATTTCCACCAAAAGGCGGTCGCCCATTTCGGCTTCCGGCGACCAAACAGCGGTTGAAGGACAGAAAACTTCCTGATTCATCAGAAAATCGGCAAGTTCGGTTTCTCCGCGTTTTAGAGCGCGCCGCAAAGTTCCTTCTTTTGGATTTGTCGCCGCCAGAGCGCGCCCGACTCGTCGCGGAACACCATTGGCTTTCGGCAGATAATCTTTGACGGTTCCGTCCGCGTCGTAAATGACTTCGTAAAGCGAAGGAACATAAAAACCGCGCCCCGTTTGGGCGAGATTTAACAGAATTTCCTCTTTGTCGCCGCCTTCGAGAATTGTGTCAACAAGCTGATACGCCAGAATCTCGCCTTCACCGACGGCGATTACATCTGTAAAATCTGCAATCGGTTCGGGATTTAAAAACGAAGCGGCGCCGCCCATCACAACGAGCGGGTGAAAATGATTTCGATCTTTTGACCAAACCGGAATGCCGCTCATCTGCAGCATCCGCGCCATATTTAAATAATCGGTTTCAAACGAAATCGAGAACGCAACGACATCAAAATTTCTAACCGGAGTTTGCGATTCAAGCGAAAGCAGCGGCGTGCGCGATTTTTCGTATTCGCGCATTTCCTGTTCGTCAGGCAAAAACACGCGTTCGCACGAGACTTCGGGAATTCTATTAAAAAGCTCGTACATCGTGTGCAAACCGAGGTTCGCCATTCCGATTGAATGAGTGTTCGGATAGCACAAAGCAATGCGAAGCCGGGCGCCCCGCTTAATTTGCCAGCCGGTTTCTTTTTCTAACTTTCTTTTGTAGCTTTCGTTTATTCGTTTCGACATCAACTGTTAAATTATAAACCCACTGAGGTTTAATCCTGCAATCTTTCTTTTACTTCTTCGGCGAGCGTGTTTTTATGTTTAATCTCAACTCGCAGCCTCCGATAAAGGCTCATAAATTGATTTGCCGTCCATGCAACGGCGAAAAAAGCCAAAATATAACCGCGCCAGTCATCAAGTAAAAGCCGAAATCCAGTAAAAATTAAAAGACCGATTGTTACCCAATGACTAAAGCAATATTCGCAAGTGAAAACATAAAAGAATTTGCGCTGAAGTACACTGCGACAGGTTTTGCTTTTTTCGACGCAATATTCGCGCGGCTCGCGGAAGATTTCTTCTTGCGTCACCGTCCACGCAATCGAAGCGGCGACGAGACCTAAAATCAGAATCCAGAAGATTTGTTCCGCAATAATCATCGCTTTGAGCGCAAAAGGCTGACAAGTTTGACTCGTCAGCCTCAACTTTTAAAACAACTTAGTTAGTTGCTTTTAATTAGCGTTGGTTGCCTTCTAAAAACGCTTTCAATTTGCGAGAACGCGAAGGATGTCGCAACTTTCTGAGAGCTTTGGCTTCGATCTGGCGAATACGCTCGCGCGTGACGGCAAAATGCTGCCCGACTTCTTCCAGAGTGTGCTCCGAACCGGAATTTCCGAGTCCGAATCGCATCTTGATAACTTTTTCCTCGCGGGGCGTGAGTGTCGCCAAAACTTCATCGGTGATTTCACGCAGATTTGTCGTAACAACAGCATCCGCCGGATTTGCAATCGAGCGGTCTTCGATAAAATCGCCGAGATGCGAATCTTCTTCTTCTCCGATCGGCGTTTCCAAAGAAATCGGCTCCTGCGCGATTTTTAAAACTTTCCGCACTTTCGAAACCGGAATGTCCATTTTACGCGCGATTTCCTCGCTCGTCGGTTCGCGCCCGAGTTCCTGAACAAGCGCGCGCGAAGTGCGAATCAGCTTGTTAATCGTCTCGATCATATGAACCGGAATGCGAATCGTACGCGCCTGGTCGGCGATGGCGCGTGTGATTGCCTGCCGAATCCACCACGTTGCGTAAGTTGAAAACTTGTAGCCGCGTCGCCATTCGAATTTGTCAACCGCTTTCATCAAGCCGATGTTGCCTTCCTGAATCAAATCCAGGAATTGCAAACCGCGGTTGGTATATTTTTTGGCGATCGAAACCACTAAGCGAAGGTTTGCTTCTACAAGTTCGCGTTTGGCTTGCCCGGTTTCGCGTTCGCCGATTTCGATTGTTTGCAAACTTCGTTTGACTTCAACGGTCGGAATAGCGTAACGCTCTTCAATGGCTTGCAGCTTATCTTTCGCCGCCGCCTGACAACTGCGCAATTCTTTTTCCAAGTCGCCTTTCAGCGGGCGCTGCGCGAGGCGCTCCTGGCAACGACGGATTTCGCGTTCCGATGCCAGAATCTCCTGATTAATTTTGCGAATTGCATTTATCAATCGCGCTTTGGCGCGCTCGGTTAGATTCAGACGACCGATTTCCTGAGCAATTTCAATACGAAGACGCGCGATCTGGCGTTTGATTCGCATCATTTTCCTGCTCGTTTTGCCTTTTTGAATTTTGGCTTCCGAGCGATATTCGGCGAGTTTCTTTTGCGCTTCGCCGTAAATTCCGCGAATGTTTTCGATTCCTTCAATCGTCCAGCGCAAATACTCGTCCGCCTTATCTTCTTCGCCTGTGAGTTCCGCTTGTTCGCTGAAAGTCACGATGTCGCGGATGCTCGCTTTTCCGGCTTGAAGCTGTTCACCGATGCGAAGCAGCTCTTCGACCGCAATCGGCGAACGCGAGATTGCTTTATGAGTTTTGATTTGACCGCGCTCGATTCGTTTCGCGATGGTGACTTCGCCTTCGCGCGTCAAAAGCGGCACGATGCCCATTTCGCGCAGGTAAAGCCGAACCGGGTCGTTCGTTTTGTCAAGAGCGCCTGCCGAAAGGTCTAAATCGAGATCGTCTTCGTCCAGATCGTCTTCGTCAACTGCTAACGCCGCTGCTTTTTCCAGGAGAAGCGAGTCAGAATCGCCGACAGCGATTCCGCCGCCCTCAATTTTTTGCAGCACGTCTTCGAGGTCTTCCGGCGAAACCATACCTTCCGGCAATTCACGGTTTAAATCGTCGTAAGTTAAAAAATTCTTTTTATCCCTGCCGAGTTCCAGCAGGCGTTCCATCATATCGTCGCGGTCTTTTTCGTCCATAATAAGTGTATAAAATTACAAAACTTTGATTATAAAACAGAGGGTCGCGTTTCCTGAAATCAAAAACGCGATTTGCTCACTAAAATGATTTACGCGCTGGACAACATCGTTGTTTCAGCGCCGAAAAAACTGTCTAAATAACGTTATCGCCGTTTTAATGAATCTGAAGGGGGAACGGCATAAACGAAAGGATAAAAACAATCAGCGTCAAAAAGGCAATCGCTTTGCGCTTCCGGTCAAGCGGATGATCGAAAAGCGGCGGCGGATGGGGAAAACGCAGCAAGATTCCGAGCAAAATCGTAAAAACGAGCGTTCCCGGACTGCCGTACAATTGCCAGCCGAGAGCCGTTAAAATCAGCATTCCGACAAACGCAAAACGCCCGACTGAATGATGCACCCTTTCGCCGAAAACCGAATAAACAGCATGTCCGCCGTCAAGCTGTCCGGCGGGTAGCAAATTTAAAGCTGTTACAAGCAATCCAACCCAAGCCGCCGCGTAAAAAGGATTAATAATGCCCTGTGTCGGATCAACGCCTATCATTGCGCCCAAAACTCTGGTCAGAAGCGGGTCAGTAAAAATTATACTCCCTTCGCTCCCGGCAGGAATTGGAGGCGCAATTTCCATTGTCGCCAAGCCCAGAATCGCTATCGGAATCAAAACTGCGAAACCGGCGAGCGGTCCGGCGACGCCGATGTCGAAAATTGCGCGATGCGTGGGCATTGGCGATTGAATTTTAATCACCGCGCCCAGCGTTCCGGCTGGGCTTAAAAATGGCAGCGGGAGAAAAAATGGAAGCGTTGATTTAACGCCGTAAATTCGGCAGGCAATGTAATGCCCGAATTCGTGCGCAGTCAATATCGCCAGAAGACAGGTTGAAAACAGCAGACCGCTGATTAAAAGCGCCGGATTTAATGAAACTTCGTGAAAAACAATGGCTAAGCCTTGCGAAAAAAAATAAGGCGCGAAGAAAATGTAATCAAAAAAGTTGGTTGGAACGGGAATTCTGTCGAGCACATTAATTTGCCCGAATGGAAAAACCATCCCGGCAATTGTGGAAGAACAAAATGTGAGCAGAAACAAAAAGCCGTGTCGTAACCAATCTTTGATTGACGGACGCAATTCTTCCGCGGTGTAAAACGGCTCAAAACCGTAATCCGAATAAAAGCTGTCTGCCATTTATAAAAAAACCTTTTAACAAAACGAGCGACTGCAAACTTTTTCACTGGGTTTGCAGTCGCTTCTCAACAAAATCAAAGAAGATTGCGTTACTTCAGATGCCTATTTTTTGCGCTTCGCTGTCTTGTTGTCGTTCGAGGGTTGTAAATCTTTGCCGGGTTTAAAGCGGATGGTTTTGCCGATCGGAATCGCCACTTCTTCGCCGGTTCGCGGATTGCGACCGACTCCGCGTTTGCGGGGTTTGACGGTAAAAACGCCGAAACCGCGTAGCTCGATGCGCTCTCCGCGCACGAGAGAATCTTTCATCGCGCCAAAGAGCGCATCAACAACTTGTTCGGCTTTTTGCTTGGGAACTCCCGTCTCATCAGCCAAACGATTAATTATATCGAGTTTTATCACGTTTATTTTTCTCCGTTTAGAAATATGGCGCGCCGCGTCCGGTTAGGGAAAATTAATCCGGCTTGGCGCTTTTCAAGGATGATAAAAAGCCGCCGCAAAGACTGTCAAGCCGCATCAAGCGATAATTTCTTCAATAAAATACGGGAACGAGATTTGCCAACGATTAGATTATTATTAAATAAACGATTGGATTCGATACAAGGAGCGCATTCATTATGCTTTGGAGAGGCAGAGAAGGAAGTTCGAACATTGAAGATTTACGCGGAATCGGTGGTCGTGGTTTAGCGCTTGGCGGAGGCGGTTGCGGCACGTTGATAGTGATTGTTCTGGCTCTTTTGTTCGGCGTTGATCCGCAAAGATTATTAAATCAAATACCCGGTCAACAGCAGCAAGCTCCTACGCAAACGCAGCAAGGTCGTCAGGGCGCGACACAGCAGGATGACGAAATGAAACAATTTATTTCCGTCGTCCTGCGCGACACCGAAAAAGTCTGGAGCGATATTCTGCCAAAGCAAGCCGGAGTGCGTTATCGCACGCCAACGTTAACTTTGTTCACAGGCGCTGTCAGTTCGGCGTGCGGGCGCGCCAGTTCAGCGGTCGGACCGTTTTATTGTCCGGGCGATGAAAAGATTTACATTGATTTTTCGTTCTACCGCGAGCTGAGAACTCAATTCAAAGCGCCCGGCGATTTTGCGCAAGCTTACGTTTTGGCGCACGAAGTCGGGCATCACATCCAAAACGTTTTAGGAACTTCCGACAAAGTAACCGCCGCTCAGCAGCGTGCGCGCAACGAAGCTCAGGCGAATCAACTTTCCGTTGCGCTCGAACTACAGGCTGATTGTTACGCCGGAGTTTTCGCCTATTACGAGCAGAATAAAGGCTATCTCGAAGCTGGCGACATAAACGAGGCTTTGACTGCGGCTGCGGCGGTCGGTGACGACAATATTCAAAAAATGAGTCAGGGCTATGTCGTGCCGGATTCTTTCACGCACGGCTCTTCGCAGCAGCGGGCTTCCTGGTTCCAGCGTGGTTTTCAAGCAGGTGATATGCGGCAATGCAGCACTTTCGGCACAAGCAGCAGCGGACGAGGAGGCGGTTTTTAAAGTAAAATTTCAGTAATTTTCATTCGCGGCTGGATTTTATCGCTCTTTCAAGGTACAAGAAAGAGTGAAAATCCTGTAATGTAAAAAAGCTACAAAATAGAATGAAAATTTTACTCTACAACCCCGATAACGGCGTCACTCGCAATTTTATGCCCCACCTTTGGATGTTTCTGCTCCAAGCCTTAACGCCCAAAGAACACGAAGTGATTCTAATTGATGGCAACGCGAAAGCGATGAACGAAGCCGAATTGGTGGAGTTTTGCCGCAAAGAAAACATCAGATTGGTCGGAATCGGAGCGATGACCAGAATGGTGGCGCGAGCTTATAAGTTTGCGGACGCTCTGCGCGAAGCCGGAATTAAAGTCGTGATGGGCGGACCGCACGTCACAGAATGCCCCGACGAGGCGCTCGGAAAAGACGGCGGAAAACGCCACGCCGATGCTGTTGCGCTCGGCGAAGCCGACGAAACCTGGGCATTAATCGTCGAGGACGCGGCGAACAATTGTCTGAAAGAAATTTATCAACCCGAAACGGATGCCAAAGGCAACGACAAAAAACCTTCGCTTCAGCCTTATCCGCATATTCCCTGGGAAACGCTCGATTTAGAGCAATTCAGTCTGGTCCCGAAATTCTTGCGCCCGCATTTGTCGAAAATGGGTGCCGGCTGGGGAAGTTTTCACGTTGTTCCGGTCGAGACAGGGCGCGGTTGTCCTTACGGCTGCGAGTTTTGTACCGTAACGGGCTTTTTCGGAGACTCGATTCGTTTTCGCACAAATGAATCTGTAGTCGAAGAATTGCTGCGTTTAAAAGCGCGCGCACGGCGCGAAAAAGGTCAAATTGCAGTCTTTTTTATTGACGACAATCTCGCCATCAACATCAAGCGTTTGAAATCTCTCTTAAAAGACATCATCGCCGCCGAGGCGCAATTGCCTTGGGTTGCACAAATCAGCGCGAATTTGCTGATGAAAGACGAGGAGTTAATTGATTTAATCGCTGAAGCGGGCGGCAAATGGATTTTTATCGGAATGGAATCAATTGACCCGGCGAATATGGCTGATGTCAACAAAAATTTCTCGCGCCCCGGAGATTACAAAACAGTGCTTGATCGTCTCGCCCAGCGAAATATTTACGCGATTACCTCATTTATTTTCGGTATGGACAACGATACGCCCGGCGTTGCAGCACGTACTCTTGAGCAAATCGAATCTTGGCAACCCGGATTGCCGGTTTTCGGACAATTAACCCCGTTTCCGGCGACGCCCCTTTATACTCGTCTGGAAAAAGCCGGAAGGCTTGATCGACCAAAACACTGGCTCGATTTCGCTCCGTTCGTAATGGCGCACAATCCTTTGAAAATGACGATTGAAGAAGCAAAAAACGAAACATTTCAGGCTTGGGCGCGTTCGTACAGTCCTGAGCGAAATGCCGAAGCTATAAACTCAATCGCGAACAAACCAATCGAATATCGAATCGGTCATCTCATTGCCAGACTTTTCTTTCGCGGAATTTATTTTCCGCAAATGAACAAACGCGATTGGATTAAGGTTTTGTTCCAAAATCGCCGCATAATTTTTAATTTGGCGAAAGAAGGAACAAAAACGTGGCGGGCGGCGCGAAAACGGCAGAAAAGCGAAGCATTCACTGAACCCGATTTAATCTCGTGATGAATTAAGGTTGATACGGTTTGCCATAAAGCTGTTGATAAATCCAACCTAAAACGCGCGCTTCAGCCGTGCAAAGCGTGACGAGCCAGCAAGCGGTTAAATACAATCTTTGCTCGATTGTCGAAGGAATCAGCGCGGCTTCTTCGAGCGGTGAGTCATGGCGCTCGACCGAAAATTTGTAATCCTGAATTACTTGATTGCGCGTTTCGTTCGATTGCTGCAAAGCTGCAAGCAACTCAGAAATCCATTCGCGCAGCGATTCTTCCGAATTGTTCTCGCCCAAAGCCTGAAAAATTCCGATTGCCAGCCGGTCTTCGGCGCTCGGAAACGGATAAACCTCCTCGCCGAATTTGCGGGAATCTTCCTGTTTCCACTGAAAAAGCTGTTCGTTATGCGGATGTCGAATCGCCGCGACGCGCTCGTCGTAATTCAAAAACCATTCGATCACGGCAGCGAGAGATTCATTTGTCGGCGAGCCGTCCGGCGCGGTCACGAGTGAAGGCGGTTGATTAGTTGCAGTTTCAGACATCGTGAAAAGTCTATGTTTTTATTGATTAAATTTCAAAGAAAAATTCGGTGCGGCTTCACCGACGAGAGTTTTTCGATGATTTCTTAATTTAATCAGGGCAAAAGGTTTTAAGGAATCGTGTTCTTGCGGATTTAAGATTCCGAGCTGCCGCAAAGCTTCCAAAACAGCGACTGGACGCGCACGGCGGTCGCTTCCGTCTTCAATTTTAAGCGCGATGCCCAGCCCACGTTTCCAGCGTGGATTTGGCAAAATTCCGGCTGTATAAACGCCTTCCGCACCGATTTTCGAGACTATTTGCCCGCGCAAAGCGCGCATCAAAAGCGTGTCGAGCCGTTTTGGGTTTTCCCCGCCAATCATTTCAGGATAAGACATCATTGCCGTGACGATGCGGCGGCAGGCTTCGCGCAATTCGGTGCTGAAATTCTCGGGCGGCAAAATCAGTTTGCCCAGCATTCGCGCCAGATTCACCAACGGAAGTGCGAAATTCGGTGCGCTGCAACCGTCAATGCCGACTCCGATTTCACTGCGCGGGACGCCGGAAAATCTTTCAATAATTTCCAGGATTTGCTGCTGAACCGGATTTTCGGGCGAATCGTAATCTTCCGCCCGCGCATTGATTTGTCGCGCGAACGCGAGCATTGCGGCGTGTTTGCCGGAACAATTGTTGTGAAGCTGCGAAGGTTTTTCATCGCGGCACAAGAGCAAGCGGGCGATTTCGATTGAAAAAGGCTCGTGAGCGCCGCAGCGCAAATCTTTTTCCGCAAAACTGCCTTTTTCGAGCATCCGCGCGGCTGTCTCGGTATGAACGGGTTCGCTGTTGTGCGAAGCGCACGCCAGAGCAATTTCTTTTTCATTAAAACCGAATCTCTCCGCCGCCCCGCTTAACAAAAACGGAATCGCCTGAAAAGGCTTTGCGGCAGAGCGTAAAAACGTTACCGTTTCGGGATTACCGAGACCCGCAATCAAATTCCCGTCGCCGTCAACAACTGCCAAATGTCCACGATGAATTGATTCAACAATTCCGCCGCGCGCAACTGTTACTAAAATTTCAGCGTTCATTTTTAAAAAATAAAACGCTGATGATGATAGCACGCCTTACGGTTTGTAAATCGAGAATTCCTTAAAGTGCTTTTCCGCTTGTTCGTTGCGGTGCAGATGAATAAATATGGCAACAGAAGAGCCTAAAAATAAGTAAAACAATGCCATTCCTACCATTTGCCAGCGCGCTCCGTAATATTTTGATGGCATACAGGAATACGCATCGTATTCGGGATAAAGTTTGTAATGTGTATCGTACGCCGTTCCGAAATAACAACAGTCGAAAGAAAGCGAGAAGGTAAAAACGGCGACAAACAGAATATTTCGGAGAATCGGATTCATAACAACCTCCGAAATGTTTAGACACCAAGATTAATTGTTTGTTCCTTCAGTTTGAAAATCCCGAATGTCTTTAAAAGGTTTTTCGGGATCGGTAAAATCCGGTCGGTAATAATGCGAAGCTGATTCATATTCCTGAATCCAGCCGTTTTCCATTTCCAAATCTTCTAAAATTGAAACAGCCTTGTGCCATTCGCGCTCGGAAATGCGGCGCGAAAGCAGGATATAACGCGCGTCCGTCGCGGCTTTGTTCGTCGCGTAATATTGCGCCATTAAGGAAATCGCTACGCGCGGTGATAATTCACTTTTTATCCATCGCAGATTTTCTTCTATGTCGGCTAAATCATTTGGCAAAACGAGCAGGCGGATGACCAAGCCTTGACGAAGCAAACCGTCGCTGTCAAAAACAAGCTCATCGCCCGTTTGTCGAAACATTTCTTTGATTGCGGCACGGGCGAAACGCGGATATTCGCGGACTTTTGAGTATTCAAATCCGGATTCCGGCGCGGCGTACTTCAAATCGGGCAGGTAAACGTCCACAATTCCGTCGAGCAGTTTTAAAACTTCGACCGAATCGTAAGCGTTTGTGTTATAGACAATCGGCAAATTCAAACCATTTTCCGCCGCGATTAAAATCGCACGCGCCATTTGCGGAACGAAATGCGTCGGGCTGATGAAACCGATGTTATGACATCCGCGCGCCTGCAATTCGAGCATCATTTCAGCGAGCCGTTCGTGCGTGACTTCGTTTTTTTTCTGCTCGCGCCAGGTTTGCGAAATTTGATAATTCTGGCAGTAAACGCAACGTAAATTGCAATTTCCGAAAAAGATGTTGCCCGCGCCACCAGATCCGGACAGCGCGGGTTCTTCGCCGAAATGTGCGGTATAACTGGAAACTACAGGCAATCTGCCCGAATAACAGGCGGCTATTTCGTCTTTGAGGCGATTGTTGCCACAATCTTTCGGGCAAACTGTGCAGCTTTCGAGCAGTTTTTCTAAAGCTTCAACTCTTTGTTTCAGCTCGCCCGTCTGGAATAGTTTGATGAATTTTGGGTTTAATTTTTCTTCCAAAAGCATTGTATCCGTATTTGTTGATGACGTTTTCAGGCACGACCGAGCGCGCTAACTGCCACGTAAAATCCATCTCGGCATTAACCGTCGCCGTCGCCATTCGCGTTTCGAGTAACATCAGCAGACTTCCGTAAAACAAAAAAATAATGCCGACAATACCGATTGGAATCGGCAGCCAGCGATAAGTGTCGACAAATCCGGCAATAGCAATTGACACGCTGGTTAAAATAAAAAAGCCTAAGCCGTAATAAAAAGCGCCCATTGCTCTTTGTAAAATCCGCGCCCGCGTCGTTACTTTATCGAGCAGGTTCACGATGGTTTCGAGCCGCTGATCATAGAGCGGGATGCTTTGTTTATCTTTGGTCGTAATCAGGACACTTAAACGCTCTTCCAGAACCCGAACGCGGTCAACCACGCGCCCAAGCCGCGTTGAAGTCGAAAGCACGAGCGACCCCGTAGCCGAAATCAACAATGCGGGCGTAATCATCGCCGTTAAAAATGCAATCGTCGAATTAAGCGCGTTCGGATTAACGTCAAATGTTTGCAGCAGCATAAAATTCAGACCGCAAAACGGCGGCAGCAAAAATCACTTGCCAAACAGTTTACAGTTGACAATTAATAGTTGATAGTTTTCGCAATCAAACTGTCAACTGTAAACCATCAACTGTTTTGCATTAAAACCGAATTTATGACTAAAGGAACCGTCAAAGTTTTACAACACACGAGCGAAGTTTTAAAAAATAATCCGCTCAATGATCCGTTTGTCCGTGATTTATATGTTTATCTCCCGCCCGATTACGATGAAACGCCTGAAAAACGCTATCCGTCGGTTTACGTTTTAACAGGATTTACAGGGCGCGGGCGAATGCTCTTAAACGACCACGCTTTTCAGCCTAATTTCGCCGAGCGGGTAGACAAATTGATTTCCGAAAACAAAATCAAGCCGTTGATTGCCGTTATGCCTGATTGTTTTACGCGCTACGGCGGCGCGCAGTACATCAATTCGTCGGCAACCGGAAACTACGAAGAGTATTTGACCGAAGAAATCGTTTCGTTTGTTGACGAAAATCTGCGCACAATCAATGACAAAAACTCCCGCGCCGTGATGGGTAAATCTTCGGGCGGCTACGGCGCGCTCGTGATGGCAATGCGGCACGCAGACAAATTCGGGCTGGTCTGCTCGACGAGCGGCGATTGTTATTTTGAATATTCCTATTTGCCCGGATTTTTCGAAGCCGCCCGCGCAATCAAAGGCGAGCCGTTAAAAATTATCGAAAAATTCTGGGATGAAACCAAACGCAAGGGCAAAGACGATTTTGCCGCTCTCAACACAATCGGAATGAGCGCCTGCTATTCGCCGAATGAAGCGGCGGAAATCGGTTTTGATTTGCCAATTGATTTGGAAACTGGCGAAATTCTGCCCGCAGTTTGGGAATGCTGGCGCGCGCACGATCCGGTTTTTATGGTTGAAAAATACGCTGAAAATCTAAAATCGCTCCGGCTGCTTTTCATTGACGCCGGAACGCGGGACGAATTCGGGCTGGATTTGGGCGCGCGAATTCTATGTCGGCGGTTGAAAGAACACAACGTGCCGCACATTCACGAAGAATTCGAGGACGGGCATTTTAATATTTCTTATCGCCAAAATCGCTCGCTCGAAATGATTTCAAACGCGCTCGACTGAAAAAAATCTGGTGAAACTCTGGATTTCAAAAAACAACGAAATTCCTTTGCGCGAGCAAATCACTCGGCAAATTATGTTGGCAATTGCGAGCGGCGATCTGCAGGCGGGCGAAAAACTGCCGAGCGTGCGAGAAATAGCTTTGCGCTATCGCGTGCATCCGAACACGGTCAGCGCGGCTTATCATTGGCTCGAAGAAAACGGCTGGGTCCAAGCAAAACGCGGTAGCGGAGTTTTTGTGCGCTCGCAAAATTTTGAGCCGAATGACGGGACGGAGCTTGATGTTTTAATTTCCGAGTTTTTTCGAACTGCCCGCCGACTCGGATTCTCAAACAGACAAATCGAAATGCGTTTGCGCGAACGGCTTTTTAGTCCGACGGTTGAACAAATTATCGTTGTCGAGCCGGACATTGAATTAAGCAAAATCCTGCGCGAAGAAGTCAGCGAAGCAATTGATTTGCAGGTTTCGATTTTTGAAAAACAGAAAATTTCTGCGAAAGTTCTCGCGGTTGCAATTAACGAAGCCGAAGCGCGGCAGATTTTGCCGCGTGAATTTCCGCTCGTGGTTTTACAAATTAATTCCGTTCAGGATTCGATGAGAGGGAAGCGGCGCCCCGGAACAAGCGAACTTATCGGAGTCGTATCCGGTTGGGAAATGTTTTTGCGCTGGTCAAATACGATGCTGCTCGCTGCCGGAATCAACTCAGAACAAATCGTCCTGCGTGATGCGAACGAAACAAATTGGCAAAAAGGCTTAAACCGCTGTTCGTTTGTCATTGCGGACAGTTTTGCTGCGAAAAAACTGCCGGAAAATCTGGACGTTCAAATTTTCCGTCTTGTTTCGGACGCTTCACTCGTCGAACTCAAAAACCTGGTTTCCTGAATTCCGGTTGATTCTTTCAACCTCAACGGACATTTTTCCTTGCAGCATCAGCCACATCATTTTCAAGTCTCCGGCAAACGACCAGAGCGGATATTTAAACGTTGCCGGGCGATTGTGTTCGACGAAAAAATGCCCAATCCAAGCGAAAGCGTAACCGGGAACGAGCGCAAGCGGAAACCAGTACCAGGTTCCGCGCCAAATGAACCAGATCAAAAAAGCGATGCCAAGCGAAGTGCCGATGAAATGCAGAATGCGGGTTGTCGGATGGCTGTGTTCCGCAACGTAAAAATCCCAGAAATCTCGAAAGCTTTGCGGTTCGTTCATATTCTTTAGTTTTACTGACAGCCGATAAATTCTTTGCCAAACAATGTACAGTTTAAAATGCAAAAATTACAATTATCCGGCGGCAATTTTGTGGCAAACTAAATTTGAATGGACAAACCGAGAATTACAGAACAGTTTTCCGACGAGCTGGAAACTGCAATCAAGCTGGCTCACCAAGCGGGCTTGAAAATAATGAATTTTTACAACACTTCGTTTGTGGTCGAAGAAAAGCTGGGGCTTGATAATTACGTCGAGCCGGTAACGGAAGCCGACCGGCAGGCGAGCGAAATCATCGTCGCTGGGCTCAAAGACAATTTCGCCGATGACGGCATTCTTTCCGAAGAATTGATTGACACGAGCGAGCGTCTAGCTTTGAAGCGCGCCTGGATTATTGACCCGATTGACGGCACTTACGGTTTTGTCAAACGCGAAGGCGATTTCGCCGTACAAATCGGTCTTGCGGTTGAAGGCGAATCGGTTTTGGGCGTGGTTTACGAGCCGCTTGGTGAAAGATTGTTCTGGGCTGTAAAGGGCGAAGGCGCTTGGCTCGAATTGCCTGCGCACGAGCCGCAGCGATTAAAAGTTTCCGCGAAAACTCGTTTTTCCGAAATGATTGTCGCCGCTTCGCGTTCGCATTACAATCCCCGTCAGCAGCGGTTGAGAAAATATTTTGGATTTAAAAAGGAAATCCGGCGCGGTTCCGTCGGCGTTAAAGTCGGGCTGCTGACGATGCGCGAATGCGATGTTTACATTACTTTCAGCGCTCGAACGAAACATTGGGACACTTGCGCGCCGCAAATCGTTTTGGAAGAAGCGGGCGGCAGGATGACTGATCTTTACGGCGAAAGAATTCGTTACAACACGGCTGACGTGCAAAATTACAATGGAGTCGTTTCGACAAACGGCACGGCACACGACGAGATAATCAAGCGCTTGAAGCCACTTTTGACGGAATTCGGCAGAGCTAGAATAAAAACCGCAAAACTAAGAAAATAGAGCGCTGGTTTGATTTCAGATTTTAATTAGCCGGCAACATTCTCTTTGCGTGCACATTGCATTCGCAAAAGGTCTTCGTCGATATGAACCGGCGGTTCGTTGTTAATTGAAACGATAATTACCTTTTCGCCGTGCATCATCAAAACGTTAATGACACGAAGTTGCGCCGTTTCACCATTGCCGTGCTGAAACAGTAATTCGTCTCCGGGCTTTATCTCGCCTTCAAGCATTCAAATTATTCGTTCGTAAATCGTGGGGTCAATCTAAAACCGGATCGCCACAGTCCGTTTTGACAGTATTAAACTAATAAAACGAAAAATTCACAAGACCTAAGCCGAAGTTTTGAAAAATTAAATACGTTCTTCTTGCCAATTCGGATAAAGCCAAAACGCGGTTTCTTTCATCAAACTTGTGTAAATCCAAACTTTGGAGTTTCGTGTGCCGACTATTTCGGCTTTGTGTTGTATAATAATTTTACGGTTTACAAAAGATGGCGCTCAAATTTTTACATATTTCCGATGTTCACCTCGGCTGTACCCGTTATCATCTCGAAGAAAGTCCGCGCGATTTTTTCCGCGCTTGGTATAACGTTTTGCAGGATTACGCCATTGCCGAACGAGTTGATTTCGTTTTGATGTGCGGCGATTTTTTCCACAAACGAAATGTTGATCCGCAGGCGATGAATCATGCCGTCGCCGGTCTGCAGTTGTTAAAAGATCACAACATTCCCGTCGTTTGCATCGAAGGCAATCACGACCAAACGCCGAACGATTCCGACCACAGTTGGATTCGTTCGCTCGCAAGCTGGAAGTTGCTGGTTTTGCTTGAACCGAAAACAGTTGCTGGCAAAGACGGAAAAGGCAAATTCGTGTTCGAAGCTTGGGACGCGGAAGAATGCTACGGCTCTTATATTGACATCAAAAACGCCAGAATTTTCGGCTCGACCTGGTACGGAGCTTCGGCAAATACTGCGATTCCGATGCTGACGGCGGCGATCAAAGAAAATCGGCGCGAGGGCGCGTTTCACATTTTGATGCTGCACACGGACGTTGAAGGACATCAAACGCACCCGATTCCGGCTTTGACGCTGGCGAATTTAAAAGAATTAAAATCTTTGACCGATTACGTCGGACTCGGACACACGCACAAGCGTTTCGAGATTGACAACTGGGCGTTTAATCCCGGTTCGCTCGAAGTTACTTCGATTGACGAATATCGAGAAGAACGCGGCGCTTTTCTGGTTGAAGTTTTAGATGACGGCACAATCAACGCCAAACATTTGCGCGATTACGTTCAGCGCCCGTTTCATCGTCTGGCGTTTGACGTTTCCGGCATTGAGCGACCCGAAGAGATTACCGCCGGAGTGCTGGCGCAAATAGCGCGCGAAGTCACGCCGCACGACGCCGAATCAAAAAATCCGGCACCGATTCTGGAAATTCGTCTGACAGGGCATCTCGGATTTAAAAATTCGCTGCTCGAAACAGACAAAATCCGAGAAGAGGCGCAAAAATTGACAAATTCCTTGCACGTCCGTCTGCGAAACTTCACCGCGCCGGTTGAATATGCGGTTGCGGCTGATTTGGATGCGACTGCGACGCGCGAAGAACGCGAGCGGCGCGTGATTGAAGATTTAATCATTCGCGACAATCGTTACAAGGAAAAGGCGCGAGAAATGGCGGAACTGGTCGTCGGCGCAAAACGGCTGGCTTTAAGTGACGAGCCGCCCGAAAAGATTTATGAGCTAATTGCTCTTAAATCATAAAACCCAGAATGAGCGAAGCTTTGGACAGAGTTCGCGGCATAAACAGGTTGCCGCTGTTTCCGCTGCCGGTGGTTTTGTTTCCCGGCACGCCGTTGCCGCTGCACATTTTCGAGCCGCGCTATCGAGAAATGCTCGCGGACATTCAATTGACCAATAATTTGTTCGCATTGCCTTACTGGGAGGCAAGCGAATCGGAAAGCTCGCAACCGGAAACGGGGACGCTCGGTTGCGTCGCCGAAGTGCGGCAGATTCAACCACTCGATGACGGGCGCTCGAACATTTTAACGGTCGGGATTATTCGTTTTCGACTCGAAGATTACGCGGAGACGGCGGATTCTTATCTTGTCGGCGAAGTTTCGTATTTCGAAGACGATGAAGAAGACGAAGAGTTTTTAAACCTGCGCGCAGAAGTCGTCAAAGATTTGTTTTTGCGCGTCGCGCGCAGCACCCGCGACATTGCCGGAACTCGCGGCGAGCTGCCCGATTTGCCGGAAATTACGCCCGAACATCTGTCGTTTTTCGTTGCCGCAGCGGTTGATTTCGACATCAAGATGAAATACGAACTGCTGGCGATGCGCTCGACTGCCGAACGGCTCAAGCGTCTGCACGATTTTCTCGCCCAAGCCGTGAGCGCGGTCGAAGAGCGCGCCAAAATGAGCAAGCTCGCGCAAACCAACGGGCACGGCAAAAAACGAATTGATTTTGAATGAAAGTTACAGTTTTATTTTTCGGCGCGGCTAAAGACGCGGTCGGCGCGGAAACAGTCGAGTTGGATTTCCCGCCGCAAATTTCCGCTGCCGAAGCTTTTCAGCAGATTCTGCAAGTGTATCCCGCTTTGCCGGAGAAATTTGGGAAATCCTTGCTTTTCGCCGTTAACCAAAATTATGCGAGTGGGGACGAAACCGTTCGAAACGGCGATGAATTAGCAATTTTCCCGCCAGTTTCCGGCGGTTCCGGTGAAAATCAAAAGGCTAGAAACGAAATCGAAAATCGAAAATCGAAAATCGAAAATCGAGACGGTTTTTATGAACTAACCTTTGAGCCGTTAAATGTCGGTGATATTGCGCGGCGAGCTGTGCCGCCGACTTGCGGCGCAATTGTAACGCTCGACGGTTTTGTCCGCGAATGGACACGCGGAAAACAAACCGAATATTTGGTTTATGAAGCTTACGAGCCGATGGCTTTAACGGAAATGCAAAAGCTCGGCGCGGCGGCTTGCGAAAAATTTGAAATAGCGCACGTCGCGATTGTGCATCGTCTAGGGCGACTTGAAATCGGAGAAACGAGCGTTGTCATCTCGGTAGCCGCGCCACATCGCCGCGCAGCCTTTGAAGCCTGCGAATGGCTGATTAAAGAATTAAAACGAACCGTTCCGATTTGGAAAAAAGAATTTTACGCCGGAGGTTCGGATTGGATCGAAGGAGAGACGAGGTGACGCAAACGACGAATTTAGGAACACCGAGCACTTTCGTTTCCAGTTCGCCTTCGTTCACTTTCAATTCGAGCTACAACCGCGAATTTCAGCTTGGGATAAGATTTGATTTTAAAAAAATCAGCTTGAATGAAAATGAAAAAGGGCAGAGAATTAAACCCTGCCCTTTTTGTTTTAAAAAATAAAAAACTAAGCTTCGTCGCCGTCGCGTTCGCGTTTTCGCTGGCGGAAAGTGCGATAAGCCACAAGTCCGATAAAAAGGAATAATCCGATAAATCCAACCAGCAAAACAAATTTAACCGCCATCATCACAAAACCGACCAAATCAATCAATTGGCGCAGAAAAGCAATCATCAAAGCGATTAATGTCAACAGGCTGCCCAAAAGTCCCGCCGCTTTTAAAAATGCCATATTCATAATTCCTAACTCCTAATCTTTCAAAATCAGAATAAACTTTTTCTCGTTCGGTTTTCAAATTTATCTCTGAAACCGTGATGCCTGGTTTGAAACTACAGTCGGAAAATCATCGGTCGCTGACGGCAACCCCGCCGCGGTTGGAAAATTTCCGCGAATAACTTTATTGCCGAAATCGAATTCTTCTTTTGGTTCTCTTTTAGCTTTAAAATATCCGATCAGCCAATAAACGCCGAGACCAATGAGTAGCAGCGGCAGCGTTTCGCGAACCGGAAGCCGGAAACCGAGCGTTGTGTGCAAGAAAAACATCGAGCCGAGCGCAATAAATGCAATCGCCCAGACGAGCGGTTTGGCAATCAGTTTCTGCATCCATAAATCTTCAGCCGCGCCCGCTTTTACGCCGGAGCGAATCAAACGCGCCATTCGCCACGCGTCCACCGCCGCAAACAACCACATTCCCAAAAATCCGAAAACGAAAAGCGCCATCCCGTTTGTCAAAATCGCCATTTGAAACAAACTGACGAAAAATGCGAAATGAACGATTGCTTTAGCGGTTTGACCGTTGTAAGCGGCGCCTAAGCCCGGACAGAAAAGCGACAAAACGGCAGAAACGACGGGAGAAACTTTTCGTTCGGCAGATCCCGTACCCGGGGTTTGTTGATGAAAACGAAGAAGCTCGACACCCGAAACGATGCAATCGGCGCACAGCGGAAAGCCTTTGACGCGATGGTCGCAAGCAGGACAAAGCCCGCGTCCGCAGCTATTACACTGGACGGCGGCGAAGTTATGAGGATGATAAGCGCAAGAATTTGTCATTAGTTTTGCCCTTCGCCTCCTGTGGGTTGAACAATAATTTGCCCGCTGCCGTTTTGTTTATTGATCGGTTCAGCAATATTCGCACCAACAACCGATGCGCCTTGCGCATAAGTTTGTTCAGCCATTTTGTACCCGGTGTTTAAAACGCTCGAAAAACTGCCGTCCGATGTTGAACTGGTAAATAAAAAGAAAGCCAGCAGCAACATTGTCGCGGCAGATGCAAACTGCGGAGTTAAAACCGGCTGCAAAACCGGCGCTAAAAAGTCGCGCAGAGCTTGTTTGACTTGTTCGACGAGCGGCATCCGCACTTCGGCGGCTTTTTCAGTTCCCAAAGTCGCTTGTAAAATCCGTGCGTGAAGACTGGCGGGAACAGGCAATTCGTCGGCTTTCGCCGTGTAGCAAACCGCAATGCTTCGGACGACGCTGCCGGGCAAATCGGTGCAATCGCTGCACAAATGAGCGTGGCGTTCCCAGCGGTGGAAAACGACGGCGGGCAAAAAGCCATCGAGATATTCGGTCAAAAGCTCTTCAAATTCTTCACACGACATCGCCGTTTCGGGCTGTGTCATTTGCATGATTCGGGCTTCCAATAGCGGGGAAGGGGCGGGAGCTTCCGCTTCGCGGCAGGACTGGATTGTGAGCTTTACTTCGTTTAAAAGCGCATGGCAAATCGGACAGCGCAAGGCATGAGCAGCCATTGCGCGACTTGTCCCTTTCTCTAACGCGCCATCGAGGTAATCGGTCAATAAATCTTCAAATTGATTGCAAAGTAAATTATCCGTCATTACATTGTTGTTCCCCTTGGTAAATTTAAGGCGGAAGGATAAAAGATGAAGGATGAGTTTACTCTTCGAAAAGCCATCCTGCGCATTTTATTAAAATCATTCATTAATTCAGAATTTTTCATCATTCATCCTTCCGCCTTCATCCTTTTTTATGTCATTGCTACAACGCGCATTCTGCGTAAAATTTTCGCTAGTTCGATTCGCCCGCGATTAATTCGAGATTTTACTGTTCCTTCGGGAATCTTTAATAAATCAACGATTTCCTGATAGGAAAGCTCCTCGATGTCGCGCAAGATCACGCACGTTCTTAAATCGGGCGGCAATCTGTCAATGCCTTCCTGCACCTGCACGGAAAGCTCGTGCCTTTCCATCTCGCGTTGCGGCGATGCTGTGTGCGAAGGCAAATGAAAAGCGTGCTCATCAACATCTTCGGCGTGCGCGTCCTGCGGGTTACGCTGACGACGTCTGTAATCGTCAATAATCAAATTACGCGCCAGACGCATCAACCAGTTTTGCAAATCGCCCTGCCGCTGATCGAATTGATCGAGCGTACGATAAATCCGCACGAAAACTTCCTGCGTCAAATCTTCCGCCGCGTCGCGGTTTGACGTAAAACGATACGCGAGATTAAAAATCCGGCGCGAATAGGTCGAAACGATTTCTTCCCAAGCTGCGCCGTCGCCTGCACGACACTTGCGAACTAATTCTGCGCCTGAATCAACCATCAATGCTTGTGCTGCTGCCACCTTTTTCCTCTTTTCGGCAACTGACTAAATCTTAAAACGACAAAACGTTTTGTCAAAATGAAGTTACGCCGCAACTCCAAAAAAAGTTCCATCTGCGATGTACTTTGTTATTAATAAAAAATTCCGAAACGGAAGTGACAAATTTCGTGTTAGAATCTCGCCGCTCATAGAAATTTCGAAGCATACCGGCTCATATTTATTAAACGGAGAAAACTGAATGGAATACGAATCAAAATCGGTGCATCCGACCGAAGTTATCTCGGAAGGCTGGGAGTTAATAAAAAGCGATTACTGGCTATTTTTCGGAATTACGCTCGTGATGACTTTGATAGTCGTTGCAATTTCAGGTGTGCTAGTCGCAGCGGTCGGCGAAATTGCGCAAATCGTAACTCGCGGAGTTGGCATTGTTTCGGACGGAACGCCAGCAAACGTGGCTGCGGCTCTTGTTCCAAGCCTCATTAAAGAAGGCTTTAACGTCATCACGACTTTCGTAACAACTTTAATCTCTGCGCTTTTGACATGCGGGATTTATGTTGCTCTCTGGCGCAAAGCGAGCGGCGAAGCGCCCGATTTCGGGGATTTATTTGCCGGTTTTAAGTTTTTTCAGCCTTGTTTGATAGTGACTCTTCTCTTAACGCTGTTTCAGTTTGCCCTCAGTGTGTCAATGGTATTAGTCGCATTTCTTTTCGGAATTTCCAGCCTAGGAACCGAAATAATTACGCCGGGCGGCAGATTTGACCCGAGTATTTTTCGAGCGCTGATTCCCGCCTTTTTGGTAATTGCGATTCTTTATCTAATTTTTACGTTTATTTTTGGCGTGCTGACGTTTTTTGTTTATCAGCTCATCGCCACAAAAAACGCTTTCGCAGCTGAGGCGATAACGCAAAGTGTCCGAGCCGGTTTGCGCAACTTTTTCCCGCTAATTGCTTTGTCCATTATTGAAGGTTTAATGGCTATCGCCGGTGCCTTGCTTTGCATTGTGGGGATTTTCTTTGTGATTCCGATTTTGATGGCGGCAAATTTCGCCGCGTATTTGCGCGTTTTCGGCAGACCGGATAATTTGGCGCAGCACTTGCCGCCACCGCCTCCGGTTTTTGGAGCGCAGCCGAATTCGGGCTTTTCGCAATTTTAATTGCGTAAACTCTTTCTACACATTCGACAACGCAGCGAAAGGAATTTCGGCTCAAACTGCTATCAAAATTTTTAATTCACAAATAACGCAAAGAAAAACATCTATGTCGGCACAAGAATCAAAATTGCAAACGCCCGCCGGAGCTCCTGCAAATCGGGAACTCAGTCAGGGGCAAATCTGGCAGGTTATCGGTGCTTCGAGCGCAGGAACCGTGATCGAGTGGTACGATTTTTATATTTTCGGCAGTCTTGCCACGATTATCTCGCCGCTTTTTTACCCGCCGGGAAATGACACTTTCGCTCTGATTATGTATTTGCTGACTTTTGCCGTCGGTTTTATTGTGCGTCCGTTCGGCGCGCTATTTTTCGGGCGCATCGGTGATCTGGTCGGGCGCAAATACGCTTTTCTCGTCACCTTGCTGATTATGGGTGGCGCAACAGCCGCAGTCGGTTTTCTGCCGACTTACAGCCAAATCGGTTGGGCAGCGCCGATCGCTCTGATAATCATTCGAATTTTGCAGGGACTGGCTCTCGGCGGCGAATATGGCGGAGCAACCGTTTACGTTGCCGAACATGTCCCGGATGAAAAGCGCGGTTTTTACACGAGCTTTATTCAAATCACGGCTTCGCTTGGTTTGCTGATTTCGCTGGCGGTCATAATTGGGCTGCAAAACTCAATGTCGCCGGAAGCGTTCGGCGCGGACAGCTTTACGGCGGGCTGGCGGCTTCCGTTCATCATCTCGATTGTGCTGGTTTTGGCATCGCTTTATATTCGCCTGAAAATGAAAGAATCGCCGGTTTTTCAGCATATCAAAGCAACCGGGATGGCTTCGTCAAAACCTCTCGTGGACGCTTTTATGAACCCCGCAAACCGCCGTCGCGTGCTAATTTCGCTTTTCGGTGCAACCGCCGGACAAGGCGTCGTTTGGTACACCGGACAATTTTACGCGCTGTTTTACATGCAGACGATTTTGAAAATCGAACGGCAAACCGCCAGTTACATCATTGCGGCTGCTATTATGCTGGCACTTCCGTTTTTTATTTTCTTCGGCTGGCTGTCGGATAAAATCGGGCGCAAGAAAATTATGATGGTGGGCTGTCTGCTCGCAGTGATTTGCTATTTGCCGATTTATAGCGCAATGGTTCATTACGCCGGAAACAACGTCGCCGCAATTCACTCAGTCCCGGACAAAGTAACGGGCGAGCCGAAATTAACTCCACTAACGTCAGAGAATCAGCCTGCTCCAGCCGCAACCGCACCCAACTTAACGATGCTGACGCTTTTGATTTTCATTCAAATGATTTTCGTGACAATGGTTTACGCGCCGATTGCGGCTTATCTGGTCGAAGCGTTTCCGGCAAAGGTGCGTTACACTTCTATGTCGCTGCCGTATCACATCGGCAACGGAGTTTTCGGCGGTTTGCTGCCGACAATCGGATTATTTGCCTGCGCTTACACCGGAAATATTTACGCCGGACTAGTTTATCCAATGATTGTCGCCGGAATTACATTCTTGATTGGTTCAATAATGCTGCCTGAGACTCATAATATGAGAATGTGGGACGAATTTAACGAAACGAAGCCTAACGAGCGCCCGTTGTAGTTTTCAAATCGGAAATCTAAAAAAAAGGCGAGTTTGATAACCTCGCCTTTTAAAAAATGCGGTTCTGATTTCCGGCTAATTGTGAGCCGTGAAATTTACACCGTTGAGTTCTTCCTGAAGTGTCAAGGTTTGCACTGGTGTAGCGAATGTAAAGCGTTTTGCCGCGATGCTGATAACGTAACTTTCCCCGATCGAAACGTCCGTGAAACGATAATAGCCGAATGCTCCGGTCAACACAGTGCGCGTTTCTCCGGCTGAATTAGTCAGAGTCATGCGAGCGTTACGTATGCCGCGTGACTCTGCCGTCAGAGCTCGCCCGCCAACCGAAACCGACGCCGTTGTCGGTGAGCTTACCTGTGCGACGACAAACGGCGAGAGACTCGAAACGGTTTGCGTCACCGTGCAGATTTGCGTTGTGACATTATAAACAGGCTCTGCGTTATTATCGGCAGTCCATTTGCCGTTTTCAAAATGCAGAGAATGCAGGCGATGGCAAATTTGAGAATGCGGGACGTTCGGCACTTGAAAAGTGACCGTAATGCTGCCGGAATAAGCGGCGGAAGTACGAACATCGTAAGCCGCCACAGGTGAAGTCAAACTGTAGCCCATAGGCAAAGCAGGAAGCTGCGTCGCGCTCAAAGGTGCGGCGGTGGTATAGCCAGCTTGCGTGATGTTGTTAAAGGTTATGTTGAAGTTGCTCGCGGGCGCAATCATCACGCTGTTTCCGACGGTTTGCCGCGTCGGGCGGGAATCAATCGCCGGGTTATTGGTCAAACGAGTTGGATTTGTGCCGTCAGCGTTCATTAGGTAAATTTCACTGTAGCCGTGGCGGGATGTCTCAAAAGCGATTTTTGAGCCGTCCGACGACCACGCCGGATAATAATCACCAGCCGGATTGTTTGTGAGATTGACCGGATTGCTGCCGTCGTCGTTCATCACAAAGATTTCGTAGTTTCCGCCGCGGTCTGTGACAAAAGCGATTTTCGAACCGTCGGGCGAAAATGCCGGAAAACCGTCAGACACAGAATTGTTCGTTAATCTGGTTTGATTCGAGCCGTCCGCATTCATCACATAAATTTCATAGTCGCCATCGCGATTGCTATAAAATACAATGCTCGAGCCGTCGGGCGAAAACTTTGGAGCGTAATCAAGTGCGTCGTGCGTGGTCAATCTAATTTGATTCGAGCCGTCCGAGTTCATCAGATAAATGTCACCGTTACCGGTGCGCCCGCTGGAAAAAACAATTTTCGTGCCGTTGGGTGACCAACTTGGTATGTCATCATAAGCGGCATCGTTAGTTAATCTAATTTGATTCGAGCCATCGGCGTTCATCATATAAATGTCATCGCTAATGAACCGGTTACTCGTAAAGGCAATTTTGCTGCCGTCGGGCGAGAACGCCGAATTAGCATCATTCGCTGCGCTGTTGTTCGTGAGGTTTGTTTGATTCGAACCATCCGCGTCCATCATAAAAATCTCAAAGTTTCCGGTGCGGGTGCTGGAAAAAGCGATTTTGCCATTTGGATTTAAATTGGTAAAAACCGCTTCGGAACAAACACCCCCGCTTCCGGCGGAGTTTATTGCCGCTACTTCTGATGCGGAGAGCGCGCGGCTGTAGATTTGCGTCTCATCAATGATTCCTTTAAATGTGTTGTCCACGCCGTGTGTTTCGAGAACGTGCGCCGCGCCGATCCGAAGCCCCGAATTATTAAAAGTCGGCGCGACAATCGCCGAACCCGTGCCGACCGGCGCGCCGTTCAGATAAAGTCTGGCGGTCGTGCTGTCAAACGTCGCTCCGATGTGATACCAATCGGCGACGGGAAACGCATTCGTCAAAATAACTTCGCTCGCCTCGCCGTTAGCCGCCCGTAAAACTTGAAATTTCAGCGCGTTCGTCGTCTCGTTTGGAAATTCGCTTACTCGACGGTCATCGTGCGCCAGTAGGAAACCGCCGGCATTGTTCGTGCCGGGATTTTTCGCCGCAATCGCGTTGAGGCTGTTTTTATTCCAGTCATCGTTCGGGTCAATATAAATCCAGGTGCTAATCGAAAATTGAGCGGGATTGAAGCTTGAAGAGTTGATTTCGGCGTAATCGTTTTGTCCGTCAAAACTAAAACCCTGCCCAACTTTTGCAAGCGCGAAAGTTGCGCCGTTCAAAAGCGTCCCGTTGTTTGAGCCTGCCGAATCGCTGACGTTGTATTCGCCTTTATACCAAGCGATTAAACCGGAAGGCGACGGAATGCAGAGCGTCGCGCCGTTTTGAAAATCGGCGAGCTTATCCGCTTGAAGATTTGCAAAGGTTTGCGAAGCCGGATTGAAAACAATACCGTTTTTTGAAACTGTGACGATGTAATCCGCGTTTGCCGGAACGGTGAACGAATAATTGCCGTCCGCGCCGGTCGAAACGGAAACCGTTTGTCCGCCCGTCAAACTGACAGTCGCACCCGCCAGATTCGCGTCGTCCGACTTAATGTTGCCGCTGATGGTAAAAGTGGTTTTAGAGTCGGAAGCTTTAAGAGCGCTGATTAGTGGCGCTGACGGCTCAGGCAGCGCTGTAATTGATTTCTCGCCGACGCCTCGCACCGAGGCTAAAACAGGAGAATAAATAAAAGCGAGCGAGGCTAACATACATGCTAAGAGAATACGGGACAGAATTTTTTTCATCTTCTTTCGATCCTTTTTTCAATATGAGTTAAATTCGCTGCAAAGCTTGTTTTGTGAACCGGCTGCTGCCAAAGCTTTATTTGTTATTTTGTTATCGGAATCAATCGGAAAATATTCGGTTTATTTCTTTAGGCTCGAAAAGCGGAGGAAATTTGTAAAGATTTCGAGATTTTTTTAATTTTATACCCGAAAAAGGCTTTGAAAATGAGAAATTCAGAGTTTAAGTTTTTGTTTGAATAATGGGGATAGCCGCCTTTAGCGAAAGATAATGCTGTGTTTCAGTGTATTTATCTGAAAACACAGCATATCTTAAGTAAGTCCCAGCGGCTTCGTCAAGGTAGAAAAATACATTTTAAATTTTTGTAAGCCACAAACTGTTTTACCCGAAAAGAAAATTTACGGTAACATTCTCAGCGTTTTAATTTTTCGTCGTTCTAAATTTGGAGAAAAATATGTCCGAACAAAACACCGCAATTGAATCAATTCTGCACGAAGACCGAGTTTTTCCGCCGCCGCCTGAATTTGCGGATGCCGCGCATGTCAAGAGCTTTGAAGAATACGAGCGAATGTACCGTGAAGCCGAAGCCGATTTGGAAGGCTTTTGGGCTTCGCAGGCGCAAAACCTTCATTGGTTTCATCATTGGGACTCAATTCTTGAATGGAACGAGCCGCACGCCAAATGGTTCGTCGGAGGCAAAATCAACGCTTCTTACAATTGTCTCGATCGACATCTTTCAACCTGGCGGCGCAACAAAGCCGCGATTATCTGGGAAGGCGAGCCGGGCGATCAGCGAACTTTGACTTATCAACAGCTTCACGACGAAGTCGCAAAATTTGCCAATGTTTTAAAGAAAATGGGAATCAAGACAGGCGACCGTGTGGCTCTTTATATGCCGCTTGTGCCGGAATTGGCGATTGCGATGCTCGGCTGCGCGCGAATCGGCGCAACGCACACGGTTATTTTCGGCGGATTTTCGGCTGACGCCGTTCGCGATCGGATTAACGATTGCGGCTGCAAATTAGTTGTCACAGCCGACGGCGGTTTTCGGCGAGGAACCGAAGTCGTTTTAAAAACGGCGGTAGATAAAGCTGTCCAGGAATGTCCGACAGTCGAAAACGTTATTGTTTATCAGCGCACCAAATCGGAAATAAAAATGCAGATCGGGCGCGATCATTGGTGGCACGAATTGATGTCAATCGTTGACGCAAATTGTCCAGCGGAAGAATTGGATTCGGAACATCCGCTTTATATTCTTTACACTTCCGGCACGACGGGAAAACCGAAAGGGATTTTGCACACGACCGGCGGTTATTTGACTCAAGTCGCGCTGACCACAAAATTGATTTTCGATTTAAAAGACGAAGACATTTACTGGTGTACGGCGGACATCGGCTGGGTGACGGGACACAGCTATGTAGTTTACGGACCGCTCGCAAATGGCGCGACCGTGATGATGTATGAAGGTGCGCCGAATTATCCCGCGCCAGACCGTTTCTGGGACATCATCGAGCGCCATCGAGTTAACATTTTCTACACCGCGCCGACCGCTATTCGGGCTTTTATTAAATGGGGCGAGCAGTGGGCTTTGAAACATGATTTGTCGAGCTTAAGATTGCTGGGAACTGTGGGCGAGCCGATAAATCCTGAAGCGTGGATGTGGTATCACAAAGTCATCGGCAAAGAGCGTTGCCCGATTGTAGACACCTGGTGGCAAACCGAAACAGGCGGAATTATGATTTCACCGCTTCCCGGTGCTACTCCGACGGTTCCCGGTACAGCTACGCGTCCGTTTCCCGGAATTGTCATTGACATTATGACCAGAGACGGAAAATCGGTTGGCACAAACGAAGGCGGTTATCTTGTCGTCAAAAAACCTTTTCCCTCAATGTTGAGGACAATTTGGGGCGACGACGAGCGTTATCGAAAACAATACTGGTCTGAAATTCCCGGAGTTTATTTTGCAGGCGACGGTGCACGGCGCGACTCGCGCGGTTATTTCTGGATTATGGGGCGCGTTGATGATGTGATCAACGTTTCCGGTCATCGTCTTGGAACGGCTGAAGTAGAATCCGCGCTCGTTTCGCACGAAGCAGTTGCCGAAGCCGCTGTCGTCGGAAGACCGGACGATTTAAAAGGTCAGGCAATCTCCGCTTTTGTCACTCTCGAAGGCGGCAGAAAGGGCAGCGAAGAACTTAAAAATGAGTTACGGGCGCACGTCGCCAAAGAAATCGGCTCTTTGGCAAAACCCGATGATATTCGTTTCACGGACGCTTTGCCGAAAACTCGTTCGGGCAAAATTATGCGCCGACTTTTGCGCGAATTAGCAGCAAGCGGAAACGTTGCAGGCGACGTAACGACGCTTGAAGATTTTTCCGTGCTGGAAAAATTAAGACATGACGAAGAATAAAACATAAACGGATATAAAAAAGAAAGCCAAAGCATCCTTAATGCTTTGGCTTTCTTTTTGGTGAATTTAATTGTTTTTATTCGTTAGAATTGTTTTGCGAAACGCTCTTTTGACGGCGAAATTCCTCTTCGATCGCGTTGCACGCGGTCTCGACGGCTTTTCGCGGGCGGCTGAATGAACCGCTTGCAATCAAATCTCCTTCTTTGTTAAAAACGGCTAATTTATTGTCTTTGTTAAATAAATCCTTACCGCCTTCGTGTTCGAGCAAAACGATAAAATCGGCTTTTTCTTTGTACATTGTGATGATGCAATTTTTGCATTGTTCGCTAAACCGTTTCATCGTTTCGGCGGTGCGCGGTTTGGCGCCACCTTTTGTTTCGCCGCCGGAAATCGTAACACGACCTTTTTTGTCGCTGCTGCTGAAAATCGGGTCGCTCTCGATTTCCCACGATTCGGTTTCTTCGATATAAACGCGGGGACGCGGATTTTCCTGTGCTGTTACCATGCTTGTAAATGTTATTGCAAGCGTCATTAAAACTACTGCTAATTGTTCCATATAACCTCCTCAATCTTTAGGGAAAAGTAATTTTTTCAACGGTTGCTTTTGACTGTTTAGTCAGCAATCCGAAATGTCGGCGAGGCGAAGTGCAATGTTCGTGCCATTATAAAAATTTGTATTTTTTCAAGATTAAATCAATAAATATTATTGACTCTCAAAAGAATAAAAACGCTTCTGAGTTTGATTAAGTGCGTGTTACAGGAGGTTTTAGTGGCTTGATGCGCAATGACAGGCTATGTTTTGAGGCTTATAAACGAAAGAGTGTAAGGATTTTACTTTTTGGTGCAGCGAATATAACTCGGTTCGATTTTAAAGCGGATTTCAAACAATCTTGTTACTGGCGTGAAGATTTCATTTCTGTGAAGATCATTCAATTCGCTCTTGCCAACTCAGTTTCGGAAAGCTTAGGTCGGTCTTTTGTTAAAATGTGCCAGCCGATAAGAGCGAAAGCCGCAAACAGCAAAACACCGCTGCTGAGACGGCAGTCGTAGAGCCGCCGATTCGACCGACCGGAAAAAAGATCGCGCCCGCAATGGGGAGAAAAGAAATTGTCGGATTAAAAATTCTGCTTTGGTAAATGCCGACAGCAAGCAGAATCAAACCGATGGGAAAGAAAAGCCCGATCATTTGGGTTGAGGCGATCAGCTTAAACGTGCCGCGCAAAAGCTCGATTGCCTGTTCCGCGCCGTGTTCCGAGAGAACCGCATAAACTCTAAACAAAACCTGCATACCCGCGCCTGCCATCGCGCCGAAAAACGCCGAAGCGCCGCCAATGAGCGCAAGTCTGCGACTTCCTGCGTTGAACAAAACGACGCTTAAGCCCAAAATGGCGGGAACAAAAAGAACGAACGCGAGCCACAAGCCGATTGTCCATTCAAACATCATTTCGCCAACTATCAGCAGCAAATCGGCAACGATTAAAACCAAAGGCGCGAGTAAGGAACAAACTCCCGAAATTTGAATAAACGGATTTTTCATATTATTCATAAAAAAAATCTCCGGCTTTATTAGTTGTTAGTCACGCCTAATTTTTGCGCCAGCAGCCATTTCCAAAGCGCGCCGTCGGCATAAACTCTAGCAGGAATAAAATGATCTGCGCCTTCATATTCGGTGTATTTAAGGGCAGCGCCCGCTTTTTTAAACGCTTCCGCAGTTTGTCGCGCCTCGCTGACCGGAACTGCTTCGTCCTTTTCGCCGTGAAATATCCACGTCGGCACATTTTTGAGAGTTTGGGCAAAAGCTGTTCGGGGATTTTCCGCGTCGTACAATTTGGCGATTTCCGGGTGGACGACAGCTTTCAACAGCGGCGGAATCTTGTCGGCGTTCGGCGGCAAAATTCCGCCCCCGACGGGAACAATTGCCGCAAATTTGTTCGGGTATTTCGCCGCCGCGTAAAACGAGCCGTAACCGCCGAGCGAAAATCCGGTCACGTAAAGCCTTTTTTCGTCTGCCTTAAACTCCGTTACGGTCAAATCGAGTGCGGCGACGGCGTAATCAATCATATTGCCGATCCAGAAACCGTTTTCGACCAGTTGCGGAAAGACGGCGATAAACGAAACGTATTTTTCCGGATTGCCTTGAATCGCGCCGCCTAAACCGTATTTTTCGCCCGGAATATGCTTCTCATTATCATCTCCGCGGCTGCCCGCGCCGTGCAGGAAAAGCACAACCGGATATTTCTTTTTAGGATTGAAATTCTCGGGAATATAAACTTTAAAATTACGGGTAATTTTACCGACCGTAACTGTCCGTTTCAAAAATCCGGTTTCAGTTTTCTGCGCGAGAGCATTTGGAACGAATGCGGTAAAAAACAGCGCTAAAATCCAGAATGTAATTCTTTTCATTTGATTTCGCCTTCCCTTATTGATTCGACTGACCAGACGCGCAGAGCCAGTATTGACAGAACAAAACCGACAAATTCGACAAATAAACGAATCCGGTTGCCGAATTTCCAGGCGTCGGCGCGAGCGATAATCTCAGCTGTAGAAGCAGTTGCGGCATCGCTGCTGATGCTTCCGATAAGCGGCGCAAGATATAAAATCAGCGCCAAACAAACGCCAAAACCAATTGCGGTTGTCAAAGCCAGCCATTTTCTCGATCGCCGCGCCCACTTCCAAGCAAAAATCGCTGCAGCTAACGAAACGAGAAAAATCAGCGGATTGAGCGGAAAAAAGAACGGCAACCCGCCTTCGGACGGAATCGCGTTATAAGCTGCGACAGATTCAGGCGGATTTGAAAGCATTTTGGGAATCACGCGTGCTTCGTTGAAATATTGCCCGCCGCACCAGATTCCCCAAATCACTACTGAAGCTATCAACAAAAAAGAAGCGATTTGTTTTCTCATTGTTTGTTTTTTAAATTCAAACCTTAAAAACAACTTTTCCTTAATCAAAGCCGCTAAAGACAACACTTAAAGCAAAATCAAATAGATTTTTATCAGAAATTTCGGCGTTGATTTGTTTTTAGTTGCTTCCGAAAGATTCGTTATCTATTTCTTCGAGATACTGCGGCGTTTTAGCAACTTTGCTTTGCCTTCTTTGTTTTTTCACGTCTTTGTCGAGTTTCTGGTTGTACTGAAAAATCTCCGTGATTTTGACGCCAGTTAGATAATTTGTGCTTTCGCTTCTTGTTTCGCCCGTCGCGCGGTCGCGGTCAATTTCGTCGTAACCGATAAGGGCAAAACGTTTTACGCTCGGATCATAACGAAAACGAAAAGTGGTTTCGACAACATTACGCGAACCGCTGTCCTGTCTGACAATCAGAATGCCCTTTTTTATTTCAACGTTTGCGGGCGCCTCGACTACCCCGTAAAACGCGCCGCCGCACCGTGTGCATTGGAGCAGCTTCTTCGCGGCTGTTGCTCGCTCAAACGTGCCTTCTTTGTTTTTCAATAAAATCAGCAGAACTCTGTTGCGTGACGGCGGATCGTCTTTGTCGGCATTGACGGGCATTTTTTCGATTAATTTAACCGCCGCGTCAGGGAGCGCGTCATTGTTCAAATCGCCGGTTATCGTTTCTTCAACGGTCCATCCCGACGGAACAAACTTTTCAATTCGATCAGCCGAGCGTGGCAGCGCCGCTTCGTCAAATGAAACCGTCGTTTCAATTTGAGCGACGGAAAGCATCGCGGAACTTAACATAAACAGACCGAGCAAAAATATTTTCTTTAACATTTTTTCAAATGGATCGTCTCAAACTCAGTTCATAATTACTTCGGTATGGACGAAACGTCTCCTCCGATCATTTAAACAAATCCTGATTAGACATTTATCGCCGGAGATTTGCGAAATTTTCTGCCATAAACGTTTATTGGCAGCTCAGATATTCTCTTAGAACCCAACCTATAATCGACTTTTTACCGCGTGTAAAGCTGATTCGCGACCATTTGTTTCCGGCTGTCGAATCGTCAATCGCCACTATCGTTCCGTTTTTTACCGTGGCAATAATTTTTCCGTTAGCTTTTGCCCGAACGTTGAGCGGCGTTCCCGTCGGATCTGCCACCACGCAGGGCATCCAGTCCTGTACATTTCCATTTTTCTCTCGACTTAAAAGTTTTGTTTCCGCATTCGAGAAAACAGGCGAAAAGAAGAAAACGACGGTTGTTAACAAAACGACAAACAGAAAATTCTTTTTCATAATTTCAGGTCTCCTTCGAGCGAATGGTTTTAAGTTAAGCCTCACAAAGTTCGAAAGTTTTTGCGTATTAACTCAGCGTCCGGAACCGCCGCCGCTCCACATCTCAAAACTGCCCCAGATGGCGTCAATCGTGTCCTTTTTTGCGTTGAACTTGTTTTCGTCGCAGCCGACGATCATCACGTAATTGTCCGTAATGTCGGTTCCGACAAGAACTTTCATCCGCGATCTAACGCCTTTTGCATCAACTGATGTCGCATCCGCCACCGCGTAATCGCCGCCCGCGCCGACGAATTCCGCATTCGTAACAGTTTCACCCATTGCCGTCAAAATATTGCCGGCGTCGCTCAGCAGCGTTTCTCTCGTGGCATTGCGGTCTTTCCAGGCGAAAACATAAATTCCGACTTCGTTTGGCGTTGCTCCGGCAAAAGTATCAACTTTGCGGACGCGTCCCCAATCGCCCGTTGTTCCGGGCGGAACGTAAAAGCCGTAACCTTTGCGGCTGTTGTAAACGTAAAGCCAATTGCCGCGGCTTGCTTCGCCGCCTTTTTGACCGAGCGCCTGCGAAACAGGCTTTGAATCTCCTTCCGGTCGAGCCGAGGACTTCAGCTCGTTTTCCGTCGCCACAGGTGCGTCTTCCGAAGTTGTCTCTTCCGCCGTCAGTTCTTCTTCGGTTTTTGTGTTCACAATTTCAGATTCCGGCTGTTCATCGTCGTTCTTTGCCGGTTTGACTTTAGCTTCGGCTTTTTCTTCGGTTCGGGCTGAATTTGACGCACTCGAGCGGGTTGCAGCATCGGTTCCGCATTTGAATTGACAAGCCGAAACGATGATAACAAGCAAGAGCACCGCTCCGGCATTGGTTAATTGTTTCTGCATTTTTAATGTCTCCTTTTTTGTAAAAGCTCTAAACTTGTTATTCAATCGTGATTTTCACGCCGTAGCGCAGCAGGTCGATGTTTTCGGTCGTGTCTGGCGGCGTCACCCAAATCTGGTATTCGCCTGTGCGTTTCAAAGTGTTTTCCCACGAATCGCCGGTTTCGGAATTATCGCTGCTTTGGAGAACCAAGCCGCTCGCATTTTTAACTTGCAATCCCACATAATCATTTTCGTTGACTTGCAGCTCGACTCTCATTGTTTGTCCTGATTTGGCGCGAAGCTTGTAAATATGCCAGATTCTGCCCCGGAGAATGTCTTTGTATTGAGCTGAGGTCCCACCTTTGGCAAAACGCACTTGGATAATCTTTTGCCGCCACTCCGCCCAAACGGTTATCGAGACCGCCAATAAAAGCACCAACGTCAGGATTGATTTGACACCAATTCTTGCACGTTTTTTCATAACTTTTCCGCATTCAAAGCCAATGAATTTAATTCTCGAACTTATCGAATCTCGACGCTCATACGAAAATTCACATTTTTCGACTCGATTGCGCCGACGACGACTTTGTAATCGCCGCTTTTCGGAAGTTTGCCAGTCCAGCGAGCGTCGTATTCAGCAGATTCGCCAGCCGAACCCATCGGCAAAGAACCGTCCGGGGCAATGATGTAGAAAACCACATCATTGTTTGCGCCGCCTTCGGTGATGTCGAGCGACATTGTTTGTCCGGCTCTGGCTCCAACGAGATAAGTTTTTTCATCGCCGGCGCTGATTTTGCCGCTCACGATTGTTGATGATTTGCCCGGCGCGAAACGGACCCGCTCACCGCCAGTCGGACTGTTTTTGGTCGGCGTTTCAGATACATCGTCAGCCATTTCTTCGTTATTCAATTGGTTGCTGGTTTTCGTATAAGTTCCGCTCGCAGTGACGTTTCCGCCGAAGCCGCAATCCGCGCCCGCGCCTTTATGGGTGACCTCGATTTTGTTGCCCGAAAACTTCATAGTGATCGGGCAATCGGGATAGCCTTCGGGAATGAGAACCGCTGTGCCGTTCCTGAGCGTGACGACTCCGCCTGTGCCGCCGGAATTCGCCATCCATTCACCGGAGCTGTCCTTGTATTCGTAATTGGCGGCAACACTCACTCGCAGGCGATTTCCGCCGAGGTCTTCGACGCCGATAGCGTTGTTGCTGCGACCGCTTTTGTAGCGATAAGTTCCGGTCAGGTTTGTTTGACCCAATTCGATTTCTGCTTCTCCGCTTTTTCTGGCAATTGCTGATGATTGCGCTTCGCCTTCTTCCGGTTTTTTCGCAGATTGATCTGATTCTGCCGAGCTATTAGTTTTAAACGCGATGCTGCATCCCGACAATACGATTAAAACTGTCAAAATAAAGATTGTTTTCATAGCTGTTTCCCTCGCTGTCCAGAAAAACGAAAAATTAGAAAACCCAGTTCGCAAATTTTCAGCCTTGTGCCAACTGCCAGTTTCGATTGAAAAAACTCTTAATCTTCGGAATCTTCGGATTGAGTATTCTTCGACGCGCCACCGCTAACAGTGAAAGTTCCTTCTTTGCGGTCAATTTCTTTCTCGCTGTCTTCGTCAAGCAAAACGGCTTCGGTTCGATAGCTGCCGGGCGGAAAGCCGCCGGGAATCAACACACTGAAATGAACCGCGCTGGCGCCCGGCGCTTCCAATGCTTTTTCCGCGCCGGGAACGGGCGCGCCCGCTTTCTGACCTTTTACGTTGTCAAACAAAAGGCGGAATTTAACCGTGTGTTTGCTGCTCGTGTTATTGACTTCGGAAACAACGAAGATTTTGTCATTAGGCTTAAAGCTGTTGCTCGGCGGCTCGGCTTTTTCGTTTTTGCCGAATTTTAGATCGCTCAAATTCGCTGTTGTAAAGCTCGCGTTGCAAGCCAGAGTGACGAGCGTCAAAATTCCGATTGCGATTAAAAGATTAATGTTGTTTTTCATTGTCAATCTTCCTTCTCGGTCTGGTTGCTTTTGCTTTTTCAGTCGGGTTAATTTCCCGCTGGCGGAAGAATCGGCGTGTTGTGGAAAGCGGCAATGCTCCATTTGCCGTTGTCTTTGGTAAAAATCATCGTGTTCATTGCGCGAGCCTTTTTAGTTTCGCCCCCGGCTTTATATTCCAGATTCCATTCAACGTGAGCGACAGCCACATCGGGACGCAGAAAACGAATGATTTTGACGGTCGCTGCATTGCGGCTTTCTTTGTAAACGGTCGTAAAAATTCCGGTGTGACCTTTTTCGATGGCGTCTCTGCCTTTGATATGCATTCCGTTGACGACGACATAATCGGCGTCAGAGGAAAACGGCGCGGCAAACACTTTTCCGTCAAGCGCGTTCCAGCCCGCTTCAACGCTTTTGACGATTTGCCGGATGGCGGCTTCGTCCTGATTTCCTGATTGAGCGTTTTTTTCCTGCGCAAATCCAAAAGCGGACGTGCAGATAATGATTAAAGTTGCGGCGAAAATCTTTCCTGTCAGTTTCATTTCTTTATTTCTCCTTTTAATTTTGGTTTGACTATTTGCCTTATTCGAACAAGCGTATTTCACCGGCAGTTTCGTTCATCACGATTGATATTTTTTTTTGCGTGACCACAGACGGTTTAATTTCCCGTTTGCAGCGTCATCGACATATCCTGAAAAATCGTTGAAAACAAATACCAAAGCGTTCCGACCAAAACGGCAATCAGAGCCAAATTGAGCAACAGTATAATGGCAGCAATCCAAAATTAATTTTATCAGGGAGCGTTAAGAATCAACCGCGAGATAAACATAAATTCGGAATTTCTGTGTTGGTTAACGCACTCTGGGATTTGGCGCGTTTGAAAGACGATTATTCTGCGGCGCGAACGCTTTTTGAGGAAGCTTTGAAGATTTGCCGGGAGCTTGGAAACAAACAAGGCGTCAACTGCACGCTCAATAATCTCGGAGCCGTCGCTTTCGGGCAAGGAGATTTTGAAGCTGCCTGCCGGTATTATTCCGAAGCCCTCGGTGCGGCGAAAGAATCCAGAGAAAAAGCCACACTCTCTTACTCTCTGGACGGATTTGCCGCGCTTTGCGGCAAGCGCGGCAAATCCGAAATTGCCGCGCAGCTTGCGGGCGCGGCGGAATATCTGCGCGAATCACTCGGTTTTGAAATCGAGCCAGCCGAACGGCGATTTCGCAATGCTTATTTAACCAAATTGCGCTCAATGCTGGGCGAAGAAACAATTCGCCCAAGCATTTCAAGACGGGCAGCGTTTAAAACCGGAAAAAGCAATCGAAATCGGTTCGTGTTTCGCAGAGCTTATAAAATCAGAAACTCAATTGTAACCCTCCGCGTCCGGTAGCGCCCGCCGTGCGAAAGCCGTTTTCGTAATAGTCCTGATTGAAAACGTTTTCAATCGTTCCGAACAAACGGACGCGCAGTTTGTCGTTGTCTGTCGGAATTTCGTAGCTTGCCGTTAAATCGCCGCGCCGCTGACCTTCAAAACGATAAATTCTGGTTTGAAAAGTCTGATTGCTGAAAATTGGGGCAAGATAAGCGCTGGTCGCAACAAAATCGAAATTTAAATTCAAACGCTCGACGATTCTTTGATTAACGACAAACGAAAATTGATGAACCGGAATGCCGAGCGTTTCTACGATTCCGCTCCCGGCGACTTGCGGCTGGCGCTGGTCACTGTTTGTAAAAGTGTAAGAAGCGAAAATGTTTGTTGTCAGCAAAGGTTGAAATTCTGCTGAAAATTCGCCGCCGCGAGCGATTCCGCCTTTGGTGTTCAAATAACCGCCGCTGGTTCTCGATGTCGAACCGATTGCCGGGACGATTGATTCAAAACCGATTGTGTCAATCAAGCGGGTGTAAAAATAAGTCGCCGATAAACGAACGCGGTTGTTTTGGAGCGTTTGGTCAATTCCCGCGTCAAAAGCAATCGAACGCTCCGGTTTTAAATCGGGATCGCCAAGCAGGACGAATTGATTCGGCGTTAAAAACGTCGCGTAAAACGTGCCGAATCTTTCGTAAAGCGACGGAACGCGATAACCGTTTCCGGCGTGCGCGCGCAGTTTTGTGTTTGTCGAGCGGAAGAAATAAGCCGCCGACCCGTCAAAAGTGTAAGCCGCAGGCGGATTGTCGAGCGCAGCGTTTTGCAGCGGCGAGTTGGCGCTGAAACGGGGCATTTCGAGATTAAAAAACTGTGCCCGAAACGCGCCGGAAAGCTGAAGGCGCGATGAGAAAGCTTCGAGTTGGTCTTGAATGACAAATGTGTTGCTCGATTGCGCGGCGTCCGTTGTGTTTGTCTGCGCGCGGTTGACCGGAAAATTATCGTTGCCGTATTTCTCGCGCTCGAACCCATAACCGATGGTCAGCAGATTCGACCGCGCCGCGAGATTTGTTTTTGCCTGAAAAGTCTGAATGTTTCCGTCAAAATCCGATTGCGTGTTGCCGCCGAATGGTTGGAATTGAACGCCCGAAGGACCATTAAAGTTTCTCCGGCGCGTCGTCAGATTTTGATAAGACAAACGATAGCTTGAGCGCTGATTAAAAGCGCCGTCAAGCGCCGTATGAAAATTAAAAAAGCGTGAGCTTTGCGAAGCGTCAGGATCATTGGCGTCCGGGATAAAAGTCGCCGTTCCGGCATTTAGCTGATTTCTCGGCGTTCCGTTTTCATAGCGTTTCAACTCATTTTCGGAAAGCGGGCGGGCGTCAATAATTCCGGTTGCGGGCAGCGCGCCGATTGTGTCGGGATTTGAATTAAGCTGAACAAAACTGTCCGCGCCGTAAAAACGCGCCGAAACGGTCGTATTTTGACTGAGCGCGACGGAAAATCTGGCAACTCCGCTTGTGTTTCGCGCCGCATCATCGCGGTCAACGCCTTTTGAAAGGTTCGTGTGCGACGCGCCAAGGCTGTATTTAAATCGGTCTGAAAAAGCTCCGCCAGCTATATTGGCGCGACCTCGCAGTAACCCCAAACCGCCGCCTTCGCCGAGAAACGAAAAACGCGGGCGTCCGCCGCCTTCATCGGTGCGAATGTTGAAGACGCCGCCGATGGCGTTTGTGCCGTAAAGCGATGAGCCGGAACCACGCAAAACTTCAATTTTCTGAACATTTGTCACAGTTAAATCCGACAAAAACGGCGAAGCGTCGCCCGTAATCGCCGTCGGATCGCGAAAACGCTGTCCGTCAATCAACACGGCAGTGTCCTGATTTCGAAGTCCGCGCGTTTTGATGTTTGCGGTGCGACCAAAACCGCCGAGCTGCTGAACTCGCAAACCCGGAACGACGCGCAGCGCGTCAACAATCGAGATTTCGCTGCGCTGCTCAATTTCGCGGTTCGACAAAACCGAGACGGATTTTGAAGTTTCGTCCACGGTCTGCGCTGTTCCGGCGGCAATTGTGACAATTTCATTGACACCGCCGTTTATTACCAGATTTAAATTAATCTGTTCGTTTTCTCCGGCTGCAAGCGTCACGGCTGTTTGCCCGAAAACGCTGATTCCGCGCGTGCCGGAAGCCGAAGCGGTCAGCGTATATTTCCCAAGCGGAACATTTTCAAAACGATAGTTGCCTGCGGCGTCGGTTGCGACTGTAAGTTTTATATTTTCATCAACTTGCGAAAAGAGCGACACTGTTGCGTCCGCGACAATCACATTCCCGTTTTGCGTAATTTTTCCCGATAAATTCGCCGTGTTTTGAGCAAAAGCGGCGAGCGAAAATAGAAAAGTTAATAAAAATGCTGTAATAATCTTCATTTTTCCTCTTAATAAATCGTCGTAATTCGTAAATTGTTTGAAACCGGATGCCGGTCGAGCAGAACTCGAACGCCGAAGGTTTCGCGTAGATTTTCTTCGGTCAAAACTTCGCGGGGCGTTCCGGTTGAAACTACTTTGCCGCGCTTGAGCAGCAAAATCCGGTCAGCAAATTCCGCCGCCGCGTTTAAATCGTGCGTGATGACGACAGCGGCGGAATTTTCGTTCTGGCATTTATTTTTAATCAAACGCAGCAGCAAAGCCTGATGCGCCAAATCGAGATTCGCCGTCGGCTCGTCGAGCAAAAACAGTTTCGCTTCAGTCGCCAAAGAGCGAGCGAAAACCGCGCGCTGGCGTTCTCCGCCGGAAAGCTGATTCATCAGCCGTTTTTCAAATCCAGCCAGATCGGCTTCGATTAAAGATTGTCGGGCGATTTCAACATCTCGCTCGGTTTCCCAGCCGAACGCGCTGCCGTGTGCAAAACGCCCCGACAGAACAAATTCCAAAACCGTCACCGGAAATTTCAATTCGGTTTCCTGCGCGACAACCGCGATTTTGCGGGCAATCTCGCGCCGCGAAAATTGAGCGAGCGGTTTTTCTTCAAGTTCTATCTCGCCTTTCAAAACCGGAATAGCACCGTTTAAAGCCCGCAGCAAAGTTGTTTTTCCAGCACCGTTAGCTCCCAAAAGCGCGACTGTTTCACCCGCTTTCGCTTCGAGCGAAACGCCCGAAATCACTTCGCAAGCACCGTAACCAACAGAGATGTTTTTCGCTTTCAACAAAACCTTCACGCAGAGTTTTGAAAGTTTTGAGTTTTGAATTGTAATTTCTAATTGAAAACTCAAAAATCAAAAATCAAAATTCATTTAATTTCTCCGTAACAGAAAAATAAACAACGGTGCCCCCAAAAGTGCTGTGATTGCGCCGACCGGAAGCTCGCGCGGCGCAATCGCCGTGCGCGCGACAGTGTCAGCGAAGGTCACGAAAATCGCCCCGGCGAGAGCCGAAGCCGGAATGACGAGCCGATTATCCGCGCCGCTCGATAAACGAACGAGATGCGGAACGACCAGACCGACATAACCTACTGAACCGCTCGCCGCAACCGAGCTGCCGACTAAAGCAGAAGCCGTCAGAAAAACAATCAAACGCACGCGTCCGACTTCAACTCCGAAATCAAAAGCGTCGCGTTCGCCGAGCATCAGGAGATTCAATGCACGGGCTTGCGTCAGCAGCAAAATCAACCCGCCGAAAACCGCCGCCAAAACAAACCAGAGCGAATCTCGCGTCGCGTTCGACAAATCGCCGAGCAGCCAAAATGTGTAAGAACGCAAACGCGCGGCGTCCAAAAGACTCGTCATCAAAACAATCACGGACGAAAGAAAAGTGGTCACGATTACGCCCGCCAAAACCAGCCTTTCCGTGTTCATTCCAGCTCGACTTCGCGCGAGCGAGTAAACAACCAGCGTTGACGCTGTCGCGCCGACAAAAGCCAAAATCGGACGGGCAAACAGGGCATTGTTTAAAAACACCAGCGCGATCATTGTTCCCAGAGCTGCGCCGTTTGAAACGCCCAACAAGTATGGTTCGGCGAGCGGATTTCTGAGCAGCGATTGATAGCTTGCCCCGGCGGTTGCCAAAGCCGCGCCCACGCAAGCTCCAAGCAGAACGCGCGGCAATCGGATTTCAAATAAAATCGCAGCTTGCTCGGCGGACAATTTGCAATTTCCTCCGAACAGGCTGCAAATTGTTTCGTAAAACGGCAAACGCTCGCTGCCGAGCAGCAAAGCCGTAAGCAAGGCTGCCGCCAGCGCGGCGGCGAGAAGCAAAATTGTCAAAGAAGCGCGGCGCATTTTATTTATCAAAAACTTGCGGATGCAACGCCCGCGCGATTTCTTCGAGTCCGTCAACAAGCCGCGTGCCTGGACGCGCGAGAAAATCGCCGTTGATTTTGTAAACCCGATTGTTTTTGACAGCCGGAGATTCTTTGAAAATATCGGCAGGTTCGTTATTGCCTTCGCCCATAGCGCCGCCGGCTGACAAAATTATTGCTTCGGGCTGAGATGCGAGCGCGGTTTCTTTGCTGATTCGCGGATAGCTTTCGGCAACGTCTTTCGTGACGGATTCTCCGCCCGCACGTCGGATTAAATCCGTTACAAACGAATCGCGCCCGACCGTAAACGGTTCGGGCGAAATCTGGATGAAAGTTCTGATCGTGTTTTCGTTTTTTACTCGGTTTTCAATGTCGGAAATTCTTTTCTGTAAATTGCGAACAAGCTGCTCGGCTTTTTCGGTTGTTTCCAGAAACTCGCCGAACTGCCGCAAATTTCGCAAAACGTCTTCCAGATTTTTCGGATTCGTGACGAAAACCGCAATGCCGCGGTCTTCCATTCTCTGAGTAAAAGATTCGATTTGCGAGGCTGTCGTCACGAGGACGAGCTGCGGTTTTTGCGCGACAATAGCTTCGAGATTCGGATTGATCGTGTCGCCGATTTTTGCAATTTTTTGTGCTTCCGCCGGATAATCGCAATAGCTTGTCACACCAACCAATTTTTCGCCCCCGCCAACGGCGAAAACGTTTTCCGTCAAGCTCGGCGCAAGCGAAACGACGCGCTCAATACGCGCGGGAATTTTGATTTTTCTGCCTAAATCATCCGTTGCTTCGCGCGCTGTTGGATTTGAAGCCGGATGCGCCAGCTTGCTGTGGCAAGCCGCCGACGGCAAAACCGCCGCGAGTAAAACGAAAATGATAAAGAAGATTTTTGACTGCAAAATTGAAAAAGCCTCGACTTTGTCCGCCTTCACTCGCCAAGCGTGAAAGCATTCAAAGTCGAGGCTTTTTCATGCAGCCTTGAAGGAGAAAAACAAGGACTAGAAAAAGAAGCCGTCAACAAAGTTTGCCCGAACGTCTTGACGCGAGACGCCGATCCGGCAAAAACATTCAGGCAGGTTTCCAGACTCAAAAAGGATGAAGGCGGAAGGATGAAGGATGAACCAATTGGTTTTATTCATCCTTCCGCCTTCATCATTGACTTACTGTGGCGCGACCGTGCGGGATTTTCACCCGACTTCCCCTGCTTTTACCGCACCAACTTTGATGCGATATTCCAAATGTCTTTTTTGCCAAAGAGCTTGAGCGCGAAAAACTTCGTCACTTTCAAAAATTTTCCGCTGCGTTGACCAGCAAAGTAACACCATCGCTGCGGAAAAGTCAAAACCTCTGAGAACAGTCAGGAAAAAACGCTTGAAAGATAATTCTTTTGCCGTTATTCTGCGAATATTCAACAAAATATAAAATTATGGCGAGCTTGGATAACGAAAACGTAGTGGCTGTTATTTTAGGCGGCGGCGCCGGAACCCGGCTTTTTCCTTTGACGCATCCACGTTCAAAACCCGCCGTTCCGCTCGGCGGAAAATATCGTCTGGTTGACGTGCCGATTTCAAACTGCATTAACTCGAACATCGCTCAGATTTTTGTTTTGACGCAGTATAACTCCGCTTCTTTGAACCGACATATCTCTCGCACTTATCGTTTTTCAAATTTTTCGTCCGGCTTTGTCGAAGTCCTCGCCGCCGAACAGCGTCCCGACAGTCCCTCCTGGTTTCAAGGAACGGCTGATGCGGTGCGGCAGATGTTGCCGCACATTCAGGATTGGCGCGTGGATACGCTTGTGATTTTGTCGGGCGATCATCTTTACCGGATGGATTATCAAAAATTCCTCAGACGCCATTATGAAACCGGAGCTGACGTTACAGTTTCCGTGATTCCCTGTACGCCCGAACAAGCCACCGGCTTTGGGCTGCTGAAAACCGATGAACAGGGCAGAATAATCGAGTTTAAAGAAAAACCGAAAGGCGAGCAGCTCGAAGAGATGCGCGTTGATACGGGGAAATTTTTCGGTCTCGACGAAAAACAAGCCGCCGCACGCCCCTTTCTGGCTTCAATGGGAATTTACGTTTTCAACTACGAAAAATTGGTCAATCTGCTCAATCGTGATCCGAGCTGGATGGATTTCGGGCGCGAAATAATTCCCGAAGCGATCAATTGCTGCAACGTCCAAGGATACTTGTTTCAAGGCTACTGGGAAGACATCGGAACAATCAAAGCGTTTTACAACGCCAGCCTTGATATGACTTCGCCGCTTCCAAAATTTAATTTCTTCGATGCGTCCGCCCCGATTTACACTCGTTCGCGCCATCTGCCTCCGTCAAAGATGCATAGTTGCGATATCAGCGAATCAATGATTACCGAAGGCTGCATTATCCAAGGCGCGACGATTCGGCATTCGATCATCGGGCTTCGCAGCCGAATTGATCGGGGAACTCGTATTGAAGATTCGATTATTATGGGGTCGGATTTTTACGAATCAATTGACGAGTTAAGTGCTGATATTCGAACCGGAATTCCGCATATCGGAGTTGGAGGAAACACAATTATCCGGCGCGCGATTGTTGATAAAAACGCAAGAATTGGAAACAACGTCAAATTGATCAATCAAGCGAGAGTCGAAACAGCCGACGGTGATAACTATCACATCCGCGACGGCATCATTATTATTCCTAAAAATGCTATGATCCGGGATAATACGGTGATTTAAAATCGCGAATCAGGCGGCGCAACCAATTTGCAGTGGAAAGGCATCTTAAAAACACTTTTCAGACTGCGTTTAGTTTTCACAAAATGTCGAATCGAAAAAATTTGGAGGCATCGGTAATGCATAGCAATTTTTCACGTCGCTTGGGCGCGGCTGTCGTTTTGTTTTCTCTATTTAGCGGCGTCACATTGACACCGGCTGCCGTTTTTGGTCAGGAAACGCAGCAGCAAACACAAACCGCACAAACTACAAAAGATAAAAAAGAAAAGAAATCCGATAAAAATAATAAGCAGCAAGCTTCTTCACAGCCTTCCGCTGAACAAGTTGCGCAGGCAAACGGCAAGCGTGCGCTTTCGCCCAACGAAGACCCGGCGATGATTGGCAAACGCAACATTAATAAAGGTCTCGGCGGCTGGCTCGGCGGCTCGATGGAAAAAGAAGTTCAATTTGGTAGACAGCTTGCAGCCGAAGCCGAAAAAGAATTAAAGCTCGTTGACGATCCGATGATTACCGAATACGTTAATCGCGTCGGGCAAAACGTCGTTAATCATTCGGATGCGAAAGTCCCTTTTACAATCAAAGTCGTTGATTCGGACGATGTGAACGCTTTTGCTCTGCCTGGTGGTTTCTTTTACGTCAATCGCGGCTTGATTCTCGCCGCCGACAACGAATCGGAACTCGCGGGAGTGATGGCGCATGAAATTGCTCACGTTGCCGCCCGTCATGCGATGGAAAATCAAGGCAAAGCGACGCTGCTGAATTACGGAATGCTCGCCGGAATCATTTTCGGCGGCGGAATTATAAGTCCGATTTTGCAAAACGCCGGAGGAATTCTCGGCGGGCTGACGATGCTCAAGTTTACGCGCGGCGCGGAAGAAGAAGCTGACAAACTTGGCGTCCAATATCTTTATGCCGCCGGATACGATCCGAATGGAATGGCGACGATGTTTGAAAAGCTTGCCGCGAAAAACAAGAAAAAACCCGGCACCATTCAAAAGCTCTTTTCGACGCACCCGCAAGCGCCCGACCGCCGCGATGCCACAATCGCTCTCGTTTCTCGCTTTCCGGAACGCGAAGAGTACGTGATGAGCACGTCGGAATTTCAAAAGGTCAAGAAATATTTGCTCCGACTGTCGAATGCCAAAGCGACCATCGCGGGCGATATTGACGAAACGGAAAATTCGCGACCCACATTGAAAAAACGTCCGCAGGAAGACCCGAACGCTCCTGCTACAACTCCGGGCACGACAGAAGAAAAGAAAAATGACGGACCGCCGGTTTTGAAAAAACGCACAGAACCGACGCCTTCGCCTTCGCCCAGCAAATAGTGAAGTAGGAATAAAAATAAAAAAGGTGAATGCAGAAAAGCATTCACCTTTTTTTGCGTTGGAAATGTCTGTTAATTATTGCTGTTAAGTTTTCCGCCAATTGGTATAATCCCCGTTTATGTCAGTCAAACTTTCCGATATTCAAGCCGCGAGAACGATTTTGCACGACGTTATCGTTCCAATCCCGATTGTCAACGACCCAAAACTTTCCGCCAAGCTCGATGCCAACGTTTATTTAAAAGCCGAATGCCTTCAACGCGGCGGTTCTTTCAAAGTGCGCGGCGCATACAACAAAATCTCGCGTCTTTCAAAGGAAGAGAAAAAACGCGGCGTCGTGGCGCCTTCCGCCGGAAATCACGCGCAGGGCGTAGCGCTTGCCGCCAAGCTGCAGGGAACCAAAGCCACTATTGTAATGCCCGAATTCGCGCCTTTGACTAAAATTATCGCTACGCGCAATTATGGCGCAGATGTAATTTTACAAGGTGCGACTTTTGAAGAAGCCCACGCGCACGTTCAGCATCTCATTGAAACCAAAGGCTACACGCTTGTTCACGCTTTTGACGACGAATTAATTGTTGCGGGGCAGGGAACAATCGGAATGGAAATCGTTGACGACAAGCCGGAAACGACCGTTATCGTTGTCCCAATCGGCGGAGGCGGAATCATTTCCGGGATTGCAATTGCGGCGAAAAATCTGCTTCCTAAAGTTCGCGTCATAGGCGTTCAAGCCGCTGCCTGCGCCCCGATGAAAGAGTCGGTCGAAGCCGGCGAATTGCGCATCGCTCCGTCCGCAATGACAATCGCCGATGGCATCGCTATCAAACGTCCCGGCGCTGTAACGCTGCCGCTGGTTCAGGAGTTTGTTGACGAAATCGTGGTTGTGACAGAGGACGAAATTGCCGACGGAATCGCCCACTGCGTTCAAAATGTCAAACTTGTTACTGAGGGCGCTGGGGCGGCGGGCGTTGCGGCGCTTCTCGCAGGAAAAATCAAAGTTGAAAAGAAGGATAACGTCTGTGCCGTGTTGTGCGGCGGAAACATTGACGCTAATCTGCTCGCCCGCGTTTTGCGGCAAGTTATGGTGCGAGAGGGGCGTTACATCTTTCTCAAACTGTTGGTTCTCGACCGACCGGGCGGAATTGCGCCGGTTGTCGCAGAGGTCGCGAAAACCGGAGCCAATGTGATTGATATTTTTCACCGCCGCGCAATGTGGCTCGCGCCTCTCGGACAAGTTGGCATCGAAATGCTTTTGGAGGTTCGTGACAGCAAACACGGGCGCGAGGTCGAGCAGCATCTCGAATCGCTCGGTTACCATGTTAACCAAGAAACTTTGGGCGGTTGGGAAGGTTAAAAAACTTCAAACGATGAAATGAAGAAAACCGAAAAGCGCTAATCGCCACCAGAATTTATTAAATCCGTTCAAGCAATGCTTGAACGGATTTAATATTGCTATTTTCTAAGCCAACCAAAAAGTCCGTGAATTGTGACTTCGCGGTTTGTCTCATATATCGCCCGCGTCAGCGGGATTGACATCGGGCAAACCTGCACGCAATTCTGCGCGTTGCCGCAATTGGCGATTCCGTCGTCATCCATCAACGCCGATAGGCGCTCGTCGCGCGTGATTTTGCCGGTCGGGTGCATGTTCTGATAACGCACCTGCGCGATTGCCTGTGGTCCGATGTAATTGTCTTCGTGATATTGCGGGCAGGCTTCGAGACAGCAGCCGCACGTCATACAGCGCGAATAAGCGTAACGCTCGTTTGCCACTTCCGGCGACATTTTGGGTCCCGGTCCGAGATCGTAAGTTCCGTCCAGTTCAACCCAAACTTTCGTCCGCTTGAGATGTTGAAACATCTGCGCTCGATCAACCACGAGATCGCGGACATTCGGAAATTTCGACATCGGTTCGAGCGTGATTTCGTTTCCGCCCGCCTCCGACAAAAGCTGATCAACCAGTGCCGAACACGACTGCCGCACACGCCCGTTAATAACCATTGTGCAAATTCCGCAAACCTGCTCGAGGCAATTCATCTGCCAGACGGGCGGAGTCGTTTGCTTGCCGTCAGTATTAACTGGATTTTTGCGAATCTCCATCAAAGCAGAAATTACGTTCAAATTCGGGCGATAAGGAACCTCGAACGTCTCCCAATATTGCTCCGCGCCCATTTTTTCGCGTCGTTTGATTTTAAATCTAACGGTTTGTGGTGGAGTAAAATCTTTAGCTTTTCCGTCTGCGTGTCCGTTTGTTGCGCTCATAAATATTCTTGGTCGTGTTGTTTATCTTTCGTCCGTTTGCTTGCCGCCCGCCGCTTCAATTGGTTTGCCCTGATCTGCGCGCGAACCGGATGTTTCCGGGTTTTCAACTTCGCCTTTTTTCTGTGACCAAACCTGTTTCATTGACGTATTTTCCGGAATCAAATCCGCGCCACCTTCGTTGGTTTGCTCCGCGCCTTCTTTAACCGGCAAACCGGATGCGGCGGCTTGTTCGGCAACTCTAAGACTTTGTTGCGGTTGCTTTCCGTCTTCTTTCTTGCCTTTTGAGTAATCACGTTTGCGAGGAACTATTAAACCGATGTCAACGGCTTCGTAGCTTAAAACCGGACCTTCGCCGGAATATTCGGCGATTGTGGTTTTCAGGAATTGTTCGTCGTCGCGATTCGGGAAATCCGGTTTGTAATGCGCGCCGCGCGATTCGTCGCGCTGCAAAGCGCCGAGCGTGATCACCCGTGCAAGTTCCAGCATATTTTTGAGCTGTCTCGCGTGCGGCAAAGCTTGTGTTGCCCATAAATTGGAATCGGCAATCGAAATACGTTTGAAGCGATCTTGCAATTCAACCAATTTTTCGTCGGTCGCTCGTAAACGATCATTGTAACGAACGACCGTTACATTATCGGTCATCCATTTGCCCATTTCTTCGTGCAGTTTGTATTGATTTTCACCGCCGGCTTGTTTGAGCAATTGGTCGTTGATTTCCTGTTGCCGTTTAACTTCGGAGGCGTGAACGCCGTTTGTTTCGGTGTTTTTTCTTTCGACATTTTGTGCGAATTCAATCGCTGCAGGCGCGGCGACAAAGCCTCCGTAAACGCATGAGACAAGCGAATTTGCACCCAAACGATTTGCGCCGTGAATCGAATAATCGCATTCGCCCGCGGCGAGCAATCCAGGAATATTTGTTCGCTGGTTGAAATCAACCCAAAGTCCACCCATCGAATAATGAACGCCCGGAAAAATCCGCATCGGAACGTGGCGCGGATCGTCGCCGACGAACATTTCGTAAATTTCAAGAATCGCTCCCAATTTTCTGGTTAAAGTTTCCGCGTCAATGTGAGTCAAATCGAGATAAACCTGGTTTTCGCCGTTGATCCCCATTCCTTCCAAGCAAACTTGGAAAATTTCGCGCGTGGCGATGTCACGCGGAACGAGATTTCCGTAAGCAGGATATTTTTCTTCGAGAAAATAAAAACGCTCAGCTTCTGGAATATCGCGGGGATTGCGTTTGTCGCCGACGGTGCGCGGAACCCAAACTCTGCCGCCTTCGCCGCGAGCAGATTCAGACATTAAACGCAGTTTGTCTTCGCCGGGAATCGAAGTTGGGTGAACCTGAATAAATTCGCCGTTCGCATATTTCGCGCCCTGAATATAACAGGCGGCGTTGGCGCTGCCGGTGCAAACCATCGAATTCGTTGATTTGCCGAATATCAGACCGGGTCCGCCCGTAGCCATAATCACGGCGTCGGCGGGAAACGCCTTTAATTCGAGCGTGTTTAAATTCATCGCCACAACGCCGCGACAAACCTGATGATCGTCCAAAATGAGCGACATCATTTCCCAGCCTTCGTACTTGTTGACTTTGCCATCAACCTCGTAACGGCGCACCTGTTCGTCGAGTGCGTAAAGCAATTGCTGACCGGTTGAAGCTCCGGCAAATGCTGTGCGGTGATGTTTCGTGCCGCCAAACCTGCGGAAATCCAGCAGACCTTCACGAGTGCGCGAAAACGGAACGCCCATTCGGTCGAACAAATAAATAATTCCGGGTGCGGCTTCGCACATTGCCTTGACGGGCGGCTGGTTTGCAAGAAAGTCACCGCCGTAAACCGTGTCGTCAAAATGCTCCCAGGTCGAATCACCCTCGCCTTTGGTGTTAACAGCGCCGTTGATACCGCCCTGCGCGCAAACCGAGTGTGAGCGCTTAACCGGGACGATTGAAAGCAAATCAACCGTGTGACCCTTTTCGGCAATTTTCATCGCCGCCGCCAAGCCAGCCAAGCCACCGCCGATAACCGCAATTCTGATTCCGTTTTTCGCCATAAAAAAAAACTAAAAATTGAGAATTGAGAACGTGAACCGAAGTTGGTTTTCAATTCGCCGTTTTCTGCTCTCAATTACTTAAAATCTTCTCGTTTCGCCGCCTCTTCTCGGTTCGACGATTTTGTTTTCCTCAGCTTGTTCGCATAAAACCTGCGGGAGTAACCCGCACGGGCGAACGAAAGCCACTGCTGCGTTTGTGCCGACGCCGAATAAGCCGATTGCCAATGCGACGCTGCCGTAAAGCGCATATCTTTGCGCTTTTTCGCCGATCACGATTCCCCAATCAACGGCAAACAAAAAGAATCCGTAAGCCAAATGCCACGCTGTCGCCGCGACGCCCAAAATATAAAAAATCAAAATCGGCAGGCTTTGTAATTCGCTTGCCACAATGTCAAAAGCGCGGTCGGCGTTTCCGGCAACCGGATTGCCGTAAGTTTCGAGTCCGGGAATTACGCCGAACCGCATATTCAAAATATGAAAAAGGAGAAAGAAAAACAGGAAAACTCCGGTCGCGCGCTGAAAGAAATAAAACCAGTTGCGCGCGTAACCGTAGCTGAAAACGTTGTTGCGCGCCTCGGCTGAGATAAACATTCCGTAAATCGAGTGAAACGCAAGCGGCAGAAAAATGCCGAAAATCTCGACAAACAGCAGATACGGAATGTGATGAATATCGGCAACGGCGTTGTTAAAAACCTTCTCGCCGCTCATCGCTTTTGAATTCGTGAACATATGCACGAAAAAAAACGCGCCGAGCGGCACGATGCCCGTCAATTGATGCAGCTTGCGCAGCAGAAATGTTTTGCTCACTCTGATCGCCATAAAATTTTCAGCCTCGAAAAAGCGAAATGCGATTTTATTACTTCTCTCAAAAAATGACAGGAATTATATTTTTTTACGCTGAAAAATACAAATTTTTTCCGCATTTTTCGCCAACCCGCAAACCATATTTACCTCCTATTTTTGCATCTTACTAACGGTTGGTTATAAGGTAAAATGAATTATCCTGTATGAAGTTTTGAGAAATACTTATTATTTTAATATGCATATCGAAACCTTAAAAATATTTTGTGACTTGGTCGAGACGCAAAGCTTTTCGCTCGCTGCGGAGCGAAATTTTGTAACACAATCGGCTGTCAGCCAGCAGGTTCGCAATCTCGAAGAAAAATTTAAACGCCGCCTTTTGGAGCGCGTGCGCGGGCGGCGCGAATTAAAATTAACATCCTCGGGCGATATTTTTTATCAGGAATGCAAAAACGTGCTGGTGGCTTATGACCAGTTGCTGGAAAATATGCGCGGAATTGCAGGAACCGTTTCCGGCACGGTGCGCGTCGCCACCGTTTACAGCGTCGGGCTGCACGAACTGCCCGCAAAGGTGCGGGAATTTATGTCGAAGTATCCGGCGGCAAAAATTGATTTGGAGTATTCGCGGACGACGCGCGTCG
>JALZCH010000059.1 GCA_030863175.1 Acidobacteriota bacterium | reverse complement strand
TCGGAAAACTAAAACACTTTCGCCGTGTGTTTTCCAGATTTGATAAATTGGCAAAGAACTATTTAAGTTTTGTGCAATTTGCCAGCACATTGATTTGGCTTAGATAGCTATGTCAACACTACCTAATAAAACTTGTAGTTTACGGCTCCCAATCGCCATCAATTTCTCCAACCAGAAATGCCATGTAATTCTGATTCGATTGAGAAGCAGAAAGCGGATTATATGTTTTCGACGAATCCACAAATTTCCAAATTCCGACTTGTCCTGTGGCTGCATTTTGCCCGATTGCCGCAATAAATCGTAGAATTTGTGTTGCATCAAACGCCGTCACAGAATTATCCCCATCTGAATCTGCTGCTATTTTTTGATTGGCACTTAAATCACAGCTATTTCCAGCAGCAACGCAGCGCAGAACAAGTGTTGCGTCAAAGGCTGTAATGCCGTTAATTCGATCTATTTTTGATGGCACAACAGTGTATTGCTCATCTTTTTGAAGATTGGTTTCAAAAAAATAATTACCAGAGACATTTGTGTCGGCAACCGCTATGAAAGGTCCGTTTGCAGTGAGCAAAACACCTGAAACAAATTTAGCTTGTCCCGCAGGCGATGTTCCGTAAGTCACAACACCTGATAGAGAGACGGGCGAAGACGCTTGAACTTCAAAAGAGCCGATGTCCGTACCATCGCCTCCCGGAGCGTTTATTACAGCGGGCGAATCAACCGTCCGTGTAAAACCGGGCTGGTCGGTTGTTAAGCCGAAGCTTTTACCTTTATCAATTGCCCGCGAATCGGAAAAAAGCGCGTGCGTCTGTGTCGCTCCACCGTAATTTCCGAGCGGTGCAAGGCGGGGATTAATCGGGTTGGTTGACGTACCGACTTGATTTCCGTTGACGCCGTCCGTAATTCCGGTTGTCAATTGGTTGTTGCCGATGATGTTGTAAGAACTGCTCGGCGAAACTGCCCCGTAGAAATCTGGTGCGCCGGACTGGCTACCGCTGATATTTCCGGCGATAATTGTGGTAAATAAATTCGCCGTCGCCGAACCGTTGTTAAAAATCCCGCCTCCACCTGTTTGTACATTGGGATTAGAAGAACTGCCGTTGTTTGTAATGGTGCTAGCGGTTATGTTAATTGTGGCGTTGTTGTAAATTCCGCCTCCGTTGTTGCGAGCCGAATTGCCGCTGATAGTGGAGTTTTCAATTTCAAACGAGCCATTGTTATAAATACCCGCACCGCCGGACATGGTTATTGTGTTGCCCTTAATGGTTGAATTCTTAAGTGTGAAAGCGCCATTGTTCTGAATACCTCTGACTATATGATTACTTACAGTTGAATTTTCGATCGTCATCGAACTATTACTTTGATTGAATATGCCTTCGGTACCGCTTCCATTGTTCGCATTGATTGTTGAGAAAGTAATAGCTGCCGTCCCGTTGTTGAAGACTCCGTTTCCGTTTGATCCAGCCGTGTTATTGCTAATATTTGAATTGGAAACCGTTAAAGAGCCGTTGTTATAGATACCGCCGCCATTGACCGAAATGTTGCCGTTTAAGGTTGAGTTTGTAATTGTTGCGGTCGCATTCGCGGCATTGAAGATTCCGCCGCCATTTGCGAGAAGGTTGTTATTAAGAATCGAATTGGAAACGATTAACGTGCCCGCGTTATAAATTCCGCCTCCAAAACCGGTGCAACAATTAGAATTTGTTTGATTTCCCGATACGGAAGAGTTGAGCAAAGTGAGTTTGCCGCCCTCAATGAAAATTCCGCCGCCGTACCCGATAAAACTGGTGTTTGTCAGACCAAAGGCTCTGCCGTTTGTCAATGTCAATCCGTCAAGCGTCAAATCTGCACCGCCGGCGACATAAAATATACGGCTCCACTGTTCATTGATGTCTGTTCTGTGTTTATTACCGTCGAGCAATAAATTATTTGCTCCGCTTGAGTTCGAAATGCCGAGCTTGCCCGACGAAGAAGTGCTGAAGACAGCCAATTCGCCTGTTGTCAGCCGGATTGTACAAACGCCGTTGGCGGTGCAGTTTGGATCGTTCTGGGGAATTGAAAAATTTATTATGTCGTCATCGAGGGTCGCGTTTGCTGCTTCAATCGCAGAGCGGATGCTGCCTGCTCCGCTGTCAGCAGTTGTTGTGACCGTATAAACTGCTGCTTGAGCGTTGCCCGAAATTAGGATAAGGCATAAAAGTGTCAAAGCAGAAAGGAAAAGTTTTTGTCTTCTGAGGTGTGGCATAAGGAAAATCCTCCTGATTTTTTCTAAGCTTACCTTCCCGCAAATTCGCAAACCCATTAATAATTTTGCTCGTTCAATATAATTACTGCCAAGAAGGAAATCAACTAAAATGTTTAAGCGGTTAGCTAAAAACTATTTCTGTATAAGAATTAAGGTGATTTATTTCTTTCGACCGAATTTACGAGCAAAAGCGTTATAAGCGGACTCAAGCTCAGCGACGCGGAGCAACTTCGCAACGACGATGAAACAGATTCCGCCTAGCGCAATCGGAATCATAACCTCGATCAGTTTGAAAATCAGATTCGCTGCGCCGAAGGCTTGATGCAGAAAGTAATAACAGAACCAGCTAACAGCACTCATCAAAGCAGCGGCGACGGCGATTTTGGCGAAAGAGGTGAGAATTTTCCCGCCTTCAATTCCTTTTATTCTTCCTCGCATTAAAAGGGCAAGAGCAAAAAAATTGACCAAAGCGACTGATGAAGTCGCGAGCGCGACGCCGACGTGCCCGAGACCAAATGGCATCAGAGCCTCGCGGAAAACATAGCTGGCAATCCCGTTCACAACAATCGAGCAAAGGCTGATAATCATCGGCGTTTTTGCGTCGTCGAGCGCGTAAAAAGCGGGCGATAAAATCTTAATTGCCGCGTAGCCGGTCAAACCAACTGTGTATCCGGTCAAAGCCCAGGCAGTCATCATTGTGTCCGATGCGGTAAATAATCCGCGCTCGTAAATCAAACGAATTATCGGTTCGCCGAGCACGACAAGCCCGCACGCCGAAGGCAGCGTCAGCAAAAATACGAGATTGATTGACGAAGAAATCGTGCTCCGAAATTTCTGAAAATCGTTTTGTGCAGCGAGACGCGAAAGCGTCGGAATCGCCGCTGTGCCGATTGCAACACCGAAAACGCCTATAGGAAACTGCATCAGCCGAAACGAATATGACAGCCAGGATTGCCCCCCGTTGATGTCGGAAACGAAATAAGTGTTGATTAAAACGTTGATTTGCACGGCGCTCGTGCCTAAAATCGCGGGTGCCATCAACCGCATCACGCGGCGAACGCCTTCGTCAGTAAAGCTGATTTTCGGGGAAAAGCGAAAACCGACTTTGAAAAGCGATGGCACTTGAATCAAAAACTGCGCCGCACCGCCGATCAAGGTTCCGATTGCCATTCCGATAATCGCCCATTGCGCCGAAACGCTCGGAATCAGGTTTCCATCGTTTGATTTTTCCCAACCACCGCCGCTCAAAAAATAAGCAAAGCCGAGTCCAGCGATAAGGGAAACGATATTAAAGGCGGTCGAGGCAGAAGCCGGAATGCCGAACCTGCCTTTTGTGTTTAAAACGCCCATCGCTACCGCTGCTACTGCGACGAGCAAAATAAACGGAAACATTATCTGCGTCAGAGTCGTGGCGAGAGCGGCTTTTTCGGGCGAAAATCCGCTGGCGATCAATCCGACGATTTGCGGGGATAAAAGGATTCCTAAAATTGTAACGACGCTCAGGACGATCGCCAGAGCGTTTAAAACGAGCGACGCAAGCTGCCAAGCCTCGGCTTCGCTTTTTTTAAGCTGGTAATCGGTGAAAACTTTGACAAATGCGGCTGATAAAGCGCCTTCGGCGAAAAGGTCGCGCAAAATATTCGGAATGCGGAAACCGACAAGATAAGCGTCGTACAAAAAACCGGCGCCAAAAAAGTTAGCGAAAACCATTTCTCGCACTAAGCCCATCACGCGCGAACCCATCACGGCAATCGAAACGATTCCGGCAGAACGCGCGACGCTTCGTTGCGGGTCGGGTTTTTTTTCTTCGGATTTGTTTTCCGGCGCAACCGGCTCGATTAATTCCGGCTGTTCCGATGCAGTCAGTGCCGGCAAAGCAGACTCGGCGGCTTCCAGATCGGGCGGAATGGATTTTTCAATCTCGGCTGCAAAACTGGTTTCGGGTTTTTCCCACTCAAAAACGGTTTCGATTTTGCCGAAACGAATCGAAACGTTTTCCGGCAATTCGATTGTTTCGCCGGCTGCTAGACGTTTTCCATTAATGAAAGTTCCGGTGGTCGAGTCTAAATCGGCAATCAAAAGCCGCCCGTCCGGTTTCATCAAAAGCGAAGCGTGAAAACGCGAAACCGACTTGTCTTCAATCCAAATCTCGTTTTGCCGCACACGTCCGACTTGCAGACGATTGTGCTGCGGCGTTAAGCGATGTTCGGTTTTTTCCGGTTTTGAGTCGGGTAAATTGACGGTGACGAAAACCGTGATTTCCGATTTATCGGCAGCTTCGTTTGAGGTTTTTATTGTTTCCGATCCCATTTTGAAGAGCCGCCAAACCTGTTTGTTTTGAGGCTGCTCGATTTCCAGTTCCTTGATTTTCGCCGGCAAAATTTTATCGCTAACCGCCAGACGCTCGGCGGCGCGCGATTTGTTGCCGGCGCACAAAGCTAAAGTTTCTGTTATTTTTCTTTTTTCGACAAGCCTTGCGGCGCTTTCGGGGACTTCGGAAAGAGGCTTTCAAAATCGAAATACCGTTGATTGCCAGTTGTTCTCGGATCGTTGATTTAAGTTTTAGCGTCGAGCGGGCGGACTTATGTTCGGAAGGGGGTAAAAAAAAGAAACTTCACGAATCTAATGATTTTCTCGTGAAGTTTCTTTTTTTTATTTTGAAAAGAAATTTATTCGGGGTTCGTTGCACTGGCGTTTTCAAAAGATTTTTCAATCGAAACGCGATTGCTGGAAAGCAACGTGTCGAAATTTTTCGGGCTGTAAGCAAACGGTGCAGCGCCGCCGCGCGTGTTTTGAATATAGTTGACGAAATTGTTTTGATAATCGCGGAATCGGCTGACGTTTCCGCGCTGGTTGAAAATCACGAAATAGAGAATTTCGCCTTTGGCGGTTGCCATTTGACCGACCAAGCTGCTTGCGCCGCTGTCGGTTTGCGGCAAAGTTCCGGTTTTGCCGATGACGCTGCCGCGCGAGCGGTAATCGGTAAAACGATTTTTCAAGGTGCCTTCGTCAATTCCGGCGACGGGCATAATATCGGTCGGCGACAATTTGTTTTTGACCAATTCGTTTTGCAGAGCGCGGAAAACTTTCATCATTGCGCGTGGAGTTACGCGATTAACACCCAGCCCGCTTGTCGAGGCGATTTGAAATTCTTCAAACGGAATTTTAGCTTCGCGGATGACGATGTTTTGGACGCCGTAAGTTCCGCCGACCGTATCGCCGAGACGCTCCGAAAGGAAATTGTTCGAATACGACAGGCACGCTTTCAAAATATCTTTCAGCGGACTTGATTCGTGTGTTGCCAGCAGGCGCAGATTTGTCGGCAAATTGTCGGCGGCGACAGCGCCCATTACAGCGACGCTCGGAATCGGTCTCGGCTGATTCGGGCTGGACATTTTTAAATAATTGTGCCAGGCATTAACAGCCGCCGCAGAACGGCGCGTCGCGTCCAAAGTGTCGTAAAAGACAACGCCCGAACGCAAAGCGGAAGGGGTGTAGTTGATCGTGAAATTCGGCGAAACCAGCAAATCGCCCGTCACTTTTTGAACCCCGATTTTGTTTAGAGCATCGGCAATCGCCATCGCGTGCTCATATTGCATCGAAGGATCGCTGCCCGCAACAATCAAATTGCCGGTAATCGTTCCAGTGGTCGCATCAATTACGCCATCCGTATAAATCTGGGTTTTAAAACGATGATTGGCTTTAAAAGCATTCAAAACCGCCAACGCTGTGGCGAGCTTGATGTTTGAAGCCGGATTCAACGGAATATCAGCCGAATTTTCTATCAAAACCTCGCCTTTCACAGTTTCAACAAGCACGCCGCGCATACCGCCGATAACGGGTTCAAGCGACGGCGCGACCACATCCGGTGCAACCGTTTTGGGCGTAGCCGAATTGTTGGTCGTTCCGGAAGGTGTCGAAGGTTTCGGAAGCGCAGGTTGAGTGACAAGCGCGGGCGATTGTTTGACAATCGGTTTAACAAGCGGCGATGAGGGCGGCTGGGGAGAACCCGACGGGCGTGTGTAAACGTCTTGTGCAAGAACGGGATTTCCAGCCACAAACGCCGCAAAGGCGAAAATGAGCGCGAAGCTGAAACGAAAACTGTTTAAAACGGGGCTTTTTATCATTTCTCTTTTTATCGTTTCCGAATCCGAATCGGATTCTCGGCAGGATGCCTGTGCGCCGTCTGATTTTGACGGCTCATTGCATCATAACACAATTTTTAGCCGAAAAGTCCAACTTTTGCTCGAACCATAAGAAAATGTGTTCGCAATTATTAGACGGGATATTCGATGCGGAAAGTGAATTTTCGGATGTCGAAGTTTTAGGAAAATGTTACAAAATGCGGACGAATCGTTGACAGGGATTTTTACCAGAATCTAAAATTAAATCGAAAAAATGTGATTTCGAGCGACGTGTCAATCAAGCAACCTGTCACAATCGAATCGGTTTTACAAGTTCATCGAGAACGCGGCGCTGAAATCAGGCGGCGACTTGCCGAATTTGAAAATTTATGGCAAACAGCTTCTGACGAAGAGCTTTTTGAAGAACTGGTTTTCTGCATATTTACTGCTAATGCTTCGGCGCGAATGGGATTGCGCTCGGTTGCGGCGATCAAAAATCTTCTGCGGGAAAATGCTCCGGTTGAAATGCTGGCGCGGGCTTTAACCGGCGTTCATCGTTTTCCAAACGCCCGCGCGGGGTATATTGCGGTGACGCGCGAATTTTTGCTGCAGGATTGCGGAATGCGGTTGCGCGAACGTTTGTTGAACTTTCCTGATTCGATTTCGCGGCGCGACTGGCTCGTCCGCGAAAAGGGAATCAAAGGCTTGGGTTTTAAAGAAGCCAGCCATTTTTTGAGAAACATCGGATTTCGCGGTCTGGCAATTCTCGACAAGCATATCTTGAACAGTTTGGCGGATTTGGGCGAAATTAAAGAGTCAAAGCCGCCTGCAACCAAAGCGCGGTACTTGGAAATAGAAAATATATTAAAAAAGTTCGCCGACAAACACGGGATAAATTTCGATGAATTGGATTTAGTTTTATGGTCGCTTAAAACCGGCGAGATTTTGAAATAAAAATCTCCGGATAAGGAGAATAAAAAATGTTTGCCTTTAGCTTTAACTCTCTCGGACAAAAAATCGCTTCCAGCATCAAAAAAAATACTTTCATTTTGCCTGTCCTCGCTTTAATTTTATTTTCAACCACGCCTAATTTTGCTCAAATCGAAAATGAAGGCAAACTTCGCAGGCAAGCCGAAAAAGCGATGCGAAAGGGGGAATTTGCTGAAGCCGAGAAAATATGGCGGCAGTTTCTCGAAGGGGAACCGGATAATCATAAATATCGTCTCGCTTTAAGCCATTCTCTTTACAAGCAGCGCCTGTTGGTCGAAAGCTACAACGAAGCCCGAAAAGTCGCCGAAACACATTCGAAAAACGCCCGCGCATACGCTTTGATGGGTTCAAGTTTGTTAAGTGCGGGAAATTTCAAACAAGCGAAAGAGGCTTTGTCCATTGCTCTTAGTCTTGACGAGGAAGAGCCGCTCGCACTCGCCGGAGCTGCGATGCTCGATTTTCACGAAAACCGAGCTGCCTGGGGCTTTGCGCGCATTCGCCAGGCAATTTATTTGGAGCCGCATGAGCCAGACTTTGTTTATTATCTGGCGCAAGTTGCGGTCAGAACCGAAGATTATAAAGAAGCAGCTAATGCGTTTGAAAAATTTCTCCAAATCGCTCCGAACACGGACATTGATCGGCGCGAAAGAATTCAGGGGCTGATTAACTTTCTTCGTTATCTCGGTGCGCAAAGCAGGTTGTTCACAATCGAAGGAAAACGGCAAACGGCGACCAAGCTTCAGATCATTAATAATCGTCCGATTCTAACGGTCAGAGTCAACGATGGCGAAGAGCCGCTGCGTTTTGTGTTGGATTCCGGTTCGGCGGTGACGGTAATTTCAGATGCGACGGCAAAACGTCTGGGAATTAAGGAAGTCGCTCGCGGCGGAAAAGCGCGAGCCATCGGCGGCGAAGGTAAATTCAATATAGTTTACGGGTTTTTACAGTCGCTTCATATCGGCGATGTGAAAATCAACAGAGTTCCGGTTTATATCCGCAAATTTTATCACTCCGGCGAAGTCATTGATGGATACATTGGCATCTCGCTGATTTCAAAATTTTTGACCACGGTTGATTACGGAAATCAAGTTTTTTCTCTCGTCCGGCAAACAAAAAAAGATAATAAAAAAGATAATGAGGAAGCTGCCGCACCTTCCCAAGCCGATCAATTGAGTATTCCTTTGCGAATAACGACGAGCGGGTTTTTGAGCGGCGAAGTAAAAATTGATTCGGTACCGGAACCGTTAAATTTTATTATTGACACCGGTGCCAGCGTATCGGTCGTTAGCGCGGACACGACGAAGTATTACCAACTCGACCGTTTCGCCGATCCGACAATTCTCAGAGTTTTCGGAGCTGCAGGAATCACTGAAAACGTTACTTCCTTAAATTTGCCGCGAATTGATTTCGGTTTACATAAACAGGAGAAAATTCAAGCCGCAGTTCTGGATTTGCAACCGATCAACGAATCGGCAGGTTTTGAACAGTCGGGAATTTTGGGCGGTAATTTTCTCAAAAATTACCGGCTGACATTCGATTTCGTCAATGCCAAAATCGTGCTTGAGCCTTCTTTGCCGCAAAAAATTAGAAATTCTACCGACGCAATCGTCTCCGAAAACATCAAACCCGTCAGGTAAAAACTAAATTTTCGGTTTCCGGAAGATTTGTGAAGCAAAGCATTTATTTAGAAACATCAGTAATAGGCGCATATCTGGACAACGGCGACGCCTTGCGTCGGGATTTGACGATTTACTGGTGGGAACACGAACTATTCGATTATCAGCCGTTCGTCTCACTGCTCGTCGAACGTGAGCTTCAGCGCACGCAGGAGCCGCACCGCTCAAGCTATTTAAATTTAATCAAACGACTTCCCAAGCTCGAGCTAATAGAAGAAGCTGCGATTTTAGCCGAAGGCTACATCGCTCGCGGCATTATCCACCGCAAATATTTGGCTGACGCCCTGCACGTTGCGCTTTGTTCGGTTCATAAAATTGATTACCTCGTCACCTGGAATTTCGGATTTCTGGCAAACGTTAAACGTCAGGCGCGAATTCGGGTTTTTAACACCGCCGCCGGATTTTTCGTGCCTTCTATTGTCACACCCGAGTTTTTAGTGGAAAAATAATTCTCGTGTACAGACGCTCAAAATTTTTAGAATTACTTCACGAAATACGCGAACAGATGTCGCGCGAAGCCGATTACGATATTGACTTGTTCGCCGAAATGGTTCGCTCCGGCGCACGCCCGCGACACGGAAAAATCCGTTACATTCGCGGCGTGCAGACAGCAGCTCCGATGAACGAAGACTCAAATTCCGAAGAAGAAAAAGAAGAAAAATAAAAAAAACTTCAAACGCCACTTTTCAGAGTCAGCCGTAATCAATTATTCTTTTGCCGGTGCGTCGTTTTTTGCTGATTATTCTCCCCGTTTTAGCCGTTTCCTTCGCGGCTGGAGCGTATTTTTTTAATCAATATTGGATTCATCGTTTCGATGAGATTATCGAACGACAAGCCGCAATTTATCGGCTTGATCCGAAGCTCGTTTGGAGTGTGATTTATCAGGAAACCTATTTCCGTCCGTGGATGGAGGGCGAAGACGGCGAAATAGGACTGATGCAGATTATGCCGAACACTGCGCGCGAGTGGGCGAACGAAACCGGTTTGCAGGGTTTGGAAAAACAAATCGAAAACAATCACGTCGCTGTTTTGAGCGATCCGGAACGAAACATCCAAATCGGGTGCTGGTATCTCGAAAAACTCCGCGAACGCTTCCGCGATACTTCATCGCCTGAAGCCCGCGCGCTCGCAGCCTATAATGCCGGAGCGAGCCGCGTCGCTGAATGGGACAAGGCGGGAGAGAATTCCCTTCCGCTAACGGAAGAAGAATTTATTCGCCGCATCAACATTCCTTCAACCCAAAATTACGTGACCGAAATTCTTCAGCGTTATCGTAATGTGAAAAGATGAACCTCGATTCTAAGGTTAAAATACTGACAGCCGATTTTGTTTTGCCCATCTCCTCGGCTCCGCTTCAAAAAGGAGCCATTGCCGTCAACGCCGATAAAATTGCTGCGGTTGGAGCACGACAGGACATTTTGTCGCTTTTCCCGGATGCGGTAATCGAGGAATTCGGCGAGGCGGCAATTTTGCCCGGACTTGTCAACGCGCATACGCATCTCGAATTAACCGCAATGCGCGGATTTCTGGACGACGTTGAACACGATTTTTATTCGTGGCTCAGGAAATTAACAATCGCGCGGGCTGAAAAAATGAAGGCGGATGATTTGTTGGCATCGGCGATGGGCGGCGCAATTGAAGCCGCTCGCGCCGGAATAACCTGCCTCGCCGATATTTGTACTCAAGCTTCGGAAAGCATTACCGCATTAAAAAACGTCGGTCTGCGCGGGATTATCTACCAGGAAATCACTGGTCCCGATCAAAAATCAGCGGAGCAGAAATTCGAGCAACTGCGCGATCAGGTTGCAGCTTGCCGTGAAATTGAAACTCGCAAAGTGAAAATCGGAGTTACGCCTCACGCGCCGTATTCAGTCAGCCCGAAATTATTTCAACTCGCAACTGATTTTGCTTTGTCAGAAAATCTGCCCGTTACTATTCACGTCGCAGAATCTGCCGACGAAGATGAGTTTTTGCGTCACGGGAGCGGATTGTTTTCAGGTTTTTATGATTCACAGGGAATTGAGTGGAATGCGCCCGGAATTTCGCCAATCGAATATTTACATTCAATCGGAGCACTGCGCACGGCTCCGCTTTTGGCGCATTGCGTCCGAGTTTCGGAAGGGGATTTGGAAATCGTGTCTGAAACCCGTTCGCGGATTGCGCATTGCCCGAAATCGAACGCTAAATTCGCTCACGGAATTGCACCACTCAAAAATTTCTTGGAAAAAAACATCAAAACCGGCTTGGGAAGCGATTCGGTGGCGAGCAATAACGTCGCCGATATTTTGGAAGAAGCGCGTTTTGCTGCGCTTTTGTCACGCGCCAAAGGAAATTTCATTTCCGCCGAAACCGTTCTGCATCTGGCGACTCTTGGCGGTGCGAAAGCTCTAGGGTTGGAAAATGAAATCGGTTCTTTAGAGGCGGGTAAGCAAGCCGATTTGATTGTTGTAAAGCTCGACCGGATTCCGCCGGAACCAATTCATTCATCAATTGCCGCGCTCGTATTTGCAAGCTCGTCGCGCGATGTCGTGCTGACCATGGTTTGCGGTATCCCGGTTTCTGTGGGCGGCAAAATCATTCAAACCGACGAAGCGCATTGGCGAAAAAGGCTAAAAGAAACCGCGCACAAGCTTTCCGTCTAAATCACTGGCACAAAATATTTTTATCCGCGAAGAAACAAAACAAACCCAATGATTTTCTTGGTGTTTTAATTACCTCTAGCTAGTTTTAAAAATTGAGCTGAGAGTTACATTGCCGGAATCGTCCTCTACCATAAAATAGACTTTGTCGCCGACATTTAAAACTTCTGCGAATTCATTGTATTTGATTTGAAATTTGTTTTTTCCGGCAGGCATTTTGCCTTTGATTTCTTCGTGATTCAATTCGACTTCGCCCGTGTTTTTGTTGAGCTGGGTGACGACACCAGTTCCGGAATAATATTTGGCTTGAGCTACTTTGTTGCCGGCTTTTTTCCGAACATCGGCGATTTGTTTTTCGTCCTTGGTGACGTTCGTCACAATTTGAGTAGTATTTGCATTATTACTGCGAGCATTATTACTGCGCGCAGTTTGATTTGATTGACAGGCATTAAAGCCGAAAACGGCTAAAAAAATAAACAAGTAAAATTTTTTCATTTCTTTTGGGAATTGCTTAACTGGAAATAATCTCAATTCTGATTAACTGTTAGTTGATAACTGAAAAAAATAATTATCAACTAACAGTTATTAACTATTTTGGATTGATAATTTCCCTGTTTTTTCTACCAGGCAGCTTCTATCTTTTTAAAGATTTTTGGCATTTGAATTTAAATTCTGGATTTCTTTGAAAACATCAGCCGGGCGCCAATCGTTTCCTGGATAAAGCTTGACGATTTTGCCGTTTGGCGCAACGAGCGCGGTTCGCAAATTATGGGCGAGCCGTTCGCCTTCCTTAATCGTTTTCAGATTGAAAAAGTTGGTTACTTCCTCGACTTCCTGCTGGCTTCCGGTCGCTAGCTGCCAGATGTCGAAGCTCGGTTTTTCGGGATTTCCAAGATATCCGACGCCGTATTTTCGCAAAACTTCGGGCGTGTCTTTTTGCGGGTCAAACGAAATGCTCAAAAGCCGCACCCTGTCTTTGAGTTCGGCGTTTTGTCGAATCATTTTCTCCAAATCGGACATATTCAAGCTCATCAACGGGCAGAATTCGGGATCGGGACAGGTTGTAAAAATAAAAGTCAAAACCAAAATCCTGCCGCGAAAATCCGCCGCCGTGATCGCTTTTCCGTCCTGATTTTTGAGCCGGAAATTGACGATTTCCTTTCCGACTTTATCGGTCGGCGCTTCCTTCAGCGGTTCTCCAGAATCCACATTGTCGAGCGGCGAAGCCGATATTGCGACGTTTTCAAGAAAATATTCGCCGTTCGATTCGACGACCATATCGCCGGAAATTTTATTGCCCGGCTTAACTTCGCGTAAAACCCATTCCTGCTTAATCGGAAAATCCATCTTCATCGCGGGCATATAACCTTTGATTTCTTCGTGGTCAATTTTGGCTTTTTTGTTTGCCTGGTCAACTGAAACGACTTTTCCTGTCAATGGATATCTTTTCGCTTCGCTCGAAGCCGCAGATTTTTGCTCGGCACGCTGGCATGCAGAGATTGTCAGAATTGAAAGTGAAACAAATAATAATAAAAATGTGCGAATCATAATTTTACAAACGTAACGCGCGGTCTCTGCAGTTGTCCGTCAAGCAAGACGCTTGCTCGATAAACGGCAGGATGTCGGCATTACGATTATAATTCGATGATGCCGCAATTCGAGATTCGAGAGCAAATCAGCGGCGGCGCAGATTTTCGTCATAAAGCGTTTGATAAACCCGGTAACTCGCCATAACTTTGAAAACGTAATCTTTCGACTGCGAAAACTGAATTTCAGGCACGAACCGGTCAGGTTCGGTAGAGCGCGAGCGGATGAGCCAGCGCGTCATATTTGCTTCGCCGCCATTATAAGCCGCCGCAACGGCTGCGGGCTGGCGCGGAAATTCTTTAAAAATATTCGATAAATATTGCGAGCCGAAAAGAATCGAAGTCGGCGGATTGTACAAATCTTCTTGCTGGAAACGCTGCAAATTCAGTTGTTTTGCAATCTGGTTTGAAGTAGTTGAAATAAACTGCATTAACCCGCGCGCGGCGGCATTAGATTTTACATCAGCGCGAAAACGCGATTCCTGCCGCATAATCGAAAGCGCAAAACGCGGATCAACTCCGCGCGGTGGTGCAAATTCGAGCAGCGATTCGGCAAAAGGCGCCGGATAAAGCAATTCAACCGATTCGCGCGGCGCAAGCTCAATCAAATAATCTGCCGGAACCGCGCGCCACAAAGGCTCGGCAAACGCTACTGATTTATGCGCCAAATCACCGCGTTTGTAAAAAACCGCCAAAGTAAAATTTTGTTCTAAATTGCTCGCTGCTCGTTGTTCGTTGTTCGCTGCTGTTCTTGCCGCTGTGTCGCCGCGCTGCCGCATCGCTGCATCAAGTTCGGGCGCGGCTTCGTCGTAGAGGCGTAAAAACAAAAGCTCGTCGGCTAATTTTTGGTGAAAATTTTTGGCGGTTTCGGCTGTTGAATTTTCGGTTAATAATTTTTGTCTGCCGAGTTCAAGGACTTTTGAATTCGGGGTTTTGTAAGCCGGAAGTCTTTCGTAAGCGCGGCGCGCAATATCGAGCATTTCGCGGCGAATCGAATCGTCGTCGGTTAAACGCAGAGCGCTTTGCGCCATTTGGCGGGCGCGTTCGAAATCGTTTGCCGCAATCGCCTGATTTGCCGTTTGGCGAAAAAGAGACAGACGAGCGGCGATAAAATCCTTCGTTTTTGCGGCTTTTCCGAGTCCCGTCAAACGCTCGGTTGCTCGCCAACCGTAATATTCGGTACGCCCGTCCGGTATTGCAAGATAAGCGTTAAATGCTTCTGCGGCGCGGTTTAGCTGTTCGAGAGTATAGGCTTTTAAATAAGCTATTTCCGTTTGCGTCGTCCCGCCGGGAACACGCGTTCCGCCTAACTCGGGCGCATTTTCCAGCGCCGTTAAATCTCTTAAAGCAAGATTCCAATTGCCTTGCGACAAATAAATCCGGGCTTGCGAAAACAGTGCAAGAGCGGCTGCGGTTTTCCCGGCAAATTTTTCGCGCGTTTTGTTTGTCCATTCCAGAGCCTCAGCGTCGCGTCCGCCGTCTCGCAGAGCGTCAACGATGTTTAAAAACGGACGTTCGGGATTTTCAATCGGTTCAACCTGATTTGACTCGATATATTTTTGAATAAATTTCTCGTAACGCAAAACAGCCTCGCTCGCGCTGCCGAGCCGGGCGTAAGCCGAAGCTTCAAAATTGAGCGCGTCGCGCGCCGAGGGATGATTTGGAAATTGGGCTTGCAGACGCTCAAAAAGCGGAATCGCGTCGGGAAAACGATTTTCGGTGTTTGCGATTCTGCCGAGCTGCAAAAACGCGTCGGGCGTGTTCGGGCTTGTCGGGTAACGGTCAACAATGGCTTGGTAATGAAGTTTTGCGCCCGAAAAATCGCGGTTAAATTGATAAACCAGCGCGCGCCGCAAATGTTCGTAATCGGGAAGCTGCGGTGCGATTTTGCCGAAATCTTCGGGTTTCGCCGAGTCAATTTCATCCAGCCCGCGCGCAGCCGCGAGCGCGAAATCATCCGGCTGAGCCGGATTCGGTAAATTTGAAATCAAACGTGTGAAAACATCTCTGGCTTCCGCAGTTTTCCCGCTTTTTTGTAATGCTTGACCGAGCAGCGTTAGCTTTTCACGATCTTCAATTCTCGGTTTTTGAGTGGTTTGGTTAACGGTTTGTTGTTCGTTTTGAGGTTTTAAATTTGAAATTTGAGATTTCAGATTCTCGATTGCCGCCGCGTAATCGCCGCTTTCAAAATAGCTGCGGGCGAGCCGCTTGGTTGCCGCTTGGCGAAGCAGGCTTTCGGGCGCGACGGTCAAAAGCTGCTGCAAATAAATTCTTTCCAGATTGAGGCTGCCGCCGGCGCGCATCACTTCGGCAAGATGCCAGAGCGCATATTCTTTTAAAATCGAATCGCGTTTGACCGCCGATTGATAACTTGCCGCAGCGGTCGCTAAATCGCCTTGTTTTTCGGCAATTCGCCCGAGCAAATAATCGTAATTATTAAGAGTGAAAATTTTTTCGTTTTCGCGTCGCAGATTCTGTAATTCCTGAACAGCGATGGAATAGTTTTTTTCTTCCGTGGCGGTGCGAATTTTTTGATGTCTTTCTTCAGGTGGTTGCGCTGCGATCGGAGAGAGAAAAACGGTTAACAAAAGGAAAATAAATTTACGCATAAAATACGAATGTCTTTTGGGCAATTTTATAAAATCGTTGTAATCTGAGAGCGACGATTTTTTTCTAAATTCCGAAATTATGATAGCAGAAATCAGTCGGCAGAGAGCCGAATTGCTGGGCGGCGCGGCAGTTGCCAAAGCGATTAAAACGGAGGTTGCAGCGGAAGTTGAGCGGCTTTTTCAAGCTTATAATTTCCGACCTTGCCTGGCGGCGGTTCGCGTCGGCAATGATCCGGCGTCGGAAGTTTACGTCGGCAACAAAATCAAAACTTCGCGTGAGATCGGACTGATTTCAGAACATCACGCTTTGCCCGAAACTACGAGCCACGAAGAAGTTCTGCGGCTCGTGCAGGATTTGAATCGCCGCGAAGAGGTTGACGGGATTCTGGTTCAGTTGCCGCTTCCGGCGCAGATAAATGCGGACGAGATTCTGGAATCAATCGCGCCGGAAAAAGACGTTGACGGTTTTCATCCTTTAAACGTCGGTCGGTTGGCTTCGGGCTTGGACGCGCTGGCGCCGTGCACTCCAGCTGGCGTGATTGAGCTTCTCAAACGAAACGACATCGAAATTCGCGGAAGCCGCGCGGTAGTCCTCGGACGCAGCAACATCGTCGGGCGTCCGATGGCGCAAATGCTTTTAAAAGAAGATGCCACAGTCACGATCTGCCACAGCCGTACGAGAAATCTGCCGGAAGTTACGCGAGAAGCCGATATTTTGGTTGCCGCAATCGGCAAACCCGCGTTTGTTCGCGGCGAGCATATCAAACCCGGCGCTGCCGTAATTGATGTGGGGATTAATCGAATTTCGGATGCTGAATTGGCGCGCGATTATTTTGACGAAAGCGAAATCGAAAAACGCCTCGCGGCAATCGAAAAACGCGGCTCGACAATTGTCGGGGACGTGCATCCGCGCGAAGCGATGGCTGTAGCGGGAAAATTTACGCCCGTACCCGGCGGCGTCGGGCTTTTGACCGTGGCAATGTTGATGAAAAACACTCTCCTCGCTGCAAAGCGACGGCGCAATTTCGGATTTTAGATTTTGGATTGCAACTCTGATTTATCAAAACAAACCTAAAATCCAGAATCTAAAATCTAAAATGTTAAAAATTGGCTTGACAGGCTCAATCGCAGTGGGTAAAACATTTGTCACCGAATGTTTTCGCAAGCTTGGCTGTTTTGTGCTTGATGCAGACAAAACCGCGCGTGAAGTCGTTGAGCCCGGCACAATCGGGTGGCAGCGGATCGTTGAAAATTTCGGCGCGGGCATTTTGGCTTCTGATGGCGGGATTGACCGGGCTAAGCTCGGTGTGATTGTTTTCGCGGACGCTGAAAAAAGGGCGTTGCTTAATTCTATCGTACATCCGTTGGTTTTTGAACGGCAAAACGATTGGCTCGCCCGAATCGAAGCCGCAAATCCGCAGGCTGTTGCGATTATTGACGCCGCTCTGATGATCGAATCCGGCAATTACCAAAGATTTGATAAAATAATTGTCGTCTGGTGCGAACCGGAAATTCAAATCCACCGTCTGATGGAAAGAAACAATCTTTCGCGCCTGGAAGCCGAACAAAGAATCGCTGCGCAAATGCCGCAGGAAGAGAAAAAGCGTTACGCTGATTTTTTGATTAACACATCCGGCGATTATGAGGAAACACGGCGGCAGGTAACGGAGATTTTAAAAAAATTGGTCGAGCCGGCAAATTAAGAGTTTTTAATGTTTGAGTAAAATGAACTCTCCCGCGATCAAAAACAGAATTTTGATTTTGCTCTGCGTTTGCAGCGCGGGATTGATTGTTTTGTCCGGATGTGGGGAAATTCTGCAAAAACCGAAACCGGAACCGTTTGTCGGGCAAAACGCCCCGCCGCCGCCGAAGGAATTTCGCTGGAGCAACGGCGATTTGCCGAAAACTTTCGATCCGGCAAAAGCCGTCGTTTCGCCGGAAACCGATTTTGTCCGCGCTGTTTTTGATGGGTTGACGGATTTGGATGCGAAGACTTTAAAACCTGTTCCCGCTATCGCTGCACAATGGGAATCGAGCGAAGATTTTCGCACCTGGACTTTTCATCTCCGACAAAACGCCCGCTGGACAAACGGCAAACCGATCACCGCCGCGGATTTCGCCCGATCATGGCAGCGAGTCATCGAAACAGGAAATAAGGAAAACGTAAAGCTCTTTCAAAACATTGTAGGAGCATCATTGGTTCAAGGTTCGAGGTTCAAAGTTCAAAGTCCTGCATTGGAAACAAAAACCGACGAACGACCAACAACCAATAACGAGCAAACTTGGTTTGGGGCGGAAGCCGCCGACGAATTTGTATTGCGCGTCTGGTTGGTCGAACCGGACAAAGATTTTCCGGCTTTGGCAGCGCACCCGGCGTTTCGCCCAGTTTTCGAATCTGATGCCGAATTTGACATGCTCGAATCGGCTGCAAAAATTGTGACAAGCGGTGCTTTTCGCGTAGTTTCGGCTGATAAAACTGGTGTCGCGCTCGAAAGCAGCAAAAATTACTGGAACGCTCGTGCCGTCAATCTCGAACGAGTCAAAATCGTGCCGATGAAAGACCCAGACGCTGCTCTCGCAGCTTATCGAGCCGGTGAACTGGATGCTGTGACGAACGCTAAATTCGAGCCGCTCGCCGTAAAACTGCTTGCTTCATACCGGGATTTCCGGCGTTTACCTTTTAATGCCGTCACTTTTTACGAATTTAATCCGAAACGTGTACATTTAGTCGACCGTCGCGTGCGCGAGGCTCTCTCGCTTGCTGTCGACCGAGAGCGTTTGACCGCCGATGAATTAGATGGCGCGGGCGCACCGGCGCGCTCGCTGCTGCCGCATTCGGAGCGCTCTGATGATTTTCGTTTTGACGCCGCACAAGCCCGTAAACTTATGGCTGAAGCAGGTTTTAAAGACGGCAAAGATTTTCCGAAAATCAAATTGCTGATCAACCGCAATGACATTCAGCGCCGTGTGGCTCGCGCGGTGACGGCGCAGTGGAAGGAAAATCTCGGAATTGAAACCGAAATCGTAATGAGCAGTTTTGAAGAGATTGAAAGAGCCGTAGATGCCGGTGATTTCGATATCGTCCGCCGCGCGCGGGTTTTGCCGACAACGGACGAGACCGCGAACTTACAGTTAATGTTTGAAACTGAAGATTCGGAACCCGAATCACTTCAGCTTTCAACGGAAACAGCGACAAACCAGATTCCGCCCGAATCAGCAGAGCAGCCGGAAGCACCAAAAATCGGTGGAATCGAGATGCCCCGCCTTGTTCCGAACGAAAAAGATACGAGCTTCGGGCTTGGCGCGGGCAGACCGGAAATCGAACGAGTCAAAATTTTGAACGAGGAAGCCGCCGTCAAAGAATTTCCTGCCATTCCGCTTTATTACCCGCTGACTTATGCACTCGTCAAACCGTACGTCAAAAATTTCGAGACTAATTTGCTCGACGCTCCACAATTAAAAGCCGTCGAAATCGAGAGCAATTGGCAACGGTAAAGCCACGCCTGAATCTCTAAGCTTTCGACAAGAGAATTGGAAATCAAATTAACAATTTTTAAAGTTTGATTGACATTCGACTAAAAAATGTTAATTTAACCGTAATTTTTCTTGTTCTCAGAAAACCCTCCCCGGAAACCAAAGATTTGTTAAAAACGTACAACTTCCGCGTTTGGCGGAGGGGTGGAATTTGAAAATGAAAAATTTTAGAAAAATCGCATTGGTTTTTTTGTCGGTCGGATTGTCGGCTGTTTTAACGGGCTGCGCGACTTCGGCGGAAAGCAGCGGCAGCGGCGTTCGCTATTTTGGTAAAACCGCGCCGCCGAGCCGCAACGTTTTGCGTTATATTTCCGGTTCCGAAATCGAAACGCTCGATCCGCAGGTTTCGTCGGGACAGCCCGAAGCGCGCGTTTATATGGCTTTGTTTGAAGGCTTGGTCGAGTACGACCCGAAAGATATGCAGCCGATTCCGGCAATTGCCGAACGCTGGGATCAGAGCGAAAACGTTGACGAATTTATTTTTTATCTGCGCAAAAACGCTCGTTGGTCTGACGGAAAACCAATCACCGCGCACGATTTTGTTTACACGATTCGTCGCGGCTTTCGCCCCGATTTACTCTCGCGCACGGCTTATCTCGGTTATTACATAAAAAATTCCGAAGCCTTTAACAGCGGCGGCGTTTTCGTTCGCAAAAACGGTCAATTCCTAATGGAAAAGGACGTAAAAGGCGATGCAGCGGAAAATTCAGCGCCCTCCGAATACAAGCCTTTCGGACCGGAAACCGAGTTTAACAAAACTCTTAAAGCCGGAAACCGACTTGTTTTAAAAGGAACGGAAAAGGAACGCGCCGCGCAGCTTGAAAAAGATCCGAAATTAAAAGCCGCTGTCGAGGGCGCAGAGTTTGTGCCGGTAGCGGCTGAAGACCTTGGCGTCGAAGCGCTCAATGATCACACCGTTCGCATTACCTTGTCGCAGCCCGCACCATTTTTTGTAGGGCTTCTTGGGCATCAGTTTTTCCGCTTTGTTCCGCAACACGCGATTGAAAAACACGGTCGCATTGGTTGGACAAAACCCGAAAACTACGTGACCTGCGGACCGTTTAAATTAAAATCCTATCAGCCGTATCACCAGTTAACGGTGGAAAAAGACCCGATGTATTGGGATGCCGAGAATGTCAAGCTTGACGGCATTGAGTTTTATCCGCTCGAAGAACAAAACACGATGATGAATCTTTATAAAGCCGGCAGCGTTGACGCGCTTTATAATCACACGATTCCGTCGTCATGGGTTGATGAAATTCGCGCATTCAAGGATGAGTATATGGATCATCCTGAGGTGGCGATTGAATACCACGTCATTAACGTCAAAAAGCCGCCGATGGATAACGTCAAAGTCCGTAAGGCTTTAAGCTACGCAATTGACCGTGTGGCGTTGGCGAAATTTAGAAGAACCGTCAAACCGCTTTCTTCTTTTTCGCCCGAAGGAATTTTTCCCGAATACGAAGAAGCTAAAGCGCGAGTCGCCGAGCAGATTCGACAGGAGCAGGGAATCAGCAAGGAAGAATGGGACGGTCGAAATAAACTCAATCCGGCAAAAGCTTGCCAATTAATGCAGGAAGCCGGTTACAAAGTGACGCCGACCGATGGCGGACGATGCCGCGTCGAAAATTTCCCAATTGATAAGGTTAGCATTCTTTACAACACGACAGAAAACAACAAAGCCGTTCAGGAATTTATCCAGGCGCAGTGGAAGCAGAATCTCGGTTTAACGTTTCCGCTCAAAAATATGGAGTGGAAAACGTTTCTCGTAACTCGCAACAATCTCGAATACGACAGCAACGCGCGCGGAGCCTGGGTTGGCGATTATATGGACCCGTTCGCTTTTCTGAGTCTCCATTACGGCGAGAAAAATGAGGGCGCAACCGGCTGGCACGATCCGAAATACGATGCGATGTGCGACGAAGCCAACCGCACGCCCGATCCGCAAAAACGTTATGAATTATTAGCTCGCGCCGAATTTTATATGCTCGATCAACAACCAGTGATTCCGCTTGTCACCCAAGCGACAAACTGGATTAAAAAGCCGTATGTCAAAGGCTTGTACCCGAATCCGGGAACGCTTCACGCCTGGAAATACGTGTACATCGAGCGCGATCCGGCAAAATGGGATACAAACGTCGAAAACATTATGGAATAGTCAAGAGTCTAGAGTCTGGATTCGAAGGTCAAATTGATTTTCCCATTCCAGACTTCAGGCTCTCAGACTTCTCGGACTAATTTATGCTTCGATTTATTTTAAGACGATTGCTGATTATCATTCCGATGGCGCTGATTGTCGTTTCGATCACTTGGGGATTGATTCGAATTGCGCCGGGAAATTTTTATACGGCTGAGAAAAAACTGCCGCCCGCGATTGAGAAGAATATTCGAGAAAAATATTGTCTCGATTGCCCCTGGTATCAGCAATACGGGCGGATGATTTGGAACGTTGCGCGCGGCGATTTCGGCTCATCGCTAAAATACGAAGGGCAAACCGTTAACGACATCTTGCTCCGCACGATTCCCGTTTCGGCGACCATCGGAATTCTGGCTTATCTGCTAGCTTTAGCAATCGGTTTAACAGCCGGAACGATTGCCGCTTTAAAGCAAAATTCGGGTTTCGATTACGGCTCCATGGCGATTTCGATGCTGGGCATTTCGGTTCCGAGCTTCGTTTTAGGTCCGATTCTGATTCTCGTTTTTTCGCTTTGGCTGTATCTGTTTCCGCCCGCTCGCTGGGGTGGACCGCTTCATTTGGTTTTGCCGGTCGTGACGTTGTCGGCTGTTTACGCGGCTTATATCGCCCGCTTGACAAGAGCCGGTATGCTCGAAGTTTTACGTTCGGATTACATCCGCACCGCCCGCGCAAAAGGCTTGGATGAAAAAACGGTCATTTGGCGGCACGCTTTACGCGGCGGATTAATGCCCGTAATTTCATACACAGGTCCGGCGCTCGCTCACCTGCTCGCGGGAACTGTCGTTATCGAGCGCGTTTTCGCAATGCCCGGACTCGGAAACGTTTTTATTCAATCGGTCTTTAATCGCGACGAGCCTTTGATTCTCGGTGTGGTCGCTTTTATTTCGGTTGTCATTATGGTTTTCAACCTTCTTGTTGATATTGCTTACGCATTTTTAGATCCGCGAATCCGTTACGAGTGAGAGTTAACGGGAAATAGTAAGCAGTTTCTTTGAATTTTAATTCGATTTTTATTTGAAATGCGGGCATTGAGTTTGTAAAAGCGTGTGGAGCCTTTCGGCTCACCGCTTGCTCTAAACATATGGAAAAAGAAACAAACGCTCCGGTTAAGGGAACATCGCTTTGGAAAGACGCCTGGAAGCGACTTTTGAAGAATAAGCTTGCTGTTTTCGGCTTATTTGTAGTCGTTTTTATGTTCGTCGCTGTAGCCATTGGACCACCGATCATTTATGCGATAACCGGTTTTACTCCTGATTACATCCCGTCGGATAAAGGCGGCGAATTCGTCAAATCGTTTCCACCGTCACTTCAACATCCGATGGGAACGGACGATTCGGGGCGCGACATTTTGTCGCGCGTTCTGCAGGGCGGGCGTATTTCGCTGATGGTCGGGATTATTTCGACAATGGTCTCGCTGGTTATCGGCGTAACTTACGGAGCGGTTTCGGGATATTTCGGCGGCAGAGTAGATAATTTCATGATGCGCGTTGTAGATATTCTATACGGCATTCCTTACATTCTTCTGGTCATTGTCCTGCTGGCAGCGTTCGGCGGCGCAAATACTCCGGGCTTTATCAAAGCGATTTCCGATTTGTTCGGCGGTGGACAAGGTCTGAGCCAGATTTTTATGCTCTTTTTCGCGCTTGGAATCATTTCATGGCTGACGATGGCGCGGGTTGTTCGCGGGCAGGTTCTTTCGCTCAAAAACCAGGAATTTGTTTTAGCTGCCAAAGCCACCGGCGTTTCCACCGGTAGCATTATTTTCCGCCACATCGTACCGAATACGCTGGGTCCGGTTATTGTTTACGCCACGCTGACGATTCCTCAAGTAATGCTTTCGGAAGCGTTTTTGTCGTTTTTAGGCTTGGGCGTGCAAGCGCCTTACGCTTCGTGGGGAAGTCTGGTGAACGACGGCATCAAAAATATCGCCATTTACCCGTGGCAATTAATTTTTCCGGGCGTAACGATGGCTTTAACTTTGTTTTCTTTAAATTTTTTAGGCGACGGTCTGCGCGACGCGCTTGATCCGCAGCAGCGGAAATTTTAGTTTCTTTGAAATAAATTGAATGGAAAATCAAAACGGCACGATTCTTTCTGTCAAAGATTTAAAAACATATTTTCAAACCGAAGACGGTGTGGTTAAAGCCGTTGACGGCATTACGTTTGAACTCAAAAAAGGCGAAACTCTCGGAATTGTCGGCGAATCCGGCTCCGGCAAATCCGTTACAAATCTTTCAATTATTCGCCTGATTCCATCGCCGCCGGGCAAAATCGTTGAAGGAGAAGTCTTATTCGGGGGCGGTGATGTCCTCAAATTAACGCCCGAAGAAGTGCGAAAAATTCGAGGGCGGCGGATTGCGATGATTTTCCAAGATCCGATGACCTCGCTCAATCCGTTTCTGAAAATTTCCCGCCAAATCGGTGAAATCACCGAATTGCACCTCGGACACACAAAAGAACAATCGCGCGAGCACGCGATCAAAATGCTAAAACTGGTCGGCATTCCCGACCCGGAAAACCGTGTTGATAATTACCCGCACGAATTTTCCGGTGGAATGCGCCAGCGCGTGATGATCGCGATGGCGCTTTCGTGCGAACCGGAAGTTTTGATTGCGGATGAACCGACGACCGCGCTCGACGTGACGATTCAGGCGCAAATCCTCGAATTGATTAAAAAACTGCGCGAAGAAACCGGAACGAGCGTGATTTTAATCACTCACGATCTCGGTGTCGTCGCCGGAATGACCGACAAAATAATCGTGATGTATGCCGGAAAAGTTTTCGAGCAGGCTCCGACGCGCGAGTTATTTTCAACACCGGCAAATCCTTATACGAAAGGTCTTTTAAAAAGCGTGCCCGACCCGGCGCACGAAGTCGGAGAACCGCTTTATCAAATTCCCGGATTGCCGCCCGACTTGGCGCATCTTCCGCCGGGGTGTCCGTTCGAGCCGCGCTGCGAATATTCCCAGCCGATTTGCAAAGAGCAATTTCCGCCTTTTGTCCAAATCAATGAAAATCATCATTCGCTCTGCCATTTCGCCGAACAGGTTTACGCGGAATCGCTGGCTGAAGGAGGTGTGAAATAATGGCGGAAACAAACGGAAACAACTTAATTTCGATTCAGGATTTAAAAGTTCATTACAATTTGAGCGGCGGCGGATTTTTTGGAAAAATCACCGGCAAAGGTGCGGTCAAAAAAGTCGTTAAAGCCGTTGACGGCGTAACGTTTGATATCAAAGCGGGCGAAACTCTCGGTTTGGTCGGCGAATCCGGCTGCGGAAAATCAACGCTCGGCAAAGCGATTTTGCGGCTTACTGAACCGACGGGCGGAAAAGTTTTCTACAACAACAACGATTTGGCGCATCTTTCGCAATCGGCAATGCGTGAGCAGCGCAAAAATCTGCAAATGATTTTCCAGGATCCGTATGCGAGCCTCAATCCGCGAATGACGGTCGGACAAATCATCGGCGAGCCGATCAAAACTTTCGGACTTGCAAAAGGAAACGTCGAACAGCATGTGCAGGATTTAATGGAAACCGTCGGTTTGAACCGCCGTTTTGTCAAACGCTATCCGCACGAATTTTCCGGCGGTCAGCGCCAGCGCATCGGGATTGCGCGCGCGCTTTCGGTCGAGCCGGAATTTATCGTCGCCGACGAACCGATTTCCGCTTTGGACGTTTCTATTCAAGCTCAGATTATGAACTTGATGGAAAAACTCCAAAAGGAACGCAATCTGACATATTTATTTATTTCTCACGACCTTCGGGCAATTCGTCACGTCGCAGACCGCGTAGCGGTGATGTATCTGGGCGTAATTGTCGAGCTTGGAAACGCCAAAGAAGTTTACGCCGAGCCGCTGATGCCTTATACGAAAGCTCTGATTTCGGCAGTTCCGATTCCAGATCCGGAAATCGAAGCGAAACGCGAGCGAATTATTTTAAAAGGCGATGTTCCATCGCCGATCAACCCGCCGCAGGGCTGTCGTTTTCATACGCGATGCCCTTATGCAATCGAACAATGCAAGGAAGTCGTTCCGAAACTCGTTGAAATAAAACCGCGGCATTTCGCCGCCTGCATACGCATTTCGCCCGAACAGCCGCATATCGAACAGGTTCCGCCCGGCGCGGCGCCCGGCATCCCATACAATCAATAACCAAAAGGCGAAGACGAAAATCTTCGCCTTTTGAATTTATTGAAAAAGGCGGGCAATTCGACATATTTATCCGAGTGTAACAGCGATTTTGTAAACCGAATCCTAACGATTGTTTTTCGAAAAATGGCAAAAGTGTATTTCCAGAATCCACACAATACGGCGATAATATCAGCGGAAGAAATGAACGAAACCAGAGGAACATCAAACGGCAAACAGTCGTGGCAACAAACACAGGACGCGCTTGCCGAACGCGCCGGGCTGTCCGTGCTTTTGGTTGAAGGGCATCAGCCTCCGGCGCTCGCCGTCTCAAACAATAATTCGATTTGCCGCGTTGTTCAATCTTCGCAGACGCACGCCGAACGATGCGAGCCGTTTTGCGGCGCGGCTTATCAAAAGACGTTGGAAGCCGGAAAGCCTATAAATTATCGCTGTCACGCCGGACTTTATTGCGTCGCCGCGCCGGTTGAAAACGAAGAAAAACCGCTGGTAGCGATCGTCGGCAGAGCTTTTTTGAAAACATCGGATTATCGAGATTTAACCGAGCGAATTTTTCTCGGCGATTGGCAGAATCTGCCTGAAATCGAGTTGTTTGAAAACATCAATCTTTCCGCCTCGCTCAAAGACCTGGAAAAATTGGCGGAACGTCTGCAAAATTTGAATCCCGAAGAAAGACGCGCTTTGTCGGCTTTAACCAAAGCTGAGAGGGAATTAAGCGACGAGGAAACACTTGTTTTGCCGGAACCGGCGTCCGATGTAATAGCAGAAACTGATGATGACGTTTTAGAGCTTGATGCGCCCGAACAGGATTCTGCGGAAATTCTGGTTCTTGACGATGATGAAACGATTTTCGCTGCGGAAAACGAGCCTGAGCCGCCTGCAGCGAAAAGCGATGAAAAATTTCAAAATTCGGTGTCCGGTTCGACCGAAGAAATCATGTCAGAATGGCGTGTAAAATCAGCTTCTGCTTTAAAACAAAATTATCAGGCTGCGGTTGCAGCAACAGCAGATTTTATTGCCGATTATTTTGATTTTGAAAGTTTGGCTTGGCTCGAACAGCGAGGACAGCATTTCAAAGCACTGCTGCAAAAAGGCACGAAATTCGGCGGTGACATCGGAAAAATTAATTTGAATCCGAATGACGAGCTGTTAAGACAGGCGGCTCGAAATCGGACATCTCTGCTGCTTGAAAACAAAAACACAGGCGAAGAGATCGAGCTTTTTCCGGTTGTTTCCGGCATCGGCGAAATTCACGCCGCCGTTGTCGTTGCAGACGGGACTTTAGGCGATGACGCTCGTCGTCGCTTGTCTGATTTTCTGGCGGAAATCAGCTTGCCGCTCGAAGTTTTGCGGCTCCGCGAAGAAATCGAACAGCGCGCGCGTCTGCAAGCTGCAATCAAAAAATTTAATTCGGATTTGCAAAATGCCGAACCTGAAAATCTGCTTGATGCGGTTGCTGAAAGTTGCTCTGAACTGGTCGGAGCCGAACGAGTTTCACTGCTTCTTTTCGATGAAAACGCCAAAGCATTGCGCACCGCAGCGGCAATCGGAAAACGCGCCGAAGAAATCAAAAACGAAACCACAAGTCTAGGCGCACGAATTGTTTTTCGCGCGTTTCAGGAAAATAAACCGATTCTGGTTTCCGATGTTGCGCAATTAAATCTGCCGCCCGTTGAAGAAAGAGTTTATCAATCAAGATCGTTTTTAATTTTGCCATTATCAATCGGTGGCAGAATAATAGGCGTTTTAAATGTAACGGACAAGCGCATCGGAGGCATTCTGGATGAATTGGATTTGCAGCTTCTCGAAGCAATCGCGCCGCAAATCGCTTTCGCGCTCGACCGTGCAAGCACTAAGCAAAGGGCAGGCGAATATAAAGCGGCTTCGATTACTGATGCTCTAACCGGCTTACGAAACCGCCGCTATCTCGAAGGCAGACTCGATGAGGAAATCCGCCGCTCGCAGCGGCACGGCTATCCGGTCAGTTTTATGATGATTGACGTTGATTTTTTCAAGAAGTACAACGATACGTTCGGTCATCAAGCGGGCGACGAGGCTTTGCGAATTGTTGCAAACTGTCTGCGCTCGACTTTGCGCGGCGCGGATGTGGCGGTTCGTTACGGCGGGGAAGAATTTTCGATTCTTTTGCCGCAGACCACGCAAAGCGAAGCCAGAGTGATTGCCGAAAGAATTCGGAGGAGAATTGAAGCAACCAACTTTCCGCACGATAAAGTTACCATCAGCGGCGGAATCGTGGCTTTTACACCGCAAGGGCACGAAACGCCGGAATGGGTCATTAAGGCTGCCGATCAAGCTCTTTACGCGGCGAAACGAGCTGGGCGAAACAATATTCAATTTTACGGCAACGGAAACGGCGGAAGCGTTTAACTACATTTTGTCGGATTTTGCTCAGTGCAGATGCGACGCATGAGTTTCGCGTCAAACAACCGCCGAAAACGGCGGTGTTACGGTATTATGCCTGAAAGGAAGTTTGTAAAATCTGGCGCAGAACGAATTTTGAGCCACATTGCGGCTTCGGATTATGTGATGCGCGAGACGGAAAAGGACAAAATTCTTGATTTTGCGCGTGTCATAAAAGACGAAAAGCCGCGCGGATTGCTCGTTTTGTCTGCTCCGGCGTCGGGTGGTTCCGAGCTTTTGCGGCAAGTTTACGACAGGCTTTTTGCAGAAGAATCAGACGTTTTTCCGGTTTATTTCGCTTTTCATGCAAACGAAACTGCTGAATCGGCAGCGCGGCGGTTTTTACAGACATTTTTGCAGCAAGCCGTCGCTTTTCGCCGCAAAGACGCGAAATTGGTAGACGCCGCGCTTGATCCTGCCGAAATCGAGCGGCTTGCCGCGCCGTCTGATGGTGCATGGCTTGATCCTTTAATTTTAGCTTCTGAAGCAGAATTCCAAAATGGAAACTCGGATGCTTTGGTCAGGCATTTCTTTGCCGCTCCGTTGCGTGCGGCTTCTCATGGAGCGAGATGTTTTGTAATTTTCGATGATTTTCACCATTCGAACGAAGATTTAATCGCCGAAATCAAGCAGATTTACGCGCGCTCGACGGTTCGTTTCGTGATTGGTGGGCGTCGTCGGTTTCTGCTCAATGCCGTGCAAAACGGCGGCGCGAATCTTGAAAATGCACACATTTACCACCTGCCGCAATTGTCGCCGAGTGACGCGGGTTTGCTGGTAGAAAATCTCGCCGCCAAATTCGCGGTTAAAATAAACGAGCAGACCAGAGATTTAATCGTTCAGCAGTTCGATGCGAATCCCGGTTTTATCGCCAATTTAATTTTAACGGCGCGAGACCGACGTGTTGATTTGGACAGCTATAAGCGGAGCGAGCAAATTTACGCGGCTGAAGTTTTGGGCGGAAGAACTCGCCGTTATTTCAACCAAATCTTCGAGCAAGCAGTTCCGAATCCGAAAGCACAGCGCGAGATATTAAACGTCCTGAAAAATGCTTTTGATTCCGATGCGAATGTTTCTTCAATAGAATTTTGGCGCAATCGAGTCGGGGTTGAAAACAAAGAGTTTTACCGAATTATGCGCGCGCTGCATTTAAATGAAATCGTGCGTCTTGATTCGAGCGTAGTCGAAACCGCCGAAACTTCGCAGACTGTGCGCGATTATGTGACGGCGCGCTATCGTTTGGAAATCAAAAAAGAGCCGCGTGCGCTCGTCGTCGCCGAAACTTTGTCGTCGGCGCTCAAACGCGCGCCGGAAATGATGGCGCAATTTTATCGGCGCTCGTCAGCTCTCGGTTTAGGCGGGCTTTTGAAGGAATTTAATTTGCAGAATGTTCCGACCGTTTTGTTTGAATACGATCGTTTTCGCACATTTTACAAAGGGAGCGAAGAGAGGCTTGTACGGGAAAAACTGGAAAGCGAAACCGAAAAAACGAAATTGCCGCAAATAGTTTATTCCGCCGACTGCGCTGAGTTTTACCCCTTGATAGAACGGATCGCAGAACGGGAACGATCGGCGGTCGGCGTCGGTTTCGAGAGCGGGCATTATCGAGGCGACAGTCAAATTGCCTGGATTGCAGCGGAAATCGAATCGAAATTGGAAGCTACGGCAGAGTTAACCGAATTCTGGCTTGACCGTTTAGAAGCGGTAGCGGTTTTCTGCAATTTCCGGCAGGCGCGTTTTTGGCTGGTCGCGCCGGAAGGTTTTTCCGAAGACGCGTGTCGGCTTTTGGAAGCGCGGGGCGCGTACTCTTCGAGCCGGAAACAAGTTGAATTGTTAGCCGCTAAGCTTGACGTCAAAATTGCTCCGAATGTCGGAGAGCCGGCGAACGAGTTTGAATTAATCGTGCCGATGGGTGAGGACACCGAGTTAATCGGTGCGGAAACGGCTGAAAACATTGCCCGAAAATATGGTTTTCAAACCGCTGCGATCAACCAAATCAAGACCGCAGTTATTGAAGCATGCATCAACGCAGCAGAGCACAGCTTGAGTCCAGACCGGAAAATTTATCAAAAATTTGAAATGCTGGAAGATCGGCTGTTGATAACGATTTCAAATCGTGGTCTGCAGATTCCGCCGGAAAAATTAAACGGCAGCAAAATCGAAGAAAATCCGACCGGCAGGCGCGGTTTCGGTCTTCAACTGATTCGTCGCTTGATGGATGAGGTCGAATTCCTCCGCACCGACGATGGCACAGTAATCAAAATGACCAAGAGAAAATCGTAAACAGTGAATTGAATTCTTTTTTCGATTTACGATTTACGATTCGCTATGTAAAATAAGCGGCGTTGAAAGGGAGTTAATTTTGTGAATCTTGACACGGGAAGCTTAATCAACGTTCACTCAAGACGCGAGGGAAACGTTGGCATAATTTACGCCGGAGATTATTTAAACAAGCTAAGCGGCGAGCGAATCGAGCGAGAAGCGCAGAATCTGCTCGAAGCGGGCTGCGGCGCTCTGGTTGTCAGTTTCCGGGAAACTCAATTTGTCAACAGCATTGGGGTTTCGATTTTGCTGGGGATTATTGATGCTGCGAAAAAAACTAACGCCGAACTGGTTTTTACCGAAATCAACAAACATACGGAAGAACTGTTCTCGATGCTCGGTCTTTCGCGGCACGTTCGTCTGGAAAAAGACGAAACTGCGGCATTAAATTCATTTCAAATTGCAGGTTCTTAAAAAAAGATGTCGGAACAAAACCAAAAGCTCGTGCACACATTCGCCGCACTTGCCGATTTAGGGCAGGAAGTGACGGGTGCATTCGATTTTCAGAAAATGATTCGCACGAGTCTTCATCTGTTGATCGGCAGTTTGGCGATCATGCGCGGCGGTGTGGCAAAATTTAATCGTTTTTCAGGTGAGTTGAATTTTCTTGCGGTTCGCGGATTGAATGACGAATTTCCGCTTGTTTTTTCCGTCAGCCGTCAAGCCGAGCGCGAGTTTTTGGATGCCGGATTAAACGCCATCGAAATCAACTCGCATGCGGAAAACTGGACGCCGTTTGTCAAAGAAAACCTTACGACTCTGGTTGTCAACGATATCGAAATGCTCGTGCCGCTCATTGTTCGTGATGAATTGGTCGGATTAATTTTGCTCGGCGGAAAAGCAAGTGGCGAGCGGTTTACTGCCGACGACAAAGAAATCATTTCCGCGATGGCGCGTCACATTGCTGTCGGAATCGTCCAGCGCAATTTATTAACCGAACTTGAACGCCGCGCGGAGGAAAATTTTCAGCTTTATCAAACGCTTCAATTTACTTACAAATCAACCGTCGAATCCTTTGCGACGGCGATTGATTGCAAAGACAAATACACTCAGGGACACAGCCAGCGCGTCGGAAAATACAGCGAAATTATCGCCGAAGAGTTGGGTTATGAGCCAGAGCGCGCGCAGGGCGTCGCTGTAGCGGGGTATCTGCACGATGTTGGCAAGTTGGTTGTTGACAGCAGCATCATCAATGCGCCGCGCGCCATCACCGAACAGGAGTTTGCCGCGTTGACGCGTCACACAACCGTCGGTTATAGCATTCTCGCGCCGATTGAGCACCCTTTTGCCGAAGTCCCGCTCGCCGCGAAATACCATCACGAGCGTCTAGACGGGCGCGGCTATCCGGAAAATCTAAGAGACAATGAGATTCCGTTTATCGCCAAAATCGTCACGCTTGCAGATTCGTTCGATGCAATGACGACCGACCGACCATACAAACGCCGACGCGCGGCAGAGGAAGTCGTTACAGATTTAAAGCGTAACGTCGGCGGACAATTTATGCCTGAACTGGTAACGGCTTTTTGCCGCGCATGGCTTAAAGAATTAAACGGGGAAACAAGACGTAAGCCGATTCTGAAAATGCTCGGCAAAGATTATTGTGAAAGGGAAACGCTAGCGCCGCTTTTGCAAAATGCTTTGAACGAAATCAGCCCGACAACCAAGTTAACTTTGGTTACAAATTAGAACAGACTTCAGATCTTTGAAAAACAAAACTGATGATTAGCGGATCTGTCGGTTCTTGCCCGTGTCCCATTATCAGCTTTTCTTTAAATATTTCCTCTAAGCCGCTTTGGCAGTTTGAACTGTGTTTTCTGTGGCGGGCAGAAGAGCAGCGATTTCTTCAACAATGTTTTTAGTCGAATTCGGAATAGCCAAACCGCGCGTCGCATCGCGCATCGCTTCGTATTTGCTTTTATCGGCGAGCAGACCTTGAATTGTTGGCACAATATCCGTCGCTTTTTCCAGAAGAACACCGGCACCACGTTTTTCGATTAAATTCACTGTCCCAGCTTCCTGCGGCATCGGCGGTGTGGTCGCGTCAGCAATAATCGGCAATCGGCATGCGAGGGCTTCAAAAGTGGTCAAACCGCCCAATTTACTAATCATCACGTTCGCCGATTGCATCAGCTTTTCGATTTCATCCGAATAACCGATTACGCGCACGGGAAATTTCGCTTCCTTGGCAATTTCTTCCGCTTCCTTGCGTAGTTCTTCATTTTTACCGGCGAGGAAAATCGCCTGTACGTCTAATTCGCCGCGCACCAATTCGCGAAAAATTTCAGGAATGTTTCCGCCACCGACCCAACCGGCATTGACAAAAATCGTAAATTTTTCGGGGTCTAAATTGTAAGCTCGCCTTGCCGCCTGAGCGTCCTTTTCGTCGGCAAAATGAAATTTCGGATGAACCGGCATTCCGGAAATCTTGATTTTTTCGGGAGCAACGCCGTAATCAATCAATTGCCGTCTGGCGTCTTCGTTAGCGACGAGATAAAGCGTCACGTCTTCACACGCCCAGCCCTTCCAGAAACCGTAACATGGATCGGTCACAACCGTCACAAGCGGTACCGAATTTTGCAGACCGAGTTCGCGCAATACGCGCCCGAAAATATGCTGCGTCAATGGATGAACGCTAACGACAACGTGCGGGCACCATTTTTCAAACAAATCACGGACGAAGCCGATGCAGCGGCGATGGAAAAACTCCCTCGTTTCCGGGCGAAAACGGTTCATCGCCCAGTAGAGATACTTCATCCAATGCTGCCGGTAACGCAAAACCCAGTTATAAAACCCAACCAAACGCCCCGTAATACGATGCGATTCTTCAACGGCTTTGACTACGCGCACTACCGCCGATTGCCCATTCCAAAAACGGTTGACGCCTTCGACAATAGCCGTCGCCGCCGAACGATGACCGCCGCCGGTGTCGGAGGAAATAATCAGAATTTTAGGCGCGGATTGAGACATTAAAATCAAACGTTAATTAACAAAATTTCATTAAAAAGCACGAGCAACAAGCGTGTCATTCGTGCTTTTCAAAGCCAGTACAGAAACGGACAAATTACGCTTTCACCGCGACGCCTTCGGCTGCTTCGCGCGCCTCAGTTTCGAGAAGCTGTTTGGCGGCTTTCTTCAGCTTGCCTTCGAGACTTTTGATTTTTATCAAGTGCCCGGCATTAAAAGGCAGCGACGGATAATAACAATTTGATTCGTGCGTGCAGTGGCATCCGTTCGAAACTTCCTTGCGCCGCGCGTTCATTTCGTTTGTCCGCCACGCGGCTTGGAAATTCCAATCGTAATCGCGCAGATTCAAAACGTCGGTTTTGTTTTCGCACGAGGACAAAGCGCCCGTGTCGTAAATCACTGCTCCGGCGCTTCCCGCATAACATTTAAGCTGCGCTTTTTGCTCTTCTTTGGTTTTAGCGATGATATCGTGCATATAAATATCAACCGCTGCTTTAAAGAAGCCTGATTCCCCACCGTAATTGTTTTTTAACGCTGCGTTTTTTGTGTCGTCCAAAATCATTTTCGACAAGGTGGTGTAACGCTTGTGATCGAAATTCAATTCATTTGGATCAGCTGACGGCGGACGGATATAGTTGATATTTACTTTGTCCGGTTTCAAATCGTACTTCAAAAAGTCGTACCAATCGAAAATCGTGTCCTCATTCGAACGCATCACGCACGTGCAGGTCTGAATGTTAAGGCGCGGAAACTGCTCCTTTTTCATTTGCTGCAGGGTGCGCGCCGTGTGAATCGCTTTATCCCACGAGCCGGGTTTGCGGCGAATTTTCTCGTGCGCTTCCTGCATTCCGTCAATCCCGAGCGCAACCGTCACATTCAGATTCGGACATTCTTCCATGATACGCGTCACATCCGGGAAAATGCGTTGGTGAATCTGTCCGTTCGACATCAGATAAACCGAATCAAGCTTATTATTTTCATAAAAAGCGCGAACAATTTCCGGCAAATCCTTGCGCGTAAAAGGTTCGCCGCCCGCCAGCACCAAAACGCCGAGATTACCACCCAGAGTTTCCGAAATGCGCGCAATTTCGTCAGACTTCATTTGCAGCTTTTTGCGATTGCGGTCGTCCAATTCTTCTGTAAAAAAACAGTGAGTGCACCGCATATCGCAAACCGAAGTAACGAGAATATTGAGGAAAACCGGCGAAATGGGTCTACCGACCAAAATGCTGGCATAACGTTTGAAAATTTCTTTGGTTGCAAAATCCATTTTAAAATCCTTTATAAATCAACAAAACAAACGCTCTTAAACTTTTTACTTGCTTTATCGAGGCTCTGCAAAAAATCAAGGCTTGTAATCAAGCCGTTCTATGATGAAATTATACGATTTTGCGCCGCTAAAATATGCATTATGCTTTGTAATTTTTTTGTCAGGTGAAAAGCGTGGGATCTAATCAGAATCCAACTAATTTATGCCCGCTTGACAATTTTGTTTCGTTTTGTAGAATTACATTTTGCGACGGGCGGGAATAGCTCAGTTGGTAGAGCGCAACCTTGCCAAGGTTGAGGTCGCGAGTTCGAGCCTCGTTTCCCGCTCCAAAATTTCCGAAGCGGCGTTTGGCTGAAAATTTAGAGCCGCGCCGCTTTAATTACTTCAAGCTGGTTCTTTTATTTCGGATAGAGGTTTTGGAAACCTTTATTCAACAATTCCAAATCGGCGGCGTAGCCAAGTGGTAAGGCAGAGGTCTGCAAAACCTTTATTCATCGGTTCGATTCCGATCGCCGCCTCCAATAAATACGGGCATCTTAGCCAATTTTAAAGAGTAGCCGAAAAGTACAATGTAGCGAGATTTGTAGCGACTCTGCGCGCCTGACCTTTCGGCTTTCCTTTTTTACGCCGTTTGAGCCGCTTTCCGCGCTTCCATTTTCCTGATCGCCTCGAATTGATGATTTTCTGTCGGATGCGCGTACCTCATCACCATTTGAACGCGGGAGTGTCCGAGCAGAGCCGCGAGCGTTACCAAATCAACACCGCTTTCCGTCGCGCGAGTGGCAAAGGTATGCCGCAAATCGTAAAGGCGGCATTTTTCGATTCCTGAGCGTTTTAAAGCGCCGTTGTGAGCGTTATTGAGCTTGACTATTGGTTTTGACTTGTCGCCGCGTACAGACGGAAACAGCCAATTTCCCTCAATTTGTCCCAACCGGTTGGAAAGAACTTCTATTGCCCGTGAACTGAGCGGGATTTTGCGCTTTGCCGCTTTTGTTTTACCAAATGGATTTAACAAGTAGCCATTTTCAAGATTGACGTTTTTTCGCTCGATTCTGGCGACTTCTTCCGGGCGCATTCCTGTTTCGAGCATCAGAATTGCCACATCCCGGAGCGGCTGGGATGCCGCCGACAAATAAAGTGCTTCTTCAGCTTCACTTAAAACCCGCATTTGTTCGTTGTTTTCGGCTAGGAATTTAACATAACTCACCGGATTTTTAACGATCACGTCTGCTTTGATGAAATGATTGAAAATTATTTTCAAACAAGCTAACTCGCGGTTGACTGTTGCGGGCTTGATTGTTTTGACTGTCGCCGCTTTTTTATTTTTCTTAAGTTTCAGCGCAGGAGCTTTTTTGTTTTGCTGAATTCGCCACTGTTTAAATTTTTCGATTTTTTCAACGTCAATTTTATCTATCGGAGTATCGTTAAAATATTTCAATAATGCCTTTGACGATGTTTCATAGCGGCGTGTCGTCGCAGGTTTCGTAGCATGTTCTGTTTTAGACCATGCCAAAAACTCTTTAATGGCGATTGGAAACGTCGGAACAGGCTTTTTCTCAACACACAAGTCAACTTCGCCTTTAGCCAGCTTGACCTTGAATGCGGCTTCGATTTGCTCAGCCGTTCGTTTATTTGAGGTTTTCGCAGACTTTTGAATGTGCTTTCCGTCAAACACAAAATGGAACCAGTATGTTCCCCCTCTCTTATAAACAGCCATCATTAGACACCTTTCATTTATTTAAAGTTTAAAAAAAAGAACAAATTACTTTAATTTATTCTTCTTGTAAGCATAATTTCTCCGTCGCCTTCTGTTGTATTCTTCTTTGTCCTTTTCTCTCCATCGGCGTTGCCGAAGTACATCTCTACATTGCTTACTGCAAGCTCTGGAGTCGGAACGAACAGCCCAAAAAATTGAATCGCAATTATCACAAAGGCGAATCCTATTTGGCTCAATTTGGTGTTGTTCAAATAAGGCAAAAAAATCATTTGGAATAACTTTTAAAATGCCATTTTCAATACGATAATTTTGGACAAAATAATCAACACGTAAGTTAATGCTAAATGAATTTGGTTCTGTATAAGAGAGCATAAGAGAATCTTTCTGGCGAGATTGATTTTGTGAATAAATTGCTCTTTCTCTTTTTGCTAGAGAAAACAGAGTTAAAACCGCACATTTGAGTGTAGTTGTTCTTAATTCATAGAGATCGTTCTTTCCACCTGAGTATAAATATTCGTAAAGATTTGGAATACCTTGAGTTTCTACATCTTTTTTACCCATAATAAAGGGGTAATAACCAGCCATAATTGGATATTCACTTACCATTTGCTTTAAGGATGAATGGTAAGCAAGAACACCATTAGCTAGATCAATAAACTCTTGTAGGGCATTGGGACATTTTGCGGATGATTTTCGCATTACACTTAATGTCTCGTCTCTCTTTGATAAGTTTCGACGATTTATTACTAGAGCTAAGCAACAACACTGAGTATAATTGGATTTAAATAAAAACGAAAGTGCTTTTTTGATTAAGGTCAAATGCTATGCAAAAAGTAATGTTAAAGTCTGACTCAAAACTGCAAAAACAACGTCTTGCTTGGAGTTTGTTCGATATTCACGATCTAACAGGCTTGAGCGTTAATTTTCTCCGCTACGAAGTACGCCGGGGAAATCTTAAAACACGTAAATTCGGGCGTCGTGTGCTTGTACTCGATACGGATTTACAAAACTATCTTGAACAGGGAAGCGAGGGGAAGAAATAGATGCCCAAAATCGCAAAAAGTTATAAAGAGAAGGTGGAAAGTTTAAATGTCCGATTCATACAGGTTTATTACAATTTTTTTGAACGGGGAGTTTATTTATCGCCAGCGGCAAAATTGGTTTATATAACACTGAAAAGTTTTGAGAATGCGGTGTCAAAAAAAATCTTTCCAACACAAGAAAAGATTCAAGAAAAAAGCAACTTAAGTAAAAATGCAGTTACTCAAGCACTAAAAGAGCTTGAATATTTTGGATGGATTAAAACAACGAAAATTTGTGGCAGAGCCACACGATATAAACTACTGACCCCCATAAATCCTATGGAAAAATTTGAAGAAAAAATTTATCCGATTCCATCTAGAGAATCGGCTGATAGATGGCGGAAAAGTCAGAGGATTAACAAAAGTAGAAATAGAAAAACATTTGCTGAAAAGTTTGAGGAAAAGAAGCAATCTGAATCAAAGTATGAGGAGGAAAAAGTTTCTCAAGTTAGTTCCTTTGAATACGACTGGGGTGATGAAGATTTTAATTATTGAATGCGCTCACGTCAGCGCATCAGTTTTATAACTCTTTCTCTTACGTCAGCGCATAGCAATTCTCATACGTTAAGGAATGCTATGTTTACACGTCGGCGCATAATGTAGGACTCTACGTAGGCGCAGCATAACTAGACTAAGATAACAATAAGAATTTAACCATATTGGTTTATCAAGAAATTAACCTTTTCTTGTTTTTTATTGTTTGTTTACTCTAATGTTTGTTGTAGATTGCTATTTTGAACTAGATGGGAAAACTTGGTGAAAATTGAGATTCATTTAGGTAAAGAATAAAAAAAAAGAAAAAGTTAAATTTGGTTGACGGCTATTGGTAAGGTTTACACCTTCGTTAGTAAACCGGATATTTTCAACGCATATCCAGATAATTATTGGGACGCCTCACCAGCAGCAAAAAAACAAATAAAGGTTAATGAGCGTGTGCTATTTCTGACAACTTGGTTGTGTAACGGGGGCTTAATCTGCCCGCTTTGCCGCTCCATTTGCCGTTGGGTTTGGCAACGAGAAAGCGAACCGTGTTTCTGCCAAACTTGCGATTGATTTCGTCAACAGCCCGCATCACCCGGCGAAAACGCTCCCATTTCTCATCATTAAACATTCTTTCGGTTAGCTTATCCGATGGCACTAACCCGCCTAAGATTATTCCTGCCCGGCGGTAAGTATATTCTGGTCGGTAAATGCTTTTCAGGCAGTCAAGAGCCCAAGCCTGTAGCTCTTGATTTACGTCTGTCGGAAAAGCAGAGCTATGCGTTGCCGCATTTGAATAATATTCGCCTTCGGGAACAAAACGGCTGGTGCTGATTAAAACAGTTATTGATTGCGCCGCTAATTGGTGATGCCGAAGCTTCTCAGCAGCTTTCGTCAGAAACACGGCAACAGCTTCTCGCAAATCTCTAAAATCTTTGACTGTTTCTCCAAATGAGCGAGAGCAGGTTATTGAATAACGCGGCGGGGGATTTAGCTCCAGCGGAAAAGCCCGAATGCCGCGCAATTCAGTGACCACCCGCGCGCCCATTACAGTTAGAGCTTTTCGCGCCCATCGCAAATCTACATCTCTTAATTCTTTTGCCGTATTAACATTTATTTGTTTGAGTTTTACTGTTGAAGCTCGACCAATTCCCCAAACATCAGAAACAGCTGTTTTCTCAAGCGCAAGCTCTTGATACGGCGATTGGTAAAGGTTAAGAACGCCAGTAGCCTTATCACTTTTTTTGGCGATCTTATTGGCAATCTTTGCCAAAGTCTTTGTTTCTGCAATGCCGATTGAAACCGGGATATGAGTCCATTTATAGATTTTTTCCTGTATTTCGCGCCCCAAACTATCAAGACTTATCTTTTCGGCGTCTAGCCCCAAAAAAGCCTCATCAATCGAGTAAATTTCGACTTCTGGCGTGAACTGTTGAAGGTTTTCCATTACCCGACGCGACATATCGCCGTAAAGCTCATAATTTGAGGAAAAGATTTCGGCGTCGTTGGCGTCAAGCAAGCCTTCGATTTTGAAAAGCGGAGCGCCCATTGTCACGCCAAGTTGTTTGGCTTCTTCCGACCGCGCAATAATACAACCGTCGTTATTTGAGAGTACGACTATCGGCTTTTTCCGCAAAGAAGCATCAAAAGCGCGCTCACACGAAGCGTAGAAGTTGTTGCAATCAATCAGAGCAATCGCTTGAGGCATAACAGATTCAAAAATTTCAAAAAATCAAATCAATAAAATTTGATCGAACAAATTACTTTTCCCCAAATTTGAAAATCCATTTCTTCTAGAATTTCAATCGGGGGATAAACAGGATTTTTTGAAAACAGCCATATTTTTCCGTTGTTTTCAATGTAAAGCTCTTTGACGCACATTTCGGTTCCGACAACGGCGATCACAATATCGCCTGTTTTTGTTTGTTCGGCGCAATCTACAACAAGCAATTCGCCATCATCAATAACGGGCTGCATCGAATCGCCGATGGCTTTAATATAAAAAGTGGCAAGCGGATGTTTGATAATATCCCGGTTCAAATCAATGCTTCCTTCAATGTAATCATCCGCTGGACTGGGAAATCCGGCTTGCACTCTTTCCAGAAAAACAGGTCTTGCCAGCTGCGTTTTAATTGAGACTTGAAAAGTTTCGCCGACATTTGTTATCGGTTGTTTTTTGAGCGTAGAGAGATTGCCTTCAATTATATTTCCTTCTTGCATTATCGTTGCACCCTTGAGACAATGTATAACACAATCAAACTTTGTTTGAGAAGATGTTTTTTTAATGCTGTTTCGATAATCATTCAAAGAAAGGCTTAAAAACTATGTGCGGAAGATTTTCATTAGGCGCTTCGGATGCTGAAATTTTGGCAGAGTTTAAGGCTGCAAGAGAACAGGCGGAAGAACATCAAAAAAGATTTAATATCGCTCCTTCTCAAATTATCGTTGCCGTTAGACAGATCGAAAGCGAGCGCATTTTGTCGGGCTTAAAATGGGGATTGATTCCAAGTTGGGCGAAATCTGCGGATATTGGCAATAAAATGATAAACGCCCGCGCCGAAACGATCACTGAAAAGCCATCATATAAAAATGCTTTCCGCTCGCGCCGGTGTTTGATTCCGGCATCGGGCTTTTTTGAATGGCAGCGCACGGGCGACAAGGGCGCAAAGCAGCCGTTTTATTTTTATCTGAAAAACAAACCTGTCTTTGGTTTTGCCGGACTTTGGGAAAGCTGGACGGATAAAGAAACCGGGGAAGAAACGGAAAGCTGCACGATCATTACCACAGAAGCTAATGAAGTATTAGAACCTGTCCACGACCGGATGCCAGTGATTATCAAACCGGAAGATTATGAACTGTGGCTTGATGAAAAGGTGAAAGATACCGGAAAACTCGAAAAGCTACTGGCTCCCTATCCGGCAGAGCAAATGGCATCGCATCCGGTTAGCCGTCAAGTAAACAGTCCATCGTTTGATGATGAAGAATTGATTAAGCGGGCTGAATATAACTCCAAATAAAGGTTTAAGAAAAAATTGCTGACTTAAATCAGTTTTACTAAGAGGAAAATTTATATGTTGGTAAACTAAGAGGATGTAGGCTGGGGGCAAGGCTTTAAATCGCTAACACAAATCATAAGCCATCCAACACAAATAAGGACACCAAGAAAAAACAATAAGAACTTTCCCCAGCCGCCAAAAATACTGTCTTTGAATTTATTTGGGGTATCAGAAGAAGCTAGTTGATTTACCAACTCTCTATATCGTTTTCCAAACTTAAAAATGTCAATTACCATTACAACTGTAAAAAGTATCATTCCCACTGAAAATATTGAAAGAACTGAGAATTTATCATTAACAACTCTTTCCTTATTTATAAATTGAGCGATGGCAAAGACTGCGGTATTTACAGCGAATAGTAAATTGTATCTACGTTGTTTTCCATTTTCATATAAACCGAATGCGTCTTTAATGCTGAAATTGTCCGACATATTAACCTATTGCTGACTTTAGATAAAAAGAATAAAAAAACGTTTTCTTTATTAACACAGAATCAAAACATTATTAAAAACAAATTTGATTTTTTCCTCTATTTAACAGAATAATGCGGCTTACCGGGTAAATTTGTAGGTAAATCAAGTTCATCGTCAATTAAAACATCAACACAAACTCCGGCAAGCCGCGCATATTTTAGTAATAGAGGCAATGACGGCTCTCGTTTTCCTAATTCGTAAGTTGAGATAGTTCCCTGTACGAGTTCAATTTCCTTAAAATTTAGCCTCTTAATCAATTCATTTTGCGAAAGATTTAGCTTAACTCTAATTTGTAAGAGCTTTTCAGCAAGTCGTTTTGGCTTTGGTCTGGAGGCTTTACCCATTGGAAACGCCTCCCAATAGGTAAAATTGATTTTTTAACTTGCCTCTAAAGTCATTTGACTTTATTATGCCTTCGAGATTTTGTTTTGCCGATAGCCTTTTTTCTTTTGGCATACCGGCAAACAACATCAGAGCAGTTGTTTAACCTCGCTATTCATTTTCAGCGGATTCCAACAACTCGCTATCTTATTTTTTTGTAGGGAAAAACTCAAAGCAAATAAATCAACATTTCTCACGTGAGAAAAAACGGCGCGCGAACATAAAGTGATAAACATTTTTCTGTCGTTTTCGCTGCTACGTGAACAGTTTTACTTAGGACATAAACCCCTGAAATAGATCATTTGCTCTGTATACCCGGGCATAGGGGTATGCCTTTTGAACTGTTTAAAATTAAAAGAATGTAAATTTGTAATCATATTCCCTAATAAATTAAATAAATTATGCCACAAGAAGTTGTGAAAACAAGCAAACTAAAAACGGCAAACATTATACTTACTTGTGTTCTTGCGGTGTCGCTGGGATTTAATATCTTTCACTTTATAAGTGATTCAATTAAAGGAAAGCAGACTGAAGAAGAGAGATTGCGTGCAGCAATTAGCGAAATTGAACAAGAGTTTCAACCAAGCCGTGAAGATGCTCTACACAAGTTAGAGATTGACTTAAAACAGCGTGAAATTGAAGTTGCAAAACTCCCCCGTCGTTTAGACACTTCCCAATGGCAAGCAAGAATTGAAGAATTAAAAATTGAAAGTGAAGGACTTCGTAAACGGCTTGAGCTTGAGCAAAAGTATTATTCTGATATAGCTGAAAGGGCAGATAATGAAAAGCTGCGTGAAGAAATTCAGCGAACAATTGGACGGCAATTCGAGACAAAATCTCTGGAAACAAACAAAAGGTTAGCTGAAATTGAACGGGAGTCTAAAGATTTAAATCTTAAAATTGAAGAAGATGAAATAAATCGGAAATATGCCCTAAAAAAATCTCTCCTTGATTCCCAATATGCTGAACGTATGGCAAAACTCTTGTCAGGTAATTTAGATGAATCTACCGATCACAAAAAAAATAAAAAGTAAAAAACAAAGCAAGTATATTATTGCCCAAAATTTCCCCATGTAAGAAAAAGCTACGCACACATAAAGTAATAAATGTTTTTTCTTATAGTTTTGCTCTGCCAAATCGCCTTTGAGAAAATCACTTCAGAACAAAAGGCACTGAAATCAGCATTTAGCTCTCTGTATTGGGGGTAGGGGGGATGTGTTTATGAATATATTCGGCTAAAATGGAATCGAAATTTATAACATACATTGTAACAAACGAGCACATACCACAAAACCTTAATATTTTCACCATCTTAGCCCGGAGCGATTGCCGGCGATGATTTAAACCTAATAGCCGAGCCCCCTGGCGTTTTTCCTGGCTGCTTCCCGATTGTCACAAGTGATTTGAAATATCAAAGCAATTACTTTGCTTTGGCTTTTGGTGGTCTGCCCGTCCGCCTGCGGTCTCGAACCAGCTCTAAGTCCTTCTCGTTAATGACATACTGTGATCCAAGTTTTACCGCAGGCAAACGCTGCTCTTTAATCAATTGGTGAACGCGCCATACTGTAACGCCAAGTCTCGCCGCAACATCTGACACGGTTAATAACTCCATAAAAGACAGTCTAAAACAATTTCAAAAATCCTACAAAACTTTTGAGAATTATCTTGAAAAGTCCTACAAAATATTGTAGGATATATTCAAAGTCGGAAACGACAAATCAAAAGAAAGGAAACAAAAAGAATGACAGAGTTTCGAGTAACACGAATCAAGCCCCCATTCATTAACAAAGCCGTTTTGGCGCAAGTTGCTGCTGATGCGCTTGCCAAACTTAACCCGGAAACACGAGACGGAAAACGTTGGGCAAACGCTATCGGCAAAGCCGTTGCCACAATCGAAAACAACCCGCAAATGGTTTATGACCTGCGAACCGCATCATTGCACATTACAGGCTCACGCGGCATTCGTTACACGGCAAACGGCACTTGCCAATGTGAAGCTTATAACGGTGGTTTTCCCTGCTATCACCGGGCTGCCACTCGTCTCATTGAGCGGTATTTGGAAGTTGTGCAGTAGAAATGATTAAAGGCTTAGATAATGCGCCAACATTATTCCAAGCCTTCAACCTTTAACCGAACGCGCCGGGATTGTTTAAGAGACAAACGGCGCGTTCACAGATTACGGAGATTATAACAAATGATTAGAAATATTTCCGATGTTTTGGAATCGGTTGTTCATAGAAAAGATTTAGACAAATTAGAAACAAAGCTCGTCTCGATAGAATTTTTACTTAAGCAACTTCATGTTGTTCAGAAACGGTGCGACTCAATGCGAAAAACCAAGTTGAAAATGTTGGCTGAGGATGTCGGCGGCTTGCGAGCAATTATTGCAAGGCTTAACCATCGCCTTTGAAAAAATGAAGAAATTTAGAGGGCAGGGGAAATCCCAGCCTTTGATCTTTTACCAAAAACCAAGAAAGAAACTTGAAAATGAAAAGAATAGTAAGAAATCTGCCATAAAAATCACAGCCTCTTTTTTATCTTTGAGCAATGCTCTTTAACCGAAACTCAAGCCAATGAAAGTTCAATCTGGCAAACTCGATTGTCATAATAAGGGCACACATGCGAATTTTGATTTTGTAAATTAACCGTGTCCTTGCGTTTTACCATATTTTGTTGTAAATAGTTGCTGCCCTTAAGAAAGTTGGCGTAATGAAAAGCAGCTCACGTCGAATTTAATCGGCAACACTACCACGCTCACATAATTCAACAACTGCGTCTGCTTGGGGTGCTGGCATCAGATGGCTTTACCTAGTCAAACGCCTCATAAGCTGGACGTAAATCGGAAAAAATATGCAAAAGTATTCGGTCAATCAACAGTTAATTGAAACAGTTCTGGCTTGGGTGAAATCCGGGGAAATAGCTATTCCCGAAATCCAACGCCCGTTCGTTTGGGATAGTTCCAAAGTTCGAGATTTGCTCGACAGCCTTTATCAGGGGTATCCGGTCGGGTATGTTATCGCTTGGCGCAATCCGAACATTCGTTTGAAGGATGGGAGTTTAAGTGAAGGCAAGAAGATTTTGATTGATGGTCAACAACGAGTCACAGCTTTGACCGCCGCTATTCTTGGCGAATATGTGGTTAATAAAAGCTATCAACGCATCAAAATTAAAATTGCCTTTAATCCTCTTACCGAAAAATTTGAAGTCCAAAACCCGGCGATACTGAAAGATAAAACATGGCTGCCAAACATCTCGGATGCCATGAACGGTAGTGTCGGGATTTTGAAATTAGTTCGGCATTATTTAGAGGCGAACCCGGATGCTGATGAAGATGCAGTCGAAAAGGCATTTACCAATTTAATAAATATAACTAAGAAACAAATCGGCATTATCGAACTGGCGCATGATTTGGACATCGAGACTGTCACGGAAATTTTTATCCGCATAAACTCTAAAGGTGTCGTTCTTAGTCAAGCAGACTTTGCCATGAGCAAAATTGCCGCAAATACGGAGTATGAGGGTAATGTGCTTCGAAAGGCGATTGATTATTTTTGTCATCTGGCAATCGCACCGGAGTTTTATAAACATATTGTTGACAATGACCCGAAGTTCGCTGCCAGCGATTTTTTCCAAAAGATGCAATGGCTGAAAGCCGAAAATGAGGGTATTTATGACCCGCATTACACGGATTTGGTTCGTGTAGCATTTACATCGCAATTCAACCGGGGAAAGTTATCGGATTTGGTCAGTTTGCTTTCAGGCAGAAACTTTGAGACTCGCACTTTTGAAGATTCGATTGCCGAACAATCATTTGCGACTCTAAAGAAAGGCGTTGAAAACTTTATCAATGAAACGAATTTTAAGCGTTTTTTAATGATTGTAAAATCCGCAGGATTCATCTCGCCGAAGCTCATCCGCTCACAAAACGCTTTAAACTTCGCATACATCATTTATTTGAAAATGAGGGAGTTCGGGGTCAATTCCGTTACAATCGAAACTTACGTCAAACGGTGGCTGGTGTTTTCGATTTTAACTGGAAGGTATTCAGGTTCAGCCGAATCCTACCTTGACTTCGACATAAAACAAATAGCCGAACGACCATTTGAAGAAATATTAAAGGAAAGAGAAGATAGCGAACTTTCGGATGCCTTCTGGAATGCCGCATTACCGCAAGGGCTGGATACATCAGTTATCAGCAGCCCGTATTTTCACGTCTTTTTAGCCGCACAGGTTAAAGCTAATGACCGAGGTTTTTTGTCGAAGGATGTACTTATAAGCGATTTGATTGCATTACGGGGCGATGTACATCACTTATTTCCGAGAGATTATTTAAAAAAGAATGGTTTGGACAGAGGTAAATATAATCAAATTGCCAATTATGTTTACATGCAATCAGAGATAAACATTAAGGTCGGAAACAAACCACCAAAAGATTATTTTGAGTTAATAAAAAGCCAAATTGAGAACGGTAACAAGTTGGTTACCGGAATTTCATCGAACGAAGAAATGCTCGGAAATTTGCAAGCTAACTGTGTCCCGGCAGAGATAATTGACATGACCGTTGATGATTACCCGGATTTTTTAGTTTTAAGAAGACGGCTGATGGCAAACAAAATTAAAAAATATTATTTTTCACTTTAAGTATTTGAGAAAAAGACATGGCACGACGAACAACCTCAAACACGACTAAGCCGATTGAGCAATATACACATAGCGACAAAGACCGGATAAATAATCCGCCGATTGGATTGGTCACGCCCGAAACTGACAAAGACGGCGGGAAACAGACATATTCATACGATCCGCATCTTGATCCGCAATTGCAATGGGCGGGTAAAGCTGAACACACGAGCTTTGAGATTCCGACCGTTTCCCTTCACGTTCACGAGCGGATTGACCCGCGCTCGATTATCGAAGCCGTTCGGCGCAAACCCGAAGAAGAAGCGAACTTCCAGCCGTCGCTGTTCGAGACTGTCAGCGCAAACATGCCCTTTTTTAAAGAAGTCGAGTTTTATAAGCATCGTCACAACTGGTCGAATCGTTTGATTGCTGGCGACTCCCTGCTGGTCATGAACTCGCTGTTGGTCAAAGAAGGTATGGCGGGCAGCGTTCAGATGGTTTATTTCGACCCGCCATACGGCATTAAATACGGCTCGAATTTTCAGCCGTTCGTCAATAAACGTGATGTCAAAGACGGAAAGGACGAAGATTTGACGAGTGAGCCGGAAACATTGAAGGCGTTTCGGGACACTTGGGAACTCGGCATTCATTCGTATCTGACTTATCTGCGTGACCGGTTGCTGTTGGCGAGAGAAATGTTGGCGGAAAGCGGTTCAATTTTCGTGCAAATCTCCGATGAAAATGTACATTTAGTTCGTAATATATTAGACGAGTTATTTGGGGCGAAAAATTTTGTCGCACTTATAACTTTTCAAAAAACTGCTGGTCAAACTTCAAGGTATTTATCTGGGAATTCGGATTACATAATTTGGTATTCAAAAACTTTAGAAAAATTAAAATATCATCAGCTTTTTTCGGAAAAAGAACTTGGGGGAGCTGGAGGTTCTATGTATCAGTTTGTAGAACTTTCCGATGGAACACGACGACGATTAACAGTTGAAGAAATTGAAGGAAAAGCCGAATTACCGCCCAACTCAAGAGTCTATCGATTAGGTGATGTAACATCGCAAAGGCAAGGTCGAGCTTCTGGCATCGGTTCTGCAATGTATTTTCCTGTTGAAGTTAACGGGCGTGAATATTTTCCGCCCGGTTCACGTGGCTGGACAACAACCCAACCGGGAATGCAAAAACTTGCGGAAAAAAACAGACTCATGGCGCAAGGCGAACGCCTCTCTTATATTCGGTATCTCGATGATTTCGCCGCCTTTCCAATAGGCAATAATTGGACTGATACCGGCGGTGCGACTGGACGGGTATATGTTGTTCAAACAGCCGAGAAAATCGTAACTCGCTGTATGTTAATGACCACCGACCCAAGCGATTTGGTTTTAGACATTACTTGCGGAAGCGGCACGACCGCATTTGTCGCAGAACAATGGGGCAGACGCTGGATAACGTGCGACACTTCAAGAGTTGCGCTGACTTTGACGAAACAGCGATTGATGACTGCATCTTTCGATTATTACCAATTAGCCAAACCCCATGAAGGTGTGTCGAGCGGTTTCAAATACAAAACCGTTCCACATCTTACCTTAAAATCAATCGCCAACAACGAACCAGCAGCGCAGGAAACACTTTACGACCAGCCTTTGAAAGACAAAGACCGTGTTCGTGTAACATCGCCATTTACGGTCGAAGCCGTCCCCGCTCCGGTCGTTCAATCGCTGACCGGCGAAACGGAAGTTGAACCGATGCCCGCCGATTCATCAATCGCACGTTCAGGCGAGACTTTGCGCCAAGAGGAATGGCGAAGCGAATTACTGCGAACCGGGATTCGTGGACGGCGGGGCGAAAAGATGCTGTTTTCTCGTGTCGAACCAATTGCTGGAACACGCTTTTTACATGCCGACGCTGAATTGATGAGCGAAGACGGAAGCGAAACCGCACGAGCCGTCGTTTCATTCTCGCCCGAACATGAACCGATGCCACCGACACAAGTCGAACTGGCATTGATGGAAGCCAACAAGCTATTCCCGAAGCCAAAGTTTGTCATCTTCGCAGCATTTCAGTTCGACCCGGTTGCGGTCAATAACATTGAGCAAACGCAATGGCAGGGCGTAACACTGTTAAAGGCGCAGATGAACGCCGATTTGCTGACTGACGATTTGAAAAAGAATCGGTCGAGCAACGAAAGTTTCTGGCTCATAGGTCAGCCGGATGTTCGCCTGAATGAAGCTGGAACGAACGATAAAGGCGAGAAACAATATACAGTCGAAGTCTTAGGCTTTGATTATTACAACGTCAAACAAGGCACAATCGAATCTGGCGGCAATAACCGCATCGCCGTCTGGATGCTCGATTGCAATTTTGACGGCAGAAGCATTTTTCCGTCGCAAGTCTTTTTCCCGATGGCGGGCGATAAAGACGGATGGACTAAATTGGCGAAAAATCTCAAATCCGAAATCAACGAAGACCTTATCGAAGCATATCGCGGCAGCGTTTCACTTCCGTTTGTGCCGGGGAAATACAAGAAAGTCGCCGTCAAAATCGTTGACGACCGGGGCATCGAGAGTTTGAAGTTGATTGACCTGCCTGTCTGATTTTAATGAATTGATGAAATAATTGCACTTTCCACTAAAGGGTAACTATGACTGAGAAGAAAAAAAGGCTTGCTCGAAGGAAACAACGTGTTGTTCAACACGTAATGGAAGATAATTCTTATCAAATAATAAAAAAATTGCTTCCACAAGAATGGGTAGTTAGGGAGTTTAATAGACCTGATTATGGAATTGATTTGGTCATCGAACTTTTCGAAGTGGTTGATAAAAACAACGAAATTTCGGAAACGCTCGGAGAATTCATTTTCGTACAAGTGAAGTCTGTTAAGGAACTTGAAGTGGAAAAACAGGTAATTTACCCCGTTGATAACGTAGCTAAAGGAATCTGGAAAGAAAATAAAAATGAATATATGAACGTAGATGTAATTAAGTATTCATTGGATACTGATACTATCTTTACGGTTCAGGAAACTGGGGCAAGCGTGTCGGTTCTTCTTTTCGTTGTTGATTTAAGTTCATCTAAAGTTTACTTCGTATGCTTAAACGATTACATCGACAAAATAATATTACCCAAAAAACCAAATTATATTAAACAAGAAGACCTCACTATAAAAATTCCGGTTATAAACAATCTTGCTAACGATAATGTTGCTTTAGCTGCAATGAAGTTCTACGGAAAGCGAAGTAAATTCTTGTCTGCATTTTCTAAATTCTATTACCAAAAAAACGAAGTATTACATTTGTTTGAAACTATTGACTTTCCGGTATCTACTTTAAGGCATTATCTAAATAAAGATGTCGTTTCCCCTGAGTCAGAAATCGTTTCTCAGCTAAAATACTTTATTCAGCAACTAGAGTATCTGGATATTTGGGACGTTGATTTTTGGGATGTAATACAGAATAGCTATTCAGACCTGCAACAGTTAAAACTCCTTCTTGATGCAGAAAAAATAAACATGGAAAATGTGAGAGATACCGCCTTATTAACGTGGCACAGGCTATCGAATTTAGGCAACATGTATGAAGAATTATGTAGAGAGTGGTTTTTGCCTAAATTCTTGAGCATGTTAATGTCATACCCGAATCCACCGGAAATCTTAAAGCCTATGCATTAAAAGTTTCATGATATGTCATCAGGAATTAGCCATTTAATCATAAACACGCCATACGACGAGCCATTGAAGCATTGGGAATATAACCATAACCGGATGTCTTTTGAACTGGCAGATGGCAGACGACCATCAGGTTACACAGTCGCCTCAACCACTAAAAAGCTCATCAACGACCCCGGCGTATTTGTTCAAATCCCGCTTGTAAATCAAATTCGAGGGCGTATCAAAGAATGGCGCGAAAATGGTTATCCCGGCGTTTCCGGTGTCACAAAACAATTACTAAATCACTGGTACAACCCCGAAGAACGAACAAACCGATTTTTCTTTTGCCAGCTTGAGGCAATCGAAACTCTGATTTGGCTCAACGAAGCTCCCAACTCCGAGAAAGTCGGCATTGACATTCCCGGCGACGGCGGTGAACTCCAACGAATTTGCTCAAAGATGGCGACCGGAACGGGAAAAACGATAGTCATGGCGATGCTCATAGCTTGGCAATCGCTGAATAAAATCAATTCCGTCAACCGCAAAGGATTTGCCAAAGACTTCTTGATTATTGCTCCAAATTTGACCGTTAGAAGCCGTCTTAGCGTTTTAATTCCGGCGGGCGAGGGAAACTACTACGATGTATTTAATATCGTTCCGCTCGGTTTGCGCGAACAACTCAGACAAGCGAAAGTCATCGTCCGCAACTGGCACGCTTTGGCTTGGGAAACGGAAGAAAAGATTAAAAAACGCCGTTCCGTTGACAAGCGCGGCGCACGATCAGACGAGGCTTACGCCCGTGAAATCCTCGCCGAGATGGAAAATTCCCGAAATTTCATTGTGATAAACGATGAAGCCCATCACGCTTGGCGCATCCCGGCGGGAACAAAACTCAGCCGTGATGAGAAAAAAGATGCCGAAGAAGCCACCATTTGGATTGGCGGTCTTGACCGATTAAACAAAGCTCGTGGCATCCAGACCGTTTATGATTTTTCGGCGACTCCCTTTACGCCGACCGGAAAAAATTCAGCGTCTGAAAACCTTTTCGGCTGGATTGTCTCGGATTTCGGTTTGACCGAAGCAATCGAATCCGGTTTGGTCAAAACGCCTCGTGTCGTCATCCGCGACGACGGACAGCTTGCCAGCGATTACAAATCGAAGTTTTACCACATCTACAACGAACCGGATGTTAAATCGTCTCTGAATAAAAAAGGTGCGGAAGCCAGCGAAGCTCTGCCGCCGCTAGTTGAAAACGCTTATGCACTACTTGGCAAAGACTGGCGAGAAACTGCGGATTCGTGGCGAAATGCAGGAATAAAAGTGCCGCCAGTGATGATTTCAGTTGCGAATCAGACGGAAACTGCCGCTCGCATTAAATACGCTTTTGACCACGCGGACATTTTAATTCCCGAATTGTGCGACCCCGAAAGGACGCTTCACATTGACTCGAAAGTGTTGGAAGCCGCCGAAGAATTCACGGAAGAAGCTAGCACAGCCGAGACAAAAACAGAAGAAGAAGATTCGGACGACGAACCGACAGCCCGGAAACTGAGCAAAAAGGAACAGGCGCAAAGACTCCGACAAACCGTTGATACCATCGGTAGAGAGGGCGAGCTAGGCGAACAAATACAGCATGTGATTTCAGTTGGAATGCTGACGGAAGGTTGGGATGCTAAAACAGTAACTCACATTATGGGCTTGCGGGCGTTCTCAAGCCAGCTTTTGTGCGAACAGGTCGTTGGTCGTGGTCTTCGCCGAACATCATACGACATCGAAGAAAACGGGATGTTTTCGCCCGAATACGTCAACATTTTCGGCGTTCCGTTCGCGTTCATGCCGCATGAATCGCCGAAGGATTCGGAAGTGAAAGTTTCTGCTCCCAAACAGCGCATCCAGCCTTTAACGGAAAAAGCAGAGTTTGAAATCCGATTCCCGAATGTCTTACGCATCGAAAACAAATTTAAACCGAAATTGAGACTCGATATAAATAAAGTTGAGACTTTAACGCTGAACGCATACGACACACGGGAGCTTGCCGAACTCGCCCCGGTCATCGAGGGCAAACACGATGTTTCCCGATTGTCGGAAATTGATTTAGAAGCACTTTACAGTCAAGTGCGATTGCAGAGCAGTATTTTCCGGGCAACACTCGACATTTTCCTACAGATTAAGCCCGACTGGAAGGGCGACATTAACTCGCTTTTCAGTCAACTTGTCCCGGTCGTAGAAAAATTCGTCGTTTCCGACAAACTGCAAATATCGCCGCCGATGTTCGGACTCGAAGAAAAAAGAAAACGAGTGCTGGTCAGGCTAAACGCTGCGACCATCGTCAACCATCTCGTTCCGTTCATCCAGCAAGAAAACGTCGAATCATACGAACTGGTCGTTGACCCGAACAAGCCGATTATTTCGACCGGCGACATGAAGCCGTGGGATACGAGCAAGCCGTTCGTTCATACTCGAAAATCGCACATCAATTTTTGCGTCTGTGATAGCCGATGGGAAAGCACAACCGCATTACAGCTTGACCGAAGTCCGCATGTTACGGCTTGGGTTAAGAACGACCATCTCAATTTTGAAATTCGATATATCTTCAACGGTGGAGAACACAAATACCGACCTGATTTCTTGGCTAAATTGTCGAACGATGAAATTCTTGTCATTGAAACCAAAGGTGAAGAAGATCAAAAAGACAAAGTGAAACGTGAAGCGTTGCGAGAATGGATTCGGGCTGTTAACCAACACGGAGGATTTGGGCATTGGCATACTGATCCAGCAGTTTCCAAACGTCCTGATGACATCCCAAATATTCTGCAAAAGGCGATGAGTTGAAAAATATATTAGTAATTATGCTTTTTTTCAAAAGTTAGTTTAAGAACCTTTTAAATTCAACAAGTGTCTGTTTATTGCTAAATATTTTCTAAATTTTCGTGGAGAAACAGCATACGTTTCCGTTTGAGAGAGTGTAAGCTGTAAGCTTATAAAAGCGCCATGTCAGAAAGCTCAGCAATTTTGTTCGACCGAAGATAGCAGCAAAACGAAGATGAATAAGTCATCAGCGAATTTACCAAATAATTGATGAAGGCAAAATAAAATGGATTAAATGCGGAGCTTACAAATTTGTCTGGCAACCGGAGATTAAAGAAAGCAAAGCGAACCAAACGCAATAGGTGTCTATGTTACGGCGGAAGAAAATGTAGCGGAATTTGTAGCGACCACCTACATTTACCGAGTATCATCGAGTAGAAATGATATTCATATTATCCAATAAATATCGGTGTATGATACTCAATGATACTCCGTGAAATTTAATTGGAAAGAACTGCAAAACCTTTATTCATCGGTTCGATTCCGATCGCCGCCTCCAGTAAGTACGGGCGTATTAGCTATATTCAGCGAAGCGCCCGTTTTGCCATTGTGGGGAGTATTTGCAAAAGGTATTTCAAGCAATAAAAGTGTAATGCTCCCTGCTAATCAAGCTGCCAGATTGGGACTTGATTGCTTTGTCACCGCCACTAGAGCAAATCTAAAGTGAATGCGATACATAACCACAATGTCTTATCCAATTTTGTGCATCAAGTGCGGTGATCTCTTTGATTGCCGCACTGATTGCTTCCGATAGGTTTTCATAAGTTCTTGCAGCCTTCGCTCGCAGGTAAGTCTTTAGTTTCGACCAGCACATTTCAATCGGATTTAAATCCGGCGAATATGGCGGCAGAAACAATAATTCGACTTCTGCTTTCTCAAACAATGCTTGCACAGCGCGAGTTTTATGAACCGAGAGATTATCCCAAACAACACAATCGCCCGGTTTAAGAGCAGGCAATAAAATTTCTCTTAAGAAAACAGCATTGCTTCTGTATCGGTCGCGCCTCGAACCGCAAAACTGGCGATTAAACCGGAACAGTCAATTGCACCAATCAACGAAACGCTTTCCCCATAATTCTTCGGGACATTGCCAACAGCCCTATTTCCGCCGCGAGCGCGTCCACCAAAGATACCAATCACGCTTCCAATAAATTTCCAGTGCAATAATCAATCCCCAAAATATCCATGTAATTAACGTCAGTTCGGGATAAGAATTAGACAATCAATCCAAGTTCTTTGACATTGTAATTTAACATTGGCTTTTTTTCTCGCCAGCAATAAGCCGTTAATCCGGCAATGATATTGACCAGAAAATTCC
>JALZCH010000057.1 GCA_030863175.1 Acidobacteriota bacterium | reverse complement strand
CTGCGAGAACTTATCCGGCATTATCGGAGACCATCAGCCGGGCATTAAAAACAATCACAGCCGCAGATGCCAGAAATTGGATCAGGCATTGCGGCTATGTATAGTAATTAAATGAAATCTGCTCTATTGTTTCCATAAGGTAAAAAGCTGATCAGAACTTTAAGAGAAATGGGATTTTCCTTTCTTAGGATGAACTGATTTCAACCAAATATTTCCTCTTATTTTGTTCAGATATGTTCAGAAAAGAGCCATAAAACTGTCACGTTTTTTCACGAAAAGAATCAAAAATTGTAGCGTTATGTAGCGAAACTATCCCGAAAAGATCTGAAAACTGTAACGAAAATTGTCTCGAAATGTCTCGAAACGACTTGAAAACTGTTCAGCTATGTCCAGAAAAACGTTCAGAAATGTTCTGAAAAATGTGACGCTATGTGACGAAAAGAATGAGATTTTGAGACGAAACGATTTTAATTCAGCAAGGAGAATAAAATAAATAAAGCATCGGTATTTCTTTGTGATTATTAATCAGTAAGCTGGAAACAACTCTAAATCTGTTTCGTTATGTTGCGAAAAGAGTAGCGAAACTGTGCGAAACGATGAGACGAAATGAGACGAAATAAGACGAAATGATTTTGCAGATTAAGACAAAAACAGAATTTATTCCTCAATCCTGACTAGTAAACCTCTTTGGAGGTTATCGAGCCTCAAAAACGTTACATTCCATTACATTTTTTTCAAGGAGAGTTTCTCACTGTATTTATTCTTTAATAGAGAACCATTTCAAATTCAAAACCGATAGCCATTAAGAATTCAAAAAGAGTCATATAATTCGGTTTATGTACATTCCCCTCAGCCAGTTTTGTTCAGTATATTTTTCATTCAAAACTTCCTAACCAAATGTTCGTCGCCTTCCTGTTTTCCGTTAAAGGAGAACATTATGTTTCGTCGTTTCGCCGGGCTTGTGTTATTTTTTTGCAGTAAATTTTCATCGCCGATTGTGTTTAAGGGCGCTTATCATTCTTCAATCAAACCGAACAATGCTCGCGGCGCGACTCGCAGCACACCGCTGTTGGGCGCGCTGTGGTTGAAAGTCGTCGTTTTTTATGCTGCTGCGTTCACTACGCAGCAGCGCAGTATCGTGTTGATTATTGGACTGCCGACGACGGGCTGCCGCAAAATTCCGTGTTTTCGATTGTGCAGACGCGCGATGGGTATTTGTGGTTTACGACGTTTGACGGGCTGGTGCGGTTTGAAGGCGTGCGGTTTACGATTTTCGACCGCGGCAACACACCGGTCATTACCAGCAACCGCTTTACGCATTTGTTTGAAGCCGACGGCGCTCTGTGGATCAGGACGGAATACGGCAGTACTGCGCTACCGCGACGGCGAATTTCGGCGCATGACCGACGACGCGGATTCGCCATATTATTCGGTGATTTTGATTCAAGAATCAACGGAGGGCGAAATCGTCATCACCACGAATAGAGGCGTCATCCGCATCGGCGCGGAGACGCGGCGAGAGCTGAGCAATAAGGAAATCGTGCAACCGGTCATTTTTCACGGCAAAAGCGGCGCGGTTTGGGCGTTTGACGCCGACGGGCAGTTGCACGAGGCGCGTGGCGGACAAAAAATTTCCTACCCGATTTACAATTTTTCCAGCAAACGCAGCAGAGTTTGCGAAGATGTCGACGGAGCGTTGTTGCTGGCGGCGGGTGCGACGTTTTATCAATTCAAAAACGGAACGACGATTGAATATTCCGAAGCGGATTTCGGCAAACCTGTGACGCGCGCGATTCGTTTTGAAAAGTTTAATCAGGCAATTTATCAAAACCCGGACGGCAATTTTTGGACGAGCGAAGAAGATGGTTTGCTGATTTTTAATCCGCTAACTGGCAAGCGTACGTGGCTCAACGCGCGCAACGGTTTGCCAGCCAGAGGAAAAAAAGGCGGGCGACCGATTAAGTTAACTCCGAAACGAATTGAAATGGCGAAAACTTTAATGAATGATCCGAACATAACGATTGATTCAATTTGTCAGACTCTTAATATTTCAAAGCCTACTCTTTATCGTTACTGTTCTTCGCCGTTTAAGAATGGAAAAGCAGCATAAAGATGTAAACGCTGTAAATATTTTACGCACAAGCGCTACAATGTCCGTATTTTCCATTAAAATGAAAGTTTTTCATCTTCTTCTGAACCGACGTTATTAATACTGTAAAGAGAAAAATAGTTGTGAATTTTCGTAAACTCTTCGTAACGGCGTCTATCATTTTGGCTTGTTTAGCCTCTAATACATTTGCGCTTGATCCTTTTAAGTCGCTGTCGCAATATATTCGCAGTGTTTGGACGACTGAAGACGGATTGCCGCAAAACGCGGCTTTTTCGGTTGTGCAGACGCCGGACGGTTATCTCTGGTTCGGAACACTCGCCGGACTAGTGCGATTCGATGGTATTGAGTTTAAGGTTTTCGATCAAAGCAACACGAAGGAGCTGACGGCGGACTCGATGGCGGCGGTTTACGTTGATTCTAAGGGAACGCTCTGGGCGGCGACGGGCGGCGTTTACGGGGCGAGCGGGCAGGGCAATAATCTGCTCAGTTACCGGAACGGCAAATTTCGGTCATACACCAAGGAAGACGGATTTTTCGGCGAAAACGTGCTTAATTTTGCAGGGGCGAATGACGGCGGTTTGTGGATCGCCACTTCACGCGGATTGTATAAATACACGCCGGAAAACGGATTTCATTTTTACACGGTTCGGGATGGCTTATCAAATGGGAGCGTCTGGGCAGTTTACGAATCTTCCGACAAAAGCGTCTGGGTCGGAACATCAACCGGATTGGACCGCTTTAGAGATGGCAAATTCACCACAGTTGTCGGCGACGGAGAAACTCAGATTAACGCGAAAGCCATCAGAGAAAGCTCCGACGGAAGCATCTGGTGCGCCACACAGAAAGGTTTAATAAGAATAAAGGGCGAGTCGCTCTCGACCTATACGACTACAGACGGTCTGCCGGAAAACGAAATCGCATCGCTCGCCACCGACCGCAGCGGAAATCTTTGGATCGGAACCGTCCACGGACGTTTGAGCCGTTTTCGCGACGATAAATTCGCCGAAAGCATTTCTCTCGGCGACCTCGATGTGTGGTCTATTTACGAAGACCGCGAAGGAAATCTTTGGGCGGGAGTTTTCGCGCGCGGTTTATACCGGCTAAAAGATGGGAATTTCAAGACTTTTGCACAAACCGAAGGACTTTTAGCCGATGGCACATGGGGAATTTATGAAAATCGTTCGGGAGGCGTTTGGGTCGCGACGGACGTTGGCGTAAGCGAAATCAAAGACGGAAAAATTGTTAAATCCTATACTCAGAAAGACGGATTGCTCGACATTATCGCGAACATGGTATTTGTAGACGCGGAAAACTCGCTCTGGATCGGCTCAACGCGCGGAATTACGCGCCTGAAAAACGGAAAATTCGACAGTTTTTTGTTTCCATTTGAAAGAGAACACTGGGTTTCGGCGTTTTATCAAGATGCAGGCGGAATTTTATGGATCGGAACATCGCGCGGGCTGTATCAATTCAAAGACGGAAAATTTATAAATTCCGACTTCACCGAAAAATCGAGAAAATTTATTATTAACGCCATCAACCCAAGCGCTGACGGCGTTTTGTGGCTCGGAACAAACGTCGGTTTGGTTGAACTTAAGAACGGCGAATTTACAATTTACTCTGTGCCCGATCCGAAATCTCCCGATCACGTCACGTCAATCAGCGAGGACAGCGACGATGGCACGCTGTGGCTAACTACGATGAACCACGGCGTTCTTCGTTTCAAGGACGGAAAATTTACGCGCTACACGGTTAACGAAGGACTTTCCGACAATATACTGTATCACGTTCTCGACGACCGCGCCGGCAATCTGTGGTTCGGCGGCAATAAGGGAATCTTCAAAATCGGCAAGCAGGAATTAAACGATTTCGCCGACGGCAAAACCAATGTTCTCAGCTCGAAAATTTTTGATACGTCGGACGGAATGCGCAGCCGTGAGTGCAACGGCGTTAATTCGGCAATGCGTGATCGAAACGGCAATTTATGGTTTCCGACTCTCAAAGGCGCAGTTGAAATCGATCCGGCTAGTGTCAAACTCAACCAGATTCCGCCGCCCGTTTCGATTGAAAAATCCATCGTTGACGGCATCGAATTTGAAGAAAGCGCGGAAATCGAACCGGGCAGCCACAACTTTGAATTTCATTACGCCGGATTGAGTTTAATCGCGCCGCAGAAGGTGAAGTTCAAATATATTCTGGAAGGCTACGATAAAGACTGGGTTGACGCCGGAACGCGCCGCGAGGCTTTTTACACGAATCTTCCGGCTGGAAATTACACTTTTTCGGTCATAGCCGCCAACAATGACGGCGTTTGGAGCAAACAGGGCGCGAGCGTTCGCTTTCTGGTGCGTGCACCGTTCTGGCGCACGAGCTGGTTTTGGGCGCTGTGTCTGGCGGCGCTTGTCGCGCTCGTTTATTTTGCATACCGCGCGCGAATTTCGCTCTACGAGAAAAGACAGCTCCAGCAGGAAACTTTCGCGCGGCGGTTAATCGTCTCGCAGGAAGCCGAGCGCAAACGCATCGCGGGAGAACTCCACGATAGTCTCGGACAAATGCTCCTGATTATCAAAAATCGCGCCTTTTTAGGACTGAAAGCCATCGAAAACGACGATGCCGAATCGAAATCCATAGCCGCTTCGCGCGAGCAGTTGGGAGAAATTTTCGATTCTGCTGCCGAAGCGATTGACCAGACGAGGCAAATCGCTTACGCGCTGCGCCCACTGAATCTTGAACGATTGGGGCTGACCGCAGCGCTCGAAGAAATGCTGGATAAGGTCGCCGCTTCGTCAGGCATTTTATTCGATGTGGAAATTATCGAGCTTTACGACTTTCTTCCGCTTGACGCGCAAATCAATTTGTTTCGCATCGCTCAGGAAAGCATCAACAACATCGTCCGGCATTCGGGCGCGACCAATGCGAGTGTTTCCGTAGCGCGAGTCGATGACCGCGTAGAAATCAAAATCACCGACAACGGCAAGGGATTTGATACGCTTACCGCAAACGAAAACGGTGCGCGGACTGCCGGATTGGGATTGACGAGCATCGCCGAACGGGCGCGAATTCTGGGCGCAAATTATTCGATTGAATCGACGCCCGGCGCGGGAACGAGCGTTTACATCGGCATAGATATTAAAAAGGAACACGAAGAAGAAGAAAAGTGACCGCACAAATCAAAGTTTTCATCGCCGACGACCATCCGATTTTTCGTCGCGGTCTGGCGCAAACCTTAAAAGAAGTTTCCGATTTTTCCATCGTCGGCGAAGCTGACGAGGGCGTTTCAGCTTTGGCGCAAATTCGCGCCCTTTTGCCGGATGTCGCCGTTCTGGACATTGATATGCCCGGTCAGGGTGGTTTTGAAATCGCGCGGGCAATCGAACAGGAAAAACTGCCGGTCAGAGTCATTTTTCTGACGATGCACAACAGCGAAACTCTGCTCGACCGCGTGCTGAATCTCGGCGTTAAAGGCTACGTTTTAAAGGACGGCGCGCTTGCCGAAATTATTCAGGCGATTAAATCCGTGATGCGCGGAGAGGAATTTATCAGCCCGGCGCTCACCAAACATCTCGTCAACCGATTGCGCCGCGTCGAAGATACAACGAATCAAAAAACGACCGTTAAAGATTTGACGCCGACTGAGTTGAAAGTCATTCGTTTTATCGCCCAACATAAATCGAGCAAAGAGATCGCAGAGGAAATGTTCGTCAGCGTGCGTACAATCGAACAGCATCGCGCCAATATCGCCGAAAAATTAAACTTGCGCGGCAACAACGCGCTTCTTCGATTCGCGCTCGAACATCGCGACGAATTGCATATCTAAAAACGCTCGAACAATCTGTTTATCCGTAGTAATACGGATACAAAAATCCGCAGCTCTGCGGATTTTATTTTTCTTAAATTCGCCGGATAATTCCGTCATTCCAAAGGCGCAGACTATAAGCGCCCGACCGAAAGCAAACAAAAAAATGAAGCTGCTGATTGTAGAAGACAACGCTTCGATGCGGCGATTTATCAAGAGCATCGTGTCTGACCTCGCCGACGAGATTGAAGAATGCGGCGACGGCGCGGACGTTCTCGCTGCCTACGAAAAACATATGCCCGAATGGGTTTTAATGGACGTGAAAATGCCCCGAACGGACGGCATTACCGCCAGCCGACTCATTCTCGCCCAATATCCGCAGGCGAAAATTTGTATCGTGACGGAATGCGCAGACGCCAAAACCCGTCAGGCGGCATCGGACGCGGGCGTCAGAGATTACGTTCTGAAAGACAATCTCTTCAACATCCGCAGCATTATCAGTAAAGAAAATGAAAAAACGAACTTAACTTTTTTGGTGAAGCCAACTTGAAAACAACTCGTCAAACGGATTTTTCGGCAGGATTTGTCAACACGGTCAGAATCTTGACAGCTTTTGCCGGTCATAGTCACAAAATTAAGCTCATTCCCTGATACTCCAACTTAAAAATTATGAAAGCTCCTATGAAACGATTTAACGTCTTGCATTCCCCTTTTTTGCGCCGTGCATGTCTCGGCTTTGTTTTTTTGTTGTGCTGCGCCGCAGCCGCGCTCGCCTGGTTCGCGCCGCCGCAATCAGCGTTTGCTTTTTTAACGAGTGGAGAAACCTCGCAACCGAAACAAACGGTGGTTTCACCAATTGGTAAATCAGACGCCGGTAAGCAAACGTCTGCACAGCGACAACAGCAAGACAGTGAAAAAAAATCTCAAGATGGAGTTTGGCATGAGGTTCAACTTGATTCGTTAAGCGGGAGCTTCAGCGAAGGCGTTCCGGAGAAAGCTCGCGCATTGAAATTAAACAGCACAGCACTGAGAAAAATTTTGGATTCCGCTCCGGCTGATTCGGCGGAAAAACTCACGGACGTTTCAAAGAGCGGCGCGATTTTGCAGCTGCCTATGCCCGATGGCGGATTTATGCGTTTCCGTATTGTGGATTCGCCGGTGCTGAATACCGATTTGGTTAAGCAGTTCCCCGACATCAAAAGCTATCGCGGGCAAAGCATTGACGATCCGCGCGTGTCCATGCGCGCCGATTTTTCACCGCGTGGATTTAACGCGACGATTTTGACCGCTGACAAAATGATTTCTATTAATCCGGCGCGTTATGACGATATCAACCGTTATGTCAGCTATTACGGCGGCGATTTCAACGCCCAGCCCTTCAGCTGCGGCGTAAAAGATTCGAGTGGGCAGCAGACCGAAATTTCCGATTTGATTACGAGCCAGAGCAAAAAATATGATTTGATTAATGAGGACGCACCCGGCATCGCCACCGGTGCAACACTAAGAAAATACCGTTTGGCGATTGCCACAACATATGAATATTACATAGCCCCGACACACGGCAACGGGTCGTATGGAAGTACAGTAGCGACGCTCAACACTTGGGTCAGCGCCCTCAACGCGATCTACGAGCGAGAGCTTGCCATCAGATTTATACTCGTTACTAATACAAATATCGTTTTCACAGATCCGAACGACGGATTGACCGAGGGCAACCCCGGACTAATGCACGAAGAAATCCAACCGATTTTAGAAACGAAAGTCGGATTAAATAATTATGACATCGGACACGTTCTCGGCAAGGACGGTATCGGCGGAGTGGCAAAATTGGGCGTTACGTGCAGAAACGACAAATTAAAAGGCGGCGGCGCGACAGGAGTCTATGCGCCGATGGGAAATGCCTTTGGACTACAGGTTTTCGCTCATGAGATCGGACATCAATTCGGCGCGCCGCATACGTGGAACGCCTGCGGCGCGTCAGGCGGGCGTTCTACTGTCACGTCATACGAGGTAGGCAGCGGCTCGACCATCATGAGCTACAACGGTATTTGCGGCAGTGACAATCTGGTCGGCGGTTACGATTATCGTTTTCATTCAATTACGCTGAAAGTCATTAACAGCTACCTCGATTCGGCACCGGCGTGTGCCGTAACCGAAGCGACCGGCAATGACGCGCCCGTCGTAGACGCCGGAGCGAATTATACGGTTCCGAAATTAACGCCCTTTGCGCTGACGGCTTCAGCGACGGACGCAAACGGCGACGTACCGAATTTGACTTACACCTGGGAGCAATTTGATAACGGCGGCTCGCTCTACCCGAATCCGCCTTATGATGACTCAGGCGACCCGTTAACGACGACTCGCCCGATTTTCCGCGCATACTCGCCAACCAGCAATCCGACTCGCGTTTTTCCGAGTTTGACCTACATACTCAATAATGCCAACGAGCCGCCCGATACCATCGTAACGGGCAGCGATACGCGCCGTCCCGGCGAAAAACTGCCCCGTATCGGGCGGACGATGAATTTCCGCGTCACAGCCAGAGATAATCGAAGCGGCGCAGGCGGCACCAACGACGACACCATGGTACTGACGGTTGACGGCAATTCGGGACCTTTCGGGATTACCGCACCGAATACCGCAGCGAGCTGGACGGGCGGCGGAACGCAAACCGTCACCTGGAACGTGAACAACACAAACGTCGCGCCCGTTAACGCGCAAAACGTCAAAATCTCGCTCTCGACCGACGGCGGCAACACTTTCCCGACCGTATTGGCGGCTTCGACGGCGAACGACGGCAGCGAAATGATAACGGTTCCGAACGGTATTCAAACTGCGACGGCGCGCATTAAAATCGAAGCCGTCGGCAACATCTTTTTCGACATTTCGGACGCGAATTTTACGATCAACACCGGAGATTCCTGTCCGGTAATCAACAGCATCACGCCCAGCGCCGGAAGCGTCGGCACGGCGATCACCATTACCGGCATCAATTTCACCGGCGTGACGACGGTTACTTTCAGCGGCGGCGTCAATGCCCCGATTCTCGCGGGGAGCAACGACACGCAGATCAATGTTACAGTTCCCGCCGGAGCGACGAGCGGCGCGATCACTTTGAGCAAACCGGGTTGCGGCGACAGGCAATCTCCGTTCTTCAGCGTTTGCGCAAGCGCGCCGCAGACCTTATCAATTGATGACGGCGCCATCGAACTCGTACATGGCGATAAATTCTATATCAACCGCCTGACTCCACCGAGTTATCCCGCAACTTTAACTCACGTCCAGGTTTTTTGGTACGGCGGTAACGGCGGACCGGCAATCGGACAGCAAACTACGATTCTCGCCGGAACAAACACCGATGGCGATCAAAACATCAACAACACGGCTTTTCAGGCTGTTCCGGCGACCGTCGATGCGCACTGGCAATTCAGGACTTACGCGCTGACTACTCCGATCACGATCACTTCGGGCGATTTCCTCGTCGGCTATAATCTGCCAAACGGCGGCGGCGTCAGCGATAACTCAGCGCCCGACAGTCGTTCTTATTATTCGGCAGACGGCGTAAGTTTCGGTTTAGCCACGAATACTGATTACATGATTCGCGCCCTCTATTCGACCGGTTGCGATGCGGGCACGGCGATTTCGCCCGGTTCGCAAAATTTCAACGCGGCTGGCGGTAATGGCTCAATCGCCGTGACGGCGCAAAGCGCGTGGACGGCGGCGAGCAATAATGGGTGGATTACGATCAATTCGGGCGCCAGCGGCACGGGCAATGGAACGGTCGTCTATTCAGTTGCGCAAAACAATACGGGAGCGCAGCGTTCCGGGACGATAACAATCGCCGGACAAACGTTCACAGTCACGCAGGACGCCTGCGCGGTAGGTTTTGCGCCTTCGTCCGTCACTCACAGCTCGGGGGGCGGCAATTTTACAGTTAACGTATCGGCTCCAGCCGGGTGCGGCTGGACTGCGGCTAGCAATTCGGCTTGGATTACGATCAATGCGGGGGCAAGCGGCAGCGGCGACGGCACAATAAGTTACACCGTTTCCTTAAACACGGTGATGACCCAGCGAACAGGCTCATTGACTATCGCGGGGCAAACTCTGAACGTAACGCAAAACGCCTGCCCGGATTCGAGCGACTTGATCTACGATGATGAGATTACGAGCGGCGGCGGCAGCGGCGGTTATAACGTCGTCCGAATGACTCCGCCGAGCTATCCGGCAACGCTGACGCACGTGCAGATTTATCTTAACAATAGTTGGGGAGCGACCGGCAGAAGCTTTAACATTATCGCCGGGAAAAATACGGACGGCGACGAAAACATCGTCGGTTCGATCCAACAAACAGTCGCGGTGAATTCGGGGACGGAACGCAACAAATACGTTTCTTTCGCTCTCACGACACCGATTACAATCACGCAAGGCGATTTTGTCGTCGGTTTCCAAGTGCCGACGGCAGGCGGATTTTTCCCGCTCGAATTTGAAACAGTCGCTCCGACCGGACGCAGTTACTGGTCTGGTGATAACGGCGCTACGTTTAATAAGGATACGGGCGCGGACTACAAAATTCGCGGTCAATATCAAACGTATTGTCAGCAAGGCTCGATTTCGGCAATCTCGCCGCCGAATTACAACAACAGCGGCGGGAGCGGCACCGTCAATATAAGGGCGACTGGCGCGTGGTCGGCTCACAGCAACAACTTTTGGATCACTGTCACAAGCGGAACGAGCGGCAACGGCATTCTCAGTTACACAGTCGCCCCGAACGACACGGGCGAGGCGCGCACCGGCACAATAACCATCGCCGGACAAGTTTTCGTCATTTATCAAGCCGGCTCCGGGCGCAGCATTGCCGGAAAAGTCGTTTACGGCATAAATAACACAAAAACCGTTCCCAGCGTGACTTTGACTGCTACGGGAGGATCCGGGTTTGAAACGGCGACAAGTCTTTCCGGCGCTTATCTGATTCCGGGCTTAATAGAGGAAGAAAACTATACCGTGACGCCTTCCAAAACAACCGACGTTAACGGGATTACAGCCTTTGATGCGACGCTGGTTTTACGTTGCGTTGCCGCCGGTCAAAACTGCGCTTTAACACAAAATCAGCGAACTGCCGCCAATACCGACGGCGATGCGGGCGTAACGGCGTTTGACGCAACGCAAATCTTGAGATTTGTGGCGGCAAACGGCAGCAACGCCAATACCGGACAAGTCGGTGCGTGGAAGTTTGAGCTACCTTCCCGCACTTACCATAATTTAACGACCGATCCAACCGGGCAGGATTATACGGCGTTTCTGAAGGGAGACGTTGACGGCGATTGGCAGCATCCGGATAATTCAGCCGGAGCCACAGCCGCAGTTCAGGAAGCCGGGCAAAAACAACGTTTGCCGGAAGTTGGACTGTCTTTTTCGGGGAAAGCCGGAAAACAAGCTGACAATACCCAAACGATTCCCGTTTCGTTGACAAATCATTCGAGCGTTCCGGTTTCCGCGTTCAGTTTTGATGTTACGTTTAACGAAAAAATCCGACAGCCGCTCGATATGTCAATTGAGACGACAGGAACGCTGGCGGAAGGCTGCGCAGTCACGGCAAACACTGATATTGCGGGCAGAATCGGCGTTGCCGGCGCTTGCCCGGATAGCATTAAAGTTGCTGCTGGAACTTTGCTCAACTTGCGCTTTACCGCTCCTTCAATTCGGTCAAAGAGCGCTCAGATACTGCCCGAACTTGCGTTTTCGCAGGCTCCGGTTATTCAAGACAATGAGGGAAATCGAATTGCCCTCATTAAAACAAACTGATCATTTGCGCCTCTCATTTTGGGCAATTTTAATCAATCGAAATGCGTTCTGAATTCAGAACGCATTATTTTTTTGTCTGAAAATCAAGCGATTTAAAGCATTTCTGTGCAGGATATTGCTTTTCCTAAGCAGGAGGAATAACAACCTTCGGACGAATCATCGCCATCTCGCAAAATCTGCAGCCTGAGGACGAAGACCTCGATGAATCTGAAATCTTCGAAACTCAAGTCGAGAGTTCGAGCAGCAAGTTAGACTCGTACCGACCGCTGCCTTAGTTTTTATCGTCGTCAGAGTGACGGCATGGGTGCGCGCCATGCGTCAGTCGCTTATCTCACTCACACACGTGGCGGGCGAAACGCGCATGGTGTTGACCAACGCTGGTGGCTACTACCGCTGTGAGGCAACTTCGGCTGGGGAAACATACGCCGTTTCGGTTTCCGCGAAACGATATAGCTTTGCACCGCAAATAATTAATGTGTTTGAAGAAATCGAAAATCTCAATTTCGCTGCGCAATAAAACAAAACCAGCGGGCGGCGGACCTAACAAATTATTGGACGCGAGCGTCCAATCAAGAACCTTGTTAAACTATAGCTTACTTGAGCCCGCGCCAATTCCGCCGTTCGGCATCTATTTGTTCGAGACATTTTACAAAATCTGATGAGAAAAATACTTTTGATGCTGTTGATAATCATATTGCCGACATTGCTGGTCGCGCAAGAGAAACAAGTTCTGCAAAATCATCCGATTGTTTTTCGGAATGTGACTGTAATTGATATGCGAAACGAGCAGCCAAAGTCTAATTTGACAGTCATTGTTTCGGGCAATCGAATCGCGAAAATCGGTAAAAACGTTAAAGTCGCCAAAGATGCCGAAATCATTGATGGCAGCGGAAAATATCTGATCCCGGTTTATGGGATATGCATGTTCACTCGCTGACGGTCAACCGATACGAATGGGTTTTCCCGCTTCTCGTTGCTAACGGTGTAATAGGCATTCGCGAAATGGGCTCCAATATACCGTACCAGTATACAAATCAGATTCGCAGAGAGATTTCGGAAGGAAAGCTTTTAGGTCCGCGTTTAGAAGTTGCAACGGCGAAGATTTTCGACGGTTCGGCTACAGCTTTGACAACCAATGTGGAAGTTGTCTCAACGACGGAACAGGCGAGAAGCCTCGTCAAAGACTATAAACAGCAAGGTATAGACTTTGTCAAACCTTATAACTTCCTGTCGCGCGAAGTTTTTCTAGCTATCGTTGATGAAGCGAAGCGGCAAAAGATTACAGTTGCCGGTCACGTCCCTTATTCGATGACTGCGGCAGAAGTTTCGGATTCGGGACAAATCAGCATCGAGCATAATAACGACATTCTGATTTCCGTATCGCTCGACGAAGTTGCGTTGCGACAGGAATTAAAAGACCTGCCAAAAAGTTTACCGTTTACAGCTAGGCAGCCGATTCAAGCAAAAGCGGCAGCAACCTTTGACCAAGGAAAAGCGGCGGCTTTATTCGAGCGTTTCGCGCGAAACGGCACTTGGTTTTGTCCGACAACCGTCGGGTTATCGGAAGAAACCCAAAATCCGAATGACCCGCGTCTGAAATACATTCCGGCACGGTCGTTTTTGAGACAACTTTGTTGTGCTATTTACTGGCATTGACGAAGGGAATAGGCTTTCTATCAGGAAAACAGCCTGGTTCTTCCCAAGTATCCATTAATCCTTTTCTAAAGCGTACTTTCTTTTCTTTTACCGTCGGAGTCGGTTCTGGTTCGCTTTCATCTTGTAGAACAAACCAAACTTCGACTGTGAACTTCTCGCGAAACCCGCCTGCAACTACTTTTATACGCGATGAGGAAATGCCGCGTATATCAACTAAATATCGGCGCATCCGTGCACCGCGCACTTGAACTTCATTACGTTTTGTATCTTTTTGTCCTGCGTAGACAATGACATAGGCATTTAATTTTGAATCACTATTTAATTTATCAGCAATACTATCAAGCTTTGCCATTTCGCTATCGCACTGAACTTCGCCAAACTGAACCAAGTTTTGCTTGTCGTTTTGAGCATAACAAACAGCAGCACAACTTGCGGCGATAATAAAAGCGATTAAGAATTTTAAAGCAGATTTCACAAAATAGAATCGCAATAACAAATCAAACAGAATTGTCTCAAAAACGTTCCTTTTTGAGACTGATTCTAAGCTTTTTTGTTTGTCTCATAAACGGGCGTTTTTGAGACAGATAAAAAATGAAATCCCAGCGCAGCAAGCTCCCGCGATTATCAAATCTGAATTTTTAATTTTCCTTATTCCGCAGCAAACTGCCGCGTATTAAACCAATAAGGAAGTGAATAAAAGGAAAACACTCCGATTCAGAATGCTTTCCTTTTTTGTTTTTGATTGATTTCAATCAGTTTCATGGAGTCCAATCACCATCAACTTCTCCAATTAGAAATGCAGCATAATTCTGATTCACTTGAGAAGCCGATAGCGGATTGTATGTTTTTGAAGGATCTACGAATTTCCAATTACCGGTTTGTCCAGTATTCTGATTCTGTCCATTTGCTGCGACGAATCTTAAGATTTGTGTTGCATCAAATGCAGTCACATTTGCGTCACCATCAGTATTGGCGGCTATCTTTTGATTTGCTGTTAATGCACAACCATTACCGGCAGCCACGCAGCGCAGAATTAAAGTGGCATCAAAAGCTGTTATTCCACTGATGTTCCCTGCTTTGGAAGGCGTAACGGTATATGTTGCGCCGGTTGTTAAATTCTCCAGCATGTAGACGCCCGCAGAATTTGTTATCGTGGAATTACCGGCTCCGCGGCTCATTGTTACACCTGAGACAGCTTTGGATTGACCCGTTGGTGTCGTGCCGTAAGAAACTGTTCCTGAAATGGAAACTCCCGCCGTCGGAACTATCGCGCAGGTATAACCAGTAAGAAGTGATCCGCCGGTTAATACTACATCGTCAATTCGATAACCGGGCGTGCCTGCTGGAGTAGTGTTGGAATCACTTGCGGTTCGCCACCTCAAATTTATAGTTTGACCGTTAGCAGTTGCCGGTAAATTAACAACCGTGTTAATAAATGCAACTGAATTACCTGACCACGCCTGACGTGCGCCAAGCGGACTTGAAGCCTCCATTGCAGTATTATAACCACCGCTGACAAAATTACCGCCGGCTGCAAGAATATCCTGAAAAGCTCCATTACCAATCTGGATTTCGAGAACCATTCCATCCCAGGTGCTTTCCGTGTTGTAGAAATTTTTGAAAGCCAATTGAGCTGAAGCGGAAGTAATACGGGCAGAAGTAATCAATTCTGCTTGACCGTCTGCTTCCGGCGACGGGGCAAAAGCCGCGTTAGGCACACTGCTGACTAAAACCGTATTTGTAACCCAACCGGTATTCGAACCGCTGTTGCTTTGTGACCAACCAGTAGGCAGCGCCGGTGCCGTGACACCGTCAAAGTTTTGCGATGTGCCGTTAAAAACCGGCGCGCCAAGACGGAATGAACGGGATCGAGCCGTTCCCGTGCCGACATCACTGTTAACAGTTATATTGACCGTATGCAAACTGCCGCAAGGCGCGTTGCCGGGCACCGTATATGCAATTTGACGATTAACGGTTTGACCATTGGTTAAAATGCCGTAATTTGCGCTTCCCCCACCCGTCACTATTCCGATAACGTTCGTGACAGTGGTGCCGGTGTTATTAGTAACCGGAACATTCAATTGAACGGTTTCGCCGGGTTCGGCAAAGCCATCATTATCACCGCCCGGTGACGGATCAGCGACAGAGAAACCTGTTTCGGCAAGTTGGACATTGGGTAAATCGAAGCTTTCCGTCACGGTGTTGCCAGTCGGGTTCGTCGCGCTAAAACCCATTCCGCGCAACGCAAAACCAGCCCAGATGTCGCCGACATCATCGCTGTGCCCGTTTGCTTGTGCCGCCGCGATAATCGCATTGCGTTCCTGAATCATCGACGGATTTGACGGCGCTATTTTCATTCCGTCCATCGCGAGTTGCAAAACACGGCGATTGCCGGCTTCTACGCCGAGTCTTTGAACGAGCCTGGCACGAACTTCCCACATCATGCTGCTCCAGATTTCGCCGCCGTCGTGAACTGCCGTTGCCGATCCGGTAAATGCAGGAGCAAACGCTCCATTACTCAGATTCATTTGCGCTGGATCAATATCGGCATAGGTTAGAGGATTGTGCGGTCGATTATTCGGACCGCCCGTGAAAGCCAACACGGCTTTCGGAAAACGGCGAATTCCGTAATAGTAATTCGAAGTAAAAGTACTGCTTCTTAATAAAAGAGTAGAGTATGAACCGACGGTATTGATGGCGTTGATCGGATCATTGAAATTACTCAATAATACGTGAGCAAAGAAATCTGCGCTTCCTTCGTTCATCTGCCCGGCTTGTGTGCCGCCGACACCATTGTGCAATCGTGTGAAAAGCCCGTGGGTTAATTCGTGAACGATAATTTCGGCATCAAAATCGCCGTCACGATCAGGTGTTGGCTGATTCCACAAATACATCTGCATTCTTCCGCGTCCGCCGTCAGCGGGAGTCGAAAAATTCGCGTTGTTATAACAAGGCGGGATTTGACATGATGATCCACCGGCGGTGTTGTCCTGGGCTTCCGCCGAGATGCGGTCGGCTGCGGCGCCGCCGCGACCGAAGTTATCATTTTGAAAGTTTCTTGCCGCTTCGGTAAAGCCGAGCGTATAAGTTATATCGTGAAAGCGGTTGGTGACATAAAAAAGATTGGTTGCGGCGCCGTTTTGGAAAGCAGGCGTCAGCGGGTCAGTGCCGCCGGTGTTGTTAGGACCGGCACCGGGGGTAAAACTAAAATTAAATACCCGATTTGTACCGAGAACTGGCGCATCCACGCCGTTGATCGTGTCACGGTCAACGCCGGCTTGAACGTTATTGCCGTCAGTGTGTCCGTTCGTGCCGTTCGCGCCGTCAGTAATCCAGCCAAGATTGTTGAATGTATTCGGCGCTTCATTACCGATCAAAGTAACACTGGTGCGCGGCTGCAAAGTTCCTTGAGTTCCAAGCGCCGGATCAAGCAATCCGGGAGCCGCCAGCGGCGCCGGATTTGGCATGCTTTTCAAAAGGTTGGTAGTGTTTGCGTAAACATTGTAAGTCGCCGCCTGCGTTTGATGAGAAGTGATATTTTCGCGATAAAGCATCGTGCCGGTTTCCGCATCAACAATCACGTAAAACGCATCGCCGGTTTCCCATATTAAAACGCGCCACGCCGGACGAACGACGCCGATTTCCGTCGGGAAATACATTTTCTCGGCGGTCGTCGCCCAATCACCGTTTCCAAAAACGACTTTCAAATGGTTTGAAGCAGCGTCGTTGCGAATCGCTTCTTTCAAAGTATGATTCAAATAACCGGAAGCGCGAGCGACGGCTTCTCCCGGATCGCCAAATTCTCTCGATAGATTATTGTAGTCAATCTCTGGAGTGGAATTGTTAACCACACGGAACATCGCGCCTTGTTTATTAAAACCGGCTCGGATCTCTGATCGGAAAACAGGAATTTCATCAATGAATTGTTCTAAGCTGGCAAATGAAAGTTCCCCGTCGGGATTTGTATAATCGGCAGTGACTTTCAGATTACTAATCTGCTCGCCGGTCATTCCGAACAAATGATTATTATCTTGGAGAAAATCACGCAGAATTTCTGAGCGTTTCGCGCTTGAAGGTGCAGTCAGAAAAGCTCGTCCTTGAAGAACGTCTGGACTGATAAGCCCCGGATTGCCCAACTCTTTATTATATTCGATCTTCAAAGTCGGAACGCTTCGGCGAAGTTGGTTTTCGCCGGCGACAAATTTGTCGCGGGAATCGGCAATTATTACAGCATCTCTACTGGCGGTTTGACGAAAACTCAACAAAGTATCAGCAGCGTTTTTATCCGTGCGAATATCGTAATTTTCCAAAGTTGAAATAATTTTAGGAGTTTTCTGCGCCTTTCCGGCACCTGATCCAAATATGGAAGGCAAAAAAGCGATGGTTGCGACCAAGCCCAAAAAGGTTAACGCAATCAATAGACTGTGGCGGTTTTCCGCGGAAATGGATTTCTTCATTGTTCGGATTTTCCAGGATAACTAAAATTAATTGGATAATAGAGGGTGATATTTCTGCGGATGACCTAATCAATCCGATAGAGTCACTCCGGACAAAATGCTTGTATTATATAACCGTTGGTTATGAAAAAGAATTTTTGCAGAAAAATTCGTCCGGGTCAAATTAACCACGGATAAATAGCGATATAAATAATGTCAACCGTCAAGGGGGTAAAGTGAAAGTGTAAACACCCAAATTCACTACCTATTCAACTTTTAATCTTGCCTTAATAGCTAATTTATTTTGTGCGAAAAGTGTTTCAAAAACGTTCCTTTTTGAGAATGATTTTAGGCACTTTTGTTTGTCTCATAAACGGGCGTTTTTGAGCCAACCCTGTTAAGACTGTTTGATAATTCTATTTGGCAATAATATACTTGACTCAGTAGAGTCAAAAAAGATAGACTCAATTTTTACGCCGTTTAGATTAGGTAGTGTTGACATAGCTATCTAAGCCAAATCAATGTGCTGGCAAATTGCACAAAACTTAAATAGTTCTTTGCCAATTTATCAAATCTGGAAAACACACGGCGAAAGTGTTTTAGTTTTCCGA
>JALZCH010000056.1 GCA_030863175.1 Acidobacteriota bacterium | reverse complement strand
TCGGAAAACTAAAACACTTTCGCCGTGTGTTTTCCAGATTTGATAAATTGGCAAAGAACTATTTAAGTTTTGTGCAATTTGCCAGCACATTGATTTGGCTTAGATAGCTATGTCAACACTACCTAATGCTTCATCTCGATTTAATGAGATATTTATTTCATCTTCAACTACACTCATCCAAAATACTTATCCCCTTCCCATTAATTTTAGAAACGTAAGTATGAAAATTGAAACGAACGTTTTGATAAACCTGCCGCATTGCTTTTTCTACTTCCATCGCTTTTTCCTCTGTTTCCGAAAGCATAAAAATCGAAGGACCGGAACCGGAAATGCCGCCACCAAGAGCGCCCGCTTGAATACTTCGGCTTTTGATTTCATCGAAATGCGGAATCAAACGGCTGCGAACAGGCTCCACAATTCTGTCTTCAAGTGTGCGCGCAATCAACTCGTAATCTTTTTTGAACAAACCGGAAACCAGTGCACCGACGTTTGCCCATTGATTGACGGCTGTTTTGAGCGGCACTTCCGAAGGCAAAATGCGGCGCGCCTCGGCGGTTTTGATTTCGATTTGCGGATGAAGAATGGTCACAAAAAGCGGCGGAAAATCAATTTCGACTATATCGAGCGGATCAATCGAGCGCACGAGAGTAAAACCGCCGTAAACGGCGGGCGCGAGATTGTCGGCGTGGCGCGCGTTGCTGGCAATTTCTTCGCCGAACATCGCAAAATGAATCAATTCCGATTTGGAAAAACCCTCGTTTAATAATTTATTTGCCGCTACAGCCGCGCCCGCAGCGCTTGCGGCGCTCGAACCGATTCCGCTGCCCGGTTTAATGCGTTTTTCAGTCTCGATTTCAAATCCGAAATCGGCTTCAACTTCTTTTAAAATCGCCAGCAATACGGCTCCCGCTACGTTTTTTTCCGGTTCGGTCGGCAAGCCGAAATCGTCTCGGTTAATTATTCGGACAGTCTTTTCTTCGATGATTCGCAGAGTCATTAAATCATACGGCTCTTCGAGACAAAACCCTAAAACATCGAATCCGCAAACGACATTTGCGACAGTCGCCGGTGCCAGAACTGTGACTTCGTTCATAAAGAAAGTTCAGGAGGGTTTCGCAAAACGGCTGAATCGTATTATTATTTTACCCTTCATTCTCACTCGTTTTACCGAATGAAATACTTTAGCACAAACAGAAAATCTCCCGTCGTCACATTCCGCGAAGCTATGCTCGCCGGTCAACCGCCCGACAAAGGCTTGTATTTTCCAGAACAAATTCCGACTCTCAATTTCGATCTATTACGCGAAAAATCGAAAACGGAAATTGCTTTCGAGGTAATTAGACCTTATATCGGCGGCGAGATTGAGGACGAAGCGCTTTTCCGAATTTGTGCTGAAACGGTGAACTTCGATTTTCCGCTCGTCAAAATCGCGGAAAACATTTCGGCGCTCGAACTTTTTCACGGCGCAACGCTCGCTTTCAAAGATGTCGGGGCACGTTTTATGAGCCGCTGTTTGCGGTATTTTTCGCGCGAAAAAAGCGAAAAAGCGATTGTTATCGTGGCGACTTCCGGTGATACGGGCGGCGCTGTGGCGGCGGGTTTTCTCGGCGTCGAAGGCGTTGAAGTCGTGATTTTGTACCCGTCGGGAAAAGTTTCAAAGCTTCAGGAATTACAGCTTACAACGCTCGGAGAAAACATTACCGCGCTCGAAGTCGAGGGAAGCTTTGACGATTGCCAGCAATTGGCGAAAAACGCGCTTGCCGATGAAGAATTGAAAACACGTGTTTTTCTGACTTCAGCAAATTCAATCAATATCGCGCGCTGGCTTCCGCAGCAGTTTTATTATTTTTACGCTTTGCAGCAATGGCAGGAAGAAACTTTGCCGGTGATTTCGGTTCCGAGCGGTAATTTCGGCAACATTTGCGCCGGGCTTTTGGCGCACGTTTCGGGTCTGCCCGCCCGACATTTTATTGCCGCCTGCAACGCAAACGATGTTGTTCCGAAATTTTTGCAATCGGGCAAATTAATCGAACAGCTTTCGGTTGCCACACTTTCAAACGCGATGGATGTGGCAAAACCGAGCAACTTTGTCAGAGTTTTGGAATTGTTCGGCGGTGATGCGAAAAAATTAAAAGCGAAAATGTCAGCCGTCAGCATTTCTGACGATATTACCTCAAACACGATGCGCCGCGTTTTCTCCGAGCGCGGCTATGTTTTAGACCCGCACGCGGCAATCGGTTTTTACGCATTGGAAAATTATTTGGAGAAAAACAAAGGCGAAAAAGGCTTTTTTCTCGCTACGGCGCATCCGGCAAAATTCGATTCGGTTATGGAAATCGTTGGAACTTTCGGCGAAACGCCTGAAGCCGTCAAAGATTTATTCTCACGCCCGAAACAAAGTGTTGAAATGCCGGTTAATTATGAAATTTTAAAGGAAATTTTATTGAGCAAAATTTAATATGAAAGTTTTAAAGTTTGGCGGTTCTTCGGTCGGTAGCGCCGAAAACATTGAAAAAGTTATTGAAATTGTCAAAAACTCGGCTGAGCGTAACGTCTGCGCCGTCGTTCTGTCTGCGATGCAGGGTACAACGGACGCTTTGATTGATGCGGCGAAAACCGCCGAACGCAGAGACGACTCTTTCCGCGCAAAAATCCGTGAAATCGAAAATAAACATTTTCAAACTCTCAGCGTCCTCATCCCGAATGAAGAACAGATCGAGATTTTAAATTTCCTCAATAAAAATTTAGACGAATTGAAAAGTATTTGCGAAGGCGTTTTTCTGCTCGGCGAATTAACCGCGCGCTCGCTCGACCGAATTGTCAGTTTCGGCGAGCTTTTCTCAACCAGAATTTTTGCCGCGAAACTCACTTCGCTCGGTATTTCAAACATTTGGCAGGACAGCCGCGCGCTCATTCGCACCGATTCAAATTTCACTTCTGCGGCGGTAGATTTTCAAACTACAAATCGGCAAATCAAAGATTTTTTTGCCCGAAACTCGAACGCCAAACTTTTTATCTTGCCCGGTTTTATTGCTTCGGACGCAGGCGGCGCAACAACGACGCTGGGGCGCGGTGGTTCGGATTACACGGCGGCAATTTTGGCGGCTGCGCTCGACGCTGAGGTTTTGGAAATATGGACCGATGTTTCCGGAATGATGACCGCCGATCCGCGGCTCGTTCGTAACAGCAAAAACATTCAGCGCATCACTTATCAGGAAGCGATGGAATTGTCGCATTTCGGGGCAAAGGTGATTTATCCGCCGACGATTCAGCCTGTTTTGCAGAAAAAGATGCCGATTTGGATTAAAAACACTTTTGCGCCCGAAGATTTCGGAACTTTGGTCGAAGCCGCAGCCGAATCCGAAAACCAGATTGTGCGCGGCATTTCGAGCATCGGCGCGATTTCCGTTTTAAGTCTCGAAGGCAGCGGAATGGTCGGCGTTCCAGGTTTTTCCAAACGTCTTTTCGACGCTCTTTCGCGCTCGCAAATAAATGTCATTTTGATTACGCAAAGTTCCTCAGAACACTCGATTTGCGTTGCGGTTGAAGAAAAATTCAGCGAGTTGGCGAAAACGACTGTTGATGCGGAATTCGCCTATGAAATTGAAGCCGGAAAGATAGAGCCGCTCAAAATCGAAACCGGGCTTTCAATTCTAGCGCTCGTCGGCGACCAAATGAGAAATCATCCGGGCATTTCAGGAAAAATGTTTTCGGCGCTCGGACACAACGGCATTAACATTCGTGCCATCGCGCAAGGCTCTTCGGAACGCAATATTTCCGCCATCATTTCTACGTCCGATGTTCGCAAAGCAATCAACACGCTGCACGAAGAATTTTTCTCCGGCGCAAAACAAGTTAACGTCTTTTTAATTGGCGTCGGCACAGTTGGAGGAAAATTGATCGAACAAATTCAGGCACAAACCGAATATTTGCGCGAAAATCTGCGGCTAAACCTGCGCGTTGTCGGAATTGCAAACAGCCGCCGAATGATTTTCGATGAAGAAGGCGTCGAATTGGCTAATTTGCGCGAACAGTTTGAGCGCGCGCCCGAGATGAATTTAAACGATTTCGTCAAAACAATTGTCGAAAAAAATCTTCGCAACTCGATTTTTGTTGACGCTACTGCAAGTGCCGAAATCGCTTCAATCTATCCTAAACTTCTGGAAAAAAGCGTTTCCGTCGTCGCTACAAACAAAATCGCTTGCTCAGCGGAATTCGAAAATTATTTGCATTTGAAAAATCTGGCGCGCGAATTTAACACCGTGTTTTTGTTTGAAACCAACGTCGGAGCCGGTCTGCCTGTGATCAACACGCTCAACGATTTGCTCCGCAGCGGTGACCGCGTAAACCGCATCGAAGCCGTCCTTTCCGGGACGCTCAATTTTGTTTTTAACAATTACGACGGCTCGCGCTCATTCGCTTCGGTCGTCCGGCAAGCGCAAGCAGAAGGCTACACAGAACCCGATCCGAGACTCGATTTAAGCGGAACGGATGTTGCCCGAAAAATCCTTATTTTAGCGCGCGAAGCAGGTTACAAACTGGATATGTCGGACGTGGAAAACACGCCGTTTCTGCCCGCACCGTGTTTTGCAGGCTCAGTTGAAGATTTTTATGTGGAAATGGAACGAAACGAAGCCCATTTCCGCGAGCTGCTCGACAGCGCAAGACGTGAAAATCTCTCGCTCAAATACATCGCTTCGTTTGAAAATGGAAAGGCGAGTGTCGGATTGCAACAAATTCCCCCAACACATAATTTTGCTAATCTTTCAGGGAAAGATAACGCCGTTCTGTATTACACAAACCGTTATTCTGATTTACCCTTAGTCGTCAAAGGCGCAGGCGCAGGTGCTGATGTCACAGCGGCAGGCGTTTTTGCCGATATCATTCGAGCAGCCAGAGTTTAAAAATTCATTTGCCTCAGCATTTTCAGTTGGGGTTTTCAATACTTCGATATTTTACAGAAGAGAAAATGGAGAAGTAACAAAAGAATTTATTGCTCTTTCTCATCTTCTTCGCTTTCTCTACTTCAAAAATCAATTTTCAATTGATTGGATTAAGGTTCCTTTTAAAAATCGGTGATTAAAATCGCTTCGGTTGTTAGAAAACCCCGAGAAAAAGCGATGCGGCTGCGGTCGGGTGAAAGAGCAAAATTAAGAATCCGATCGGTTTTGAAATGTGTAAAAGGACGTGGCTTAACGTCGTCAATTGGCTGCTGCCAAAGATTTCCGTCTTCGCTGTTGATGTACAGAATAGATTTGGAATCCGCCGTCCACTCAAGAATTCCCCAAAAAGCGTCTAAATCAAATAACTTCAGAGGTTCGCCCCCGTTTTCGCTCATTAGTCCGATTTTCCACGGGTGGGATGCTTCGGGCTGATTGTGATTATAGGCGATAAATTTTCCGTTCGGCGAAACGACCGCGCCCCACGCCAAATTTTTCACCGAAATTCGCCGCGGTTCGCCGCCGTCAATTGGCACTTTCCAGATCGAAGATTTCTCGGTGCCTTCGTCACTCGTGTAAAAGACCCAAGCGCCGTCGGGTGAGATGGCAGGGCGTGTTTTGTTGCCATCGCCAAAAGTCAACTGTTTAGGATTGCCCCCGTCGGCATCCATCCGCCAGATGTGGTTAGAGCCAGTGCGCGAGGAAACGAAAACGATATTACGCCCATCCGGTGTGGAGCGCGGGCGTGAATTGTTGGTTCCGGCGTTGGCAGTCAATTGTCGCTGATTCGAACCGTCGGGATCTGTCACCCACAAATCAACATTTCCGCTGCGTATTGAAGAATAAACGACTTTGCTATCTGGCATCACGGCAACGCCAGCCTGTCCGTCTTTGGCAAATTTGCCGAAGGTCGCCTGCTCGACGTTTTTCACGTTTTTTGCCACCGCCGTCCAAACGTTCAGATTCGCGAGCGATTGTTCCGCAACTATTGTTTTTCCGTCACTTGTGACAGTGAAATAATGATAATCGTTCAAATTATTCGTGATGCGTTTTACTTCGCCGTCTGGATAGGAAAGTCTCCAGATTTGAAATGGTTGCCCCTGGCTTTCGCGCACCGTCACGAAAAGCGTTTTCCCGTCTCGCAGCCAGACAATATCGTCCATCTCACGCCAATCCGTCGGTGTGGCTATACGTCGCTCGCTGCCGTCAATCAATGAAATTTCAAGAATTTCATAAACGTTTCGCCCGTTTTCGAGATAACCGCCGCAAACAGCTATCTTTTCACCGTCAGGCGAAAGTGACATTGCTGAATCCCACGCCCGGAACCATTTTCCCTCTGCGGGTTTCTTTAAAATTCGTTCGCCGCTTCCGTCACGATTAACCAAAATTAAATTTCCCTGTCCGTTGATAAAAGCCAGTTTGGCAGCATCTGGAGAAACGGCAATGGGGCTGATTGAGTCACCTATGATTTCCGTCGGAGTTTTGTCTCCGGCAAGTGAAATGCGAGCAATCGTCCCGTTCGGCACGTTTTCTCGTTTGGTGAGAAAATAAAGTTCGGCTCCATCGGGTGAGAATTGCAAACTTTTGTAACCTGCGGCAAGCGGTTGCAAAATCTGAACTGCGCTGCCGTGAGCGATGTCTTTCAACCAAACACTATTCTTTTTGTCTTTGATTTCAACATATGCCAAATATCTGCCGTCTGGAGAGATTGCGGGATTATAGGCATAAATATCGGGCGTCAGCCGCTTTAGGGTGGCGTCGGCGGTAGCCCCTCTTACTTCAGCAGCGTTTGTCCTTTCACGCCAGTTGCTTCGTGTTAGAGCAAAACCAGCAATTAAAAGCACAACAACAATTGCCGCTGCAATCCATTTGTTTTTTTGGAAAAACGTTTTTTTCGCGGTAAACGAAGGCGGTGTGTTCTGGTCGACCGAATCTGTTTCAATTACCGGCTTCAATAAATCAACGGTTTCAGGTAAGGATTCGGAAAAGCGATTTGGAGATTTGAGATCCCCATTAAAACGGTAACCACGACGCCGAAAAGTCTCGATCAAATCCTTGCCATCGGAAGTTTTGCCAAGCATTTTTCGTAGCAGATAAATGTTTTGCGTTAGATTCGATTCCTCTACAAAAGCATCTTTCCAGACGCGCTCCATTATCTCCCCTTTGGAAACTATTTCGCCCGCTCGTTCAACGAGAGCCAGCAGTGTTTCAACCACTTTCGGCGCAAGCGAAACGTGTTGGTCGGCACGATAAAGCATCAAACAGGCGGAATCCAGACGAAATTTTTCAAACTCGTAAATTGCCGCACAATTGGTTTTAACCGAATTGAGATTAAATTGAGGTTGAATTGAAGATAAATTCGATGACATTTTTTCCGCTCTAGCTCAAAAACAAAACTGCACAAAAAAAACAGACGGGCACCGCAATCGTTCTGAGGGGTCAAAAGCGAACACAGACATTTTAGTACCGTCGCTCACTTTTATTCAAGAAAGTTTGGAAGGGTGGAGAAGAGTTAATTATGAAAAGACAAAAATTACTGTTGAAGTTTACATTCGTTTCGGCTTTTCTGGCGGTTTTGATTCTGACCGCTGCGGCAAATTCATTCGCCCAAGAACAAAAAGCCAAGCAAACGGCGCAAACAAATGGCGGAGCGGCGCTCAGCACGGGCGTTTTCAGCCTCGCGTCCGGTCGCACACTTCGCATTTCAGCGGTTAACGCTGGTGGGAAAACAATACCGGTCGAAATTTATATCGTGCCGATCAGCGAAAACGGCAAAGCCGGCAATCCAATTCCGTTTAATGCGGCACCTGCTCCGGGCGATGCGGCGCTTGAGAAATTTACGCATCCGGGTGGCGTAAACAGAATCTCAATGTATGTTCAAGTCCGCATTCGCGAAGACGTTAATGACATCAAGGAACTGGTACCTTCGGTCGAGGTCGTTGATGAACAAACTGGCAGAACCGAATTCGTTTTAAGCGGCACGGATTTCGTCAGCATCCGCCCGATCTTCATACCACCAATTGCGCAGCAGGATAATTAATTAAAACGAAAGCCGAGACCTTCCCTTTTCGCTGCCAATTCTAATTTTTTGGAGAAATAAGATGAACGAAACACATTTTAAATCCGCAAGACTAAAACTTTTTTTATTCTTCATTCTGATTTTTCTGTTTTTTGGCGAATTGTCGCGGGCGCAAAGTTCAGCATTCACTTATCAAGGCAAACTAACAGACACAGGCGGCGCGGCAAGCGGAATTTATGACTTGCAGTTTAAATTATACGATGTTCAGACAGGCGGAACGCTTTTAGGAACTTTGACGCGCGATGACATACAAGTCACAAACGGGATTTTCACCATTCAGCTCGATTTCGGCTCAGTGGTTTTCACCAATAATTCCGGGCGTTTTCTCGAAATCGGGGTGCGTCCCGGAATTTCTACGGGTGCGTTTATGCCAGTTTTGCCGAGACAGGAAATCACCGCCGCGCCCTACGCCCTAAGAAGTTTGGAAGCGGGAAAGGCAGCTTTGGCGGACGACTCGCAAAAGCTCGGTGGAGTCTCGTCGACTGGTTTCGTCAAAACCTTTGATCCGCGTCTTTCCGACGACCGCAATCCGCTGCCCGGAAGCGCGAATTACGTGCAAAATCAATCCGGCGGGACGCAATCGGCTGATTTCAATATCAGCGGGACGGGTTCTGCGAACGCTTTCAACGCCGCAACGCAATACAACATCGGCGGCTTTCGCGCTTTTACGAGCGACGGCGTAAATTCAAACACATTCGCCGGTTTTCTTGCCGGTGTTTTGACAACCGGAAATGAAAACTCTTTTTACGGCGTGGGCGCGGGGCGCTCAAACACAACAGGTTCAAGCAATTCCTTTTTCGGGACGGGAGCCGGTTTTAGCAACACAGTTGGCGGTTTTAATTCTTACTTCGGCAAAGATGCCGGGCGAGCCAATCAACAAGGGATCAGTAATTCATTTTTCGGTGCGCGCGTCGGGATTAACAGCACTACAGGCGATAACAATTCCTTTTTCGGAGCATTTGCCGGGCAAAGCAACACTTCAGGCGACAACAATTCTTTTTTCGGCACAAACGCGGGCTTGCAAAACACAGAGGCGGGCAGTAACTCGTTTTTCGGTTTCAACGCCGGACGCAGCAACACACTCGGCAGCGGAAATTCCTTTTTCGGAAGTCACGCCGGAAATTCAAACATAGCCGGACACCATAATTCGTTTTTCGGTGACGGAGCCGGAGCTAGCAACCAATACGGAACAGGAAATTCTTATTTCGGATTTTCTGCGGGCGGCGGGCACTCGGGTTCTGGCAATACTTTTATCGGTGTCGGTGCGGGCGATTCGGTGTCTTCGGGTAACTTTAATACAGCCGTCGGGAACAGTTCACTCAGTCAAAACTTCGGCTCTTATAATACAACGCTCGGCTACCAAAGCGGCGGCGGAATTTCTGTCGAAAACGCCACCGCAATTGGCGCGAATGCATTTGTCGAGCGCAACAATTCACTTGTTCTCGGCAGCATCAACGGCGTGAACTCCGCGACCGCTGACACGAACGTCGGAATTGGCACTACATCGCCCCGTTCAAAACTACACATTTCAAATGGCAAAATTTACGTCGAAGCCAATGGTCAAGGCGTCATTTTAAAATCTCCGGTGGGAAGCTGTTTTGAGCTGACCGTGACAAACGCCGGTTCTTTAACGACAACTCCGATTGCCTGTCCTTAATTTTAGACATATTCAATTTTGAATTTATGTCCACGAAAACAGTTATGAAAAACGCTTATTTTATACCTTCATCGCTTGTTTTATTTTTGTTCGTTGGTTTGTTCATTTTCAGCCCAAACATTCAGGCGCAGAATTCGGCGTTTACTTTTCAGGGCAAATTAACGGATGCAGGAAATCCGGCGAACGGAAAATATGATTTGGAGATTAAATTGTACGACACCCCAACGGGCGGCAATTTGCTTGGAACCTCGTTGTTCGAAGACGTTCCGGTGACCGGCGGAATTTTTACAGTCAATCTTGATTACGGCACCGAGGTATTTCAGACCAATGGCGGGCGCTATCTTGAAATTGCTGTTAAACCGGGTGCTAGTTCTGGCGCGTTTACGGCGATTTTTCCGAGACACGAACTGACAGCTTCGCCGTACGCGATTCAAGCAATGCGCGCTGAAAAGGCTGAAACCACCGCCCGATTTGCCGGGTTGTTGCCCGAAGCCTTTTTGCGCAGCGACGCGAATCAAACTTTCACGGGCGGCAGCCTAAATATTTCTCCTTCAAGCATTTTGAATGTCCAAGGCGCGCTGTTTGGCAACGGAGCAAATTTGATTAATCTAAACGCTTCAAACATTTCCGGCGGCACGCTTGCCGACACACGTTTATCGGGAAACATTCCGCGGCTCAATGCTTATAACGTTTTTACTGGCGGTGTTCAGTTCAACTCTCCACCAATTGGAAGCGGCGAATTTCTAACAAATCTGTCTGCCAGCAGTTTAATTGGAACAATTCCCGACGCCCGTTTATCAAACAACATTCCGCGTCTGGACGCAGGAAACGATTTCACCGGTTTTAATAACTTCAGCCGCTTAAGCGTCGGTAATCCGAGCTTTCCGGTTACTAAAATTCTCATGGCAGCCGCAACGCTGGATTTTGGTAATGGGCGAATTCTACAAGAAGTTAAAAATGTTTCTGTTGCCGGTGCCAGATTAGGTGATCCGGTTTTTTTGAGCATTCCGGAGAATGTCTTACCCCGACTGGATTTACCACCGACTGAATCTGCTCCGGCTACGACAGTTACACAACCTTATATTTTTCAGGCGTTTGTTTCTGCGCCCAGCACTGTATCAATTACTTATTTCAAAATCTATGATCCGGCAGGAACCGGACAATCGCCGTGTATTGGGGGCGATTACAATTGTGAACCGCCTCCGGGATTATTTCGGGTTGTCGTGTTCAGCTTCCAACCGTGATTTTTTGATGGAAACGTGAAAAGTTGGAGAAATTAGAACCTAAGAAAAACTATGCGAATCATTATAGCCGTCATAATATCTGTAATCTGCGTGATTGCCCTTTTTGCCCAAACCGGCAATCAACTGACAAATACAAACGCCAAACTTCTGGCAGAAGCGCAGGCGTTTGAAAAAGAATTAATTGAAACTCTTCGCAAGGGTGACCGCACCAAACTCGAAACAATTCTCGGTGAGGGTTTTCTTTTTGTTCATTCAACCGGTTTGCTTGAAACCAGAGATGAATATCTGAAAAGCGCATCTGTCGGAAATCTAATGCTACAGCGCACCGAATTTGAAAATTCCGAACAAAACTGGCGGGTGTTTGAAGGCAACACGGTTGTTCGTTATCAAAGAACCGTGTTGCGAAATAAAGCCGCAAATACCGAAAACCGAATGCGAAATATAGCCGTTTATGTCAAAACAGGGGCAAAAGGCTGGCAATGGGTTTCGGGTCAATCTACAAAACTGTCCGTCCGACCGAAAGCTTCTGCCGTTGATCTGAAGGTTTACGACGATTATGCCGGAGTTTATTAAATCAGCAACGAGCGTACTTTTACAGTCACAAAGGAAAACAACGCTTTATATGGATTGACAACCGGGCGGCGAAAAGCCGAACTTGTGCCTTCATCTGCAAATACGTTTGTTTTATTTGACGCGGAAAACAACCCCGGATTTATGCAAGCCGTCTTCGCCCGCGACGCACAGGGTAAAGCGACGGAAGTCGTTTTGCGGCTCGACGGTCAGGAAGTTTGGCGAGCGAAAAAGATGAGATGAGGTGTTTTATGTTTGTTAGATTTAGCGGAATTGCATTTCTTGTAACGGCATCTTTTTTCTTGATTTCTCCCTGTTCCTCAAAGGCGGCAGATTATCCGATTATTACTTTTGAATACGCCGATTTGTACGACCGTTTTTGTGCCGACGTAACAAAGAAAACAATTGAACCGGGTGCGGTCGAAGAACTACAAAACAGACTCAAATCGTTCCGGGAGCATTGGCGGAAGGAAGCACCACAGCTTTTCAGGACTGTTGTCAAACTCACCAAAGCGCAGTTTGCGTTCGGTGAAGCAAAAGCGGCTCTTTCATTGTGCAATCCCGGCTCTTTGAGCTTTCCGCTGATAATTAACATGCGACATTACTTGAAAGCTATTAACGGCGAAAAGGCTAAGCCGCTCGAAAATTTTGCAGCAACGGTTTTTCACGAAACGCTGCACCGCTATGTTAATGAAAGGAAAGAATTATTACCCGGAAAAACGACTCCGTTGCTCATGAAATACCAAAACGAACCTGCCCGTGTACGAAACCACCTTCATTTGTTCGCAATCCTCGATGAGGTTTACCGTATGCTCAGACGGCAAAAGGATTTGGGCGCAATCATCGCTTCTGATAATACCTCGACCGACGCTCCGATTTTTAAACGAGCCCGGGAAATAATCGCCCTAGAAGGAAGGGAAAATGTCATTTGCGAAATCAGCAAGAACGGTTGTTCCCGAACAGAACGGCGGTGATTTATCCTGTGTTTATTTGAACAAATTTGGAGGCAAATGAAAGTTATGAAGGATTACCGATCAAACATACGCAATTTCCTCAAACATTTTCTGTTGAGCGTTCAACTACTCGTTTTGCTTGATGTTTCTCCCGCTTTTGCCCAGGGAAGCAAACAGCCGGATGGCACTATTGTTGAAAACGTTCAATGCGCCACGCCTGCGAAAAAAACTTACGAGCAATATCTTAAAGATCAAAAAGCCTCGCTCGAAGAAGAAGTCAAAACCGCGGCAGCAGAAGGCTACAAGGTAAATTATCTTGAAGACTTTGATCGTTTTGTTATGAGCCGTGAAGAATTTGAGCGGCGCGAATCTTTTGCCGATTATGAATGTCGGAAAATCAAATACCTGAGCGACGGCTTGCGGGTCGTCGGTTTTATTTGGAAACCGAGAAACATTTCGGGTAAAAAGTTGCCCCTTGTCATTGCCAACCGCGGCGGCAATCCGAATCTTGCCTTACTTACACCAAGGAGTATCTATTACCCGTATGTGACTAATAATTTTGTCGTTATTGGCTCACAATATCGTGGCGCTGATGGCGGCGAGGGCAAAGATGAGTTCGGCGGCGCTGACGTAAACGACGTTTTGAATTTAATTCCGCTTGCCCGCTCGCTCGGTTATGTGGATATGAAAAACGTATTTATGCACGGGTTTTCGCGCGGTGGAATGCAGGCGTTTTTGGCAATAAAAAAAGGAATCCCAATCAACGCCGTCGCAGTTCAAGGCGCCCTGACCGACTTGCAAGCCGCCGCCAAAGAACGCCCCGGTGTTGCGGCAAGAGTTTGGGGCAAATTGATTCCCGGCTTTGCCGAAAAATCTGAAGAAGTGATGCGGGAACGATCCGCCGTCTTTTTCGCCGACAAAATAAATGTCCCGATTTTGATTTTGCAGGGCGGTGCCGACTGGCGTTCAAACACAGGGAGCCAAGCCCTCGGTTTAGCTAACAAGCTGCAATCTCTCGGCAAAACTTATGAGTTGCACATTTACGCCGGTGATGATCATGGAATCAGCGTCAATCGCCTTGAACGCGAACGGAAAACAGTCGAATGGTTTAAAAGATATATGAAGTAACTTAATTTAGGTTGAAACTTTTTGTTGAATTAACTTCGGATTTGACCATTACCAAGCACAACGTATTTATAAGTTGTCAACTGTTCAACTCCGACCGGACCGCGAGCATGCAAGCGTCCGGTAGAAATACCGATTTCAGCTCCCATTCCAAACTCACCGCCGTCGGCAAACTGCGTTGAAGCGTTGTGCAGGACGATAGCGCTGTCAACTTCGCTTAAAAACTTTGCCGCCGCCGTTTTGTCTTCGGCGATTATGGCGTCGGTGTGATGCGAGCCGTAAAAATTGATGTGCGCGATTGCTTCCGAGACATCAGAAACGACTTTCACGGAAAGCACCGTGTCCAAATATTCCGTTGACCAATCATTTTCCTGAGCCGGAGCGACGCGCTCGTCGAAGGTTTGAACCGTTTCGTCGCCGCGAACTTCACAGCCTGCGGCAAATAGAGCTTCGAGAATTTCGGGCAGCAGCGTCTGAATAGCGGCTCGATCAACAAGCAATGATTCGGTCGCGCCGCAAATTCCGGTTCGCCTCAGTTTTGCATTTAATAAAACCTGTTTTGCCATCTCTGGTTTTGCCGAAGCGTGAAAATAAGTGTGGCAATTTCCGTCGAGATGCAGAATCGTCGGAACTCGACTCTCGTTTAAAATTCTTTCGGTCAAAGATTTGCCGCCGCGCGGGATAATAACGTCAATCAAATCAGTCAACGTCAGCATTTGCCCGACCGCCGCCCGATCAGGAATCGGAACAAGCTGAATTGCATCAACGGGCAAAGCGGCGCTTTTCAAACCGGCGTGCAGGCAAGCCGTTATTGCCTTAGACGAATTTAAGCTCTCCGAACCGCCTCGCAAAATAACCGCGTTGCCCGACTTCAAACACAGTCCTCCGGCGTCGGCAGTTACATTCGGGCGCGATTCGTAAATAATTCCGATTACACCAAGCGGCACGCTCATGCGCCGGATTTTTAAACCGTTCGGGCGTTCCCATTCAGCCAGAGTTTTGCCAGCCGGATCGGGAAGCGCTGCAATCTGTTCCAACCCGGTTGCCATCGCTTCAATTCGAGCCGGATTCAGCAACAAGCGGTCGAGCAAAGCATTGGAAATTTGTTTTTGTTTTGTCGCTTCGACATCCTCAGCATTTGCGGCGAGCAAAGCCGATTCGTTTGTACGCAGATTTTCTGCCGCCGCCTGCAAAGCGGCGTTTTTTTGCTCGGTTTCAGCTTTTGCTAAAACGCGATAAGCCGTTCGCGCTCGCTCGCCAAGAGTCCGTATCAGGGACGCCACGTCTTCATGTTCTTTGGTAAATTCCGCTTTCATCAAATTTCAACTTTCGCAAATTTCAAGAGCCATATCATCGCGGTGAATCAGGGTATCACGCCCTTTGTAACCCAAAATTCTTTCGATCTCGCTGCTTTTAAACCCGATAATGCGCTCGGCGTCGGCAGACGAATAAGCCGATAAGCCTTTCCCCAAAACTCGCCCCTGCAAATCTTTAATTATCACCGCATCGCCTCGTTCAAACACGCCCTGCAAAGCGCGAACTCCAGCGGGCAGCAAACTGTTGCCTCTCAACAACGCAGACCGCGCTCCGTCGTCAACAATGATTGTTCCGGCTGAATGCAGAGAGCCTGAAATCCAATGTTTGCGGGCGCTTTTCGGACTTGCCGAAGCGCGAAAGCGGGTTTGCCGTTCGCCGCTCAGGATTCTTTGAATCGGATGTGGCTCAAAACCTTTGCCGATAATCATATCGCAGCCGGCAGCCAGCGCAATGCGCGCCGCTTCGATTTTCGTCCTCATTCCGCCCGAACCGAAAGGCGACCCCGTGCCGCCCGCCATTGCTTCGATTTCCGCTGTGATCTGCCGCAATTCGGGAATGTGAACGGCTGTGGAATCAACCGCCGGATTTGCCGTATAAAGCCCGTCAACGTCGGAAAACAAAAAAAGCAAATCTGCGCTGATCATCTGAGCCACACGCGCCGCCAAACGGTCGTTGTCGCCGACAATCAATTCGGCGGTCGCAACAGTGTCGTTTTCATTGATAATCGGAACGATGTTTAGGCAGCCGAGCAATGTCTCAAAAGTATTTCTAGCGTTTAAGTAACGTTTGCGGTTTTCGCTGTCGTCCAGCGTAAGCAGAATCTGCGCGCCGTGTAGATTGGTATTTTCGAGTTGAAAAGCTCTTTCCCAATGCGAAAACAAATTGATTTGACCGCAGGCTGCAGCCGCTTGTTTTTCTTCGAGTTTTAAAATTCGATTGCCATAATCTAGCGTTTTTCGCCCAAGTGCGACTGCACCGGACGTGACGACGGCAACTTGAATATCTTGGCGGCGCAATTCGTTAATGTCTTTCGCCACCGTCCGCAGCCACTTTTCGCGCACCTGATTTTCTTCGTCAATCAACAAAGACGAACCGACCTTAATTACAACACGGCGAATATTTTGTAAATCGAACGACATTATTTCTCAGCCGTTAGAGCATCAATCAGCAATCCTATTTCCTCGATTTTTACGCACAAAGGCGGAAGCAACCGTAAAACTCTGGCATCGCTCGAAGTCCCGGTGATGATTTTCTTTTCTAGTAATTTGGCGTGAATGCTTTTAGCATCTTCAGCAAATTCGATTCCGAGCAAACAGCCTTTTCCGCGCAAATTGACAGCGCCGGGAATTTTATTTAAATGTTTGCGTAAGTAATTCTCAATATTCCGGGCGTTTTCAAGCATTTTGTCCTGCTCAATTGCCTCTAAGGTGGCAAGGACGGCAGCCATCGCCAGCATTCCGCCGCCGAAAGTTGTGCCCAAGTCGTTTGTTTTTATTTTTGCGGAAATTCGTTCATTAACCAAACAAGCGCCAACAGGAACGCCGCTGCCGAGAGATTTTGCGAGCGTAATAATATCGGGCACAGCGCCGCCAGCCGCTTCGGAATCGGCGAAAAACCAGCTTCCCGTCCGTCCGACGCCGGTTTGAACTTCGTCGAAAATCAAACAAATCCCGCGCTCGTCACAAATTTCGCGCAAGCCTTTGAAAAATTCGGACGGCGCTTCAGCAACGCCCGCCATTGATTGAATTGGTTCGAGCATAATCGCCGCTACCGTTTCGTCGGCAGCTGCGCGCACTGATTCCAAATCACCGAATTCGGCTCGGATATGACCGGGAACATTCGGCTTTCCGATTTCGCGATATTTGCCCAGAAAAGTCGCTGAAATCGAATCCGCCGTTCGACCGTGGAAACCGCCGGAAAAAGTGATGATGTTTTCGCGTCCTGTCGCGAAACGCGCCATTCGCATTGCATTTTCGTTGGCTTCGGTTCCCGAATTGCAGAAAAACGCTTTCGTCAAGGTTTCGGGCGCAATCGAAACCAATTTTTCGGCGACTCGCGCGCGAATCTCGGAATAAACCAGATTTGAATAAAACAGTAATTTTTCGCTCTGCTCCTGCAAAGCTCGAACGACGTGCGGATGGCAATGACCAGTTGCGCAAACGGCGTGCCCACCGTACAGATCGAGATATTTTTCGCCCTCGCTCGTCCAAATCCAAACGCCTTCGCCGCGCTCGACTGCGACATTCATTTTGGCATAAGTCGCCACTTGAAATTGTTCTTCGCTCGCCGCAATTCCGGCAAAATTAGTTTTTTCTGAAACGGCAATCATTGATAATTCCTTTTAATTCCCTTTTTCCTCTTTAAACCGTTCGCTTGATAAATTCTTCCGGCGAATTCATCACACGCGACGCCAAAACGCCGAGAGATTTGTTGTCGGCTAAAAACTGTTCGACTTCACGATTCGTTAATTTAATCTGAACGTTAAAAATCGCCACCCTGCCGCACGTCACGTCCAAAAAATATTCATTTGTTTTCTCGTCGCGTGAAACCGAGTAAAAATACGGTTCTTCATAAAGAGTTTGCATCTCGTTTTACGGATTGGTGCCCGTGAAAATCAAACCTGTTTTTTCATCCAAACCGAATATCAGATTCATATTCTGTACGGCTTGCCCCGCCGCGCCTTTGACGAGATTGTCAATCGCCGAAAAAATCACCGCCGATTTGCCCTTCACAGCAAAACCCAAATCGCAAAAATTCGTCGTTTTTACCCAATTAATATCAGGTGAACCTTCAACCAAACGCACGAAAAATGAATCGCGGTAAAACTCTGCAAAAATCTCCCGCAGTTTGTCCGCCGTCATTTCTTTTTTTAATTCAACATAAATCGAAGCGAAAATGCCGCGCGCCACTGGCAAACTGTGTGTCATAAACACCAGTTCGCTCGTCCAATCGCCGCAAGTACGCAGACATTGTTCGATTTCAGGAACGTGCTGATGCGCGAAAGGCTTGTAGGCGTAAAACGAGTTCATTCGTTGCGGATGGTGCGTGTTTGTTGCTGGTTTCGCACCGCTTCCGCTTGAACCCGTTTTAGCGTCTACAATCACGCGCCCCTCGATTGAGTTGCTGGCAATGAGCGGCGCAATCCCCAAAATTGTGGCAGTCGCAAAACAGCCTGGATTGGCAATGTACTTTGCCGTTTTGATCGCTTCACGATTTGTTTCGATCAAACCATAAACAAAATCGCTTTGCCGATCGGATTTTTCGAGCTTGTAATACTGATGGAAAACATCGGCGTCGCTCAAACGAAAATCGCCAGATAAATCAATCGCTTTCACGTTTCGCGGCAAATTCGGAATCAGGTTTAAAGCCTGACCATGAGGCAAAGCAAAAAATGCGACATCAACGTTTTCGAGCGCGGACAAATCTTCGGGCGATTTTTCAAATCTCAGATCAGTCAGCCCAAATAGGTTTTTATGCACTTCTCCGACCGCTTTTCCGGCGTGTTCGTTTGCAGTAACAAAAACAATTTCGGCGTTAGGATGAAACAAAAGAATCCGCAAAAGCTCTGCGCCGCCATAGCCCGAACCGCCGAAGATTGCAATTTTTATTTTCTTAATCATTTCTCTGAATTTTAAGCCGCTAAAGCAAATTCGGTCTGTTCGATAGTTTTCGCTTCGATCAATTCAAATAATCGTTTTCCATCACGACGAGCATTACCGGCATTTAAACCAAATTCCTTTTGCACAAAATCTTCGCCCATTTGAGAATCAGTTACTGAACCGGCAACAACGTCAATTTCGATTCCCATATTTTTCAAAACCTGGATGCCGCCAATTACGCCGACATAATCCGACGCGCAAAACACGAAAGCTGCGGTTGCTGATTTGATTTCCTTGTCCTGCAAAACAGAATCAACCGCATAGCCGCCGACAATTCCGTCGCCAAGCTCGACGACGATTAAATCCGGCTCAAACGAATTCAAATGATTTAAAATCGCTTTCGCCACGGGAGCAAGATTTCCGGCGTCAACGGTCGAAGGCAAACCGCAATCTAAAAAGCTCGCCGTTGCAATCGCACCATGATCCAGCATATTCAGCGTGTCTCGCAAACAAGCCACACCCGACATTTTCGCACCTGCCACGCGCAATCCGGCGTGAGCGGCTTGTTTGATAATCTCGGTCGCGGCGACGGTTTTGCCAGAATTCATACAAGTTCCCGCGACAATCACAATCGGCGCGCTTTTTTGCAGAAGATCGGTCGGCTGCAAAGCGTTGTCGGCAATGTTTAAGATTGTTCCGATTTCATCGCAAGCCAAACCCAGAACTTCGACTTCAATCGCATCTGAAAGCGAAGAATGATGACCTTTGCAAATTCCGATCACGCCGCCCATATTCAATAGGTGCAGTTTGTCTCCCGCTTTGACAGATTCGGGAACGTCGCCGACAAAACCTTTGAGCGCGCGGCGTTTTCCAAGCACGCCGAGCAAAACATCGTTGCGATTGATTTTCGCCAGTCTGCCCGACGGCAGTTCAAGATTGCCGTAAGTCACACTCTCGCTCAAAGCGCGCACAACAACCACATCGCCCGCTTGCGGCACGTTAGTTTCCTTAACAATCGCCACTTTTTTCGTCAATCCTAGCGGCGAAACCGCCGAACCGATTTTGTCAACTTCTAAAATCTGCATCTTTTTCACTTCTTTCTGCTCATTTCAACTTCCCGAAGAGTTGTTGGGGGAATTTCGCCGCGATTTATATAGTTGTTAAAACAGCCAACGCACATTGCATAACTGCCCCAAGCACCTGCATCGGCGTGAATTCTGCGGTCGCAAATCTGACAGCATTTCCACCAATGTTCATTTTCAAAAATGAGTTTCTCATCAACCACCAAATCACCATGAATGTATATTGATGGCTTTAACTCAACTGGTTTCATTCCGTAAACTTCGGGGCAGGTCGGGTCAAGGCATACAACCGCCCCAACATTTCCTGCGCCGCAAGATATACATTCTGGAAACCAACCTTCGTTACCTTGATGACTCATAAACTAATCAAATTTCTGTAATCGCAAACGTAGAGCCTGCAATTTGATAAATCCTTCGGCGTCGTGCTGATCGTAAGCGCCCGCATCATCTTCAAAGGTGACGATGCGCTCTTTGTAAAGCGAATACGGCGATCGTCTGCCCGTTACGGTGACGTTGCCTTTGTAGAGTTTCAAACGCACATCGCCCGAAACCGTTTTTTGCGTTTCTTCAATCATCGAACGTAAAATCTCAAACTCCGGCGCGAACCAGAAGCCGTAATAAATTGATTCGGCGAATTTGGTCGAAAGCGAATCGCGCAGACGCCCGACTTCCCGATCAAGCGTGATTGATTCGAGCGCGCGGTGCGCCGACTGCAAAATCGTGACGCCGGGCGTTTCATAAACTCCGCGCGATTTCATCCCAACAAAACGATTTTCGACAAGATCAACGCGCCCGATGCCGTGTTCGCCGCCGATAAAATTCAAAGTCGAGAGCAAATCAACCGCACCGTAAGTCTCACCGTTAATCGCTACAGGCTCGCCTTTTTCAAATGTCAAAACGATTTCTTCCGCCTTTTCTCTGGCGTTTTCCGGCGATTTCGTCAGCACGAAAATATCTTCAGGCGGCGCAGCCCACGGGTCTTCCAAAATGCCGCCTTCGTAAGAAATATGCATCAAATTGCGGTCGGTCGAATAAGGCTTTTCCGCCGTCGCTTTGATAGGAATTCCCTTTTCGGCGCAATACGCGATCAAATCAGCGCGTCCTTTAAATTCCCAATGCCGCCACGGCGCGATCACTTTCACGTCAGGTTTCAAAGCGTAATAAGTCAACTCGAAACGTACCTGATCGTTACCTTTTCCTGTTGCTCCGTGCGCGACGGCATCAGCGCCTTCTTTCATCGCAATTTCAATTTGCTTTTTGGCAATCACGGGGCGCGCCAAGCTGGTTCCCAAAAGATAAACGCCTTCGTAAAGCGCGTTGGCTTTAACGGCTGTCCAGACGTAATCACGAACAAATTCCTCGCGCAAATCTTCAACATACAATTTGCTTGCGCCCGTAGCTTTCGCTTTTTCTTCCAACCCAGAAAGTTCTTCGCCCTGTCCGACGTCAGCGCAATAACAAATGACTTCGCAATTGTATTTTTCCTTCAGCCACAACAGCATCGCCGAAGTATCAAGCCCGCCGGAATACGCCAAAACAACTTTGTTAACTTTTTGTTCCATTATTCAAATAATTCCCAAATGTTTTTAATAGCTTTTTTCTGTTCTCTGTAATCCTTAACTGCAATAAAAATCGTGTCATCGCCCGCGATCGTGCCGACGATTCCGGTGATTTTTGCCCGGTCAATCTGCACCGCCACAGCCGAAGCTAAACCGGGTTCACACTTTGCGACAACAAGATTTTCTCCGGCTGTGTCGAGGCTGATTAAACCAAAGTTTTTCCTATTTTCGGCTCGCGGCAGAGCGTAATACCCGTTGGCTTTGACAATGCCAAGCTCGTCCAAATCACGCGAAACGCTCGATTGTGTGACAGAAAATCCGGCTTTCGACAAAAACTCGCTCAGCTCTTCCTGAGTCTCGATATTTTTTGCTCGAATCAAATTTAAAATTGTTTCCTGCCGTTTTTCTTTGTACATTCAATTCTTGTTTTACTAAATCACTATGCAATCTTTTTGCATAACCTATGCATAGATGCATAAAATAGAAATTAGAGTTGTTATTGTCAAATGAGCGAATCAAAAAAATTATGGGGCGGCAGATTCACAGAAGCTGCTGACGAGGTTTTTGCCCGTTTTAATCAGTCTTTTCATTTCGATCGGAAATTATTTCTGTTTGACGTTCAAGCGAGTCTGGCACACGCCAAAGGTTTGAAAAATGCTGGAATTTTGAGCGAAGACGAATTTGCGGAGATTTCTCGCGGCTTGCAAATTATGCAAGAGCGATTTCTGGAAAAAGGTTCGGTATATTTCAACGAATTTGCAGATGCCGAGGATGTGCATTCGTTTATCGAAGCCAAACTAACCGAATTAATCGGCGACGCCGGGCGAAAAATACACACCGGGCGCAGCCGAAACGACCAGGTAGCGACGGCAATGCGCCTTTGGACACGGGCGGCGATTGAACGTTTGCAATCCGTTTTGCATAACACGCAGGGCGCATTGCTCAACTTGGCGGAAAAGAATTCAAAGGCATTCTTGCCCGGTTACACGCATTTACAACGCGCTCAGCCTGTCGCTTTTACTCATTGGTGTCTGGCTTATTTTGAAATGTTCGAGCGTGATTCGATTCGCTTTTCTCAAGCCCGCGAAAGCGCTAACGTTTCGCCGCTTGGAAGCGCGGCTCTCGCCGGAACCAGTTACACGATTGACCGCGAAGAGGTAGCAAAGGAATTGGATTTTTCGGGCGTCAGCCGCAACAGTCTCGATGCAGTCAGCGACAGAGATTTTCTGCTCGATTTTTCACATGCGTGCTCGCTCTTGCTGGCGCATCTCTCCAGACTTGCCGAAGACACAATTCTTTATTCTTCAACCGAATTCGGCTTTTTTGAATTGAGCGACCGAATTGCGTCCGGGTCGAGCCTGATGCCGCAAAAGAAAAATCCTGATGCGATGGAGCTTATTCGCGGAAAATCAGCCCGCGTTTTTGGGCACCACGCTGCGCTTTTAGCATTGTTGAAAGGCTTACCTTTGGCTTACAACAAAGATTTGCAGGAAGACAAAGAAGCAGTTTTCGACTCGTATGAAACCACCCTTGCGGCGCTCGAAGCGACCGCCATCGTTCTCGAAAACATTTCCTTAAAAACTGAAAATATGCGGCGAGCCGCTCAAACCGGTTTTATGAACGCCACCGAATTGGCTGATTATTTGGTTCGTCGCGGCGTTCCGTTTCGCACAGCACACGAATTAACAGGACAAATCGTGCTTTTTGCTGTTTCAAACAACCGCGAATTGCACGAGCTTGATTTAGCGGAATTAAAGAAATTTGCAAACGAGATCGAAGCTGATGTATTCGACGCTTTATCGCTTGAAGCGACGCTTGATTCAAAAAACCGAATCGGCGGAACTTCGCGGTTTCAAGTTCAAGAGGCTTTGAAAAAAGCTCGCGAAAAATGGCAAATTAAATCAATTGATTTAAAAACCAATGAATTTTGACGAATATCAACAGGCTATCGAAAAATTTGCTGTTTATCCACGCGATGAGGAATTAACGGCTGTCAGTTATTTAGCTCTCGGTTTAAACGGAGAAGCGGGCGAAGTCGCCGAACAAGTGAAAAAAGCGATTCGCAATGACGGGCAAATTACTGATGAGCGTCGCGCTAAAATTTTGGACGAAATCGGTGATGTTTTGTGGTACGCAGCGCGGATTGCAAGTGAATTTGACGTTTCGTTCGGGGAAATCGCCCAACAAAATGTTGAAAAGCTTGAACAGCGCCGGAAATCGAAAAACTTGAAACACGAATAAAAAGCAGATTCTGAAATTTGAGACTACTTTTTACTCGACTTTCAGAAAAAGCCGGAGATTGTTTCTCCGGCTTTTTTCATATTAAACAACTACAACGAGCTGACTTTTATTCAAAAGCCTTTCTGCCGGTAAAGCCGACCGAGCCGTTTGACGTTTTTATTGCTATTGCCGAACCGAATTCATCTTCAAAGATAGGCAGTTGCTGGAATGTTAAATTCGTTGTTCTTTTTTTCAAACCATAACCTCCTTTGACAGTTTGAAAGCGCAGTTTTAATAGCACTCCGGATGCTGGAACTTGGTCGTTTAAGATATTACCGCTCGCCGCTATACCGATTCGCCCTGCTTGCTCGGCGTCGTGAGCAACCATAAATTGCTGACTTAAAGTGTCGTTTGTGTCAAACGGCATCTCGGTGTCAAGCTGCAAAACAGTCGGATCAAAAGCAATATCAAAACTGTAACTTGAAATTGATTTTCCGCTGCTGTTGGCGAATAAGATCGGAATAATAATTTCCTCTCCACTCTCAGCGAAAGCATCTCCCGGCAATGAAATTTCCGCTTCCGCTTCTTTAACTGCTGCTTCTGCTGTTTCGCCTTGAATTAGGTTTTCATTCTCGTCGGTAAGTGAATTTCCGGGAGGCATCCAATCTCCGTTAACTTCTCCAATCAGAATACCTTCGTAGTTTTCACCTGACAGAGAATTTCCCAAGGATTGATAATTCTTTGTCGCAGGCTGAAACTTCCATTTGCCAACCTGTCCGGTGTTGGTATTGCTGCCGTTTGCCGCGACATAACGAAGGATTTGCGTTGCGTCGAATGCAGAAATAACGCTGTCTCCGTCGGAATCGGCTGCTTTTTGCTGGACTAACGATAAGGCATTTGCGCCTTGTCCTCCGGCTGCGACGTGCCGCAATACGAGCGTTGCATCGAATGCCGTAATTCCGTTTATGTCGTCTACCTTTGTTGCCGTGACTGTATATGGGCTGCCAGAGGTTAGATACTCAAGCAGATATGCACCAGACGAATCCGTTGGAACTGTAACAGCTGTATCTCCGACAGCCGACAACATCGCTTTGGGAATGTATTTTTGCTGCTGGTTTAAGGGATTATTTGCATAGCTGACAATTCCGCTGATTGATACTGTTGATGACTGGTCGTTATCCTGAATGCTGACCGTAGTGTTGGACGGAACGCCGAGAGTCGCCCCGCCGGTTGGGTTGGCTAAAAATACGTTAAAATCTTCTGTCGGTTCACCTGTCTGGTCGTCAAGCAAATTAATTGTAAAAGTTTTAATCGTTTCGCCGTTGGCAAAAGTCAAAATGCCCGACACTGCTGTGTAATCAGCTCCCGCGGTCGCAGTGTTGGCAAATGTAGAATATTGAACCGTAACAACTCCCATTGTGCCGTAAAGGCGTTCGACAGTTACTAAAACCGAGTTGCCTTCCGTACCTGAATACGGTGCATACTTGAATACCAACAAGCCGTGGTTGTCGTCGTCCTGAATCGTTCCAACTCCTTGCGCGTCGGCAAGTGTGGCGTTGACCGGAGCTGATAAATTCAGATGAAACTGCTCGTTTGTTTCTGGCGTTGTATCGCCAAGAACCGGCACGGTTACAGTTTTGGAAGTCTCACCCGGGGCAAAGGTCAGCGCGCCGCTTGTGCTCACAAAATCAACTCCCGCGGATGCGTTGATTCCTGTCGTTTGATAACTTACGGTCACAGTCTGACCTGTGCTTCCTGACAAATTGACAGTAAAATTAAAGCTCGTTGTGTTCTGATTGCCTTCGGGCAAAGAAACATCCGAAACCGAAACGGTCGGCTCAGCTTCAAACGCGCCGATGTCAACCGATGCTCCGGCGTTACGATTGAAACCGGTGAAACGCTGGTCGTAAACCAACGGAGCCGGCGGTTTGTTTTCAACGCAGTTTGCTGCCCAGGTTACGCAATCATCGCCTTTGTCAATCGCGGGGCTGCCGGGCAATAATGCTCTGGTGCTGGTGATTCCGCCGTTGTCCTGTAAAGGACCAAGCTTCGGATCGAGCGGAGCGGCGCTGGTACCGACATAATCGCCCGTTGCATTCGGGTTTCCCGCCGCAAACGAGCTGCCGGTGTTAACGCGAATCAAATTCGAGCCTTGCGAAGTGAAATTACCGTGAACGTCGTCGCCGGCGTCCCCAGTATTGTTGGAAACTATTGTGTTTCGCAGGCGGACAACGCCGACCGGATTATAACTGGTCTTAATTCCGCCGCCGTCTCCAGTCGCCGTATTGTGGCTGATGGTCACGTTATTAAGGTTTGTATCCGAACCGCCATCATCATGAATACCACCACCAATGCCGTAAGCTTTATTATCGGTAATCGTTGTATTGGCAATCTTTAGTAAACCGTTATTTGAAATGCCGCCGCCGGCATGACTTCCGACGTTATTGTTGATAACCGAATAAAGGATGGTCAGTGTGCCGTTGTTTTTAATGGCACCGCCGTAGCTGCCGGAATGATTTAAAGCCATTCTGACTCTCGAAAGCGTCAAATTCCCTAAATTTAAAATACCGCCACCGTAACTTTTGATTATCGACGTTATATCTCCACCCAAGTCAGGCGGTGGAGTTTTACCATTAATTATTGATAAATCTCTAATCGAAACGGTTTTACCCGAACTGATAGAGAAAACGCGGTCGTCGGCATTTCCGTTTATGAGCAGTTGTTTAGGTCCAGGACCGAAAATCGTTAAATCGTCTTCGATTGACAATTCGGGAAGATTAACCGATAGGATAATTTGCTGAACCGGATTCGGCGCGCCGAAAACAGATGCCTTGAACTCAATCGTATCAGGTCCGGATAAATCGTTTGCGGCAAAGATCGCTTCGCGCAAGCTACAATCGCCGGCTGCGCAAACTCCATCATCCGTATCAGCCGTTTTTGTCACCGTAAAAGTCACAGCCTGCGCTGACGGAACGACTAAAAATAAACAAGCGCATATCGTTATAAAAGATGTTACAAATAATTTCTTCGCGTATTTCATTTTATTTCCTCCCTCATAAATGAGTTGAGAGAAAAATAAAGGATTGAGAAACAGGTTTCACCGTGTATTTACACAGTAACGTTTAAATCTTGAGAACCTTCTCAAACAAGCAAAAACCGAAGGTTTATGAATTTTAGCCTTCGGTTTTAGGTTGTTTTGTTGTTTACCGGAAATCTGAGCTGTGTATATTCTCAGACGAGGCTGTGTCAATTCAAAAAATAAGTATTGCCGTAACGAAAACTGCCAGCCCGACGGCAAAAAAGATGGTTGGTATAAACCACATCTCCCAAAATGAATCAATTCGACCGCCTCCCGGTCTTTTCTGAAAAAATCTGACGGTTACGAAATCGCCGATTTGGTAATCCGGCGGATTTGAACCTATGGTTGCAGTGATTCTGATTTTACGATTGGCGACTGGTTCAAACTCGACCACAGGCAAATATACTTCGCGACAACGATGGCTCGTTCTGAATCGCTTGGTTTTCAGATTAACCACCGTCCCATTTGCTTTTTGCGAAAGGCGCAGAAAGAAGATGTTGCCAATAGTTTTCATCATCGCTCCAATCATTAAAATCAAACCAATTGAACTGAAAATTAGCGTTCCGATTGCCGTTCTCATTTCAATCTACGACCTCACTGTCAAGGCGAACAGTAAAAGCAGCAACAATACTGCTGCGAAAAAAAAGTAATCGAATAATTTGCTTTTCATAATGTTGTTTCCTGTATTTCAAAAATAAAATCGGCATAGTCTTTAATTTTCTCCAATTCTTTGCGATAAACTTTTGTTCTTGTCGTGTTCTTCGCGCGAAACACAGTTTTTATTTCTTATTGCCGACCGCACGAAGAACACGATGTTTTTCACAAAAAATCAAAATCCGGTTTATTGCGAAATCGCTGCCAGAGTTGAAAACGGAACGTCGGTTTGCGCGCCCCATTGTTTGGCGTAGAATTCGTTATTACCGCTGCGCAGAATGTACCAGGCTCCGGTAGACGGGCGAAAAACCGTAAAATCGGCTTTTCCGTCTCCGTCATAATCTGCCGGCTGCGGTTTATCGCCGCCGGAGCCGAAATGCTGGGCTTGAAATTGATTATCCGAGCTTCGCAAAACGTACCAGTGTCCGTTTGAAGGACGAAAAACAGCGATGTCTGTTTTCCCGTCGCCGTCGAAATCTTCAGCCGCCGGAACATCCGTGTCATTTCCGAATTGCTGTCCGGTAAATTGCGTGTAATTTGTGCTGCTTTTTAATGTGTACCAAACCCTGTTCGCCCCAAAGTTGCGAACCACCGTTGGATCGGTCAATCCGTCGCCGTCAAAATCACCTAAAACCGGTTTATCCAGATTTTTTCCAAAAAATAACGAACGCAAAGCGCCGTTACTGCTTTGGCGGATATGCCAGTAAGAGCCTTCCGGGTGATTGCGAATCGCAACGATGTCGGCTCGACCGTCGCCGTCGAATTCTCCGACTACAGCTTTATCAGAGGCGATTCCCCATTGAAAACTGACAGCGTTTGACGCTCCGTAAATGTACCAGTTTTTCACGGCGCCGACGTTTCTGGCGACGGCAATGTCGGTTTCACCATCGCCGTCATAATCAGCCGAGACGGGCGAATCGCCGTTTGTTCCCCACGGAATCGCTTCGAAAGGATTTGAAGTGCTGTTTTGCAGGTTGTACCAAATCCCCGTAGAAGGGCGGAAAACCGAAAGAGATGCTTTATCGTCTCGGGTTTCGAAATCCGTTGAATAACGGAAACGGTTTCTTCCGTATTTGAGTTGAAACGTTCCTTCCGTTGCCGAACTGAAAAGAGCATAGCCACCGATTGCGATGTAGTAGGTTTTACCGACTTCGGCAAAAAATTTGACTCTGTGTCGCTGCTCCGTATATCCGTTAAAATCCGCGTTACTGGCAGTGTTAATTTTGGTTAATTGCGCGAATGTAGGATTACCGGAAGTGGTTGAATAGACCGCAATCGTTGAACTGAAATTGTCAGTCAACTCTAATTGAGCGGTGAAGCTGCTGAGTGGTGTCCATTTATACCAGACGGTTTTGGCGCCCGGTAAATTTGAATCGTAATGATTCGGCTCTCCCGCTTCGCGGCTGGCGCCGATATTCGATCCTGAAACGGTTCCGCTTTGCAAAGAAAGCTGCATTGCGGATGATAAGTTGTCGTTTGACGGTTCGACGGCTTTAATTGTTTCTGTCGCCGAAAAGAACATCAAGCTAAATATTATCAATGTATAAATTACTGCGTTGTTTTTCATTTTCTTCTCCATTTATTTAAAATTGCGCCACTGATGACGTTTACGAACTAAACCACTCTGCATTAGAAATGCAGAGATTTTCCGTGGACTGAAAGTCCTAATCAAGGATAAACGAATCGTTATCTTCGTTTGATTGGTCTCGATGATGCTCAAGATATTCGTGGACAATTT
>JALZCH010000042.1 GCA_030863175.1 Acidobacteriota bacterium | reverse complement strand
GCAAAATAGCGAATTAATTGACGAAATTTCTTTTCGGAAATTCGGGAACGGCGATAATAACGATTTTGCTGTTCCATTTCAGTAGTTTAGCAATCCTTCAAAATGCCTTAACTACCCTAGAGCCTTGCTTATTATAGGGGAAATCCCTATATCAGTCTTCGGAATTCCCGATTATCAAGTCGCCTTTGATTTGTAATACTAGATTTCTCTTGTTGAGATAAATGGGATTTTTTTGTCTTTAAATTGAACACATTTGTTGTTCAATTTGTTTGAAGTTTGAGCAAGTTTGAATTACCCGAAAAAGAGAACGCAAGTCTTCTGTAACAAAGCGAAACTTAATCACCGACGCTAACAACCGTAAATAAAACAATATTTTGTGAATTATGATTGCTTTAGAACCTAGAAGTAAACAAACAGCGCGTGTCGAGCCAGCATCCTCCGCAAAGCCAAACTTCGGCTTAAAGCCGCTCGTGCTCGTCGCCGAAGATCATGAGGATAGCCGCCTCCTGCTCAAGACTTTGCTTGAAATGTGGGGCTATCGAGTTGCGGAAGCCGCAAACGGAGCCGAAGCCATTTCCATTGCCGAGCAAATTTGTCCCGATTTGATTTTAATGGATGTGAGCCTCCCGGTCGTTGATGGAATTGCGGCAGCTCGCCGGATTCATGATTTTACAAATCTGGCGCGGTTGCCGATTGTTTTTACCTCCGGTCACGCCCAAACAAAATTAAAAGAAGCTGCCCTTGAAAAAGACGCGGTTGATTATCTGGTGAAACCCATAGATTTTGAAAAACTCAAAACAGCTCTTTCTAAACATATTCAACAGATGGTTTAAAAATACAATTTAACTTGATTGTTAAAAATTCGTGATCCTCAAATGCCAGTAATACAAATGCAAATTGAAAGTAAAAATCTGTTTCTTTCGGCTCTTTCAGCCGAAGAATTAAAAAAAATATCGCCGCACTTGGAAACCGTAAAACTCGAATATCGCCAGGTTCTTCACCGTTCGGGAGAGCGTTATGATTACGTGTATTTTCCGGAAGACTCAATTGTTTCAATCGTTAATACTTTCGAGGACGGATCGAGCATTGAAGCCGGAATGATCGGCAAAGAAGGAATTGTCGGAATCTCCGTGATCTTATCCGATGGAGTTTCGCCGCGTCAAACCACCGTTCAGCAATCAGGAGCGGCGCTCAGGATAAAGACGGAAGCCTTCAAAGCCACTTTTAACGAAAGCTCGGAGTTACGGGCTTTGGCTTTAAAATATGTTTATGCATTTTATTCGCAAGTCTCACAAAACACTGCTTGCAATCGGTATCACTCGCTTGATGGACGGTTGGCAAAATGGTTGCTGATGTGTCACGACCGCTCGGAAACAGGTGAGTTAATGCTCACTCAGGATTTTATGGCGCAGATGCTCGGCGTTCATCGTCCGGGCGTAACTCTTGCGGCGATGGCTTTGCAGGAAAAAGAATTGATCAATTACGTTCGTGGAAATATCAAAATAACGGATAAAGCCGGTTTAGAAGCTCTGACTTGTGATTGCTATCGGATAATCCGAGCATCTGAGCAGCAATATCTCAGAATGTAATGGTTTGAAAATCCAGCGGCGGCAAATTTAATTATTGGTTAATGATTAAACTTGCCTTATCGTTATTAACAAGGCTGTCGTAAACTAACCTTTTGTTACGAGATTTTTTAATAGCCGGAACAATTGCACTCCGTCTTCCAGATAAGTTACCCAATCATTCCCACTGATGTTTATATCCTTGCCCTCGAGGTCTGCGCCGTAAACGCTCGCTACGATGACTATGGGCGAAGCCGACTGGCTTTGATTTCTGATTCTTCTTCCCGCCGCATGCATTTCTTCAACCGATTTGCCGACAAAATCAACGATTATCAAGTCGGTTTTCAGGCGTGAGCCGTTGTCTCCTGTTTTTTGCAGAGCATCCGCTTCGCTGACGGCAGAAACGACCAGAAAGCCTTGCCCTTCGAGAACGCTTTTAAAGATCGGGCGAGTATCATCGTCTTCTTCAATCAAAAATGCAATGGGTTGCGTCATAGGTAATCTCAGCTCTGCTCTTTATAAAGAAGATTAAAAAATAGAAAAGGTGGTGTCGGTATTAGAGGGGACACGAAATTCTGAAATTATCATGGGAAGATGAGAATGATAATTTGTTCTGTCCAAAAAACTCTCAAAACAGCTTTCAGAAAACCTTGTTTTCCGTGCTTCAAGAAGGCAAAAAAGAGATGTCAGAGAACTATAGTTCTCTGACATCTCTACGGGTGATTTCAAAGTTGAAATAGAAAAGCTTGATACCGATTAGATAAATGTTTTGTTTCGCTCGTTTCATCTTTATCAAACAATTCGCGGCGACTCTGCGGGCTTCGGGTCTCCGGCAGCCGGTAACTGAACGGGTTCGCGCACCGGCACAGGCGGTTCTTTGTCCGGCGGCACGGGAATCGGATCAGGTTTCATTGGATCCGGTTCGACCGGGTCTCGCGGAGTTGTTGGCGGTAAATTTGTTTCCTCCCCTGGTTCGAATGGTTGCGGCGCATCGTTGTTTGTGTTTCGTCGGCTCATCTTTTATTTTTTAGAATCGGTGAAACCGTCGCTCATTCAACCTTATTTTTAACTTGCGGTCGGAGCGATTTCGACTCGGATCAGAATTTCGCTGTTTTGCTCCCGCGCGATAAAGTTCGATTAAGCGCTTTTACCGCCTTTGGCTTCCGCGCTGCCAGTTGCTCCGCCGCCCGCTGTCATTGCTGCGTCATCGCTCATCGCCTGGTCGTCGTGTTTTTGTTGCTGGGCTTCTTCGCTCGTCACGTTTAATTGAACTGTGTTTTGCTCTACCCGGTCAACCAAGTCAAGCCCAATGATATGATGATGCTGTTGCGTCTGGGTATCGCTCTTTGTCAGCTTAATTCTGTTGCCTTCTACGCGGTCAACTGTTCCGATGTGCTGTCCGTCCGAACCGACGACTTCCATATGTTCTCGAATTTCCGATGAATTCACCATAATATTTTCCCTTTCATTCTTTGTTTAATTTTCGGTTATAGGTTTCATTCAATTCCTGAAGCCGCTGTTACTTGCCTTTGTCATGACCTTTTTCTTCATGCTGTTTTCTGACAGTTCGAGCGGCGACTTCTTCAGCGCGTCTCCATAACGACCGGACTTTTCAGCCGATTTTTTAATGTGTTCATATTGGCGTTGCTCTTTATCGCTGACGCCCGGCAGATGTTCTTCCTGTTTTTTCTGTGCCATATCCTTTTTCTCCTTCTTATTTTTTCTTAGATTGCAACGACTACTCTTGTTTCATTTCCTGAATTCGCTGACCGAGTTCCTCAAGCCGATCTTTGCCAAGCAATTCTTCAGCTTTGGGAAACAACTCTTTTTCATCCAATTCAAAATGATCTTGAGTCAAGGCTTTTAATTCGGATAAATTGTTTTCCCAATCTCCGACATTTTCTTCCATTTTTAAGAGGACTCGATCAATATCACGAAGCTCTTTGCCTGCCTCTCCAACCATTGTGCCAATACCCTCTTGATTTGCCAGAGCTGGATAAAAGATTTCCCTTTCAAATCTGTTGAGCAAATCAAAAGCATTTCTTATTTTTTGCAGCGCCTCTCGCCGTCGTTGGCTTTTAAATCCGTCGCCAATCGCTTCAAGTTCTTCGATTAAGTCTAAAATTTCTGTGTGTTCTTTTTTTATTAAATCTAATGCGTTCATAACTGTTCCTTTTTAAAGAAGGATAAATTTATCCAGAGAACGAAAAAGACCAGCACAAGGAAAACGCTCAGACTGTTTAAAATTCCGGTATTGATAAAAAGCACAACAATTGAGGTAAGCACGCTGCCCTTGAGCCATTTCACAAAGTCAATTTGCAAGCGTGACGGAAAGCGATAAACACACATCATCATCAGAAAAGCAGACGTGCAGCGAGCCGCAGGTTCCAACAGGAAAAGGCTTATCAAATCGGAAAGAATGACAAAGCCGAAGCCTAAAATTAAAAGTCTGACATATTTTTCTCTCATTAAAACAATGAACGGTTTTTATGCCGCCTGTTATCTAAAGAAGTTGATAAATGTTAGTGCTGAAATGAAGTAATGTGTGTAGGCTCCTTTATGCTCTCATTGATAAAATGATTTACGGTTGGAACTAATTGCTCAAAATCATTTGGTTTTATGAGATATGCTTTCGCTCCCGCTTCAAATGCTTCCTGTTTTTTAATTTCTCGTGCCTCGGCTGAATAAAAGATCACAGGTGTGTTTGAATCAAAAGTTTGAATGATTCTACATAAATCAACGCCATCCATTTCAAATAAATGGAAATCTACGACAATCGCTGCAAAATGATTGTTTCGTGCGTATCTGACGGCTTCTTCAGGAGAATCACAGGTTTTTACTTTAAAACCATTTTTTTCAAAAATAAAATTTAGTAATTCGCAGGTATCCGTATTGTCATCAACGCAGAGAATGTTTTTTTGGGCGTTCATAGAGTTCATGCTTTCTCTTGTTTGGAAGAATCCGCCGGATAATCAAATGACCTTAGAAAAGCATCAGTAAATTATGAAGCAATAAAATTGAATCGGCTTTCTTCGTTATACCGATTTTAGTAAGGTTTTTATAACCAAATGTGCGAATCAGCGTTTAGAGTTTCACGTAATTTCATCATTCCCATTCGCATTCTGGTTTTCACCGTTCCAAGCGGAATATTTGTTTGTTCGGCAATTTCTTGTTGCGTGTGTCCGGCAAAATACGCCATCAGCAATAACTCGCGCTCTTTTTCAGGCAATTGGCTTAAAGCTGTCCGAACCATCTTCTGACGATTCTGAAGAATCAGGTTATGCTCAATTTTTGAATCGGTATAAAGTGGTTTACTCGCCTTTACTTTCTCGGTCGTCCTTGTTCGAGTTCTCAGAAAGCGTAATCGGTCAATGGCTCTACAGTGTGTAATTGTCATCAGCCAGGTAAAAGCCTTCCCCCGCTCTTGGTCAAAGTTCTGCGCTTTCTGCCAAACCTGCACAAAAACTTCCTGTAGCAAATCCTCTGATTCTGCATGATTATGAAGTATGCGAACTATCAATCCGAACAGAACACGATGATAACGATCATAGAGCGCAATTACAGCCGTTTCATCACCCTGAGCGATGGAAGAAAGCAAATCCGCATCGGTAATTTGTTCGTCCGTATCGCTGATTTGTAAGGTGGAAAGCGATTTCATTCAAATAATCCTTTTTGAGGTATTTCGACGCTGGAAACAACCTATCCGCAATTTTCATCCGTAACTTCTGAAACAAAAGGATGAACTTCGTTGAGAAGCTCATCCGATAAAGCCATAGCTTCAAAGCAAGTTGTTTATCAGCATGAATCGAGGATGCAAAATTCTCTTTTCATCGGCTAAAACAAACGTGCGAACATACAAAGATGCGACCAGAATAAAACTATGTGAAACGATTGTATGTTCGGTATCGCACATAAAGTTTTTTGATTGTTTAATAACTGTTTGATAATTGATTTCTAAAGTTATTAATGCTGAGTTCAGTCGGGGGTTAAGTTTTTCTTAATGTAGGGAATTGAACGGACAGTGAGTCACTCAATTGATAAGGTCGTATTAACAATTGTTGTAATTGTTTGTCATTTTATCATTCAACATTGAGATAAATCTCCTTATTTTATTTTATGCTGTTTGTTGCTTTAAAACAATTTGAATAAAATAAGGGAGTCTCAATAATGGAAACTTTAAAAATAGAAAAACCCGCTACCAATCGCTTGCTTGCCGCTTTGCCGGAAAAAGATTATCAACGCCTGCTGCCGCGCCTTGAACAAATTGATTTAATTTTTGGAGAACCTCTCTTTGGTGTCGGTGACCCAATCCGCTATGTTTATTTCCCGCAGAGCGGCGTGGTTTCCATTCATGCCGTTGAAGACGAGGCAACACTAGAAGTCGGATTAGTGGGTAATGAAGGCATGATCGGTTTGCCACTTTTTCTGGAAGTCGAAACTTCGCGTGCTCTGATAATTGCTCAAAGCAACGGAACGGCTTTAAGAATGCAGGCATCGGATTTTCTTCAGGAATGCAAAGAAAACGTTTTATTATCACGCCTGATGCGCCGCTACACTCACTATTTGCTGATGCAGATTACACAAACAGTTATTTGCACGCGGCTGCACCTGATTGAATCGCGCCTTGCGTGTCTGCTTCTGATGATGCATGACCGGATGATGACAAATGAGTTCAAGCTTAAACAGGAGTTTTTATCAAAGGTATTGGGAGTCAGGCGCGAAGCCGTCTCGATAGCAGCAAGCAATCTTCAGCAACAGCAATTAATCAGTTACAGCCGGGGAAATCTTTCGATTGTCAATCGAGAAGGGCTAGAAGCAGCTTGTTGCCGGTGTTACAAGATAGTCACCCAAGAGTATAAGGGTTTTCTAGCCGCCCAAAGCCAATTGAATTAGTTGTCTAATCCGCATGAAGTGACATTGCCGAAAATCGATTTTCCGGCAATGGGTTCATATCATTAAAAACTACTTCAAAATCCATAGCAAAAGAATAACAAGAAAGAACTATTTATGTCCGATACAGCACATAAGTAGTTTTTTTGTTCAGCTATTCTAATCATACGCTTATTTGTATTTGTTTTCGGCAGTCAAGTGGTTAAGAGTTTTAACCACACGGCGATTATTATGCATTAAAAGCAAATAGCCTGATTTTCTCGGTTAATTGTCGAAGCCTGATGTCTTTGTTAATAAGGTGAATCAAACTTTAAACAAGGGGGTAAAAATGAAACTTAAAAATCTTAATGAACAAACAGTGATCATTACCGGAGCGAGCAGCGGTATTGGTTTGGTGACGGCTCGCCTTGCCGCGCGAGCGGGCGCAAAACTCGTTCTCGCCTCGCGCAGCAAAGATGCTTTGCATCAATTAACCGAGGAAATCACGAACAACGGCGGCATTGCGATTTACTCAGTCGCCGATGTCAGCAATGAAGCCGATGTGCGGGAAATCTCGCGGGTGGCGCAAGAAGCGTTCGGCGGGTTCGATACCTGGATCAACAATGCCGGAGTTTCGATTTACGGCAAAACCGAAGACGTTCCAACCGAAGATATGCAGCGGCTTTTTGAGACGAATTTTTGGGGACTCGTTTACGGCTCGCTCGAAGCCGTCAAGCATTTGCGCAAGCGTGGAGGAACGCTGATCAACATCGGCTCTACTCTTTCAGACCGCGCGATTCCGCTGCAAGGCATTTACTCGGCATCGAAACACGCCGTCAAAGGTTTTACGGATGCCCTCAGAATGGAACTCGAAGCCGACAAAGCTCCGGTTTCTGTAACTCTCGTTAAACCCGGAGCGATTGACACTCCCTATCCGCATCACGCCAAGAATTATCTGGAAACAGAACCGAAACACGTGCCGCCGGTTTACGCGCCAGAAACGGTAGCGGAAACGATTCTTTATTGCGCCGAAAATTCGGTGCGCGACGTGTTTGTCGGAGCGGGCGGCAAAGCCATTTCCGCAATCGGGCAATACGCGCCGCGGCTCGCGGATAAATACATGGAAAACTCTGTTATTTCCGGCACAAAAAGCAATAAACCACCGCGCCCGCGAGAGGAAAATGGGCTTGACCACGCGGCGGGTAATTTAGAGGAACGCGGCGGTCATGAAGGTCACGTGATGGAATCGAGCCTTTATACGACAGCCTCGCTGAACCCGGTCGCCACCGGCGCAATTTTAGTCGGCGCCGGACTTGGGGTGGCTGCATTGATGCGAACTCGCACAAACTGTAACGGTCAACTGTCTGAACAAAATCCGCAAATCGCTTCATCCGATTTGCCACAGGATAAAACGACTGGAAAGCTCGAACAGGTGCATGAATTTTACGATTCGATGCCGACCGGCGTCTCGGTTTCACACGACGGGCGGATTTTCGTCAATTACCCGCGCTGGGGCGATCCCGTGCCGTTTACGGTCGCCGAAATTGTTGATGGGCGCGAAACAGCTTATCCAAACCCAGAAATCAACCAATTGGATGAAACCAGGTACGGCGAAACTTTCGTCTCGGTGCAATCAATCGTGGTTGATCCCAATAACCGTTTATGGATTCTGGACACGGGCGCGCCAAAGCTTGAACCGATTGTTTCGCAGGACGCACCGAAACTTGTCGGAATTGATTTAGAGACAAATCAGATTTTTAAAACAATTCATTTTCCGTCTGATGTCGTGCATTCGACGACTTATCTGAACGACATTCGTTTTGATTTGCGCAAAGGCGCGAGCGGTGTCGCCTACATTACAGATTCTTCCGACAAAGGCGCCAACGGAATCATCGTCGTTGATCTGGAAACGGGAAGAAGCCGCCGTCTGCTCAACGAGCATCCTTCGACCAAAGCCGAAGAAAACTTTTTGCCGTTTGTCGAAGGTAAACCGCTCATGCAGAACAAACCCGGAAAATCCCCCGAACACATCAAAATGGGCGCTGACGGAATTGCCATCAGCAGTGACGGCTCGCGCCTTTTCTATTGCCCGCTGGCTTCTCGCCGTCTTTACAGCGTTTCAACTGAGGCTCTGCTTGATGAAAGTTTGAGCGAGGCGGAAGTTGCCGCAACCGTGCGCGACGAAGGAATGAAACCGGCTTCCGACGGGCTTGAATCGGATGCCGAAGGAAACATTTACTGCACGGCATACGAGGCAAACGGAATTGTCCGCCGCACAGCAGAGGAAAATTTTGAAACTGTGGTTCATGATCCACGGATTTTATGGGCAGACACGATGTCAGTTGCTGCTGACGGTTATCTTTATTTCACCGCTAATCAACTACATCGCCAAAAGGATTACCACGACAGTGCGGATTTACGCGAAAAGCCGTACAGCTTGTTTCGCGTGCGAATTGACGCCGCACCAGTGCTCTTGCGGTAAACACTAAAACTAACTTTGTGCACTCGAAAGGCGACAAAAAAATCTAGAACGAATAAAGGGAAAGGAAAAATTATGCCGATAGATTCAGATATGCAAGCGGTCTTAGACCAATTTGAGAAATTTCAGGCTCCGCCGATTGAAACGCTTACGCCGCAAAACGCGCGTAATGCTCCGACATTAAAAAATGCAGTCGAAGAAATGGCTGCCAATAGCCCGACAACCAGAGCGATGAATGTCGCTCTGCCGGCTTTGCCTGAACCGGTCGGTGAAATCAAACACATTTTGATTCCGAGTCAGAACGGCGAAATTCTCGCTCGCATTTACACTCCGGCGAGCGGCAATGCGCCGCATCCGGTTTTGGTTTATTTTCACGGCGGCGGCTGGGTAATTGCGAATCTCGATGTTTATGAGCCGTCGTGTCGAGCTTTGTGCAACGCGGCAGAATGCATTGTTGTTTCGGTTAATTACCGGCAAGCGCCGGAAGCTCAATATCCGGCGGCGGTAGAAGACGCAAGCGCCGCTTTGCAATGGGTTTTGCAAAACGCCGAGCAAATCGGCGGCGATCCGATGCGAATAGCGGTCGGCGGTGAATCGGCGGGCGGTAATCTGGCGACTGTTTCCTGTCTGCTTGCCAGAGAACAGGGCGGGCAGCTTCCGGTTGCGCAACTTCTGGTTTACCCAGTTACCGATATGGTTAATCAGGATTATCAATCGTATGCGGAAAACCAAAACACAAAACCGCTCAACACTGCGATGATGTCGTGGTTCGCCAAATATTATATTCCAAACGAACAACAAAGAAGCGATCCGACGGCTTCCCCGCTTTTGGCAAATGATTTAAGCGGTCTGCCGCCCGCAATCGTTATCACGGCTGAGTTCGACCCGCTCCGAGATCAGGGCGAAGCGTATGCTCAAAAATTGGCTGACGCGGGAGTTCCAGTTGATTCGAAACTATACGACGGAGTGACACACGAGTTTTTCGGTCTGGCGGGCACGGTAAGCAAGGCTAAAGAAGCCGTGCAGCAAGCCGCTGACGGCTTGACCAAAATTTGGCGCGGTGAGTCCGCTTCAGCAACTTCCGGGGTTTAGATCAAGGAAGATTCTTTCAAGGAGGGAAAACTTATGGCAGAGAAAAAGACCGCAACAAAAACCGAAACGGCATTTAAAAAAGGCGACCGCGTGACTTGGGACAGCAGCGGCGGCAAGGCGGAAGGAAAAGCCGTCAAAAAGGCGACAACCGACGGCAAAATAAAGGATTTCGAGTACAAAGCGTCGAAAGACGACCCGAAATACATCGTCGAAACTGACGAAGGCAAAAAAGCCGCGCACAAACCCGGCGAGTTGAAAAAAGCTAAGGAGTAATCGAACGAAATGGAACAGGACGAAAAACAAGCGCTCAAAGAATTTAAAGAAGCGGTCAATACGACTCCGAAAAAGCTGGAAGACTGGCTCGAAACCGAAGAATCGAAAGCGGTCGGCTACAAATCCAGCGGCGACGACGATGAATCGGTAGGGCATCGATCGGGGAAAAGAATCGTCAAGCTGTTGCAGAAAAAACAAGCCGACTACACCGCCGACGATTTCAAATTCATGCGCAAAGTCGTCGGCTACGTTCACCGGCACAAGCCGCAGAAACCTTCGGGCGATACGACGGAAACAAACTGGCGATACAGTTTGATGAACTGGGGACACGATCCGAACAAAAATTCATAAACAACGAAAATCGAGCGAAACCGCTCGCGTAAGAAGCGGTTTCGCTCGATCTCAAAGCAATAAATTTAAGGAGAAGCAATTATGAAAGCAGTAGTTTTTCACGGCGTCGGTGACATTCGTCTTGATGAAGTTCCTGACCCGAAGATTCAGGAGCCGACCGATGCCATTGTCCGCCTGACGGCGAGCGCCATTTGCGGGACGGACTTGCATTTTATTCGCGGAACTTTTTCGGGAATGCAGGCGGGAACGATTCTCGGACACGAAGGTGTCGGGATCATCGAGGAAATCGGCTCGGACGTGCGCAATTTGAGCGTTGGCGACCGCGTTGTGATTCCATCAACGATTGCCTGCGGTTATTGTTCATATTGCCGCGCCGGATATTACGCTCAATGCGACAACGCAAATCCCAACGGAGCAAGCGCGGGAACCGCTTTTTACGGCGGACCACCGCAGAGCGGACCATTTAACGGTTTGCAGGCGGAGCGAGCCAGAATTCCTTTCGCCAACGTCAATCTGGTCAAACTACCGCCGGAAGTAATTGACGAGCAAGCCATTCTTTTATCTGATATTTTCCCGACGGCTTATTTTGGAGCCGAGTTAGCGGAAATCGAAGACGGCGACACGGTTGCAGTTTTTGGCTGCGGTCCGGTCGGACAATTCGCCATCGCGAGCGCCAAACTGCTCGGCGCCGGGCGCATTTTTGCGGTTGACCGCGAACCTTCACGGCTTGAAATGGCGCGAGCGCAAGGGGCGGAAGTTATAAATTTCGATGAAGAGCATCCGGTTGAAACGATTCAGCGATTGACGGGCGGAATCGGTGTAGACCGCGCAATAGATGCCGTCGGAGTTGATGCCGTCACGGCTCATGCAGGACCAGCCGCCAAAGAAGCCGAGCAAAATAAAGAGCAGTTTGACCAGCAAAGACAGACAGTCGCGCCCGAAACAAACGAGCAGGGCGAAAACTGGATTCCGGGCGACGCTCCCGGTCAGGCTTTGATGTGGGCGGTCGAAGCGTTATGCAAAGCCGGAACGCTTTCCATCATCGGCGTTTATCCGCCACAAATGCAAGCGTTTCCGATCGGTCAGGCGATGAACAAAAATCTGACCGTGAAAATGGGCAACTGTAATCACCGGAAATACATTCCGATGCTCGTAGATATGGTCAAAAGCGGCGAGATCGATCCGATTAGCATTTTAACTCACGTCGAACCGATGACAGATGTCATTGAAGCTTACAAAGCTTTCGACGCGCGGCGTCCCGGCTGGATTAAAGTCGAGCTGATGCCGCAAGAAGGCGGGCAACAGGCAAACACAAAGAGCGCTTAGAAGTCGAAATGCATTTTTTACAAACGAGGTAAAGAGCGGTCGCAGCTCACCACGACTGCTCTTTTCCCGATAAACCACTTGATTAAAGCGAAATGTCCCCTTACGGCATTTATTAAATCGTACATCTTGAAAGGTATAAGCAATGGCTGAAAAAACGGCGGCGGAGATGATGATTGATTTGCTGGTCGATCGGTGGGGCGTGCGTCATATTTTCGGGCTGCCCGGCGACGGCATCAACGGTCTGATCGAAGCTTTAAGGAAACGCCGGAGGGATGTGCAGTTCATTCAGGTTCGTCACGAAGAAGCCGCCGCTTTTGCCGCCGTCGGTTACGCCAAATTCAGCGGGCGTCTTGGTGTTTGTCTCGCCACGTCCGGACCGGGAGCGATTCATCTTTTGAACGGTCTGTTCGACGCCAAACTGGACGGCGTTCCAGTTCTGGCAATTACCGGAATGCAGTTTCACGATTTGATCGGCACGTTTTACCAGCAGGACGTTGATACGGTGCGTTTGATGGATTCGGTGGCTGTTTACAGCGAACGCGTTATGGGACCGGCGCATGTCGAAAACGTGACGAATCTCGCCGTCAGGATGGCGCTTTCAAACAGAGGCGTCGCGCATCTCGGCTTTCCCAACGATTTTCAGGAAAAGCCGGCAGCGGAAGCGAAATACAGCATGATGGATGTTCCCGATCACACTTCCGCGGATTGGCGCGTCCCCGTAGTACGTCCCACAGACGTTGATTTAGAGCGTGCGGCTGAAGTTTTAAACAAAGGCACAGCAAAATCGCAATTGTTGTTGGGGCAGGAGCGAAGGGAGCGCGGCAGGAAATCGAACAGCTCGCCGAAACTTTGGCTGCTCCGGTGGCGAAAGCGTATCTCGGAAAAGAAGTTTTACCGGACGCAAGCCCGTACACCACCGGCGGAATGGGCGTTTTCGGTACCTCGGCGACCGAGGACGTTTTCCAAAACTGCGACACTTTGTTGATGATCGGGAGTTCCTTTCCCTACATCAAGTATTTGCCGAAACCAGAAGGCGTCCGCGGCGTGCAAATCGACATCAACCCGGCGCGGATCGGTCTTAGATTTCCGGTTGAAGTCGGGCTGGTTGGCGACACGGGCGAGACTCTGCGCGCCCTTTTGCCGTTTCTCAAGCGTAAGGAAGACCGCTCTTTTCTGGAAATGGCGCAAAACTCGATGCGCGAATGGCGCGAGATGCTCAAAAAGCGCGAGGCGAGCAATGATGTGCCGCTGCGCGGGCAGGTTTTTGCCGCGCGCCTGAGCGAACAGCTTAGCGATGACGCGATCATCTGCGGCGATTCGGGACAAAACACGTTCTGGCTGTCGCGACACGTCGAGATCCGAGGGGAGCAGAAATTTTCCGGCACGGGAACGCTGGCGACAATGGCTTCAGCGCTGCCTTATGCCATCGGCGCGCAGGTTGCTTTTCCCGACCGCCAGGTTGTCGCATTTATGGGCGACGGCGCGTTGACAATGCTGATGGGCGAAATTGCCACCTGCGTTAAATACAGATTGCCGATCAAAATCTTTGTCGCCAAAAACAACGCTCTGAATTTAATTCGCTGGGAGCAGATGATGTATCAGGGCAATCCCGAATACGGAATTGAACTCGGCGATATTGATTTTGTCAAAATAGCCGAAGCCTGCGGCGCTGCAGGATTTCACGTTGAGCAATCGGCGGAAGTTGCCGAAACGATTCGGCAGGCGCTCGCCGCTCAAGGTGTGGCGGTTGTCGAAGCCGTTGTTGATCCATTCGAGCCGGTGATTCCCGGACAAATCAAACCCGAACAAGCCCGGCATTATGCGGAAGCTCTCGGCAAAGAGCAGCCAAACGCCGAACTTATTATGAAAAGGTTTGTTCGCGATATGAATCAGGATTTCCGGCACAACAGCGAAGCTTTGCGCAATGCATTTGAAGAAAAATTGCCGGATATGCTTCATCAGGCTGAAGCAGATAACGGTGATGATTCTAATCAAACGTTGAATGAACCCGAACACTCACTCAAAGGAGTGTATAGAAACCTCATTGGAAGAGACGTACTTTATTTTTATCCAACTTGGCAGAGCCCACTTTCATGCTGGAAGGTATAAAACCTCTCGCAGTTATTTCCAAAGAGCATTTCGGAAAGCTTTGTTGCAACGGAAAATTGCTGAAGCTGTTGATGCCGCTCTTGAGATTTCTGACGCTTATCGATCTTTCGGCGCTCCTTTAAGAGCTTATTTCTGTACCTTGTTTGTAAGCTCATCCAAAGTAAAACAATTGAATGCAAAAAAACTAATAAAACAAGCACTTATTATCAAAGATTTTATTGAAATTGCAGGCGCTATAAGTAGAATCTTTAGACAGAGAGTGGAAAAGATTTTGTTTGCTGAAAGAATAACCAATCGTCTATTTGATTTTGCCCTAAATAAGTTAAAGTTTTTATTAGAGAAAAAATTAGTAAGTTGTGCACAAAAAGCTCTTCAAATGGGTAATTGGATTGATTTTCAACAAACTAGCTTAATAGCTGAAGGTTTGGAAATTGATATTTCTACTGTTTCAAGGGGCATATTTTATTTGCCTCCAAAAGCTATAGAAGGTTATAGACATTTAGCATATTACATTCCACAAACAATGGTTTTCTATGATCGTTGTTTACGTGAAAAAAAACATTTAATGACACAACTTGAAACCCAAAAAGAGTGGAAACGACATGTTAAAATATGTAAATTGTTAGGTATAAATTCAAGCTTGTGGAAGATAATGTCTCTTAGTTCATCAGAAAAGATAAAAAATAAAGCTAAAAATGTATTTGGTCAATGTGAATACGGATATTTCAAAAGAGTTTTCGACTGGAAAAAGTTTGCCAAGAATTAACTAGATGACCTTACGTCACAATCGGAGGTCGTTGATTGAGAGTGGTCGAGTATTGTCGCGTTTTGACGTGTATGCTAGAGCTGAGATCAAAAGACCGTATTTCTTTTTCAATTGCTTTAATTGCCTCATCAGCTGCAATGCATCCTTATCCCGCTCGGTTTCGTTTCGCAGGTAGGTGAGATTGTCAACAGTCAGGGTTTTTACGCCATAAGCGACAATCGCCGGTCCTAGCGGACGGTTGAGGTAGCTTTCAAAATCAAGAAATTTCACCGTAAATCCTTGTAAATCTTCGAGTAACAACAAAGATTTAGCTTTTTTAAAGTTGAAGCTTTCATATTCTAAGAAAATCGTGTAATGTCTTCCCGTTTTTTGCCATTATCTTCAGAAACAGTTTTTTGGTTCTAAAGTCAAATTTGTAGCAGGACAGAATATCTGCATTTATTACTTGCACCTGATTGACTTCAATAGATTTTCATCAATCAAAATTGTTTCTCTTTAACTTTCGAGCCAAAGGACGTAAACCAAAAATCTTCGATTCAAGTTGTAAGTTTCACCAATTTGAATAAAAAAACCATTTTTTTACAAGCCGTGATAATTTTCGGCAATTTTTAGTGCGTATATCATTAAGGAGAAAATCATGAAGCCCTTTGAATATTTGAAAAACAACATTTCTCTAATCAGTCAAACTTCTTTGTCCACAGTCAAAATCAAACAATTTACAACTAAATTTTTGATTCTTTCTCTACTGCTAATCGAATGCCTAGCAGTTTTTCCAATTTGGAATCCGGTTTTAGCGCAACAATCCGTTGTCACAGTAACGGCTGACCAGCCGAATATTTGGACGCTCGAACAAGCTCATTACCTGCTGGCACAAATGCACCGGCGAAATTTGGATTTGAAAGCAAAAGGTTTATCAGAACTTGATGCAAACCAGATAAACGGAATAAACATTGACGTTTTGAGAACGCTGTTGCAAGCCGGAGCAACATATAACGAAGCGGATCGCTTTAATAATAGCCTTGTTAAGGAGGATAAAACCTTCAATGCCGAACGGCGCCGCGAATTAATTCAGGAATTGGACGAGCTTCAAAATGAATCGGTTGATTTAACCCGAGTTATTGCTCGCCTTAAACGCGAAAAACAGACTGCGGAGAGCGATGATAAAAAAGCGAAAATCGAAGCTGAGATTGTCGAAAAAACAGAAATCAAAGCGGCTATAGACGGACAAATAGATCAAAAACGCAAAGAGCTGCAAACTCTTAGCGCGGCAAGCGGGAACGTTTCAGCAACTTCAAGCAGCGCGACATTCAATGCTCAAAAATTCCCGACTAGCGGTTTCGACGCAACGTTTCAAAAAAAGGCAGCCGAAATAATTGACAGCTTTAGAACAAATCCGCAATTAAATGCTTCGCTTCAGTTGGACAATTTCCTGCAACTGCAATACGAAATCATTTCAAAACAACTAACTCTTCTGCGCGATGAAGTCGGTCCGGGCGAACGCTTGATATTTCTCGAACTGCCTCAATCTGTAAACGCAACTCATGACAAATCCGATGATATGTGGGCGCAATCGCGCTGGAGAATAGCCGGATACTCCAGATGCGAAATCGAATTCGAAAATAAATCAGTTCCTTGTCAAAAGGTTCTGAATTTATCTCCGAACGACGTTCAAAATCGAAAACCACGAACGACTGTAGATATTTTCGAGTCTATAACAGCTTCCGAATCAAATGTTTCTGAAAAATACAGATTGACACGAGATGATATCCGTAATCCAAGAAGGTTAACCAGAAAAATGTTTGGTTACTATGACTCCCCAGAGGATCAGTTACCTAACTATCAATCCCCAATAGGAAACTTTTTTTCGAGCCGAGCCAATACTCTCGAAAGCCCACAAATAAACAGCTTGAAAAGCGAACTTGAGGATTTAAAAACGGATAAGGCGAAACTTAAGAAACTAAATGAAACATTAGATGAATGTACAAAATGCAGTAGTGAGAAGCTCAATAATCCTAAATATGTATGTAATGAGTGCACGGAAGACCGCAAAAAAGACTTGATGAAAAACATTAGTGAGTTAAAAGAAATTGTACAAAAAAAAGAAAAACGAATTAATGAAATTTCGACGCGAGTATTACCAATCACGCTAAGACTTCTTAACGAAATTATTCAAGACGGCAAAATCAGATATAACCAAAGAGCTGATTTGAATGTCGGGGTCTTATCCGATAGAAACGATATTTTAAGCAACCTTAGTCCAAGCGGTGAAAGAGGTATACAACTACTCAACCGTTTATGGCTGGAAGACGTTTTTGCTGATGACATATATAAATTGAGAGAAGCAGATTTTCCCTCGAAGTATGTTGATTTAAAAGTAGAGAAATTTGTTAGAGGCGATAGGGTTGAAAAAAATGAGAACCCTCAAACTAATGCCGTTACCATAAACATAAAACCGGGCGAAAAACCAATAGCTATAAACAACAGATTGGTAAGAACGGTAGAAATGATTCCTCGGCAAAGCTCCTTCAATGTCAACGACGTTAAAATCAGGAATAAATCGGGTGCCTTTAATTTTATCGCTTCATTTCTTTTCGGCTTTGGCGCTAATTTGGATTATCAGCGTCAACGCGAAAGGTACTCGCAATTTGTCCAGCAAGAGTTGTATTCATCAGCTTTCGGAAAGGGCGCGCGCGAGTTTGGATGGACATTTACTTCAATGCCCGGAACCGATAAATTGCTTTCCGGCTTACGCACAACTTATGCAATTGTGGTTGTTCCGCAGGAAGCAAGTTCGATTGTTTTAGAATCAACAGGTTGTTCTTTTGACCGCACGGCAAAACAACCGAGCAATTTTGATGATGCAATGGGTGAAAAATGGACCAAAATGGGGAATAGAAATAGTTGTTCTCCTGAAACGAAAAATTTTGTTGTGACGATACCGAACGGAGGATTTGACTCAAGCAATGATTTTTACATTAGCGGTTTAACATATCAACCAGTTGCTAAAGGTAAAAGAATTGTTGTTTCAATACATGGCAGCAACTTTACAAACCAAACAGGTGTGTTAATTAACGGAGTTCCGCTTCCGGGAGCAATTGGTTTGGCTCAAAACTTCATTCGTGATGATAGCACCGTTGGCAACCTTGCTCGTGAAGCGTTGAAAACCGAAAAAGTTCGGGGCGGATTCGAAAGAGTTGATTCCAACCAGATCGTAGCCGCATTTGAGTTGGTAGAAAGCGATGATCCGTTACCCGTTATTACTTTGGTTTCTCCCGGAAAAGCCGTTGACATCAATTCGCTTTCTGGTCTTTATATAAACGGTCAACGCGATACAAGATTAAGCGATTCGGCATGGTTCTTTGGTAAAAAACCGTCATCAGATTTTATAGCGATTCTTGATTGAGTGCGACTAGTTTATGCTGTAAAATTCCACGAATGAAAGCCTATTCTTTGGATTTGCGCCAGCGTGTGGTCGAAACTTACAAAACCGGCGTGCTGACGATTAAAG
>JALZCH010000041.1 GCA_030863175.1 Acidobacteriota bacterium | reverse complement strand
CTTTAATCGTCAGCACGCCGGTTTTGTAAGTTTCGACCACACGCTGGCGCAAATCCAAAGAATAGGCTTTCATTCGTGGAATTTTACAGCATAAACTAGTCGCACTCAATCAAGAATCGCTATAAAGGGACAAGATAAAGCCAAAAAGACAAATTAACGGAAAATAACGCAAGAATAAGATAAAAAGAAAAGCCTATGTTTCAAGGCTTTTCTTGAGTTTATTGATTGTTGATGTATCTATCAAACCAATCCAGAACATTGGTGTATCAAATCACCTGCTGATTGTTAACTGTTAAATTAAATAAAATTAAAGAGCCTTTAAGAGTATAAGATACAAATTAAAAACAAAAAAGAACGTTTTGACATTAAATCAAAGTCCTATATTTCTCTAAATGCATTGGTAGCCATATTTCTTCTGCAAAATCATTTTCTGACACTTTGGTTATTTCAAAAAGTGAAGTCAGAGCAGTACAAAGACTACTCTGACTTTCTTTTTGTTGTGCAGTTTTTTGATTACCTTTCCCTATTCAATCAACAAAAGTCTTTTGACAGAAACCTAATCTTGAGATTTAGCTTCAATTAACAAAGTGCCGTTAGTTGAAGCTAAAGAAGCTTTGTTTCCAAACGTGTCTTTAAAAGTAATACCACCGTCTCGTTTGGTTGTTTCAAAACTTAAAGCTGTCGTTGTTACAATCGTTAAACCGTTTCTCACTCCGGTAACTTTGAAGTTCAGGTAAACAAGCGTTCCGGAACCTGAAACAGAATTGTTTATGCTTGTCGCGGCAATTCCGATTCTTCCACGCGCGTTTGTGTCAACAACAATTAAAAATCCATTGTTGCTCAAGCTCTCCGCCGCATCAATTGCTGCATCCTCTATTTGTAAAACTTCAGGATCAAAGCGAACGGCGAAATTATAAGCAGAAATCTCTTTGCCCGTTGGATTCCTAAGCATTACCGGTATTCTGACAATGCTGCCGGCAGTTGCCGAAACATTTTCAGGCAAAGAGATTTGAATCTCGGCTTGTTCCAAAGAAGCTTCTTTGGTTTTATTCCTGCCATCGGTTAATTCTTCAAGCCATTGTTCTTGAAGAGTTCTTGCGCTTGCAGCATTGCCTAACGTTAGAATTACCGATAAATCTTCTTTTTTCAGAAGTGCTATCTTGTACTCTTCTTTTTGAAATTCATCAGCGGGAATTGGCGGGGGCGTAGCCGCCCAATCTCCGTCAATTTCTCCAATCAGAAATGCCGTATAATGCTCGGTCGTCAGTGCGCTATTCAAAGCAGGATACGGGCGATTTGCCGGATCGAATTTCCAATTTCCGACTTGTCCGGTATTGACGTTTTGTCCGTTTGCCGCTACAAAACGAAGGATTTGCGTGGCGTCAAACGCTGTTACATCGTTATCTCCGTCAGTATTGGCAGCTCTTTTTTGGTTAGGAGTTAAAGCGCAATTTGCTCCGGCAGCCACGCAGCGCAGAACGAGAGTCGCGTCAAAAGCTGTGATCCCGTTTCTGTCTCCGCTCTTGGAAGGCGTTACGGTATAACTGCCGCCTGAAGTTAAATTGGCGAGCGTATAAGCGCCGGTTGCGGTTGTCGTGTCGGTGGCTGTATTGCCGCCGACAATTGCTGCGCTCATTAACACTCCCGGCACATACTTGGTTGGATTGTTCTGCGGCGTTGTGCCGTAACTGACAACTCCGGCAATTGAAGCGGCTGTGGGCTGACCTTCGGCTTGATTGATGACAATATCCTGACCGAGTAGATTATCCGACTGTCCCGCAAAAATTATACTTCCAGATCGGGCGGCTGCAACAGTATTCGCGGCGACCGAGAAATTTAGTGTCCCGCTGCCCGTGCCGATTGTGGGCGAAGTCAGGCTCAGCCAACTGTTGTTGCGCGCAGCCGACCACGGGCAGTTTGCCTGCGTCGTAATTGTGATGACGCCGTTGCCTCCGGTGCCCGTAAAGTTTTGATTGTCGGCATTGATTGTGTAAGAACAAGCACCGCTGCAAGCGCCGGTTATGACTTGCGCACGAATCATATAATTCGCGCCAGCTTGAGCAGTGAACGTCGAACCGTTGTTGGAGCGGTAAGACCGAGCTTGCGGACTGTTAGTGTCAATGCTGGTAGCAAGCGCGCCGCCGTTAACGCTGAATCCCACAACGAAATCGCCCGAGTTGATTGTAATCGGCGAAACGGCATAGCCGATGAAATTATTGTCACCCATACCCGTTATCGTCGCGGCTTTAGTTTGGAAGCTCGTGTTATTAATATTGTTATCGCCGTCCGTATTTGTTCCGGCGAGAATGGTGATTGGAGTTCCCGTTAACGGTGTAACGAAATCGGGGAAAGAAATTACTACCTGACTCAAGGTTGCCGGGTAACTTGAAGGAGTTAAACGGTTGACGAAATAGCCTGTCGGACCTAAACCGGTTGCGGAGTTAGCCGAGCCGTCGTCAATTTGAATTGGGGAGGGCGAATTGGCGCAAGCAATAAAATTCGATGTTTGAACATTGCCGCAGCCGTTCTCGCTAACCGTTATTGATCCGCCGACGGCGCCGGCGGGAACTGTCGCCGTGATTTGGGTGTTGCTGTTAACGGTGAACGTAGCGTTGACGCCGTTGCTGAATGTCACCGAAGTTGCGCCCGTAAAGCCCGTGCCGGAAATCACCACTGTGTTGCCGACCCCGGCTATTTTGGGGCTAAAATCGTTAATGACGGGGCAGGAATCGCCGGGCGTGACCGTAAAATTAGTGCCGGAAATATCAAAGAAAATGTTTCCGACGGCTTCAACCTTGATGCGAGCCGTTGTCGTATTGATGCCGTTTGGAACGGTAACGGCTTCGCTTCCGTCGTTGTCCGTGCTGGCGGCAAGAACTGTCGGGAAAGTGTTTCCGCCGTCGCTCGAAAGCGAAATCTTAACGTTTGCCGCGCTGACCGGAGCGCTCTGTGTGTTGGCAACATCCCACGTGACGGTTTGTGTCGAACCGCCTGTCCATGAACCTGCAACGTCAGTTACCTTGAAAGGACCGGAATTCCCGTCAACCGTCAAAACCGTCGAAGCATCGTTGACGCCGCCTGCGTTATCGCGCGCGGTGACGCGAAAGTTCAAAGTGCGACCGATGCGGGGCAATTCTTCAGCCGTTTGCAGCGTACTGATGACATCCGGCGGATCGTTGGCGTTGTTCAGAATGTAAGTCAGACTCGGAAAAGTGCGCGAAGGGTCTTTAGTCGGAGCGAAAGCGCGAAAAATCGGTCGCGTTGTATTCGCCGGATCGCCAGCATCGTTATACGGCGGGTTGGCAAAAAGCGATCCGCCAACGTCGTATTGTTCCCAAACATAAGTCAGATTGCTTGCATCGCCCGTGTCGGGGTCGCTACCGGTTGCCGTCAGCGTGAACGGCGTATTTTTCGGTATGTTGTAGCTAGCCGTCGTGCTCACGGTCGGCGGATTGTTTCCGGTATTGGAAGTCGTTGCGCAAGCCGCGCCGCCTTGATTGATGGTGTGATCGGTAATCTGCGCAAAGCTGCCCGCGTGGAAACGCAAATCGTTCACCGAAGTCGTAACATTATCCGGCGAACAGATACCGGCATAAGACATAATCGTGCTGCCGCTGCCCGGCTCGTAAGAGGTTGTCGTGCTGCGATTAGTTCCGGCGCAGCTTCCGCCCGTCCCGTTGAATGTATGGTTTGCGCCGAATTGGTGTCCAAGCTCGTGCGCGAAAAGCTTGAGCGAACCGGCATTGCCGATTGGAGCGCTCATCGGGCTGATGCCGCCGCCTTTGATGGCTCCAAAGCCGCCCTGAGTCGAGTCGTTGCAAATCACGCCGAGATAAGCGACGCCGCCGCTGGAGTTTCGAGCGAGAAGATGACCGAGATTATAGTTTGCTTCTCCAACCTGATCGCGCAGCACGTCTCTTACCTGATTAAGCAAGACGCTCGCATTACTGCTTCCCGAGGCATCGTTATAAGGATCGGTGTTGGTGGTGTAAATGGCGTCGGTGTCGTTCACCATAATTAACCGGATGGACACTTCGCGCTCATAAATCGCGTTGATGCCGTTCAACCAGGAATTGATCGAAGCGACGGTGCTGGCAACTGTTCCGCCGCCGAGTTGCGAGTTGGATGTGTATTCATAAGTCGTCGAAATGGCGATGCGATAGGTTCTGAGCGTCGGTCCCGTTGAAGTTTGCGGAGCATATAAAGCGTTTTCTCCCGAATCGCTTTTTCCCGGATTGACGTTTAGCTCATTACTGACTAAACATTCCTTTCTACCGTCCGGATGCTCGTGTCCGTCGCTCGCGTAACTAGCGTAAAGCGACAAATCGCTCGTGTCAGCGGGCAAAATATTGATTGTTTTGTCGCCGCCGAGAACAGTGGCGTGAAAGCCTCTCGGAGTCAAATCAAATCGTCCGGTCATTGTCGGGTCGTCAATTCCCAGAGCGCGATAGCTTTTGATTTCGGGAAAACGCTCAGCCAAACCTTCCTCCAAAACGGGCGCTTCCTGAATGCGAAAACCCAAAAGCTTGCCATTCGGCATCGGAAGCTGCAAAACAATTTCGCTTTTGCCAAGCGGCACTAGCGATTCGTGCGGCGCAGCGGCAAGTTTCGTGACAAGAGCATTTTTATTAAGCCTAAAGGCGCGAAAATCCGCCGGTAAACCTTCGCTCAGATTGGCAACAGCTGTTTGTTCGGCTTCCTGCCAAATATCCTGCTGCTTGTCTTTGTTGATGACGGCTTTGGCGGAAACAGTCGCGGCATTATTCGATTTCTGAGCGCCCGCCGCCCGAGAAGTTTGATTCAATATGATCAAAGCGCCCAGTCCAAAAAGTAAAATGAGTGCCAGAGCCAAAAGGGGATTTTTAGATAGGAGTTGATTTTTCATTATTGTTTCTTCCTTTGCTGAATGTACTTGACTTGAATTTCAGTTATCTCTGCGGATTCGGCTTGCGCGAAATGTGGCAGACAATTTATTTGTTTTCCGTAAGACAGGCATCAGACAAAAGAACTGAACGATGCCGACTAGCAGAAAAAGCCCGACCGCGCCGGCAAAAGCTCTTAAGATTTCGCCGCCGACGCTGATTGTTTCCATGCTCAATCTCTCGAACAAAATTCCTCCGGCAAAAGCGCCCGTGAGGGTGATAAAGAGACTGAGCAAAAACCCCTTGCCCGAACTTTGACGACTGAGCCACATGAGCCAGCCTGTAATTAAACCGACAAGAAAAATTGTTAATAACGATGCAATAGTCATTTTGTTGTTTTAGGTGTTTACTGCCCGAACAGGTCTAGTTTATAATTGACTAGCCCCCACAAACCGTTTCATCTTTTCAGGCTGGAAGTTGTTTGGAGCATCTACAAAATAATTTGGAAACGAAAGGAAATCTTGATTTTTCGCTGATTTTTCGTTGAATTTTCAATGATTTTCCCTGAAAAATTGAATGAGCATTCCACCACCCGGACATTTTTACGAATTTGGTGATTTTCGATTTGAAGTTGAAAGTCAGCGACTTTTCAAACAAGGCGAATTGGTCGCCTTGCCGCCGAAAGCCGCCGCGCTGCTGCATCTTTTTTTGCAGCGCAACGGCGCGGTTTTGAAAAAGGAAGAAATTTACGACCGGCTTTGGGGCGAAGAATTGGTCGAAGAATCGAATTTAACGCGCACAATTTACCTGCTTCGCAAAACTCTCAATCAATCCGATTCGCCTACACAATTTATCGAAACGCTCCCAAAAATCGGTTATAGATTCTTCGCCGAAGTCCGCGAAATTTCGCCCGCAATTCATCCTGTCGCTGAAAAAGCGTTTGCGTTTCCCGCGCAAAACTTTTCTGTTTCTCAAATTCCGGTCGAGCCGCCTTTGATGAGACAAACTGCAATCGAGCCGCAGATTTTACCGATGCATCCAGCGAGCGAACCGCTTGTGGTCAGCGAAACGGCTTGGGGAATTTTCTTTCGCCGAGTTCAGGTCGAGCCGCTGAAAGCGACTGCGGAATTTGCGCCCAAAGTTTTGCAAAACCGCCGGATGAAAATCGCCACGCTCACGATTTTGCCAGCGCTGATTGTCTGTTTAGCGGCTCTGATTGCCGTTCGTTTGTCCTCGCCTGTTGAAATTAAGGTGCAATCGCTCGCGGTTTTGCCTTTTTCCGAGCTGGGCGTTGATAACCGTGAATCAATGCAAGGCTTAGGTGTTGCCGACACGGTCATTTCGCGTCTCGGCAGCTTGGAAAATGTCGAAGTCCGCCCGACTTCAGCCGTTCGCCCTTATCTGGAAAAGCTGACCGACCCGCTCGAAGCCGGTCGTGAATTAAAAGTCGAAGCCGTTTTGACCGGAAACATTCAACGCCAAAACGGAAATGTCCGCGTGACGGCACAACTGCTTCGCATTTCCGACGGCAAAACTTTGTGGTCGGGAACTTTTGACGAAGCAGCATCGGAAATTTTTACGCTTCAGGACAAATTAACAGATACGCTGGTCGCCAAACTCAATCTGCCGGTCACGGAAGAAAAACGAGAGCAATTAAAGAAACACGGCACGCAATCGGTTGCAGCTTACAACCGTTATTTACAGGGTCGTCTGTTCTGGAATCGCCGCACACCTGAATGGATTCAGAAAGCGATTGTCGAATTTGAAGAAGCAACAAAATTAGACCCGAATTATGCTCAGGCTTACGCCGGGCTTGCCGATTCTTACGCGCTGACATCCTCCGGCTTGCCCGCTCTCGAACGAATGCCGAAAGCCAAAGCCGCCGCCGAAAAAGCTCTTGAATTGGATAATCAACTCGCCGAAGCGCGCGCGTCGCTCGGTTTTATCAAATACAAATTTGACGGTGATTGGACTGGCGCTGAAGAATCGTTAAGACGCTCGATTCAGCTAAATCCGAATTACGCAACCGCTCATCAATGGCTCGGCGAGCTACTAGCGATTGTTGGGCAATTTGACGAAGCGCTGGCTGCGGCGAATCAAGCTGAACGGCTCGACCCGCTTTCGCTTCCGATCAAGGAAGATGTCGGACTGGTTTATTATCGTTGGCGGCAGTACGACAAAGCGGAAGCTAAAATTAAGGAAGTGTTGGAGATTGATCCGCGCTTTACGAGAGCGCGAGGGAGGCTCATTTCGCTTTATCAATTACAGGGAAGATTTGACGAAGCCATTGCCGAGCGTTTAAAAATCTCGGAAATATCCGGCAAACCACCCGAATACATCGCCGCACTCAAGCAGTCTTATCAGAAAAACGGCTGGAATGGATTTTGGCGCAAATATCTCGAACTGTGCGAGCCGAGCGAAGAAGATGCATTCGGAAAAGCGGTCATTAGCCTGCGTTTCGGCGACAAAGAGCAAGCGTTGGATTGGCTGGAAAAATCGTTTGAAGAACGCGGCACCGCCTCGGCACGGATCAAAACCGATCCGCAACTAGACCCGTTAAGAGATGAACCACGCTTTCAAATGCTGCTTCGCCGCGCCCGACACATTCTTTAAGGGTCAAGACTAGATAAGAACGAAAACAGAAATGAGAGAAAAAGAAAAGCCTGTATTTCAAGGCTTTTCTTTTTTTTATCTATTGTTGATATGCTTGTCGAACCAATCAAGCACATTCGTGTACCAGAATTCAGAGTTTTGCGGTTTTAGAATCCAGTGTCCTTCGTCCGGGTAAATAATCAGTTTTGAAGGCACGTTATTTAATTGCAAAGCCGTAAAAAGCTGCATACTCTGATCAACGGGAACGCGGAAATCCAGTTCGCCGTGTGTAACGAGAGTCGGCGTGTTGAAATTCCTGGCGAATTTATGCGGCGACCAGCGATTGTAATTGACGGGGTTTTGCCAGGGCATTCCTTTGAATTCGTAGTTTACGAACCACAATTCTTCGGTCGCGCCAGCCATTGATTCGAGATTGTAAACTCCGGCGTGAGAGACGAAAACTTTGAATTTAAAACGCGGGTCGTTGTTGTGTCCCAAAATCCAATCAACCATATAACCGCCGTAGCTGGCTCCGGCTGCGCCGAGACGGTTTCGGTCAATGTAATTTTTCTGACGCAGTAGAGCCGCTACTCCGTTCATAATGTCCACAAAAGCGCGCCCGCCCCAGTCAGCAGAGACTTCATTGACAAATTGTTGTCCGTAACCGATAGAACCGCGCGGGTTCGGGCTGAAAACTATGTAGCCAGCGTCAGCGAAAACCTGCGAGTTCCAGCGATATGACCAAGCATCGTTACTTGCGCTTTGCGGTCCGCCGTGAATCAAAACAAAAAGCGGGTATTTTCGGTTCGGATCAAAATTTGCGGGTTTCGTAATAAAGCCATGAATTTTGGCATTTGCCGCGCCGGTCCATTCAAAATCTTCGAGTTTTTGCAGATTGTATCGGGACATTAATTGACGATTAATGGCGGTAATATACGTCACTCCGCTGCCGTCGGTGTTCACGCGGGCAATTTCCGGCGGCATCTGCCCGGAAGCGTGCGTAAATACAAGTGTGTTGCCAGCCAATCTTAAATCCGAAGCGAAACCTTCAAACATCAAGCGGCGTGGTCTGCCCCCTGCGAGCGGAACGGTGTAAATGGCTCCGCGCCCGCGCTCCATAGCAGTAAAATAAACGGTTTGGCTGTCGGGAGTGATAACAAAATCTTCGACCTGCAAATCAAATCCGATTGGAATTTCAGCCGCGCGTCCGGTCTGCCGATCGTATCGCATCAAACGCCAGCGGTCGGCTTCAAAACCTTCGGTCATTTGCGAACGGTAAAGAATGTATCTTTCGTCGCGCGTGTAAACCGGCGAAGCATCGTAGCCTTTGTTGGGCGCGGTTATATTTTTTGCGGCATCCGGGTTTGAGACAGGGGCGATGTAAATGTCGCTGTTGGTGGAAATTGCTTCGACTCTGTCAGGATTGCGAAGGAAAACCAGCTCGCGCGAATCCGGCGAAAATCCAAAATCAACAAAAGACGAAGCAGCATACGGCGGCGAATCCCAATCGCCTGTTGTTACTTCACGCATCCGATCGCCGTTCGATTCGATCAGAAAAACGTGTGTGCGTTTCACATCACGCCATTCGTTCCAGTGTTTGTACAAAAGACGTTCGGTTACATGCGCTTTAACTTTGCTGGCTTCCGCCGCCGCGTCTTTTTGTTTATTGCAGGCGTCGTCCCCTTTGCATTCGGGGTAAACGTCTGAAGTAAAAGCGAACATTCGTCCATCGGGCGACCAAACGAAAGCGTTGACTCCGGTTGAAATGTTGGTGATTTGTTTTTTGTCGTCGCCGTCGTCCGCGTCCATCGTCCAGATTTGCCCGCCGGAAATGTAAGCGATTTTTCTGCCGTCGGGCGAAAACGCAGGTGACAAGCTTGAACCCGCGCCGCTCGTTAAAGCGCGCGGTTCGCCGCCCGTAGCTGGAACAAGGTAAATTTGATTGACGACGCGGTTGGCGTCTTTGTTTACATCGCCGATTTGAAAAGCCACCCAGCGACCGTCAGGCGAAACCGCCGGAGCCCCGACGCGGCGAACTTTCAGCAATTCCTGAATCGTAAAACGAGTATTTTGCGCCGACGCGAAATTAGAAAAAACGAGCGCGAAGATTAAAAGTAAAATCGAGCGTTTCATAGATTTTAAATAATAAACCGCGGATACCGCAGATTAAGCGGATAAAACGCAAATTTTAAAAACAATAAAATTTTCTGCGAATATCTGCCGAATCAGCGTCATCTGCGGTCTAATCATTTGAAATTTAATAAGACGCCGCAATTTTACACTAAATCACTCTAGCTGAGAATACCTGGTAAAAGCGCTGTAAATGCAGCGCTGAAAACAACGCCGATAAGCCAGACGACGATAGCAGTCGTCCATGCAATTCCACCAGACACATTTTCGCCCGTATTTCTCAATCCTTTTGCAGTCAACCAAAGACCGTAAAACGTCAGCAGCCCTATAGCCGAGGCGAAGGTGAACAAAACAGGATTATCAGCCGGATTAAATAGAACGCCCAAATTATCCTTAACGAGCGATTGCTGATCGAGCAGCGGATGGATGTCCGTCGGAGCTTTGATGAACAAAATTATAAAGCTCAAAACTTTTTGAATTACTGTGACGGGAAAAGCCGCGTAAACGGTGGCAGCCAAAGATTGCCAGTAATTGATATTCCCGCCCATCGCCAAAATAGATACGAAGTAAACTGCCGCTAAAATTGCAAAATAGATGAAAGAGCCTGTAAAACCCGAAACTACGCTTCCCGCTTGGAGTACTGGTTCTTTATATTGATTGATGCTGTCCTGCCGCATTTGGGCGACTTTATCGGGCGGAAGTTCGACTAAACCGGTTTGAGTGAATTTGTCCGTCACAAAATTGCCGATTCTTTCGGGCGTCACCCGGTGCGAAAATGCGACCAAATAGATTCCGCCCAGAATTGACATTACCAGCAGTGCAGCAAGCCAGCGCGGATGATGCCGTAAATTTTGAAACACTTCCGCCGGCGAATAAAAGATTTTCGCCAAGCTCTCGGGCGCGCTCATTACAGGCTGGTCGCTCGCCGCTTCCGGTCGCGGAACGAAACTCAAACCGAATAGCACGATCGCGAAGAATACAAGCGAGCCGCCTGCGCCTGTTAAGTTAGGCGAAATTTTTATTAAACTCAGAACAATCAAAATCAGACCGATTGTGAATACAATAGCTGGAACTGCGAAACGTTGCATAAACTTATCCTTTAAGATATTTAAGAGATTTTTTATCGCCGCTCGCTAACGACGATAGTTTGAAACTGCAATGATTTTTCTGATAAACCGAAACGGGCAGTTTCAACTTTCGGTTTTGTAATTCAAATCGCCGGAAAATGCAACGGAAAAGCGGATTTTTTAATTGCACCGCTTTTATGTTAGCATCGCCTAAGTGCTCGTATTTTTCGGCGATTTTTCCGGTTTTATGCGCGTTTTCAAAAGCTTCACGCACGCAATTTGTCTAACGATTTTAACTTTCATTTTCGTCGTAAATGCAGCCGCACAGCAGCCCAATCCGGTCGAGCGCCAAGTAACGAATCCGATTACCGACACGCCTAGCGTCAATCCTCTTGAACAGGAAAATCTTTTGCCGCCTCGGAAACCAAACATTCCGATTTCAAACAGCGAAGATTTGATAATCGAAGCCAACAATCAAAGCGGTTCGGGACCTGAAAACGCCCGCATTGTCGTTTACGAGGGAAACGTTGACGCCCGTCTCGGAATTTACCGTCTGCAAGCGGACAAAGTGGCGGTTTACGAAGCCGAAAACCGCGTCGTGGCTGAAGGCAGCGTTGTTTTCGACCAGGGCAACGACCAGCGGATTACAGGAACGCGCGGCGAATTTAATTACCGCACAAAACTCGGTTTTTTTGAGAATTCGACCGGATTTACCAATCAAACAGCTGACGGAACGGTCATTTATTTCACCGCCGACCGGGTCGAGCGCACGTCTTTGACGACAATCGTCGTTCAAAATGCCATCGTAACAGCTTGCGGCGACGACAATGTGCCGAAATGGAGCTTTGAAGCCAAAGAAATCGAAATCGAGGCTGGCGACCGCGTGAGAATGAAACGCCCGACTTTTAAAGTCAAAGGCGTGCCCGTAATTCCGCTGCCTTATGCTTCGGTTTCGATCAAACGCGAAGCTCGCGCTTCCGGTTTTCTGACTCCAACTGTGGGCGGAGGCGGCGACAAGGGCTTTCGCATCTCGAACGCTTATTACCAAACGCTCGGAAAATCAGCCGATTTAACGCTTCGCAGCGATGTTTTCACCGGGCGCGGACTCGGATTCGGTTTCGACGTGCGGACGCGCGCCAACGAGCGCTCGTATTTCAACTTCGGTTTTTACGCCGTCCAGGATCGGATTTTTGGCGGCAAAGGACCGGACAATCCGGATCAGGGCGGAACGCAATTTTACGCTGACGGCGTGCAGTATTTTCCGAACGGTTTCGTTGCCGCCGCCGATGTTAACATCACCTCGAACATTGCTTTTCGGCAGGTTTTTTCCGACCGCGTCCAGCAAATCATCTCGCCGCTCGAAGTTTCGCAGGTTTTCGTCAACAAATCCTGGAACAACTACAGTCTGGATTTTCTTGCACGTTCGCAGGTCGTGACTATTCCGGGCGTGCGAATCTCAACGAGAAATCTGCCGAGCGTGTCGTTTGAAAAGCGACCCAGCCCGCTGTCTTTTTTCAAAGATTTGCCTGTTTATTTTTCGTTCAAAAGCAGCCTCGAAGGCGTATCGCGCCGGGAATCAACTGACCCGAATTTTCCGTCTGCGGCGTTGATTGACACTCTTCGCACGCCTGTTCTCGGACAGCGGCTCGATTTTAACCCGCAAGTTGAGATCCCCTTAAATTATCAAGGCTGGAGCTTAACAACTGCGGCGGGCTTGCGAACGACTTATTATTCGAACTCGCAGTTGCCCGGAATCCGGCAGGTAACGAGCAGAGATTTGATTCGCGGTTACGGCGAGCTGGAACTTGATTTGCGTCCGCCCGCTCTGGCGAAAAATTTTTATGCCCCGGACAAATTGTTCAAATTCCGACACGTCATCGAGCCGTATTTGATTTACCGCTTCAGAAAAGGCGTCGGCGACGATTTTCAGCGGATCATTTTGTTCGATTACAGCGACACTGTGACGGACACAAACGAAATTGAATTCGGCGTTACGAACCGTTTCTACACGCGCCGCTACACGGAAATTCCGGCGGAAGGCGTCTCGCGCGCCGAGTTGCTGCGCGCCGCGCAAAACAAAGAAAACCCGCTTTCGATTCAGCCTTACGAAATTTTTACTTTGACGGTGCGCGGAAAATACTTCGCCGATCTGACTTTCGGCGGCGCGCTCGTTCCCGGCAGACGCAATCAATTTCAATCGATCTCCGATTTAACTGCTTTCACATTCGGCGGCGTCCCGCGAAGGTTTTCGCCGCTCAACGTAGATTTAACTTACCGACCGCGCCGCACCGTTTACGCCAATTCCAGAATGGATTTGGGCGTGCAAAATCTCGATCTCAGAAACATCTCGGCGACTTTGGGCTATGACACGCGATTTTTAAAGATTTTCCAGACGTTTTACTACACCAAAGCGGTCGAGCTTGTTCCGAATCTGCGCCGTTACGCTGACCCTTTCGGTCGGGAAGCAGGAACAACTCGCGGCTCACAATGGAGTCCGAGCTTTTTCGCCGGCAACCGTGAAAGCGGTTATTTCGGCGGCGCATCGGTTTTCTTCGATTTCCAAAACACCCGCTCAAAAAAACAATCGCCGCTCGTCACTTCAACCTTCACGCTCGGGTACGCTTACGACTGCTGCTCAGTCACATTGCAATATTCGACCTTCAACGTCGGCTTGCGCGACGAAAATCGCTTTTTGTTTAGTTTTCGTTTAAACGGTATCGGAGCTTTCGGAACTGAGCAAATCGGGCAGGGATTGAAGTAAACAGTAATTCATTCCGTTGGGTTTTTGAAGAGCAAAACGACGGCTGCATTTCTTGTCTGATAAAAGATGGCTGGGGTAGGACATCGTTTGACGGGCATCGTAGAATTATCAAAACAAGAAAACGCAACCGTCGTTTTGCTCTCCATCTATATAACGCACCAAAAGAATCTAAAACCTATCATCAAATTTGAAATTTTTTTCAGAAAAAATTTGTCGGTGAGAAATTGCTGAAATAAAGGAAGAATTTTGGCAAATAGTCAGTATCTTTTCGCTTAATTACAGATATGTAAAAAAATGAAAGGCTTTATGTTTTAAAGCCTTTCATTTTCTTTATTTTTGAGGGGCTTTCTTATCTGAAAATCCCCACTTAAATGAGGTAAGAACAAAAGCATTATTGTTTCCTTCGCGGCGTCCGGTTTCTCCGCCAAGTGAAATATTAAACCACATGTCTTCAGCTACTCTTCGTTCTAGTCCAAAAGAAAAGCGTCCAGAATTATCAAACCGCTTGCCTTCAGGTCGGGTGCGAGCAAAAACTCCCTCGAATGAAACCGTTGAAGTATCTGTCCCGATTCTCATTCTGCTCCCAAAAAATAAGCTATCCTGTTTTAAAAATTTTCCGCTTTCTTCAGGATTAGGAACCATCTCTTTATTTCGGTAACGAGCATGAAATATTAGCTGGGAGGTTTTTTCAAGCGCCGGAATTCTTTCAAAACCATAAGCTAAAGATGACCATATACCGCCCCCGTTCCAGCGGAAATTGCTTGTTCTTCCAGTTGTGCTAATCCAACTAGGTGCACCAGCAATTATCCAGCTTGATCTATTCCAATTTCTTTTTCGTGACTCTTTACGACATTCCTCCTGCCTTCTGGTATTTTCAGCACCAACCGCTTCATTTGCTTCATCATACTTCCTTTGTGCTTCTTCATATACTCTTCTCTCCTCATCTGTTGGATTTGGACCTAAAGGGGTAGGGGGAAGGATCGGTTCACCGTTAGGACCTTCAGGACCAACCTTAGTAACTCGGTCAAAACAGCTTAACAATTCATCATCGAGACGAGGGTCTCCTCGATCAAACAATGTAGAGTGAAACCCCAGAGATAATCGAATTGATTTATCATCTTCGCTAGCACCCTTTGTTGTCGCAAAAGAAGTTTGAAATCGCGTTAAGAATCGTGTTGTTGCGTTTCTCCTATATTCATTTAGGGATACTGTACTACCAGCCAAGGCAAGGTATGGTGCTGTATCTAATGCAATGCCTGATTGAAAATTACCGTTCTGGTCAATTCCATTTAAAAGTGAAGTCGCGAATTCTCTTGGGCTCGCGGGACGTGTAACTGTTTGCGGAGTTAAACCTAAAACCGTAAAAGCTGGAGATTCCGGTACAGACAGATCAACACTTGCTACTTTAATTGAATTCTTGTCTTTATCTAAATTATTGGTTTGAGGGACTGTAGGTTGATTAGTCGAAGTATTTGTTAATTGACGACTTCTTGTAGCAGAACCATTATTTACTGTTGTTGATGTAGAACTAGTCGTTGCAGTTTGGGCAGGCTGTGAAGTTGTTGTTACAAATGATGAAGGAATAGGTGGGATATAATTTATACTGATACTGTCCTTTTTAATCTGTGCATTTGGAAACGTCCCTGATCTGATAGGGAAAGAGTAGACAAATAGCTCATCTGCACTTGAGCTATCAACTTCTACTTTCCAATTTTTCGGCAAAGGACGGCTAACTGATGGATTATTCGCTGTTGAGACGCGTATATAGTATCTGTCGGCACTTTGTGAGGTCGATACACCCTCAGTTGTTCTCGGAAAGGTTAAAATTACAGTCTCCTCCCTCAGGTTCGATGAGGGAGGAGCAGTTGTTTGAGCTAATATACTGCTAACGGCATAAATCAGCATTAATACAAGCTTAATCGTAAAGTTTAAGTGTGTTTTTCTCATTATTTTACACCACTGCTAATCTGATAAATCCATAAACGGGCGTACCAGTCAATGGACCTGTTCTAGCATCCATACCAACTACGTTTCCGTCTTGTACTACGCGAACGGTAACAATGTAATTTGCGCCAGGGCTACCACTTGGATCCGCTATTGCGGCTCTCCAAAATATAAAGTCTCCATGAAGGGTGTTTATGGGATCAGCTACTGGAGCAACATCCGGAATGTTATCTGAGTTTACTCCAAATCCTATTCTTTTTGCTTGACCTCCTTGATCACGGTGCCAAATTTCATATTTCGCCCAGTGGGCATTACCGATAAAGATTTCAACAATCGGTTGACCGCCACCGTTTCTTATTCTTGCGATTGGAACATTTGGAACATCAGGCATATATAAACCTCCAGTTTAAGTTTGTTTGCTAAATACATTGTTATTTGAAAAACAATGTATTTATGTTCTCTTTAAGTCTCAAAATGCAATTGTCGTTTTGCTCTTCATCTATATAACGCACCAAAAGAATCTGAAAACTATCATCTTAAAAAAGATTTTTTTGGTGAACCGGAAATAGTTGCGGCTAATAGATAAACAGGTGACGCTCAGTTATACTGGTTTAGCTTTTTAACCAAAATCCAGTTCCATATAACAGGATAGAAACATCCATCTTTAACATCGCTCTAGGCGAGTTAACTATATTAATGGCATGTTTTAGCTTTTACCTGCACGAACAATTGTCCGCGCAAATTCCTTTCATGTTGAGTAAAAAAAGCAGCAGCAATTTACAAGGATTATTAAAAACTTGCAAGCACTTTTTTTGTGAAAGTGAGCTAAAGGTGAAGGATTTTTGAAGGAATAAATTCCTAACATTTTCAATGAAAAATGGTGAGCGGTTTTTATCTACCACTCACCATTAACTAAACCATATTGTTCAATTTTTATGCTGTGACAGAAGCGTTAGCTTCGACAGGAGTAAGCCATTGTGCATCGAAAGGCGCGGGGCGTGTGCCGTCTGTGATTTGGAAAAACGTTTCCTGAATCTTTTGGGTGATTTCGCCGCGCTTGCCGGTTCCGATTGTAATGCGGTCAACCGAGCGAATCGGTGTTATTTCCGCCGCTGTGCCGGTAAAGAATAATTCGTCGGCGAGATACAAAGCCGAGCGCTGCAAAGAGGTTTCGACTACTTCGATGCCTAGCTCGCGGGCGATTTGAATTGTTGTATCGCGGGTGATGCCGGGCAAAATGGATGAAGCTAACGGCGGCGTTAGTAGTTTTCCGTTATTAACCAAAAATAAATTCTCGCCTGAACCTTCCGAGATAAAACCTCTGTCATCGAGCGCAATGCCTTCGGTAAAGCCGTTTAATCTGGCTTCCATTTTTATAAGCTGAGAGTTCATATAGTTTGCGCCGGCTTTTGCCATCGGTGGCATGCTGTTGGCGGTGATTCGCGTCCAGCTCGAAACGCAAACGTCAACTCCGGCTTCGAGCGCTTCTTCGCCGAGATATTTGCCCCAATCCCAGGCAGCGATGTAACACGTTAAGGGATTTAGCAGCGGGTAAACTCCGAATGCCGGATTTTCTTCATTTAAGCCGCGAAAGAGGATAGGGCGGAGATAACATTCGTTCATACCGCTGCGCTGAACAAGCTCAACAGCCGCTTTTGACAACTGGTCACGAGTCAAATTTGTGTCCATCCGATAGATTTTCGCCGAATTCAGAAGGCGCTGCATATGTTCCTGCAGTCGGAAAATCGCAGACCCTTGCTTGGTTTTATAACAGCGAATGCCTTCAAAAACGCTCGAACCGTAATGAAGCGCGTGAGTCATAACGTGAACGCGGGCTTCGTCCCATGCGATAAAGTTACCATCGTGCCAAATTACGGGCGAAATCTTGGTCGTTTTGACATCCTTTGATTGACCGTTGTTAAGTGACATTTTAATCGAACTCCTTTTTAATAATAAATACTTCTTTTAAATTTTAAAACAATCGCCGCGAAGTTGCAAAACAACTTCGCGGCAAATTTTAAGATAACAAAAAAGGCGGGAATTTTATCCCGCCCGTTAAAGTCTAAGGCAAAATCCTAATTCGCGGTGCCGTGTCGTCCAGCCGTGTGGAAAAGCTGGTGGTGCCGGATGTTACCGTAATTACAATTGGCACATCGCCGAGCGTATTTGCTTCGGGAGGAAGCAGAAAATCAATCGAATACACGCCCGGTCGGTCGGTTTGAGTCGCGCCTGTCAGAATATTCGCCGTCGGAATTGTGAGATTCCCGATTCTGATGGTAAATGCGCTCGCCGGAAGCCCTTGAACGCCTGTCAAAAATACTCTTAAACGAGTCTGAACGACATTATAGCCGCCTCGCAAACGTATGCTGCGAATCGGAAACGGCTCGCTTTGCAGCGCGACTCCGGTTGTGGCGTTGAAAACCGAAGCTCTCCCGCTGCCCGCAATCACGTTATCGCGGCGGAAAATATCGGGTCTGGCGGCAACGATTTCAATCGTGGTGCGCGAGATTCTGCCATTGTCATTAAGAACTAGCTGATAAGTTCCTGCTGCCAACCCTATCGGAACGACAAAGACGACTTCGCTGCGCGCTCGGTCAATCGAATAAATGCCGGCAGCCGCATTGTTGATCGAAAGCGTTACGCCGCCAAGTTCAATTGGGAGCGGGAACGCGCGCGCCACCGACGTGCCAGTCGCGGTTTGCGAAACGGTTAGGCGTCCGTATTCTAATTGGGCGATAGCCAATGTTCCCGGTGCAAGCCCCTGCACGACAAGAGGAGTTTGCGGAGTCGGACTCGGGCTCGCCGTTGGCGTCGGTTCCGGCGTACCGACGGCTCTACCGCTAGCGCCGGTCGTGAATGCAAAACGGCTCGGAACTTCAATCGGCGCAACGGGCGTTTGCGCGGAGGTAATTGCAATCGGCGTCAACAGATAAAATGCTTCGCTGGTCGAGTCGGCGTTTCCGCCGCCCAACTCGCGCGGAATGTTAAAAGCGATTCGAAGACTGGTATTGCTCGTATAAGGCTGAACTTCGTTGAGAGCCGAAGTCGGAAAACGCGTAAGACGCGTGATAGCTGCGGTAAATCCGCTTGTTTGAGTAAGCGGAAACGAATAAATCTGAACTTGCCGTGCCGCATCGGGGTTTAAACCTTCGCTTGCGGTTGAAGGTACAGTTCCGGCGGGTGTGAAATTAAGTCTTGACGCAAAGACCACGCCGGGTTCAAAAGTATTGGTTGAGCGATTATAAACCAAAGTAAATGTCGGAAAACGCCGAACATCGCCGAATTGAGCAGCAGCATCAGCATCACCGCGCGGACCAACGGCGCGGTAAGCGCTCGCGTTTGTTTGCGCGACGCTCGAATCAAAAACATAAAGCTGAAAGCCGCCTTGATTGGTTCCGCCGCCCGCAGGTGTATTTGAAAGCGTTTCAAAACCGACGAAACGCCCGTCGCGGCTGATGCGGCGTCCGGCGCTGAAAATCACCGTCGTGTCGCTCGGATTAGTCCGCGTTGTTCTGGTGACTTGCGTAAAAGCCGACGGCTGTCCGTTTGCGCTTAACACGGCGTAAAACACTTCGCCGTTGTTATCGGCGTTATCACTGTTGGTCACCGGTACTACCGTCGGATTGCGCGGAACGCTTGCATTTGAGTAAAAAGCCAGCCTCGTTCCGTCGCCCGAAATTGACGGATTCTGGGTGAAAATCGGAGCGTTTTCCGTTGCGCGCGGCGTCAGCGTGATTTGCTGAAAGCTGTTGGTGCTTCTTTTATAAACAAAAATTTCGGCGTTGTCGTTGGGCGGAGCATTGTCGGTCGCAAAATTCCGATTTGAAACAAAAGCCAAAGTCGAAGCCGTATCGTCAATTGAAACGTCGCGGTTGTCGTCGGAAATAAACGGCGCGACAGTTGAACTTCCGGGCTGAGTCGGCGAATTTGCTGACGTGTTGGTAACTTGCTGAAATGTTCCGGCGCTCAAATTATTAAATGCCGGCTCGATTCCGCTCGATAAATTAACGGACGGAGTCGTAACCAAAACGCGATAAAGCCAGATTTCGGTATTGCCATCGCCGATGACCTGCGTGCGATCCGTAGCGCTCAGCGTAGTTCCGTCAAAATTTCCCGGATTTGTTCCGTTCGGCATGCCTCCGCCCTCGCGCGTGCCAACGGAAGTCGTCGCGTTTGAGGTAAAAGCAATCCACAGCTCATTATTGACAAGCTGATTAGCGATTACAGGGCGCGTGTTCGTGATGTCAACGACAATATTGGCTTGTGCGGTCGGAGAACCAGCGTTATCGCTTAAGATTCGTCTGGTGTTGGTAATTTGAAAAATGCGGCGCTGGGCGTAATCGAAAAGAAATATTTCCGTATTGCCGTCAGCGTTGTTGCGGAGTATATTGCGTTCGGTAGCAATATCGCCGGTTGATTCGAAAACGATAAAACGCCCGTCGCCGCTGATGTCGCGGACGAAACTGTTAGCGGATGAGGACGTAATTTGGGCGACCAGCGAATCAATTTGCGCCTCGGCGACGGATACGCCGGCAAAGCACAAAACAAATAAAAGCCAAAAGGCGGCGCGAAACTTCACGGAACGATTCCTCCGAAAAACGTTGTATTTGTCAGGAATGACGGATTTGCTCGCAAATGCTCGTCGTAGTGATGCGGCTTGCATAATCAAAAGTTGCATTTTACGGGTTCAAACGGGCAAAGTCCAATACGCCTCATTCGCGGCTCAAAGTTTAGAGTTCAAAGTTGTTTGCTTCAGCCTTCAGCTTTGAACTTTGAACTTTGAACTTTAAACTATTTCTGATGAAAACCGTTCGGCTGATGATTGTGGCTGGCGAAGCGTCGGGCGATGCTCATGCCGCCGCTCTGGTTGAAAAATTGCGCGAAACTGCGCCGGATATTTCGTTTGAATTTTTCGGCTTAACGGGCGAGAAAATGCGCCGCGCGGGCGTTGAAACAATCGTTGCGGCGGATGATTTGGCGATAATCGGTCTGCTCGAAGTGGGGCGCGCTTTGCCGCGTTTTTGGCGCGTTTTTCAAACTCTGAAACAAGCCGCGCGCGCGCGAAATCCCGATGCCGTGGTTTTTGTTGATTTCCCTGAATTTAATCTGCGGCTCGCAAAATCGCTCAAAAAAAATGGATTGAAAACGATTTATTACGTCAGCCCGCAGCTTTGGGCTTGGCGCTCGTATCGGGTGCGAATGATTCGCCGCGATGTTGATCTGCTGCTCGCGATTTTGCCGTTTGAAAAGGCTTGGTACGCCGAGCGCGGTTTCGAGCGCGTCGAATTTATCGGTCATCCGCTCGTCGGCGAAGTCCGAGCGAAATACGGGCGCGAAGAATTTTGCGTCAAACACGATTTGAAACAGGAAAATCCGATTGTTTCATTATTGCCCGGAAGCCGCCGCAAGGAATTGACCAAAATCTTGCCGCCAATGCTCGAAGCCGCCGCTCTTTTATTCGAGAAAAATCCGCGCATTCAATTTATTGTGACGACAGCACCGACCAGAAAGCCCGAGGAAATCGAAGAAATCATCAACGCCGCGCGGGAGAACAATTTAAAATTGCCCGAAAAATTAGTCGTCGTTGCAAATGAGACGCGCGAGGCGCTCGCGGCTTCGGATGCGGCTGCCGTCGCTAGCGGAACGGCGACGCTGGAAACGGCTTTGACCGGAACGCCTCTTGTCGTTTGTTACAGAATTTCAGCTTTAAATTGGAACACTTTGCGGCATTTAATCAGCGTCGAGCATGTCGGTTTAATCAATTTAATTGCCAGTGAAAGGCTGGCAACCGAGCTGATTCAGCACGATTTAAACGGCGAGCGATTAGCCGCAGAGTTGGAAAAATTGCTTCAACCGGACGCAAACCGACGAATGCGGCAGCGTTTGCAGGAGGTTACGGCGGCGCTCGGCGCGGGCGGAGCGTCGGAAAAAGCGGCGCGGGTAATTTTGCGCGAATTAAAAATTGAGATTTAAAGATTGCGGGAAAACCGTTAGAATTTTGTTAAATGAATCCTGAAAAACCAAAATCGGCGAAGATTTACGGCGTTTTGCCGATTCTCGAAGCCTTGCGTTCAGGCAAGCGTAACGTCGAACAAATTACAATAGCCGAAGGCGCGCAGATCAACCGCCTCAAAGATTTGCTGCATTTGGCGAAAGAACAGGGCGTAATCGTCAATCGTGTGCCGAGAAATACTCTGGCAAAATTTGTCGATCCCGGCGCCAATCACCAGGGAATTGTGGCGACAATCGCCGCGGCAAAATATACAAACGCGGACGAGCTTTTGGAAAACTTAACCACCAAAATCGGTACGGGCGAAGAGCCGCTCGCAGTCGTTCTTGATGGGGTCGAAGACCCGCGCAATTTGGGCGCGATAGCACGAACGGCGGAATGCGCCGCAGCGCACGGGATTTTTCTGCCCGAACGCCGCGCCGTCGGTTTGACCGAAACTGTCGCGAAAACGGCGGCGGGTGCGCTCGAATATTTGCCGGTGGCGAAAGTCGTCAATTTAAATCGGCTTTTGGAAGATTTAAAGGAGCGCGGAATTTGGATCGTCGGCGCGAGCGCAAATGCGAAGATGTCTTATACCGATTGGGATTGGACGACACCGAGCGCGATTGTTCTGGGAAGCGAGGGCAAAGGCTTGCATCGTCTGGTCGAAGAGAACTGCGACGCGCTGGTGAAAATTCCTTTGTTTGGTAAAATCGAATCACTGAACGTATCGGTGGCGGCGGGCGTAATCTTATACGAAGCGCGCAGACAGCGCGAGTCGAAAAATAAATCTAAAAACGAAGGTTAAAAATTATGTTCTGTCCGAAATGTGGCTCGCAAAACCCGGAAAACGTTAGATTTTGCCGAAGCTGCGGTCTCGAATTGGAAGCGGTTTCCGCGGCGATGACCGGAAGATTATCGCTCAAGAAAAAAGCCGAAGACAATTGCAGTCCCGAAGACTCCAACGATCCAGACAAATTATGGAATGTTGCCGTTACAAGTTTTCTGGTCGGTGTGGCTTTCTTAATCGTCTCGATTATTTTAGCTGTCACGGGCGCAGCGGGCGGTAGAAACTGGTGGTTTTGGATGCTGATTCCGGCTTTCTGGCAAATGGGTAGCGGCATTGCGAGTTATTTAAAAGTCAAACGCATCGAACAACGGCAAAATCCCGCCGGTTTTAACACCGGAAACGTGGCTTTTCCGCAACAGTCTGCAAATGCTGCCCTGCCGCCGCGACAAACCTTGTTCGCCAACGATTACGCTGCGCCGCCGGCGCGTAACACTGGAGAACTTTTTACGCCGCCTGCAAGTGTCACTGAACACACGACAACGCATTTGAACATTAACACCGAAGGCGAGACAATAAATTTGCCGAATCAAAAATAATTAATCAAGAGGGAGAAAATCGAAAAATGCCGCAAAGACCGAAAATTGCCAATAACATGCTTGAACTGATCGGTTACACGCCGCTCGTTCGACTCAACCGCATCGTGGACGAAACTTGCGCTGAATTACTCTGCAAACTCGAATCGCAAAACCCGATGGATTCGGTCAAAGACCGCATTGGTGCGGCTATGATCGAAGACGCTGAAAGCCGCGGCGTTATTACGCCCGGACAAACCGTTTTGATCGAGCCAACGAGCGGCAACACCGGAATCGCGCTCGCGTTTGCCGCCGCAATTAAAGGGTATCGCCTGATCGCCGTGATGCCCGATTCTACGACTGTCGAGCGCCGAAATGTGATGAAGGCTCTCGGCGCCGAATTGGTTTTAACTCCGGGCGCGGAAGGAATGAAACGCGCCGTAGCAACGGCAAACGAAATGCTCGCCGAAATGCCGAACGCTTGGCAGCCCGGACAGTTTGACAATCCGGCGAACCCGGAAATTCATCGCAACACGACTGCGCGAGAAATTTTGGAGGATACCGAAGGGCGAATTGACGCTTTTGTCTCCGGAGTCGGAACCGGCGGGACGATTTCCGGTGTTGGTGAAATTTTAAAAAATGAAGTTGGAACCGACGTTTTGGTTGTCGCGGTTGAGCCTGCCAGCTCGCCGGTTTTGTCCGGCGGCGAGCCGGGACCTAACAAAATTCAAGGCATTGGAGCTGGTTTCGTGCCGCAAAATTATTACTCGCAGTATGTTGACCGCGTGGTTCAAGTTGACTACGAGCCGTCAGTCGCAATGGCGCGCAGACTGGCGCGCGAAGAAGGAATTTTCTGCGGAATCTCTTCCGGCGCGATCACGGTTGCCGCTTTACAAGTCGCGCAGGAACTCGGACCCGGCAAACGAGTTGTTTCAATCATCTGCGATTTCGGTGAACGTTATCTCTCGCACGAGCTTTTTGCCAATTTGGATTAAATTTCAAACAAAACACGAAAGACGCAAAGCTTTTTCCGCTTTTGCGTCTTTCGTGTTTTTGTGGCTAACTTTCCACGATGAATAATGGAAAAATCTGCGTTTCGGTTTGTGCCGAAACTGCCAGCGAATTTCAGAACAAGATTAAAAGCGGCGAAGAATTTGCCGATATTATCGAACTGCGTTTTGATTGTCTGAATGAAGGTGAAATCCAAAAATTTTTTGAACTTCCTTCCTCAAAAAAAATGGAATTATTTACTTTTCGACCGAAAGAACAGGGCGGTAAGAGAGAATTAAGTGTAGAAGACAGATTGAAATTTTGGAGCTTGTGGCAAACCGATAATTTATGGGTAGATTTTGAATTCGATTTATTTCAAACAATCATTGATGCTAGCTACACTCGCCGTTTGACTATTTGCTCGCATCACGATTTCAACGCTGTTCCGACAAGTCTTGCTGAAATTTACGAGAAAATGCTGGAGACAAAGGCGGACGTTATAAAAATTGCCGTTCGAACCGACGATGTAACAGATGGTTTGCCGCTGATAAAACTACTCGAACGCGCCAAAGCCGAAAACAGGGAATTGATTCCGATTGCAATGGGTGAAAGCGGCGTTTGGACGCGGATTTTGGGTTTGTCGCGCGGCGCGTTTATGACCTTTGCGGCGCTTGACGAGGAAAGCGCAACCGCGCCGGGACAGCTTACGGCGGAGGAAATGATTGATGTTTATCGAGTTAAGGAATTAGATGAAACGACGGAGATTTACGGGCTTGTCGCCAATTCGGTTGCTTATTCGGTTTCTCCACAGATGCACAATGAGGCTTTTAAATTTCATAAAATGAATGCCGTTTACGTGCCGTTTGCCGTTAAAAAGCTGGAAGAATTTATGCGGCGAATGGTCAATACGAAAACGCGCGAGATTGATTTGAATTTTCGCGGTTTCTCGGTCACGATTCCGCACAAAATCGAGATTATGAAATTCCTCGATTTTGTTGACGGGACATCGCGGAAAATTGGCGCCGTCAACACGGTCAAAATTGAAGGTGATAAGCTTTTAGGCTTTAACACCGACGCCGATGGTTTTATCGAACCGCTCAAAAACACTTACGGCGATTTAAACGGCGCACGAGTCGCCGTTTTCGGTGCCGGCGGTGCGGCGCGCGCTTGTGTTTATGCTTTGCTGCGGGAAAACGCAAGTGTCACGATATTTGCCCGAAATACAGAAAAAGCGGAAAGTTTAGCAGCCGAGTTTGGCGTTCAAATCAAGGAATTACCAATTCAAAACTCAAAATCCGAAACTCAAAACTTTGATGTAATCGTCAATGCAACACCGCTCGGAATGAAAAAAGGCGGGTTGGAAAATGAGACTCCAGCGACTGCTGAGCAATTAAAAGGCGTTGGTTTGGTTTATGATTTGGTTTATAATCCGTTTGAAACACGCTTGATGCGCGAAGCCTCGGCGGTTTCAGTGCCAACAATCGGCGGAATGGCGATGCTGGTCGCGCAAGCTGCAGCGCAACAGAAAATCTGGACGGGAAAAAATGCGCCCGTCGAGAAAATGAGCACGGCGGCTCTCAAAAAACTCCGATCCTAGAATCAATTCTTCAAAAATCTTTTGTTAAATCCGCGATAAAAATATGAAAATCGAATCTCTCAATTGCCCGAATTGCGGCGCGGCTGTTTCGTCCGATTCGTCGCAATGCGTTTTTTGTCATTCGAGGCTGAAAACGCAGGCTTGTCCGGCGTGTTTCGGTTTGATGTTTCTCGGCAGCCGCCATTGCCAGCATTGCGGCGCGAAAACCATAAAGCCTGAATTTTTGGGTGATGAAAATCCTAGAGAATGCCCACGCTGCCGGTCGGAAATGAAAGTGTTGCAGTTTGACGAAACGGTTTTACGAGAATGCGAAAAATGCGGCGGCTTTTGGGCTGATGCCGACTCGTTTGAAAGAATCTGCGCCAGCCGCGAAAGGCAGGCAGTCGTTTTAAGCCAACAGTTTGCAGTGAGTTCAAACTTGCCGAAAGACAATTCGATTCGGTATATGCCTTGTCCTGAATGCGGGCAATTAATGAACCGAAACAACTTTGCTCGCTCAAGCGGCGTCATCATTGACACCTGCAAGCGACACGGAATCTGGTTCGACGCTGAAGAATTACCTGGAATTGTTGAGTTTATTCGCAAAGGCGGGCTTGAGCGAGCGCGGGAAAAGGAAAAATTACAGCTCGAACAGGAAAGAAACCGCTTGCGGGAGCGGCAATTTCAGGCTGCAATTGAAGGCAATCGTTTTCAAGATATAACGAACGACTCAAACACGGTTGTCGGCATCAGAGAGTTTATAAGTTTATTGTTTGATTAAAAGCGGATTTTGATGAACGAGCGTTATAGCAGGCAGATTTTATTCGCCGGAATCGGTAAAGAAGGACAGAGAAAACTATTAAACTCCAGTGTTTTATTGGTCGGTTGCGGCGCACTCGGAGCGGCTCAGGCGGAAATTCTGGCGCGGGCGGGCGTTGGGAGTTTAAGAATTGTTGACCGCGATTTTGTCGAGTTTTCCAATTTGCAGCGACAAACTTTGTTTTCTGAAACCGACGCGCGAGAACGAATTCCGAAAGCGGTCGCCGCGAAAAAAAGGATAGCGGAAATCAACTCGGAAATTGAGGTTGAAGCAGTTGTCGCTGACGTTAATTACACAAACATCGAAAATTTAATCAAAGATTGCGATTTGATTTTAGATGGTACGGACAATTTTCAAACCCGTTATCTGGTCAATGATGCCTGCGTTAAGCACAACAAAATCTGGATTTACGGCGCGGCAGTTTCGAGTTATGGCGTCACGATGACAATTCAGCCAAATAAAACACCTTGTTTGCGCTGTGTTTTTGAAGAAATGCCGCCAGCCGGAAGCAGCGCGACTTGTGACACGGCTGGCGTAATTCAACCGATTATCAGCGTCGTGACGGCTGTTCAAACAACCGAAGCGTTAAAAGTTTTAACCGGAAATTTCGATAAACTTCATAACGCGTTGATGCAGTTCGATACTTGGCAGAACGAGTGGCGCAAAATCAAATTGGGAAAACCGCAGGCAGATTGTCCAACTTGCGGGCAGCGGAACTTTGTACATCTCGAAGCGGAAAATTCAAATTTCGAAGCCGTTTTGTGCGGCAGAAACGCCGTTCAAATCGCGCCGCCGTTTTCCTCGCAAATTGATTTGGAGAATCTGGCAAAACGTTTGGAAAACATTGCGGATTTGAAAAAGAACGAATATCTTTTGCGTTTCTCGGTCGGCGAATTTGAGATTACTGTTTTTCGAGACGCCCGCGCTATCGTTCGGGGAACCGATGACGTTTCTGTTGCCCGCTCCCTTTATTCAAGATTCGTCGGTTCTTAAAACACTCTCAAAAAACGCTTTGTTCTACATCAGACGGAAAGACCGGTGTTTTCGCTATAAACTAAGAAATAACCGTAAGTTGAAATCAGCAGCAACTTTTTCGGCTGAAATTCGTCAAATAAAATAGACTTTGAGAAAAAATTCTCAAAGTTTTTGACGGAAAATTTTGAGGAGTAGATAATATGAGCGGGACAACGGAAAAGCCTAGAGTTGTGATTATCGGCGGCGGTTTCGGAGGTTTGCGGGCGGCGAAATTGTTAGGAAACAAACCGGTTGAAGTCACAGTGATTGACCGCAAAAATCATCACACCTTTCAACCATTGCTATATCAAGTTGCGACTGCCGTGCTGTCGCCGGGCGAAATTGCTTCACCGATTCGTCGCGTGCTGCATCGTTACAAAAACGTCGAAGTCGTGCTCGGCGAAGTTGTCGGGTTTGACTTCGAAAAACGGACGGTCTTGTTGCAAGATTATTCCGAAATTCCTTTTGATTATTTGATTGTTGCCGCAGGCGCGCGTCATTCCTATTTCGGTCACGATGAATGGGAAAAAGACGCTCCCGGATTGAAAACTATTGAAGACGCGGTGGAAATTCGCAGCCGTGTGCTGCTTGCCTTTGAATTGGCTGAGCGCGACGCGATTCTGACCGGAACGCACGAGCCTCTGATTTTCGCCGTCATCGGCGGCGGTCCGACCGGAGTGGAATTGGCAGGCGCCATTGCGGGCATTGCACGTCTGGCTCTGGCGAAAGATTTTAAAGCGATTGACACGAAAAAAGCTCGCGTTCTGCTGTTTGAAGGTTCATCGAAAGTGCTGGGAACATTTGATGAAGTTCTTTCAAAAAAAGCCCTCGAACATTTACAGGAATTGGGCGTCGAAGTTTTCCTCAATAGTATGGTCAAGGAAATCGAGCCTGGCAGAATCAAAGTCAACGACGAATGGATTGAATGCAGCGTTGCGTTATGGGGAACGGGCGTTATGGCTTCCCCGCTTGGCAAGCAATTAGGAACGGAGACCGACCGAGTGGGAAGAGTTTTTGTACAGTCGGATTTATCAATTCCGAACGATAAAAACATTTTCGTTATCGGCGATATGGCGTTTTTCAAAGATGAAAACGGTGTTGTACCGGGCGTTGCACCGGCGGCGATGCAGGAAGCCGAGTGCGTAGCGAAAAACATTTTGCGTGATTTAAAAGGCGAGCCGCGTCGCAATTTTAATTACGTTGACAAAGGCAGTATGGCGACTATCGGGCGCAACAAAGCTATTGCGCAGATCGGCAGCTGGCGGTTTTCAGGTTGGATTGCCTGGATGTTGTGGTTGGTAATCCACGTTATCAGCTTGATTGATTTCCGCAGCCGAATTGCGGTTTTGAGCGAATGGATGTGGGCATATTTTACCCGCGAGCGCAGCGCCAGATTAATTACCGGCGACGCCGAAGATTTGCAAGAAGCCATACGTTTTATTGAAGCTAAGCCACCTGCCGCCATTGCGGTCGGAAAAAAATAAGCGAAACTTTGTTCTGAATTTGTATGGGCGCTTTTCAGAAACGCAGGTTTTGTTTTAATTTGAGATAAGTCTTTCACACTGCGTTTTTAGGAAGTTGAATGAATAAATTTAAAGTTAGCCAGTTTTTAATTCTGGTTTTTTCGGTTCTTTTTCTCAATTTTTCGGTTTTTGCCGCCGCCGCGCCCCAGGTTTGGCAGGTCAACACCCGCGCTGAAGTTTTGCGTGGCGATGCGCGCGGCGTTTCCATTACCGATAACGGCACAATCGTTCTCGCGCCTCGCCTTCAGGAAGTTTATAACACTCAGCAATCTTTCGTTTGGTCGAGCGCTTCTGATGCGGCGGGAAACGTTTATCTCGGTACGGGAAACGACGGGCGGATTTTCCGCGTCGGCGCAAACGGGCAGGGAAGCTTGTTTTTCGATTCAAACGAATTGGACGTGACGGCGATTGTCGTCGGTCGAGACAATCAAATTTACGCCGCGACTTCGCCCGATGGAAAGGTTTATCGGATTGACGCAAGCGGCAAAGCCGAAACGTTTTTCGATCCCGCGGACAAGTACATTTGGAGCCTGGCTTTGATGCAGGACGGAAGTCTCGCGGTCGGAAGTGGCGAAAACGGGAAAATTTATCGCGTGCGAAGCCAAAACGCCGCACCGGAAAATTCGCTGTTGTTCGATTCTTCGGAAACTCACATTATTACTTTAACCGTTGACCGGCAGGGCAATCTGATCGCCGGGACTGATTCGAATGGGCTTGTTTTGCGAGTTTCCGCAGACGGAAAAGCGTTTGCATTGCTCGACGCGCCGCTACGCGAAATACGCCGATTGTCAGTCGCGCCGGATGGTTCGATTTACGCTTTGGCATTGAGCGAGACAGCCTCGGCGTCAAATTCCGGCAATGCGTCGGGCGGCGGAGGAAACGTAGTTTCACCATCGGGTGCGACGGTTTCTTCAGTTACTGTAACGGTTTCCGACGATCCGAGCTCACAGGCTCAGACTGCCGCTCCGGCGCGCAGCCGAAACGATTTAACAAATGCGAAATCGGCGGTTTTTCGCATTTTACCCGATGGCGGTTATGACACAATTTGGAGTTCGGCAAACGTCACTGGATTTTCGCTTGTCGCAAATCCCGCGGGCGGCGTTTTTGTCGGTACTTCGGACAAAGGCAGAATTTATTCCGTTACGAACGATGGGCGCGAGACTCTGCTGCTGCAATCGAACGAAGGTCAGATTTCCAATCTCGAATCAAGCGGAAACGGATTTTTAGCGACTTCGAGCAATCAAGGAAAGCTTTATCGTTTTGGCGGCGAAACAGTGACCGAAGGCATTTACGAATCAACTGTCAGAGACGCCAGAGCATCGGCTTTGTGGGGCAGAATTTGGTGGCGCGGGCAATCGGGCGTCGAATTGCAGACCAGAACCGGAAATACCGAAAGACCGGATGCAACCTGGTCTGAGTGGAGTGCGGCTTATCGCGAAGCGCCGGGTTCGCAAATCAGCAGCCCGCGAGCCAGATTTTTGCAGTGGCGCGCCGTTTTGCGCGGCGGCGCTCCAGGCGCGACAGCGGCGAGTTTGAGCGAAGTCAACATTTCATATTTGCCCAGAAACATTGCGCCGGAAGTTTTGAGTTTGCAGGTTTTGCCGACCAATGTCGGGCTGCAAGCGAATCCTCCGCCGCAGGTTGATCCGAATATCGAGAATTCCGGTCTCGATCCGCAGGTCTTCGGGCTTCAGGCAAACGTTAATACGCCGCCTCGCCGTCTTTATCAGCGGGGCGCGCGTTCGCTGATTTGGACTGCGGAAGATCGAAACGGCGATCGGCTCGAATATGCGGTTTATTATCGCGCTGTAAACGAATCGGCTTTTCGGCTTTTAAAGGACAGTCTGCGCGAAACGTTTTTTACGGTTGACGGCGCGGCTCTCGCCGACGGGCGTTACATTTTCAAAGTTGCGGCGTCGGATGCGCCGGAAAATCCTGCCGGAACGCAGCTCGCAGGCGAGCGCGAAAGCGAGCCGGTTGACATTGACAACACGCCGCCTGCGGTAACAGCAACTGGTGCCGCGCAAATTGTCGGTGAACGGGCGCGCGTTGTGTTTGATGTCGTAGATGCCGCCAGCTATGTGCAAAGAGCCGAAATCAGCATTAACGGGAGAGAGTGGCAAACGGTTTATGCCGATGACGGAATTTCCGACAGCCCGCGAGAACGTTTTACCGTCGAGTTTCCGGTTTCGGCAGGCGAGCATACGATTTCCTTGCGTGCTTTTGACGCAAACGGTAACATCGGAAGTGCGCGCGTTACCGCGCGCAGGTAACGATTTCGTATGCAAATGCCGGAAATAGGTGGTTTGATAAATTTAAAAAGCAACAAAACGGTGGAAAAACATAATTTTAATGGTGGCATCGGATTTGCTTGACTCATTTGCGGCGCACATTTGCTCTCTCCATTTGGTGCGGCACGATAAACTCAAAGATGAAACGGAGGGAATAATACAGTGAAGATTTACGCTAAAATTTATCTTGTTTTTTTGCTTTTGGCTTTTTCGGTCACGGCAGCTTTTTCACAGCAGGAACAAGGCAAAACGCCGCCTAAAGAAAAGGGGAAGCCGCCGGTTGTGAAAGTCGAAGATAAAAACGACCAGGAACGACAAAAACAGGAAGAAGAACGAAAACGCCGCGAAAACAAAAAACCTCAATAATCGAAATTAAATTCACAATAAAAAATCGCCTGATTTAAAAATCAGGCGATTTTTTTCATTAAAGTAAAAGTAAATCAAACATCCGTGATAAAGCAGATTGATATGACTTCGGTCATTTCTGTCAGTCAAAATGACAGTTTTTGCCATTTTGATTGAATCATTGAAAATTGATGTCTTGTTGAAAGCCTATGTTTGCTAGGTTATAAAATAAAAAGGCTCGGCATACGAATTGCTAAAAGGCTTGCTGCGAATGCCCAAGCTTTTTCGCGCCTCCTCACTCCACCTAAAATATGCAAGCCGCAGGCAGGAAAAAATATGCTGTCCCATTTATGTGGACAGTTATCATCATCGGCGCTTTAATGTGCCTTTACGCCATTTATAAATTTGAAATGGCGTCGGTTGGTATTCCTTTTTTGGTTTTTGCCATTCTCACGGTTTGTTTTGGCTCTCGAATTATTGTTGAAATTCCTCGCGTCAAAGGGCAAATCTCACTTTCAGACACATTTCTTTTTTTGGCGATTCTGCTTTTCGGCGGTGAAGCGGGAATTTTATTGGCGGGTGCAGACGCGCTTTGCTCGACGCCGCGCTTTGCTAAAAAATGGATCACAATCGTTTTTAATACCGCAGTCTTTATCGTTTCCACGTCTCTCACGGTTATCGTTCTGCGGTCTCTTTTCGGTTCGATGGTTGAGCTGAGCAATCAGGGCTTTACCTCGAATTTTATTATTGCCATTTGTTTGATGGCTGTTGTTCAGTACGCCGCAAATTCCGGTCTCGTGGCAACCTGCGTTGCTTTGAAAGAAGATAAGCCGATCTGGAAGATGTGGAAGGACAATTTCCTCTGGACTTCACTGACGTATTTTGCCGGAGCGTCGGCAGCCGGAATTACGGCGCAGCTTATCGGAACGTTCGGGATTTTCGCCTTTTTTGCCACAGTTCCGGTGATCGTCGTTGTTTATTTCACCTACACGACTTATCTAAAAAACGTCGAAGCGGCAGCCAGACAAGCTGAATTGGCGCAAAAGCACGTCGAAGAGCTGTCGCATTATATTACCGAACAGGAAAGAATCAGTCGTGCGTTAAAAGAAAGCGAAGAATATTTTCGCAACGCTTTCGATCACGCCGCCGGAATGGCTCTGATCGCACCACAAGGGCGCTGGTTGCAAGTCAACGAATCGCTCTGTCAGATGCTCGGTTATACAGAAGCTGAATTGTTGCTCAGCGATTTGCAGACCATCACGCACGAAGACGATCTCGGCAACGACCTGGTTCATCTTTACGATTTGATCGAAGGCAAAATTCAGAATTATCAGCTTGAAAAACGTTTTGTCCATAAATTCGGGCATTCGATTTGGGTTTTGCAGAGTGCATCTGTAATTCGGGATGAAGATAAAAAACCGCGCCAAGTCATTTTTCAGGTTCAGGACATTTCCGACCGCAAGCGCGCCGAGGAGCAAATCCATTACGCAGCTTTTCACGACGCTTTAACTGGGCTGCCGAATCGTACGCTGCTGTTAGACCGTTTGGGAATGGCGGTTGAGCGCGCCAAGCGTTTGAAAGATTACAAATTTGCGGTTCTTTTCGTCGACCTCGACCGTTTTAAAATTGTCAACGATTCTTTGGGACACGATATGGGCGACAAATTGCTCGTTGATTTGTCGCGCCGTTTGGAGTCGTGCGCACGAAAAATTGACACTGTTGCGCGTCTGGGTGGCGACGAGTTTGCAATTTTGATTGACGCAATTCCGATCCCGAATCTGGCGACTGAAGTTGCCGAGCGGATTCAAGGATCGCTTAGTCAGCCGTTTGAGCTTGATGGACAGGAATTCTTTACAACCGCTTCAATCGGAATCGCTTATTCGGAAACCGGCTACGAGCGACCGGAAGACATTCTTCGTGATGCAGACACCGCGATGTATCGCGCGAAAGCCAATGGCAAAGCGCGTCACGAGGTTTTCGATGTCGGAATGCATACGCACGCGCTCGAAGCTTTGAGAATGGAAAATGATTTACGTCGCGCGGTCGAAAATAACGAAATCATTCCGTTTTACCAATCAATTATTTCGTTCAAGACCGGAAAGATCGTCGGTTTCGAAGCGCTCGCCCGCTGGCGGCATCCGAGCAGAGGTTTTGTGTCGCCAGCCGATTTTATTCCGCTCGCCGAGGAAACCGGCTTAATTATTCCTCTGGGACAGCAAATGCTCGAGGACGCTTGTCGTCAAACCCGCGAATGGCAAAAGAAATTCAAACAGCCGCTGACCATAAGCGTCAATCTTTCCGCCAACCAGTTCAAGCAAAAAAATATTGTCGAAAAAGCCGCCGATATTCTCATCAGAACCGGCTTAGTGCCGAGAGATTTGCGTCTTGAAATAACCGAAGGCGTCTTGATGCACAACGCGGCAGCCGCAGAGCAGATTTTAAGCGAACTGAAAGCAATCGGCGTCCAGCTTTCGATTGACGATTTCGGAACGGGTTATTCGAGCCTTAGCTATCTGCACCGTTTCCCGTTCGATATTTTAAAAATTGACCGCTCGTTTGTCTCCCGAATGAACACAGACAAAGAAAGCTGGGGAATTGTCAAAACCATCATCACGCTGGCGCAAGAACTGGAAAAATCTGTTGTAGCCGAAGGCGTCGAAACAGAAAATCACAGAGAACTGCTCAAACGTCTATCGTGTCAATACGGACAAGGCTTTTTATTCTCCCGACCGCTCGAACCCTCTCAAGCTGAAAAGCTGTTGGAAGCCGAATTCGCGCAGGACACTGATTTTCCTTCAATCGAAATCCTTGAAAGTACCATCAATCTCGCCGAAGAAGTTTATGCGATGTAGGGCGAATAAAAAGTGAGAAAAAGCGCGTACTTTCTGGTACGCGCTTTTTCTCTAGCATCCGGTTTAAGGAATAAAGTTATAAACAATCACGCCGGTAACTTTTACGGGCTGTTCGGAGAGTTTAGTGGGCGTAAATTTAGCTTGTTTGGCTGCATTGACGGCGGCGGCTTTGAGCAGAGGATGACCGTTTGTTGCAACGGCTGATACGACATTTCCTTCCTCATCAATCAACACCTGCACGTTAACCACGCCCGAAGCGTTAACGGCTTTTGCCGTTGCCGGATAAGCCGGTTTCGGTAGTCTGATGGCGAAGCCGTTGACAACGCCTTTTGAAACCGTAACCAATTTCTTTTCTTCGCGCGGCGGCTCGGGTTTTTTCACAACCGGAGGCGGCGGAATATCAATTTCATCAATCGCAGATTTGGGTTTTGTTGTTTCCAAGACCGGCGGTGCTGAATTGCCGATACGACCACTTCCGCCTGAAAATATTGCTCTGTGGTTCTCAGTTCCGACAACGGCTTTGACGCCATCTCTGATTTCCTTAATGCTGACTTTATCGGTCGTAATGCCTTCGGGCGGTTTGGTCGAATTTTTAATGTTTTCGACCGGATTTACTAAAACGTCATAATTTCGGGCGACATTTTTTTGCTCATTGTTTTTTTGTTGAGTATTAACTCGCAGTTGCGGCGGTTCGGGTTCTATTTCGGTGGCTGGCGCGACGAGAGATTCGAGTGTCAAATCCGAATTGCCGTTTAAATCGGAAAGGTCAAAGCTGAACACGCTCCAGACCAGAATTCCGAGCAGTAAAATGGAGTAAAAGACGGTCGTTAAACCGAAGTAAGCGGATTGTTTTTTGATTTCTTTCTCATTTGTTGATTCAATTAATTTCTCAAACATATTTCCCTCTTTCCGGTGCCTAACAGGGTCAAGGGACAATTCAATAGACACTGAAGCGAGAAATTAGTTCCGCGAAAAATTTCAGACTGGATGCATTTTAAATTTGCTTTATTGCTGCTGCGTGTTTCTGCCTGTGCGAGCGATAGCAGTTCTTTTTTCTTTGTTTGCTCCTTCGCTGACTTCCACTTTGATTTTGCGAAAGCTCGTGTCTCGGGTTTCGTTAGTCGGAGCGTATGAAATCAAATATTGCGTTCGTTGTTCGCTGGAAATATCTTTGGCAATTTTCGGCAGCTCTTCAATCGAATCCGGGAAATAAACTTTTCCGCCGGTTTCCTGAGCCAGACGAGTTAAAAAAGCCCTTGCTTTTTCCTGACGGTTAATGCCGTTTGTATCGGGTTCCCGGCTCAAAGCATTAACGAATCCGACGGCGTAAATCTGGACGTTTAATTGCCGCAGCAGCTCGATAAGCTGTTGTTCTTTCATCCGGCTGCCGCGGTCGTCGCCGTCCGTTACCAGAATCAGCGTGCGAATTTTTACGTCTTCATTTTTGCCGGTGTTTTGGTACTGCTCGACATTTTTTGCGGTTTGATAGACCGCGTCAACGATCGCCGTTTGCCCGCCTTCGATGAATAAATTATCGAGCGCATTGCCGAGCGCCGCTTTGTTCGGCGTAAAATCCTGCATCATTTCGATTTTATCCGTGCTTACAAAACGGACAACGGCTGATTGATCGTCCGGGCGATTTGCGCCGACGAGTATTTTTCCGGCTTCGATTACTTTCGAAAGCTGCGAACGGAGCGAGCGCGAGTTGTCTATGACAAGCGCGTTGACAATTGGCACTTCGGCGGTCGAGATAGAAGTTATCGGCTGCAAAACGCCATCTTCGTAAACTTTAAAATCCGATTGGCTCAGATTGTTGACCGGACGGTTCTTGTCGTCAAGCACGCGGACGGTTAAATTGACTTCTGCCGTTTCAATCCTCAGAACCTCGTTGTCTTCAATCGGAGACGAATCCGAATCCGCCGGCGCGGACGACGAAGTCGGATTCGGCGCTGTTTCCTCCGTTGGTGTTGGCGTTGAATTTGGAGTTTCAACAGCAGCCGGAGTTTGAACCGGAGTTGTAGCTATTCTTTGGCGATTTTGATTTTGCGTCGGTTGATTCTGGGCGGTTTGATTTCTTGTCGGTTGATTTTGTGCCGCACGGTTTTGAACCGGTTGATTTTGCGTCGGTTTGCTTTGCGCCGGTTGAATTTGTTGCGGTTGTTTCGGTGTTTCCGCAGTAGTTTCGAGCGAGCGAACAAATTCTTTGCGAATCCAGCCTTTGATTCTTCCCTTTGAAACCGAAGCCAGAATCCAGCCGTTTGTGTCTTGAGCGTTTTCGAGCGTTACTTTGTCGCCTTTTTTCAGAGAGTGAACTTTTTCGGCGGTTAAATCCGGCGATTTACGCAGATAAGCTTCGGTGACCATTACTTGCGCCTGCGTTTGAGCCAGCGCCGAGAGGGTGCAAAATAAAGTTAAAGTGACGGCAATTAAAATCTTCATACCAAAATCGTGCGGGCGTTATCTAAACTTAAAAGAATTAAAATAGTTATCAATCGCAAATGCGTCTATCTCGTTTTCCGGCAAAACTGCGAGCAGAAGATAAAACCGATTTTCGCGGAAAAACATTCGAATCCGCTGCACACGGTATCTGGTTTTGACCTGACTTTCGGCGTTAAAATCGTTGCCTTCGGGCATTTGTATCCAAGCCTCGCGCCCCTTTATGTCGCCGTTCTCAAATTTCTGTTCTTTGAGCAGCTTGCCTTTCGAGTTTTTGACAAAGCCTTTGGTAACTCGTTTGTAATGCGAGCCGATAAAAGGTTTAGATAAACTGTACAGCCACTTTGGATTATCCTGATAAACGACGGCGAAAAATCCGGTTGAATCGTTGTACGAATAACTGCCCTGTTTGCTCGGGTTCTCAAGCGCTTCGGCATCGGGTTTCATCTCGCCGGGCGCAAAAATGCTCCACGTGCCGCTCTCCGGGCTGAAAGTTTTCCAGGTTCTTTCCTGAGCAAAAACGGCGGAGCTTAAAAGCAGTAAGATTGCCAGAAACTGTAACAATTTTTTCATCCGAATCTTAACCTGATAAATAAAATTACTCATACAAATCTCTAAAAAAATTGCAGCCGTTACATTGGGGTAGCGCGGAACTTCCCACGAGCCCGTACTACGGCGTCAGGGCGCCCGACTTTAACGCTAATGTCATGAACCGCAGCATTTACCGAATCTCTTGTGTAATAACCGATTCGGTATTGCTGTCTTAGCTCGCCCGCAATTCTTTTAAAAGTTCCTTTCAGATTCGGCGCGTCGCTTGAATAAAATCTGCCGGCAGTCGTGTCGGACAATTGCTGCAAAACGTTGACCGCCTGAATGTCAGCCAATTTCTCGCTCAGCTTGATTTCTTCCGTCGTGAAAATGTCACCGCGTCCCGGAATTAAAATTCTGTAGCCTTTTTTCTTTTTTGGCTTCTTTACTTTCGGTTTCTTCTCTTCTTTGGCTTCTGTTATCTGTCCGTTGGGGGAAACCGTTAATTTAGTGCCCATCCCGGTTTGATAAAAAATGCCGTAAATCGAAACGTCCGATTCTTCCAATGCGCCCAGCAACTCGTTTTTCGACAGTGGGCTACCGAAATCCTTGCCATCGGAAAGCACAACGATCACTTTGCGCCCAGTGGCTTCAGTAAACGATTTTTCCGCGATTTGCTTGACGGAGCTAAACAAAACCGAGCCTTCACGCTGTGCGGTCTGCACTTTGGCGAGAGATTCCTTCATCGTCTGAGGATTGGACGTGAGCGGAGTCAGAATGTTTAACTGCGCGTCGAAAGTTGCGATCAGGCAGCGATCATTCGGATTTAGCAGACCGATAAAATCTTCGGCGGCTTCTTTGATTTCCCTCAAAGTGTTGCGAGTGCTTTCGCTTGTGTCAATCAGCAGAGCGACGTTAATCGGTTCGTCGTAGGTCGCAAAAAAGGCGATTTTTTGTTCGACGCCGTTCTCGTACAAAGTGAAATCTTCCTTTTTCAAACCCGGAATATAACGACCGTCGCGATCGCTAACGATAACCGGAACGCTGACGAGCCGTCTCTCTCCCTTTTGAGTTTTTTCGAACGAGATGTTTTCCTGCCCGCGCAAGTCAAAAGGCAAGGCTAAAAACAGTAAAGAAAGTAAGGCGAAAATGATTTTCATGAGCTTTTCCGTTTGATTTCAAAGTATAGTTTCGACTTTACTTATCTGCAACCGAAGAACCAGCAAAACATTAGGTGCGGAAATTTTCCGTTCGATTGTGGACAAAAATTGTTCGAGAAATAAAAACGGGCGGATTCTCTTTATTGAGAATCCGCCCGAAATTTTACGCAGCCTTCTTAATGATTAAAAAAACATTAAAAATCAGCGACAAAGTTGATGCCTTCGGTTTCACCTGTCAGCGAAACGGTCCGGGATTGTTTCGAGAAACTATACCTCTTGGCTGAAACGCTGATTGTATAATTTTCTCCCGCCGCGACGTCTGCAAATCTGTAATTGCCGAAAGCCGTTGTCAGAACTGTTTTTGCCTGACCGCTTTGGTCAATTAAACTGACCTGAACATTTCTGATTCCTCTTCCGTCCGACGTGAGAACGCGACCGGAAACACTTATTGAAGCATTTGGTTGTGCAGACGTTGAGAACAAACCGTTTTCAGCTTTAGTCGAGAGTTTGTTTCCGATTACATCTGCAAACACGGTTTTATTTCGAGCCGATCTCTCAAATGCCAAATCGGTTGTTGCTATTGATTCGCCGACAACTCTCATTTGCAGATAAAGCAAAACTCCGGAAGTCGTTACCGTATTTCTCAGACTTGTTGCCGCAATTCCGATTCTGCCCTTTTGGTTTGAGTCGAAAGCGATTGTAAAACCGTTTTGGGTTAAACTGTTTTCCGTTTCGACAGTCGAATCAAGAGGCTGCAAAACAGCGGGATCAAATCGAACGGCGAAATTAAAGGCTGAAATTTGTTTGCCGGAATCGTTTCCGAGAACGACGGGAATTTTTACCACATTTCCGGCAGCAGCAGAAGCGTTTTCTGGTAAAGAGAGCCGAATCTCAGCTCCCTTCTCAGAAACTTCTTCGGTCTTTTCCGTGTTTTCGGATAAATCCTGATGTTGCTCAACAACAGTCGCCTTAGCAGTAGAAACGACTGAAACGTCTTCTTTTTTCAGGAGAGCCGTTTTCGCTTCGCTTCGCTCGCCCTGGGCAAGGGTGGTAGGTGAAGCAGGAGGCATCCAGTCACCGTCAACATCTCCAATCAGGAAAGCAGTGTAATCCTGATCCGTTTTATTTTCCGATAAATTGGAATGCATACGATTTTCAGGATTGAATTCCCACGTGCCGACACGACCTGTATTGGCATTCGGTCCGTTTGCCGCGACGAAACGCAAGATCAGCGTAGCGTCAAAAGCAGTAATGTTTTGATCGTTGTCAACATTTGCTGACTTTTGTTGCTCGGGTGTTAAAGCACAATTGGTTCCGGCAGCCACACAGCGCAGAACCAGCGTCGCATCAAATGCCGTAATACCAGCAACATCCGTGTTCTTTGTCGGAGTGACAGTGTAATTTCCGCCGGACTGTAAATTACTGAGCACATATTCACCCGTTGCAT
>JALZCH010000039.1 GCA_030863175.1 Acidobacteriota bacterium | reverse complement strand
CTGAGCCAGGATCAAACTCTCGTTATAATCTCTAGCTATTATTTTTTCGTAATTCGAAAATTACTTTATTGACGTTAATAGTGTACGTCTTTCGACATAATCACGCTTGCCTAGTTTTCAAATATCTTTTTGTTGCTCACTTATTTCAAGCGGCAATTTTTGAAATTAACAAATTCGCTTTTCTGCTGTCAAGCAGACGCTTAACCTTTTTACTGATGCCTTTCAGCGATTAACTTTTCAAAACCTTTTGCTTCTGCTTTGCGCGAGACCGATGCTTCTAATGCAATCGCTTTCAACTCGGCTTTTCTTCAGCGCGAAATTATGAGATTACCTTTTTCAACTTATCTTGTCAAGCCCTATTTTCAAACTTTTCCAAAATCAAATTTCCAGGCTTGTTTTAACGCGAATTAGTTCGAAGCACGAACTCAATCTTAAGTTGCACACTTAAAACATTTTTCAAAACCGTCCACCAAACCTATTAAACATCCCCTTAGAGCTTGTCTCACAAATGAAACGGATTAGAATACCTATCTCTTTTTCGAGTTGCTTCCCCTTCAAAATTTTTCAATCACCCTCATTCGCCTTTTAAAAGCGGGCGACGAGGCTCGAACTCGCAACTTTCAGCTTGGGAAGCTGACACTCTACCATTGAGTTACGCCCGCAAGTGTTTTTTAAAAGCTTCTCTATTTTTCTTTCGACAAAAATAGTTGCAATGACACATTGGTCTTATGCAATTTGCGGATTGCCAGAGTACAAAACCAATTAAAATCTGTCAATCGGACCGATAACTTTTTCAATTTGGTTTATATTTGTAAAATAAGCCTTAATTTATCTGCTTAATATCAAAATATTGTTTCATTAATTCTTGCCAGTTTCCTTGTGTTTGCAAAATCAAATCGGTTACTTCTCGAACTGCACCTTTCCCGCCTTTCGCTTTTGTTACCAAATGCGCAACTTTTTTTGTTTCCGGCACGGCGTCGGCGACAGCTATAGCAAAACCAACACGCATCATTAACGGGACATCCGTAACATCATCACCGACAAATGCAGTTTCTTCGAGCGCTGTTCCCGCTTGTTCCAGAATTTCTTTAAAATCTTCAATCTTGTTCAGAGTTCCCTGTCGCACATATTCGATACCCAGTTCTTTTGCTCGACGATCAACCAAACCGGAACTTCTGCCGGAAATAATTCCCGAACGTAAACCTGCTCGATGAAGCAAAACCAGACCTTGACCGTCGCGGACGTGAAAAGTTTTCTGTTCATCGCCTCCAGTTAAAAGCGTAATGCGTCCATCCGTTAATACCCCGTCGCAATCCATCAACAGCAATTTTATCCGGGCGGCTCTTTTTTTTATTTCGTCGGTTATCATCTAACTTCAAATAAATCAACCGCCCCTAATTTCCAACCATTTGCAGTTCGCGCCAAAATGAACAAAGCAGTTCCGCTTTGCGGGTCTTTGCTAAGAACTTTAGCGTTTAAATTAACTTCGACAGCCATTCTGTTGGTATTTAGCAATTCGGTTCGTGAGATTCGGGTTTGCCAGCTTTCGGGCTGGCTGGCGACGATTCCGGTCGCAAATCTGGTAAGCTCTCCTGAAATTATCAGTCCTTCGAGCTGCGCTTTTTGTTTTGAGATAACGGCGGCGTCAAATGTCGTAAAAAACGTTTTCGCAGCTTCGTCAATTGTCTTATTTATATTTGCAGCGGTTTCGGCTTTCGAACGTCCGTTCCGAGCGGCAAGATTGGAAGCGTATTCGACATCGGCTTTAACGGCTTCGTCAAAATATTTAACTGCCTGAGCGTTCTGATTACGCCTGGAAAAGACTTCTCCCAAGCCGATGTTAGACCACGCAAGAGTTTTTGCCGCGGGTAATTTGACGTTTAAAGAGGCGGTAAATTCCTTTTCGGCTTCGTCCAATTTATTTTGTTCCAAAAGAGCGCGTGCAAGCCACGTTCTTGCTTCGTCAAAATTTGGAAATACGCGCAAGATATTCCGCGCGTTTGTTTCAGCTTTGCCAAAATCCTGCCGGTTGAAAGATTGAATGATAGGAGCCAGCAAATCGTTTCCGGTTGTTTCGCGCGGTGCAACGTCGTTCGAATAATCAAGCTGCGGATAGTTTTTTTCCGGGTCAACTTCAACGCGAACAATCTTGCTCGTCGTATTAAAGGAAGCTTCGCCAAAATTCTTGGCAGCTACCGTTGCTTTTGTAGTTTTCCTTTCGCCGGTTTCAGTAATTGCCAAAACATTAACGACGGCATCAAAGGATCCCGTATTTCTCAACGCGACGACTGTTTGATTTCCCTTAAGCTGAGGTAACCCAATCAACAAATCCAAATCGGTCGGTTGATTCAAACCATTCTCAAACAACTGCGCGACAAGCGGATTCTGGGCATCCAGAAATTGCTGCTTGAAATTAGCTAAAGTTAAAGAATCCGGTTTTGCCTGAAAATATTTTTTAACCGCGCTCCAAAACCTTTCTTCTCCTAAATTTTCATTGACCAGACGCCAAATCATCGCGCCTTTGTTTGAAACCGAAGCGAAATAAGTATCATCGAGCGGAGTAGTAAGCGCGAGCGGAGCGTCGCGTTGCGCAATTGCCGCATAAACGGTTCTTTGTCTCAATTTTTCAATATCGGCGGTTTCCTTGCCAAACTGTTTTTCAATAAATTTGGTCGCCAGAAATTGCGAAAAACCTTCACGCAAAACGCCCTGTCCTTCGGCGCGCAGCGGAATCAGATTTCCCATCCAGATTTTCGCCACCGATTCAGCTAAAACCATTGCGGTTTGAGCATCCAATTTTTGGCGGCGGAAAATCGCCGGATCAACCAAAATTGTTCCGCCATCGGCAAAACCGGCTCCGCGATAAACTGAAACAACTCTAATCGGCGCATCAGCCGGTACTCCAAACAAGCTCGCAGCAAAATCTCTTGCGTTTCCGACGAAAGCAGCCACATCTTCGGCTCTTTTTCTTTCTTCCGCACCGGCTCCTTTGGGCAAATAAATCGAAATTCCGCTCGCGTTTTCAATCACGTCCCAACTACCTGTAATAAAAAAGGGCTGACCGGACAGATTCTGAGCGAAATTTGCTCCGCTCGCTCTTCCTGCCGAAACAACAGTTTCACCGGCTGGGGCGATTACATTTAAACTGTAAGGAGCAAAATCGCCGCCTCGCGGACCGTAAGGATTATTCGGCGTCGGAACCCAAACAGACAAGGGCAGAAACTGTGACCCAGCCGGGGAAATCGCATTCAAACCGGAATTTTCATCAATTTTCAAACGATATTCGACCGAAACAGTTGTCGCTTCATTTGGTTGAACCGAAGGCACCGAAACTGAAAATCGTTGCAGCGATCCGAGCTTATCATCAGCGATTTTTCTAAAATCCGTGCTGTTCGCGCCAACTCTTACTGCGGTAACCTCGGCTTTGGGGTTAATTCTAAAAGTTACGGTGTTTCCTGCGGCGCGCCCGGCGTTTCTTAATGAAACTACCGCTTTTGCCGTTAAATTTCGGTCTATCGGACTGCTTGGCAAAGTCGCCGTGACATCATTTTTAGTAACTTGCCAAACAACTTCCTGCGCCGAAGTTTTGTTTGAGAAAAATAAAAGAGCGAAAAAAAGTGCAAATAAATAAAACTTCATTTTACAGAATTGCTCGCCGGCGAAATTTTAAGCCGAAACAAGCGAATGAATTTCTTTGAGCTTAATTAAAATCGTTTCGAGTCGGTCAAGCGGCAGCATATTAGCACCATCTGAAGGCGCGTTTTTCGGGTCTTGATGAACTTCCATAAAAACTGCGTCAACACCGCAAGCGACTCCGGCTCTCGCCAACGGTTCGATGTATTCGGGCTGCCCTCCGGTTGCGTTTCCCAAACCGCCCGGAAGCTGTAAAGAATGCGTAACGTCGAAAACAACCGGCGCGCCGAAAGAGCGCATAATCGGAAACGCCCGAAAATCAACTACCAGATTGTTGTAACCGAACGATGCGCCGCGTTCCGTCAGCAATAATTTTTTGCAGCCAGCAGCACGCATTTTTCCGACAATATTTTTTGCGTCCTGCGGAGCTAAAAATTGTCCCTTTTTCACATTCACGGCGCGTCCCGTCTTTGCTGCAGCAATGAGCAAATCGGTTTGACGGCTCAAAAAAGCCGGAATCTGCAAAATATCGGCAACTTCCGCGGTTCGCTCAACCTGCCAGCTTTCATGAACGTCCGTTACAATCGGAACGCCGATTTCTTTTTTGACAGTTTGCAAAATCTCCAAACCGTATTCCATTCCCTGCCCGCGGAAGCTTTCAATCGAGCTGCGATTTGCTTTATCGAACGAAGATTTGTAAACAAAATCAAGCCCGACACGCGCTGTTACCGCTTTTAGCTCGCGAGCCATAAAAACTGCATGCTCCACAGTTTCAACAACGCAAGGTCCGGCGATAATCGTCAAACGCCCGTCGCCGAAAATCGCGTTTCCAACCTGAAAAGATTTAATTTCCATTTTTATTAAAACAATGCGTCATCACGACCATCCCGCGAAATTCTTCTTTCATGATCTCAAAATCGAGTCTGGTGCGCGAATGAATCTGAAAACCGGCGCGCTCGTAAGCGGCAATAGGCTTATCCGAAGTATCCATTGCCATCAGCCAAACGCAATCTCGATTTAATGTCCTTGCGCGGTCAAAGGCGAATTCAATTAATCGCTTTCCGACGCCTTTGCCCGTCCATTCTTTAACAAAATAAATTTTTTCGAGATACAAAGCGTTTTCGATTTCGGAATTTGGAACTGGCTTTTGCAAAACCAATTTTAAAATTCCAATGTCCATACCGTCAGAAGAAATGATGTAATATTCGATGTTTTCGTCCGACAGTTCTTTTTCCAGAACTTCGTCGGCAAAACAACGCTGCATATACCATTCGACGCCGCCCGCTTTCCACAAATGCTCGTAATGCGGTGTGTACGAACGTTCTCCAATTAATTGCAAACCCTTTAAATCCGTCAAACCGACTTTTCTGATTTCCATTCGTTAATCTTCAGCAACTGCGGCGGCTCTTTCGCGCAAATCCTCGATTGTTTCGCTCCAACCTGAATCAGCCGAAATGTGAACGCTGCTTTCGGTTTTCAAACGATTTTGATGCGCCGCACGAACAAAAGAAACGAACAACGGATGCGCCGCGAGCGGTTTCGATTTGTATTCGGGATGAAATTGGCAGCCGACAAAAAACGGATGCATTTCGCGCGGCAGTTCGATCATCTCGACAAATTTGCCGTCGGGCGAAATGCCGGAAAAACGCAAACCATGTTCTTCAAGATGCCGGCGAAACATCGGATTGAACTCAAATCGGTGCCGATGGCGTTCGCCGATTTCCGCTGCGCCGTTATAGATTTCGCGTGCGAGCGAATTTTCTGCTAAACGACACGCCCATTCTCCGAGCCGCATTGTTCCGCCCAACTCTTCAACATTGACAAGGTCGCGCAATTTAAAAATCACCGGATATGGCGTATTTGCATCGAACTCGGTCGAATCGGCGTCTTTTAAATCGCAGACATTTCTTGCAAACTCGATGCAGGCGGTCTGCATTCCGAGACAAATCCCGAAATATGGCGTACCTGATTTTCGTGCGTAATTAATCGCCCGGATCATTCCTGCAATTCCGCGTTTGCCAAAACCGCCGGGAACTAAAATAGCGTCAAAATCCTGAAGCCTTGTTTCATAATCATCGTTGACAAACTCTTCGGCTTCGAGCCAGGTGATATTTACTTTTAAATTATTTGCAACGCCCGCGTGAGTTAGAGCTTCGCGTAGGGATTTGTAGGAATCTTCCAGTTCGACGTATTTACCGACTATCGCAATCGAAACCGTCCCGTTTTGCGGCTCCTTGATAATCGAAACCAACTCCTGCCAGCGTCTCAGATCGGCAGTCGGATACTTTTCCTGCAAACGAAGCGATTTAACGATCAAATCATCAAGCCCTTGTTCGTGAAACTTGAGCGGAACTTCGTAAATCGTCGGAACATCCAACGCTGAAATAACTGCTTCGTCTTTGACGTTGCAAAAGAGCGCGATTTTTCCTCGCTGGTCGCGCGGAATCGGGCGGTCAGACCGGCACAGCAAAATGTCCGGCTGAATACCGATTTCACGAAGCTCGCGAACGGAATGCTGCGTCGGCTTTGTTTTCAATTCTCCAGCGGCGGCGATGTAAGGCACGAGCGTGACGTGTACAAAAATCGCGTTTTCTTCGCCCTCTTCGTTCCACATTTGACGAATTGCCTCAAGAAACGGCAAAGACTCGATGTCGCCGACCGTCCCGCCGATTTCAACAATGACGACATCCGGTTTTTCGTTATTTGCAACCGTGCGAACGGCGGCTTTGATCTCATCGGTGATGTGCGGAATAACCTGAATCGTTTTCCCCAAATAATCGCCGCGCCGCTCTTTTTCAATTACCGACAAGTAAATTCTCCCGCTCGTCCAATTATTCGCTTTTGTGAGCTTGGCATTTGAAAACCGCTCGTAATGTCCCAAATCCAAATCGGTTTCCGCCCCGTCATCAGTAACAAAAACCTCGCCGTGCTGAAACGGCGACATCGTTCCGGGATCAACGTTGATATATGGGTCTAATTTAATAAATGTCACGCTCATACCGCGCGCTTCGAGCAGACAGCCTATTGACGACGCCGCTAAACCTTTGCCCAGGCTCGAAACCACGCCGCCAGTTACGAAAATGTATTTGGTTCGTTGTTCGTTGTTCATTGTCCGTTGTTCGTTGTTCGTCATTTTACCTCGTCGTTTACCGCGTTCTCAGTTGAATCGTCATCGCCTTTGGCTTGTTTTTTGTGGTATTTTCCGCCCTTTAAATCCTGTACGACTTCAATTGATTTTTTCGCAGTTGGGTCGAGAACCTTTTGCAATTCTAATACTCCGATTTTCGCGAAACCGCTACCTTCAGCCGCGCGCAGCTCAAATTCTTCAGGCGTCATTTTTTTCGGTTTGCTCAATTGGCGCAAAAAAAGATATGCACCCAAAACAAGCAAAACCAAAAAACCTAATCCGTACCAATCATTCATTATTTCTCCAAAATCCGCCGCACTCGCTCGAAATCTTCCGCTGTATCAACGCCGATTGAAGTTTCATCGGTTTCTACGACTTTAATTCGCGCGCCATTTTCCAGTGCGCGTAGCTGCTCAAGAGATTCCGTTTTTTCCAAAGCAGATTGCGGTTTGCTCGTAAATTCTAATAAATATTCGCGACGGAAAACGTAAAGCCCCGTATGTTTGCGAAACAAAGAAATCAACTGCGGCTCGTTTCGCAAAGCGTTTTCCAAAGATTGATGTTTTTTCGCCGCATCGCGCGGAAAAGGGACGGGCGAGCGCGAAAAATAAAGCGCAAAATCGTTTTCTCCCATCACGACTTTGACAACATCCGGACTTAAAACGTCCCGGAAATCCGAAATCTTTTCGCACGTCGTTGCAATATCAATGCTTTCGTCTTTCAACATCGCGCTCACGGCTTTTTCGATAGTTCGCGGTGAAATCAACGGCTCGTCGCCCTGAACGTTGACGATAATTGAGTTTTCGGGAAGCAATCGCGCAACTTCGGCAACCCGATCGCTGCCGCTCTGATGATTTTTGTTGGTTAAAAACGCTTCGCCGTTATTTTCTAAGACCACATTTAAAATCTGCTCGTCGTCGGTTGCGATTATTACGCGCGAGACGTTTTCAGCTTTTTTTGCTTGTTCAAGCGTATGCAAAATAAGCGGTTTGCCGCCGAGCGGAAGCAAGAGTTTTCCGGGCAGTCGGGTCGAAGAAAGACGCGCCGGAATGATGACGAAAACTTGTTTTTCTGGATTTTGTCCCGCTTGACTCACGGGCTTATAGTGTATCTCAGTTTTAAATTTAATCAAACTCGCGAGCGAAAGGTTTTTCGATTTTTCTTGAACCTTCGACTTTTAATTTGTAAATTTCTCAAGTGGACTTAAATAACAATCAACCAACTGAAAACGATCTTTCTCTTATGCCTGAAAATCCTGCGACGCAGGACGATGTGTCAATTTCGATACATCCGGATTCTCCGCCTTGGAATAGCGGCGCTGCTTTCGGCGTTTGGTTATTCAGCATTTTTGCCCTTGTCATTCTCGTCAATGCGGCGGTTTTAATTTATGCTTTTACTAATCAAATAAATTTGGCGCAGATCGCCGAAGCGATTCAAAAACAAACCAATCCGAATATTTTGCTGGTAAACATTTTGGCAACTATTCCGGCTCATCTTTTAACGATCGGCGTAGTTTGGCTGGTTGTCACTCGAGGTGGGAAATTTCCCTTTTTTCAAATGCTCGGCTGGAATTGGGGGAAAAACTTCGGCTTCTGGGCAAGCGTGGGCACGGCTATCGGTTTTTTCCTTTTCGCAGGCTTGCTTGTTTCATTGTTCGGCGAAACGGAAAACGATTTGATGAGAATTTTACGAAGCTCGCGAGCCGCTGTCTACGCGACCGCATTTTTGGCTACATTTACCGCACCACTGATAGAAGAAACGGTTTATCGCGGTGTTATGTATTCGGCTTTTCGCCGAACCTTTGGACAAATTGGCGCCGTCATTCTTGTCACTTTTTTGTTCGCACTTGTTCATGTTCCGCAGTATTATCCAAGCTACGGTGTAATTTTGGCAATTCTTCTATTAAGCTTGGTTTTGACGCTGGTACGGGCTTGGACAGGTAATTTACTTCCTTGCGTCGTCATTCACACAGTTTTTAATGGTGTTCAGTCAATTCTTCTAATTGCCGAGCCGTTTCTATTCCCAAAAACCAACGCACCGGCGGATTTACCGACGGTTTTTATTTTTCCGTTTTTGTTCAAATAAAAAAGCGCGAATTTTCATTCGCGCTTTTTCTAAAATTAATTACCTTTCGGTTTACCCGGCGCGCTTGCACCGCCTGCTGGTGGAGTGTAAATAACCGGAGGCGAATAAACGTTTACGTCGTGTTTTGTCGGAGGAGACAAGTCCTTCGGTTTCGGGGAAACAACTTGGACAACCGGATTATAATTATCCCGTTGATAGTACCAATAAATTCCGTTTCCATAGGAATAACCGTAAGGCGAGTTCCAATTACTGAAACCGTATGGAACATAACAGTAATTTCCGGTTAAACGATTGAACGCCCAGTAGCCGCCAAAACGATTAAATCCGTAAAACCCGCTCGAAAAACCGGAAAAGGCTCTGGTCAAATCACGGTTTCTAATTCTGTTATTCAACTTCGCCAATTCTTTTGAACGGTCTTTACTCCATAAATCGAGAGCATCACGGCTTTCGTCTTTGTCAAATTTTGCGACGACAGTTGCTGCGCCTTTTTGTAAAACCGCTTTCCGCCCGGCTTTGACAATTTCGTTTCCGACAACCGCTGTGCCCTTCCAAACATAAACTTCCGTAAAGTTTGGCGTGACGTTTAAGCGATAAATACCGGATTTTTCGAGCGAAATTGTTGATTGCGGAGTGACAATTTGAATGTCTGCACCACCTTCACCACCAACCGCCGAAGCCTCAATCAACGCGCTGCCGTTTTTCATTTTCAAAAGCAGCGATTCAAGATTCGTATCGGCAAACTGAATATCGGTATTTTCGGCGAGTCGCAGAAAAGATCCGGGATTAAGCAAAATCTCGGCGTTTCCGGTATTGCCGACGCTGATAATATCACCGTCATTAATCTCGTCGCCTTTGGCTAACACTTGTCTGGTATTTGTAGCGATTCGATCAACGCGAACCGCCCCGCTGGCGTAACTGACTCCGCCCGCTTTGGCTGAAATTACATAAACCTGCTCGGTTTGCGACGAAACTTTTCGATTTTCCTGTTTTTCCTGAGCAAAACCGGAAGAAACTGCCGCCAAACTCAAAGCAGAAAACAAAACAACGCTGGACACTGCTTTTCTTTTAAAAATCATTGTTTTCTCCTGAGACCCGCTTGCGAAGATTGAGTTTATTCTACTCCAAAATAAAATGTTTGTCAGCAAATAATTCGGGATTTTTTGGAAAATGTTTCGTCATAAATCCAATGCCTAGTTTTGACAACTAAATTTTATGGCAAAACATCAAAAATGCGCCGAGATTAAAAACGGCGTAATGGAAAGAAAGGAATTTAATGGCGACTTTTCGAGACCCAATTCAATGTTTCGCACCGATTGAAGTTGTTGAGCGACTTCTGGAAATCCGTTCCGAGTGTGGTTTTCCCGAAGCAATTTTCCTGCAAGACAGCGGCGAATTGGCTGATTGCCTCGACGCTTACGGATTCGACGCTTACGCTTTTTCGCAACGGAACGAAACGATTAACTACGGAAATTATCGAGCACCCCTCGTTCCAAACGGTGACAATCACCACTGCTCATTTACCGGTCATTGATTTTGAAATTAATCGGAAAAAAAGCTGGCAGTTTGCCGGCTTTTTTCTTTATAAAGCTTTAATTACAAATAAGGTGCCGTCATCATCCAAAGTATTTTCGCCCGAAAAAGCCGTAACTTCCCGATGAATTAAATCAATGAGTTCTTTGGCTACAAGATCTTTTCCTCTCTTGACGCATTCGACCAACCGTTCTTTACCAAATTCTTCAGCGTTTTCATTCATTGCTTCCGTTATTCCGTCGGTGTAAAGAATCAAAATCTGCCCGGCTTCAAGCTGCAAAAAATGCTCATAATAGCGAGTTTCGCGAAACATTCCTAGCGGCAAGCCGCCGCGTTCTATAAATTGCACTTCGCCATCTACTTTTAACAGCAAGAGCGGATTATGCCCGGCATTTCCAAAAACAAAAGTTTTATTCGTGGCGTCTAAAATGCCATAAATTGCGGTCACAAATTGGTTGTTTTCTATGGACTCCCACAACAAGTAATTCGCTTTTGTTAGCGAAATGTGCGGCGCATAACCGACGTGAGCCGCTGCGCGTAATGTCGCGCGCAGAAAAGCCATCAACAACGCCGCAGGAATTCCTTTTCCCGATGCGTCAGCTATCACGACCCCAATTTGGTCTTCAAAAATCCGCACCCAATCGTAATAATCACCGGAAACTTGTTCGGTCGGGAAATTATAAGCGCTGATATCAAAACCGACGAGCTGCGGATCGTGATCAGGGAACAATTCTAACTGAACCTCGCGCGCCACTTCCAATTGACCTTGGAGACGCTTTTTTTCAATTAAATGCTCGTGAAGCTGAACTTTTTCTACGATTGTTGCAACCTGTGAAGCAAGAAGCGAAAGGACTTGTAGATCATCGTCGTCAAAAGCATTCAGTTCATCGCTTTCGAGGTTTATAACTCCGATTACTTCCTCGTTTGAAATAATCGGTACGCAAAGCTCTGATTGAGTATGTTTCCGAGCAACGTAATAATGCTCGTTTTGACGAACGTCGTTTGCTAAAACCGGCTTTGCGGCTTGAACTACATATCCGACAATTCCCTCACCCGGCTTCAAACTGATGTTCGCCAGATCTTCGACTTCATAACCCCGCAAAGATTCAGTGCGAAAATGGAAAGCGCCGCTTTGGTCTTTTTCCAAAAGATAAATCGCTGCCGCATCGTTCTGAATCAGAGAGCCAATCGTATCCATCACCATTTTCATCAGGTCTTCCAAATTTAAAGAACGGCTGATTTCTTTGGTGATGTCGAGCAGCATTCTGAGCTTATCAACGACAGTTAATTTTGGTTTTTGAATCGCAATTTCTGCGGTTTGCTCAATCATTGCTAACAAATAAAATCGAAGATAAATCTAGTATCACTCAAAATCTTCGATTTTTGTACCCACAGTTTCAGTATAGAGCTTCCAAAGGCGGGAAACTTTCAAACGATATTCAACCAATTCGCGGCTTACATTAAAATGCTTTGCGATCTCGCGCGAAGTTTTTCCAGAACGGACAAAATCCCGCAAAGCCGAATAAGGAACTAAAGCTGCTGCGCCCACGGAATAGGCTTCTTCTTCCATCGCTTCATCATAATCGCGAGCTATCTCTTCACCTTTTTTGTTTTGATTTTTTATCTCCAATCGCGAAGGCTTATGTCCGAGAAAAACGTGGCATATTTCTTCCATCAAAGTTGCTTGATGGCGAGCGGCTGAATGAGTGGGATTTAAAATAATCAGCTTTCTGCCATTCGGAAGCGGAATTCCGCTCGCACCGCCCGACCATTTATTGCTTCCCGCGCCAAGTAGATGTTCGAGAGTGTCCGGCGAAAGCAAATCTTTGATGACATCGAATTGCACAACTTCCAATTTGGCGTAACGCGCCAAATCAAAGGGATTCAAAGGATCGTCCGGGCGTTTCAATCCGGCGAAATCGCGTAGTCCAAGGGCGCGCAATTCGTATTGTCTGCCTTTAGCTGTTGGCGGCAAATCAGCAGTTTCCACAACGAAACATTATCACAAAAGACAAAATAAGGACTGAGCGAGCCGCTATAAGCTCACTCAGTCCAAAAAATCTTGCGAATCTTTTACTCTTCGCCGGGCTTGCTGAACTGCGTATAAGCTACGCGGAACATTTCAGCCAAAGCTCGCGCTGTTTCAGGCGTCAAATTGCGGTCGGCGCGCAAATGAGCTTCGATAATCGAAGGCGTTGATTCGTGCGGGTAATAAATTACCGGCTCGGCTGCGCCGTCGCTCGCGCCGTTTCTTTTCATCACGCGGTCAACAGGCATATTTAACCAGGTTGTCAAACGCGCAATGTTGTCGGCGTCGGGTTTGCCCGTTCCATTTTCGATCCGCGAAAGCGTCGAAGCCGAAACCTGTGTTTCATTCGCCACATCGCGCAAAGATAAGCCCATTTCTTCGCGTTTACGTTTAATCGCACGACCCAATTCTTTTGTATTAATCAAACTGCCGTTTTTTGTAGCTGCCATTGTTTTTCTCCCAAGTTTACTGCTTTTAATAAATTTAAAGCTGAAAACTTCCCATTTACCGAATCAAAATTAACACAAAAAAATTTTGTTTGCAACATTTCGTTTCACTCTTGCAACAGACCCAAAAACGCGGTACACTGTTTCACAGATGAAACGAATAAAACAATTATCTGTTTCAAACACAATAGAAAATAAAGGTTTAAACAAGAAAGAGAAGAAAATGGCAACGAAAACAGGAACGAAAAATTCAGTTGAGATGCGCGAGAAACGCGCGCAGGCAATCGCGGCAATGGGTTTAGTGACCCGCGAAGGCGACCGTTTCCGCGTTGCCACGCCCGGTTTGCGAAACAAACAACAATCTTACGAAGTCTGGCGCGATGAAAACGCGAAAGTGCGCTGCACGTGCCTTGAATTTGAAGAAGGTGTTGTGGAAAACGCCGCGTTTCGCTGCGAGCATATTCTCGCCGTTAAGTTTTCGCTGTTGGCTAAAAACACAGAGCCGGCGGCGAATCAACCCGCACCGCTCAAACCGGTTGTCTCGTTTGCGGCAGTTGCGGCAGCAGAAGAGCAAGAGGTAAATGAAACGAAAAACGCATCTGAGGCGCGTCGAGTCGAAACAGCCGAAAGCGACAACGAATCAACCGTTGGAGCTGGCGATAGAACTCAGTCCAGACGTGCTGAACAGGAACAAAACGAAGTTGCGGTTGATGCTTCAACCGTCGGACAAGTTGAAGCGCGGGAAGCGATTGCGAACCGCCAAGCCCAAATTCGTCAGTTCGCGGACACGAAAGGCAAAATAATGAAAAAGGAAAATACCAAAGCTGTTCCGTTCGTTGAAACGGAAAATGTTGAACAAAATCAAAATTCAAATGTTGTCGCAATGCCGTTTGCGCAGACTTTGCAGGCATTGAAACAAAGAATTGACACCGAAGTCGTTAAACAGCGCGAAGGCTGGCGCGACCGCAACGGCAACGTGCATATGGTTGATTACGTCGAGTGGCACACAGTCGCCGATATCCTCGACCGCGTTGCACCGCACTGGTCGCACACGATCCGCGACATCAAACAAATTGGTGATGTCGTTGCAGTCACAGCCGCGATTACAGTTGACGGCGTGACGCGCGAAGGGATCGGAACCGGTTCTTCGGAAAGCGAGCTCGGAATTAAAAAAGCCGAACACGACGCTTTGAAACGCGCTGCCGTTAAATTCGGAATCGCTCGCGAATTGTATCGCCGCGAATCCGATGTGATCGAACGCGAAGGCGCAACTGCAAATCCGAACGGCAATGCAATGCCGCAAAATCCGGTAGCAAAATCGTTGCAGGATTTGGTGACGCCGAAACAGCTCGGAATGATTCGTGCACTGGGACGCGAAATCGGAGTTGATGTGGACGAAGAATGCGAATCGGTCGCTGGCTGCAAAACCGATGAATTATCGAAAAAAGCGGCTTCAGCTTTTATCGGACACCTGCAAACGATGCAGCAGGAAGCTGGCGCTGAACAAAACAATAATCGCAACGGTTTGCGCCGCGTAAGCTAAACAACATAAAAGCAAAAGCGTTGAGCTTAAATAAGCTCAACGCTTTTTTTATCCCTCATCTTTCCTCAGTTTTTTAAAATTTAAATAAGGAAGCGTTTCAATGAATTCAAAAATGAAAGACGCAAAACCTAGAAGCAGCGGTTTCATTTTGTACAAAGGCAGAAACGACGAATTTACAAAGCGTAAATATCTGAGTTTTCTGTACGTTTCAATCAAAACCAAAAGAAAATTAGAGGAGGATACAAAGAATGTCAGTCAAACCAATTCCTGAAGGCTACCACACGGTAACGCCTAGTTTAATTGTTAGAGATGCAGCAAAACTGATTGATTTTATGCGCGAAGCTTTCGACGCAAAAGAAATCATTCGCTTCGATGATCCCGAAGGGAAAGTCGCACACGCCGAAGTTAAAATCGGCGATTCGATGTTGATGATCGGGGAGGCAAACGCAGAGTTCCCGCCATCGCAGAGCATGATTCATCTTTACGTAGAAAATGCCGATGCTGTTTACGAAAGCGCGATAAAAGCAGGTGCCGAAACGGTCAAAGAACTCGTAGATCAATTTTACGGAGACCGAAGCGGATGCGTAAAAGATTCATTCGGCAATCTATGGTGGATCGGCACTCACATTGAAGACGTGCCGATGGAAGAAATGCATCAACGAATTGAAGCTTATATGCAGCAGGCGCAGGCAGTTTAATTTATACAAAATCAAAAAGAAAAGCAGGAGAGAAAAAAAATGGCAGAAACAAAACAGAGCTATGCCGCAAAACACGGAACATTTTGTTGGATGGAATTAAGCTCGACAAATGCTGAAGTGGCGAAAAAGTTTTATTCAGAACTGCTCGGCTGGAATTTAAAGATGAGCGATTCGGTTCCCGGCTTTGAATACACCGAATTTTACGCCGGAGAAAGCCCGCTCGGCGGAATGTATCAATTAACCGATGAATGCAAAGATCAATCCGGCGAGCCGTTGAAATCGCATTGGATGGCTTATGTCGCCGTTGATAACGTTGATGATGCAGCTAGCCGCGCTTTCGACCTCGGCGGCAAAATCTGTGTGCCGCCGACTGATATTCCAAACGTTGGGCGCTTTTGCGTCATCAACGATCCAACTGGCGCTACGCTTTCGCTGATAACAATGAAGCAATAAATATTCTGAAAAGTGCGCTCTTTCAAAGGAGCGCATTTTTTCTTTCGGAGAATGGAGAATGCGACTTTTAAATTTGACGCCAGTGTTGGAAACCAAAGACGTAAAAAGGACAATTGAATTTTACGTTGAAGTTTTGGGATTCAAACAAGCAGGTGTTATACCAAATAAAGAAAACCCGACATGGACAACCCTTTACAAAGATAGTGTTTATATTATGTTTGCGCGGCGCAACGAACATTCCACGATTCCCCGACCGCTAATGTCCGGCTCTTTGTATCTGTACACCGATAATGTTGACCAGCTTTGGAATGAGCTAAAAGATAAAGCCGAAATCGAATATCCGATTGAAAATTTTGATTACGGAATGCGCGAATTCGCCATTCGCGATTGCAACGGTTATCTCTTGCAAATCGGACAGGATTTGCAGAAAAGTTAAAGCAACTCTCGATCAAAACAAAGAAAAAATAATTTTGGTAAAAAAATAAAATGCACAAACTTAATTGCTTTATTTCTTATCAAAAACCGCTAGATTGTTAGCTTGTTGAAGCGATTTTATTGCGCGAGCAACCTGCACATCTTTTTCATTTAAAACTTGGTATGCTGAAACCGAACCGTAAAACGAATTCGCAAGAAAAAAGCGTAGCTGCTCGGAAACATAATCGCGATGTTTTTCAGTTTGTTCCGAATTTAAATTCAGACTCTTATTTTCCAAAACAAACCTGTTAAATTCCTTAAACAGCCTGTCATCAATTAAAAACTCGCTAAAATGAATTCTTTTGCCAAATTGCGTTGGTTGTTTTTGCGCAAAGCTCTCGAAACCACTGATTTGTCCGGTTGCCAGTTTTCTGGCAAAGAAAAATGCTGCATTTTGCAATTTTGCATTTGTTTCCGTCGTTTCCGGCTTTTCGACTATTTCGTCCGGCGTAATACCACCGCCACCGAAAACCTTACGTCCCGAATCGGTGTAAGAAACCAATTGTGCTCCATTCTCCGTGTTTTGTTTGCGAGCAAAATATTCGTAAGCGCCTGAATTTGAATAATCACGCTGCAAGCTTCTTCCGGAAGGCGTGAAATAACGCGCTACAGTCAGAGTCAAGCCGCTTCCACCCGGCAAATCAAGCACACTTTGCACCAAACCTTTTCCAAAAGTTGTTTTTCCCATAATTAAAGCCCGATCATGGTCTTGGAGAGCACCTGCCACAATCTCCGAAGCAGAAGCTGTGTTTTCGTTGACCAAAATGACAAGCGGCAATTTCACGTAATCAGGCTTGTTTGATTGCCAAAACCTCTGCCCGAAATCCTCGCGCCCTCGCTGCGAAACAATCGTTTTGCCGGGCGGCAAAAACTTTTCCGCAACTCGCACGGCTTGTTCCACAAGACCGCCCGGATTGTCTCGCAAATCCAAAATCAAAGAAGTTGCACCCTGCCGTTTTAAATTTTCGAGCGCCACTTCCAGCTCGTCGCTGGTAGTAAAATTAAAACCGCCTGAAAGTTCAATGTAGCCGATTTTGTCTTTTAAAATATAAGCATCGGGAATCGAAGGCTGAGCGACAGGCTCGCGGCGCAAAGTGATGATTTCGATTTTATCGGTTGCGGCGCGTTGAATTGTTAAACGCACAACACTTCCTTGCACGCCGCGAATCCGCTTTCTGATTTCCGTCACCGACAAATCTTCGACGTTTGCGCCGTCAACTTTTAAGATTTTGTCGCCCATTTTTAAACCAGCGCGAAAAGCCGACGAACGCGGAAATGTGGAAACAATAAAGGTTCCGCTTTGATTTCCGTTTTTGAAAGCCGCTATTGACGTGCCGATGCCGAAATATTCGGAATGGTGATCGCTTTGCAGCTCAGCGTATTCCTGTTTGTCATAAAATGCGGAATGCGGATCGAGCGATTTAAGCATTCCTTCAATCGCCGTTTTAGTCAGCTTTTCATCGCTCAGCTTTTCGCCGCCGACATAGTTCTGTTTGATTATTTGAGATGCCTCGGAAAAATCGGCGCTTACTTCCTTCGTTGCCGTAACGACTTTCCGTGAGCGCACGGTTGAGGCTTCAAAAGAAACACCGTTTTTTAAATAAAAAGGATCATTCGGATTTGACGGCGACTGAATTTGTGTATTTTGTGCAAAGGCAAAAACTGTTGTGAGTGACAAAATCGCGGCTGCCAATAAATGTTTGAGCATCGGAAAATCTTTCCGACAAGCTTTGCAACTTGCAGCGCGTTTTGTATTTAAATACAAAACGCGCCGTCCTTCTCCGAAGCGTCGCTTGCCTTTTTTATCAGTTCTCTTTTACTTAATTATTAAATACGCCAAATTTAACTTTTTTTCCACCATTATTTCTTTAAAATTTTGCGCTTCCGCACTAAAATCAAACCTCAACCCTAAAATTGCTATGGAAGAAATTGAAAAAAACCGGCTTCGAAAACAAATCGAAACGCTTGATGCGGCAAACGCGCTGACCGCTCCGTTGCTGCGTTCGATTGAGCATTTGCTTGAATTGTCAGCCGCTGCGATGGATTCGGACGAAGCTTCAATCATTGTGCGGGACGAAGAAACTGAAGATTTGCGTTTTCTGGCGGCAATCGGTGAAGTAGCCGACAAATTGCGCGGACTGCGGATTCCTTCGGGCAAAGGCATTGCCGGTTTCGTGTTTTCTTCCGGTCAGCCGATAGCCGTAGCGGATGTCGGTCAGGACACGAATTTTTACGCTGAAGTTGACCGGCAAACGGGCTATTCGACGCAGACTATTCTGGCTACGCCACTCAGATTCAACGGTGAAGTAATCGGCGTTCTGGAATTTGTAAATCGAATCGGAGAGCCGCCTTTTAAGCCTTTTACGCCCGACGAAATGGATGCCGCCGCACTTTACGCCGAAGCGATTTCATCGCTCGTTGACGCGCACGAATCGGCGGCACTGGTGGAAAATCTTTGTAATCGTCTGGATAAAGAAGGTGAGCTGCGCGAATGGCTCAACAGTTTGCGAACCGCTCCGGAACACCGCGAAATGATCGAACTGGCGCTGCTCGTTCGGGAAATTGCCGCGCGTGGTGAGACGGAGCGCCGTTTTTGCCGCGAAATCCTCGAAACGTTCGTGCGTTACACCGAAACCAGCAAATCGAGCGAAAGCTTTTTAAATTTTTAATTCAAATTGATGTTTGTTCTCGGAGACAAACCGGAATATTTAATTGCTGATGATTGGCAGGCGCGAACCGGGCGCGGCGTGCGCGTTGCCGTCATAGATAGCGGAATTGACGAAAAACATCCGGATTTACAGGGAAAAATCAAAGAATCTGTCGAAGCTGTTGTTGAAGGAAATAAAGTTTCGTTTCACGAATCGAATTCAGGCGACGCCGCCGGTCACGGAACGGCTTGCGCCGGCATCATCGCGCATATTGCGCCCGAAGCAGAGCTTTATAGCATAAAAGTTTTAGGCGCGAACTCGACCGGCGCGGGTTTCGCTTTCCTAGCCGGACTTGAATACGCCATCAAAAGAAAATTTCGCGTGATCAATCTGTCGCTCGGAACGACTAAACCGCAATACGTGCTGCCGCTTAGAGATTTGCTCGACCGCGCTTATCAGGCAGGCTGCATCGTCGTCGCAGCCGCAAACAATCTCCCGCAACCTTCGTATCCATCGGTTTTTTCGTCCTCGCTAATCTCGGTCGTCAAAGGCGAGATGCAAAACGCTTTTGATTTTTCGTTTCGTTACGGCGAGCCAATCGAATTGGTCGCACCGGGCGTCAATGTTCGCACCGCCTGGACGGGCGGCAGCTACCGGCAGCTTACCGGAAACAGCTTTGCCTGCCCGCATATCGTCGGAATTATCGCGCTGCTCTTGGAGGCTAATCCGACGTTGACGCCGTTTCAAATTAAAACGATTTTGTATTCGATTGCGCGAGAAAATAAAAAACTTCAAAGCTGATTTCGATTTGAAAGATGCAAAAACTAGAAAATTATATTAACGGCAAGTCAGTCAATCCGGTTTCCGGTGAGTTTCTCGACAATTTCAATCCGGCAACCGGCGAAATTTATAGCTTAATTCCCGATTCCGACGAGCGAGATGTGTCGCTTGCCGTAGAAGCTGCAAAAAACGCATTTCCCGTCTGGTCGAAAATGAGCGCCGAGACGAGACACGATTTTTTAATGCGGGTCTCGGCTTTAATCGAGCGCGATTTGGATTCGCTGGCGGAAGCCGAAAGCATTGACAACGGAAAACCGAAAAGCCTGGCTCGGAGCGTTGACATTCCGCGAGCGGTTTCAAATTTTAAGTTTTATGCAACCGCCGCAATGCATTTTGCGAGCGAAGCGCACGAAACTGTCGGGCAGGCGATAAATTACACTTTGCGCCACCCGCTTGGCGTTGTCGGGTGCATTTCGCCCTGGAATTTGCCGCTTTATTTGTTTTCGTGGAAAATCGCGCCCGCTCTTGCCGCAGGCTGCTGCGTTGTCGCCAAACCTTCGGAAATCACGCCGATGACCGCTTATTTGCTCTCAAAGCTTTGCATCGAAGCAGGCTTGCCTCCCGGAGTTTTAAATATCGTTCACGGTTTGGGAACAAAAGCTGGTGCAGCAATTGTTACGCACAAAGATGTAAAGGCGATTTCGTTTACCGGCGGCACGCAAACAGGCGAATGGATTGCGCGCGAAGCCGCGCCGAAGTTTAAAAAATTGTCGTTGGAATTGGGCGGCAAAAATCCGAACATCATTTTCGCCGATTGCAATTATGAAGAAATGCTTTCGACAACAATTCGCTCTTCGTTTTCAAATCAGGGTCAGATTTGTTTGTGCGGTTCGCGCGTTTTTGTCGAAAAACCGATTTATGAGCGTTTTAAAAAAGATTTTGTCGAGCGAGTTTCGCAATTGAAAATCGGCGACCCGCTTGATGAAAAGACAAACATAGGCGCGGTTGTTTCCAAACCGCATCTTGAAAAGATTCTGTCTTACATTGATTTGGCGCAAACCGAAGGCGGCAGGATTTTGTGCGGCGGAAAACAAATAAAACTCGAAGGCAGATGTCGAAACGGTTATTTTGTCCAGCCGACCGTGATTGAAAATCTGAACTGCGAATGCCGTACAAATCAGGAAGAGATTTTCGGTCCGGTCGTGACGATTCAGCCTTTTGAAACCGAGACGGAAGTTTTAAATTACGCCAACAGCGTCGAATACGGCTTGTCGGCTACCGTTTGGACGGAAAATCTTTCCAGAGCGCATCGCGTCGCCGAACGATTGGAGTCGGGAATCATTTGGGTAAATTCGTGGCTTCTGAGAGATTTGCGAACGCCCTTTGGAGGAATGAAAAATTCGGGCGTCGGGCGTGAAGGCGGTTTTGAAGCGCTTCGTTTTTTCACTGAAGAGAAAAACGTTTGCGTCAAGATAAATTACAAATGAACCAAACTGCCAGAAGGTTTGAGAAATGAGTTTTTGAAAATGGCTGCCGATTTTAAGGCATTCGAGGCGAATATTTCGATAACGCTTTGGAGACTTTTTCCGCATATTCGGTTGGGTATTTAAGCCGGAAAATTTATGAGGAAGTGAAATTATGAATCAGGAAACGCAGCCGATCAGAATCGAAACCGGCGAAGAAGCGGCGCTTGAATTAATGAAATTTATCGCCGAAAAGGAAAACAAAGCCCTTAAACCGGGCGAAGTGAGAGATTATTACCTCGATTTATTCATCGAATGCGCACACGCTGTTTATCATGGCGAGCTTTTGCCAAAAGATGAAGAATAAACGAGCGTTTATGAGAAAAGCCTTTATTTGAGGAGTTTTTATTATGAAAGAAATCCTAATCGGACTCGCAATTACATTTGCCGCTTTTCAAATCTCTTCGGCGCAAAGCTTGAATAGATCAACGGCGAATTCCAAAATCGAACAGGAATTATTAAAAGCCAATCGGGAATACGATGCGGCTATTGTTGCAAACGACGCGAATGCGTTGGACAAAATCCTAGCTGACGATTTCGTTTATACAAATCCGGACGGCGAAGTTCGAGACAAAGCCCGGCAATTGGCGTTTGCACGTTCCGGCGAATTAAAGTTTGAGACGGGAACCAGCGACGACGTAAAAATTCGCATTTATGGCAACACGGCAGTGATGACCGGACGTTTTACGGCAAAAGGGCAGTTTAAAGACAAAAGCATGGAGATCAACGAACGATACACCGCCGTTTGGATTAAACAAAACGGGCGTTGGCGGCTTGTTGCCGAGCAGGGAAATTTTATAAAACAGCAGTCGAAAGATGGAGAAAAGAATTCTCTGGTCAATTATTACACTGCCGAAGAAAGAAAAAATTTGAATCGCCCTTATTCAGATGCAGTGCGTGTCGGAAACACGCTTTATCTTGCGGGAGCAATCGGGACGATGCGCGGAACGAATCAGCTCGCTCCGGGTGGCATCGAAGCCGAAACGCGGCAGACCTTGGAAAATATCAAGCAAACGCTCGAAGCAAACGGTTCTTCGATGAACGATGTCGTCCGTTGCACGGTTATGCTCGCAGACATAGCCGAATGGGACAAAATGAACTCGGTTTATCGAACTTATTTTCCGAACAATCGTCCGGCTCGAAGCTCGCTCGGCGTAAACGGGTTGGTGCTAAATGCTCGCGTCGAAATTGAATGCACTGCCGTAGTTCATTAAAGCGAATTTGCAAGCTGTTACAAAGTTATGTTTGATCCGCCGTTAAAAGTTGCGGCTTTGATGAGCGATTTTAAACCGGATTGGTTTGTCGCGGGCGGCTGGGCAATAGATTTATTTCTGGGAAAGGAAACTCGTCCGCACGAAGATATTGAAATCGCTGTCTTTCGCCGCGACCAATTAGAATTGCAGAATTATCTGCGCGATTGGCATTTGCAAAAAGTCGAGAACCGCGCTTTTTCAGATTGGGAAAAAGGGGACTTTCTGAAACTACCGGTTTTTGAAATCCACTGTTTCAATGAAGATTATGATTTGCTGCAATTTGAGGTTTTGTTAAATGAAACAAGCGGCAAAGACTGGGTTTTTCGCCGAAATGAAACCATCACCAAACCGCTTTCAAAATTACATTTGGAATCGGAACACGGGATAAAATTCTTGCGACCTGAAGTAGTTTTGCTTTACAAATCGAAAAATCCAAGAGAAAAGGACGAGCAGGATTTTCAACTTGCGTTGAAGCACCTTAATTTTGAAAGCAAAGTATGGCTTCGAAATGCGCTTTCGATTTGCTATTCGGAACACGATTGGCAGAAAAAGCTTGAATGATGCAATAGCATTTAAGATTTGCAAATCTATTCGCAGTACCTTTTTTTCTTCTGGCAACCAGGCGCCGGAAAATTGTGCTTTGGTAAAATTTTACCGATGAAAAAAGCCGCATTTTCTATATGTGGGACTTTCTTCTTCGATGATAGGTCTTATTTCGGTTTTGGGCGTTAAGAAATGAAGATATAATTTTCAGCTTAAAATTTATTTTACGAAGACCAATTTTTTTTCCAATAAACCTTAATTTTGGTGTTGCTAAATTACTATCATTTTACCTGTTTGAAAACGCTCCCGTTTTTCATCACAAAGCTGATTTTTTTGAGCGCGTTGATGTTATCGAGCGGATTTTCGGGTATGGCGATAATGTCGGCAAGGTATCCGGCTTTTATGCTGCCGCGCTGAGTTTGCATGTCGAGCAGGCGGGCAGCGTCACTCGTCATGTATCGCAAAATATCTTTTGCCGGAATTCCGGCTTCCGTGAAGCTGTCTATCGTGTTAATCGTTAAAGTGCCGCGCGTTTCGCCTTTGACGGTAAAAACCACGTCCGAGCCGAAAGCCATCGGAACGCCGATTTTATGTGACCGTTTCAAGCGATCAACAAACAAGGCGTGAAACTGTTTGGCAGACGCTGGCGGCAAGCCCAAATGTTGAGCGTTTTCTTCGGTAAACTCGGTTCCGACCAGAACGACATTGTTGCGTTTGGCGAGTCGCAAGGTGTCGTCCGACATAATCAAACCGTGTTCGATTGAAGCGACCCCAGCTTCGGCTGCGTTGCGTGCGCCGCGTTCTGTCAGGCAGTGAGCGGCAATTTTAACTCCCGCATTCTTGGCTTCTTCAACCATGAATTTAATATCGTCAGCCGGATAAATATAACGCTGATCGTCCACCACAATTTTTATCACAAGCGCGCCGAAATGGACGTTTTCGCGAATGGCTTTTCTCATCTCGTCGCGTGTGTCGGCGAAAAAATATTCGGGTTCAGCAAGTCCGCGCTGTTCGGGCGTGACCCGCTGTTGACCGCCGAAAGGAGCAATAATGCGCCCGGCGTTTACGATGGTCGGTCCCGGAACAATTCCCCGCTCAATAGCCAGACGCAACGCTGTATCAGCGTAATTTCCGGCGTTTCCGATGTCGCGGATGGTTGTAAAACCTGCGTCGAGCATCTCACGCGAATGCTGGACGCCCAAAAGGGCGCGAAAACTGGTTGTTTGAAACAGTGAGAAATGCTGCTGGTCGCGGTTTTCCGGCGGAGTGGTCAGACACATATGCGCGTGAGCATCGAACAAACCGGGAAGTACCGTTGAATTTGACAGGTCAATAACGGTTGCTCCTACAGGAATCTGCAATCCTACGCCGACGGATGTTATTCTGTGGTTTTCGACCAGAATAATTTGATTTGTCGCGGTTGTGCCTGTTTCCGGGTCAACGAGCTTTCCGGCTCTGATGGAAATCGTTTGAGCCGAAATGAAAGTTGCAGAAAAGACGAACATAACAAACAGACACATTGCACATGACAAGTTTTTGAAAATCATAAATTTACCTCTTAGATTTCTGGAATTGTTGTCGAGCAGATTGCGCAGAGACTCGCACAATATACTTGCAAGGTTATTTGAAAGCAAGTCAAAAAAATACAATCAGAATGCGAAAGAAACCAAAGTGACAAACCGCCGAACGATTACGATAGTTCCGAAAGCGCGGGAACTTCTACCAGGGCTCCTATTCTTGAAGTTCCGCAAAATCTGGTATTCTCTGAAAAAATCAGCGGTTGTAGTTTTTGAGGAATTGAACTGATAAAAAGAGCCTCATACGTCCAGCATCTCTTTTTTTAGCGACAAATAACAAAAGAGAAATTGGACTGCATGATCTGCGAAAGTTTCTGCTTATAGCGATTCTTGATTGAGTGCGACTAGTTTATGCTGTAAAATTCCACGAATGAAAGCCTATTCTTTGGATTTGCGCCAGCGTGTGGTCGAAACTTACAAAACCGGCGTGCTGACGATTAAAG
>JALZCH010000037.1 GCA_030863175.1 Acidobacteriota bacterium | reverse complement strand
CTTTAATCGTCAGCACGCCGGTTTTGTAAGTTTCGACCACACGCTGGCGCAAATCCAAAGAATAGGCTTTCATTCGTGGAATTTTACAGCATAAACTAGTCGCACTCAATCAAGAATCGCTATAAGCTCGGATTGTCTAGCAACTGCCATTAGCAAAGCAGGAACATACGACAATGAGTTTGCCAAATGGTTATCAATATATTTTCTCGATATAAAAAATAATTATTTTAGATATTGAGTTTTTCTATCAGCATAAAAACTTATAGAGCAATTAAGCAATTTATATTTATTTGTGAATTTGTTATTTGAACGCACTTAGATAATCAACAAGAGTTCGATACATTGCGTCGAATGAATCTGCACAAAAGAGTACGGGCTGAAACTGCGTCGGATCATAATTCTGATGGGCGGCTGCCTCTAAATCCAGCGGGCGATGCTCTGCGCTGTGCATTGCCTCCAGCTCTCCTGCCGAAGATAAAAGACCTGTACCGTATGCCTTAACTTTTCCATTTTCGCGCAGCACACCAAACTCAACCGTAAACCAGTAAACGCGAGACAAGCGCTCCATTGCTTCATTTGATTTCGTTCGCTTGACTGCTTCGCCGAAAAGACGATTTATTTCTGCAATTCTTTCATCCGCCAAACTGATTGCGTGCCCGATAATTTCGTGCGCCACATCCGGTTCAGGCGTATAAAGCGGTGTCGAGTAATGACGAATGTATTGAGTTGATAGAAAGACTCCGTTAGCCAGCGACTCCAGAAAAACGCGGGGCTCGACCAAGCCGGCGACCGGCTCTAACCGAAAGCCGCTGATTGCCTCAACTTTTGCTGAAACTTCATTTAGCTGCGGAATGCGTTTTTTGGATAAATCAAGCCGCTGCACACATTCTAGATATTCTGTGCAGGCATGCTCTTTGTGAGCAGGTTCGATTGCTTCCCAAATCAAACGCCAAACCTGATGCTCCTGACTTGTGTATGGCGCATCCGAAACGGGTGAGCCTGCTTTATGTTCCAAAGCAAGTTGGGCTATGAGATTGCGGCGTGCCCGATAATCCTGATCTTGAAAGCCTGGGTGATCGGCATCGAGCTGCACGATTATTCTCTGATTTGTTTCCTGATCTCCTGCGGTTTGGAAATTTATTCGCAGGTCAACGTGGTCCTGCAGCAATGTTCGTTCTATCAGCATTATTTTATCTTTAAAACTCCTTTACAATTTCGATTTGAAAACAAAGAAAAGCCGGTTATTAAAACTTCCTTTCGATGGAAGCTTTAATAACCGGCTCTTTAAACTTGTTTTTGTGTTTTTAGATCATCACACTTGAACAGCTAATGCCTGCCTTGAGCTTCCCTCGCAGAGAGAGTAAGAGGCGTAATAGTAATAATAGCTGTCAGCTCGATTGATCATTTATTAACGGCGTCAAAGTCCTCGACGCAAATTCAACTCTATGTGCTTAGCGCAAACCGTGTCAAGTTAATAACAGGTTTATTGCTTTGTTGCTGATAACAGCAGAAATTAATTTCATCTTCTCAGATGATCGCTTATTTACACTGGGCAAAAACACTAGCCATTTTATTTTTACATTTTTTGCTTGCACTCTCTTCTTTTTTGTTATATATTCCCGACAACATTATCAACAGTAATGATAAAAGTTAAAAAACAATTAGATTTGACCGTACCGGTGATTACTCGCATTCCTAACATTTCTGCGAACATCATTATTATCTCCATTATTAGCATTATTCTGAAAAGATGATGCTCTGATGGCGCTTGTCAAATCCTAAGAACTTTTCAAAAGGTCGTCATCAGCAAAGATGACGACCTTTTTAGTTTGCTCTATCGAACGACTCAAAAAAATATGAACAACATTGCCGTTCTTGAAAATTCTGAAACTCTCGTGGCTGATAAACTTTCGTCGCAAGTTACAAAACAGACATCTTTGCGCGGAGCCGAAATACTGATTCGCGCGCTCATTGAAAATGGAGTCGATACAGTTTTCGGTTTGCCCGGCGGAGCGGTGTTGCATATTTACGATGAAATTTGGCGTTACCGAGACCAAATTACGCATTATCTGGTGCGCCACGAACAAGGTGCGGTTCATGCAGCAGAGGGCTATGCGAGAGCCAGCGGAAAAGTTGGCGTCGCATTAGTTACGTCAGGACCCGGAGCGACAAATGCGGTGACAGGAATTGCAACGGCTTATATGGATTCTGTTCCACTGGTTGTTATTACGGGGCAGGTTCCGACAAGTGTAATCGGCACTGATGCTTTTCAGGAAGTAAATACTTTTGGAATAACAATGCCAATCGTCAAGCATAACTACTTGGTGCGAGATGTGCGAGATTTAGCTGCTACCGTCAATGAAGCTTTTCACTTGGCAAAATCAGGAAAGCCCGGTCCGGTTGTAATTGATATTCCAAAAGATGTCACTGCTCAAGTTTGTTCTTATTCACAATTTGAGTCCATCAAATTTCCATATCAGGAAAAAGGAAAAACTGTTGATGTAGAAGCGATAAAACTTGCTACCGACAAGATTCTCGGTGCAAAGAAACCTGTTTTTTATGTCGGAGGCGGAATAGTTACCTCAGATGCTTCGGTAGAATTGCTAAAAGTTCTTGAAATCTTAGAAATCCCGGTAACTCCGACATTGATGGGGCTTGGCGGCTTTCCGACCGCTCATCCGCTTTGTCTCGGAATGCTCGGAATGCACGGAACATACACCGCTAACATGGCTATTTCGGAAAGCGATTTACTAGTTGCGGTCGGAGTGCGTTTTGATGATCGCGTTACCGGGAAATTAGCTACCTTCGCGCCGCAAGCGGAAATTATTCATATTGATATTGACCCTTCAAACATCGGTAAAAACAAAAAGCCGCATTTTTCTTTGGTTGCGGACGCTAAGACGGCGTTGCAAACGATGGCTGAAAATCTGTCTCGGCGTGACTCGAAAGAAATCGAGACTGCAAAGACTCAACGCCGCGATTGGTGGCGGCAAATAGAGGAATGGCAAAAGGCGGTGCCGCTTGGCTGCGAATATTCCGAAGCGGAAATCAAACCGCAGATGGTTATCGAAGAGCTTTATCAGGTGACAAAAGGTGAAGCAATCGTTGTTACCGATGTTGGGCAGCATCAGATGTGGGCGGCTCAGTTTTATCCCTTCAAACGCTCGCGCCAATGGCTGACTAGCGGCGGACTCGGAACGATGGGTTTTGGTTTGCCCGCTGCAATGGGCGCGCAACTCGCTTGTCCGAATGAAAAGGTTGTGGCAGTTGTTGGCGACGGCGGTTTTCAAATGACAAATCAGGAAATCATTACCGCAGTTCAATACAACATCCCGCTCAAAGTTTTGATTATGAACAATAGTTGTCTCGGAATGGTGCGCCAATGGCAGGAGATGTTTTACGACCGCGCTTATTCGGAAATTGATTTATCCGTTTCTCCAGATTTTGTAAAACTTGCCGATGCTTACGGAGCAAAAGGTCTGCGCGCTACAAAACCTTCCGAGTTAACAGCCGTTCTGGAGGAAGGCTTATCGGGCGATGATGTCGTGATTATGGATATTGTTGTCACGAAAGAAGAAAACGTCTTTCCGATTATCCCGGCAGGGCAGGATACCAGAAATATGATCCTCAAATAAATGGATCAAAACGCTGATTTAACAAATGTTTAATTTCAACTTGTTCCAATATCGTCAATTTTTATGCGTCACACAATTTCGATTTTAGTTGCCAATCAAGCGGGCGAGTTATCAAGAATTATCGGGCTTTTCAGCGGACGAGGCTATAACGTTGACACTATTTCCGTCGGCAAAACTCTCGATCCCGATCTTTCGCGCGCAACAATTGTCACCAGCGGCGATGAACGGACTGTTGAACAGATTGTCAAACAATGTTCCCAACTGATTCGCGTGCAAAAGGTAAATGTTTTTTCCAGCCCGCATATTGAACGCGAAATGGCTTTGATTGACGTTGACGCGAAAAACGGCGCGGAGCGGCAGGAAATTCTGAATCTCGTACAGATTTTTAGGGCAAAGGTCGTTGATATGTCGCACGAGAAAATGATTCTGGAAGCTTCGGGAACGAGAGATAAAGTTGACACTTTTATCGAGCTGCTGAAACCGCTTGGAGTTAACGATGTGACTCGAACTGGTTGCGTCGCTATCAATCGTTTATCGCCTTTCGAGAAAACGGAAGAAATCAGGGAAGAATTTTTAAATCAACTTTGAAATTGAGAGAAAACAACAAGGAGACAAAATGAAAGTTTTTTACGATCAGGATGCCGATTTAAATTTGCTGCGAGACAAACGAATTGCGGTCATCGGTTATGGTTCGCAAGGGCACGCCCATGCGAATAATCTGAAAGATTCCGGCTTTGATGTCGTCGTCGGTTTAAGCGAAAACAGCCGTTCGCGCGAAAAGGCTGAGGCTGCCGGGCATGAAGTTTTCTATACCAGAGACGCGGCTGATTGGGCTGATGTGGTGATGATGTTAGTTCCCGACGAAATTGCCCGCACGGTTTATAAAACGGATGTCGAGCCGGTTTTGCGAAGCGGAAAATACCTCGCCTTTGCTCACGGTTTTTCAATCCATTTCAAGAAAATCGCTCCCCCTGAAAACGTTAATGTTTTTATGGTTGCGCCGAAAGGTCCCGGTCATCTGGTTCGTTTTGAATATACGCAGGGACGCGGCGTTCCATGTTTGCTGGCTGTTCACCAAAACGTGAGCGGCGACACGAAAGAAGTCGGTTTAGCTTACGCATCGGCTATCGGCGGCGGAAAAGCAGGAATCATTGAAACCAATTTCAAAGAGGAAACCGAAACTGATCTTTTTGGAGAGCAAGCCGTGTTGTGCGGTGGTCTAACATCGTTGATTCAAGCCGGTTTTGAAACGCTTGTCGAAGCTGGTTATTCCCCGGAAATGGCTTATTTTGAATGTCTGCACGAGATGAAGCTGATTGTTGACCTGATTTACGAAGGCGGGTTGAGCAATATGCGTTATTCGGTTTCAAACACTGCCGAATACGGCGATTTAACTCGTGGAAAACGGCTTATCAATGATTCGGTAAAAGGCGAAATGCGAAAAATTCTGCAAGAAATTCAGAGTGGTCAATTTGCGGATGAATGGATGTCTGAATGCGATTCGGGCAGAGAAACTTTCAAGAAACTGGAACGAGAAGGACAAGCCCATCAGATTGAGGAAGTCGGCGAACGGCTCCGAAACATGATGCCCTGGCTCAAAGATAAACGTCTTGTGGCTGAAAACGTGAAATAAAAAGGAGGACAGAATGTACTTTTCAGAAAACTATCAGAGAAACCTGACAACCGGAGAAACATTAATGCTCGCACAGCTTTCGGTCAAAGCCGGGACTGTGACTGACAAACATCAGTGTGAAAACGAGGAAATCATTTATTTAGTCAGAGGTGAATTAAAAATTTATTTGTCCGCTTCGGAAGTTTTACTCCGTCCGGGTCAAACCTTTGTCGTTCCCAAAAACACTTTTTATACCGCAGAAGCGACTGCTGACAGCGACGCAGTTATATTTTCAAAGAAGAACGAGGAGTGGATGAACAACGACGATTTTTGGTCGCAATCCACCAGTGAGCAGTTTCTTTGGGCAGTCTAAAAATAAAACTATTTATGGCTTTTAACCGAATCAGTCAGGCTATTACTCAAGGCGTTGAGCGGACTCCGAACCGAGCGATGCTCCGGGCTGTCGGTTTCTCAGATGAGGATTTCGAGAAACCGATCATCGGCGTCGCCAACGGTCACAGCACCGTAACGCCATGCAACTCCGGGCTCGGAAGATTGGCAGAAGCGGCGGTCGAAACGCTCAAAGAAACAGGCGCAATGCCTCAAACCTTCGGAACGATTACAATCAGCGACGGAATCTCTATGGGAACCGAGGGAATGAAATATTCTTTGGTTTCGCGCGAAGTTATCGCAGATTCAATTGAAACTGTTGCTCGGGGGCAGAGTTTTGATGGAGTAGTCGCCATCGGCGGCTGCGATAAAAATATGCCCGGCGCATTGATTGCTATCGCCCGCCTTAATATTCCCGCAATTTTTATTTACGGCGGAACAATCAAAGCAGGTCATTATAAAGGGCAGGATTTAACAATCGTGAGCGCGTTTGAGGCTGTCGGCAGCTACACCGCCAACAAAATTGACAAGGAAGAACTGATTGAAATCGAACGTCGCGCTTGTCCCGGAGCTGGCGCCTGCGGCGGTATGTACACGGCAAACACGATGTCTTCGGCGATTGAAGCGCTCGGTTTAAGTCTCCCGAAATCTTCGACAATGGCAGCAGAAGACGATGAAAAGCTTCAAAACACCAAAGAATCAATGTGGTATCTCGTTCAAGCCGTCAAGCAAAACCTTCTGCCGCGTCAGATTTTAACCCGCAAGGCATTTGAAAACGCGATTGCAGTCGTAATGGCGACCGGCGGTTCTACAAACGCGGTTCTTCATTTACTGGCGATTGCCCATTCCGCTCAAGTCGAATTGACGCTTGATGATTTTGAAGTTATCAGGGCAAAAGTTCCGGTTTTATGCGATTTAAAACCTTCGGGCAGATACGTCGCAACTGATTTGCATAAAGCCGGCGGAATTCCGCAAGTAATGAAGATGTTGCTCAACAACGGACTTTTGCACGGCGACTGTTTGACTATCACAGGTAAAACGCTTGCTCAAAATTTGGCTGAAGTTCCTGATGAACCGCCGGCAAATCAAGAAGTAATTCGACCTTTCAAAAAGCCGGTTTATGAACAAGGACATTTGGCGATTTTAAGAGGGAATTTAGCGAGCGAAGGTGCAGTGGCAAAAATTACCGGCGTGAAAAATCCTTCAATTACGGGACCTGCGAGAGTTTTCGAATCGGAAGAAAGCTGTCTGAAAGCCGTTCTTGCCAACAAAATCAAAGCCGGTGATGTGATTGTGATTCGCTATGAAGGACCGCGCGGAGGACCCGGAATGCGCGAAATGCTCGCGCCGACTTCGGCAATTATTGGCGCCGGATTAGGCGATTCGGTTGGATTGATAACGGACGGGCGATTTTCCGGCGGAACGTATGGAATGGTTGTCGGGCACGTCGCGCCGGAAGCGGCTGTCGGAGGCAATATCGCTCTGATTGAAGAAGGCGATTTGATTACGATTGATGCGCCGACTCGGAGCTTGTTTCTGCATGTCTCTGATGAAGAATTGGCGGAACGCCGCTTGAAATGGCAGCCGCCGGATCAAGTTTATAAAAACGGAGTTTTAGCTAAATACGCCAGACTCGTTTCTTCAAGCAGTTTAGGCGCTGTTACCGATCTGTTTTAAATCCGTTTAGGAAAAAGATTTATGAGCAATCTAGTAGAAATCTACGATACCACTTTGCGCGACGGCACTCAGGGTGAACACGTCAACTTCTCTGTCGAAGACAAGTGTCGCATCAGCGAGCATCTGGACTCGCTTGGCTTTGACTTTATTGAAGGCGGTTATCCCGGCTCCAACCCGCGCGACGAAGCTTTTTTCGAAAAGGCAAAACTTCTTAAATTATCACACGCTCGCATCGCCGCTTTTGGCTCTACGCGGCGCAAAGGTTTTTCGTGCGAAAATGATCCGAGTATTCAATCCCTGATGCGTGCGGAGACTGCTGTTGTCACCATTTTCGGTAAATCATGGTTATTTCACGTCGCCGAAGCATTAAGAATAGAGCCGGAAGAAAATCTCGAAATAATTGCGGATTCAGTTCGCTATCTTTCCGAACGAGTGCCGCTTTTGATTTACGACGCTGAACACTTTTTCGACGGTTTCCGCGCAAATCCTGATTATGCGCTATCTACCTTACGAACTGCCGCAGAAGCAGGAGCGGGACGAATTGTTCTGTGCGACACAAATGGCGGAAGTTTGCCAGACGACGTTGCTCGAATTACACAAATAGTGAAATCACAGATTTCCATCTCTCTAGGCATACATTGTCATAACGACTGCGAATTGGCGGTAGCCAACACTTTAGCGGCAGTGTCAGCCGGCGTTACGCACGCGCAGGGGACAATCAACGGTTACGGAGAAAGATGCGGCAACGCTAATCTTTGCTCCGTGATACCCAATTTGGAATTGAAGCTCGGCATAAAAGTGCTAGGCGAAGAAAAACTCAAACTTCTGAAAGAAACGGCAGCTTACGTGAGTGAATTGGCAAATCTTCAGCTCGATTCACGCGCTGCTTTTGTCGGCAATAGTGCTTTTGCCCATAAAGGCGGCGTTCACGTTTCGGCGGTCGAGCGTAATCCGGCAACTTACGAGCACATTGCACCGGAAACGGTCGGCAACCGTCGTCGCTTTCTCGTTTCCGATCTTTCGGGACGCTCAAACCTGCTGGCTAAAACAAAAGAAATCGGGGTTGAAATTTTTGACGAAAAACGAGTTCTGGATGAATTAAAACGCCTCGAATACGAAGGCTATGAGCTTGAATCGGCAGATGCGAGTTTTGAGCTTCTGGTACGCAGGTTGACCGGCAAACACAAATCTTTCTTCGATCTGCTCGGCTTCCGCGTAATTGATGAACATTACAATTCGTCAATGCCGATGAGCGAGGCGACCGTCAGGATTAAAGTCGGCGATTATGTAGAACATTCCGTTGCGAGCGGCACGGGACCGGTTAATGCGCTCGACCACGCGCTCCGCCGGGCGCTTGAAGGTTTTTATCCTTCGCTCGGCGAAGTTCGGCTGGTTGATTACAAAGTGCGTGTTATCACCGGCAAACTCACCGGAACGGCTAGCCTTGTTCGAGTTCATATTACTTCGAGCGACAACCGTATGCAGTGGAAAACGGTCGGCGTTTCAACAAACATTGTCGAAGCAAGTTGGCGCGCCCTTGTTGATTCAGTCGAATATAAATTGCTCCGCGATGGAGTGATGCCTGTCGAAACCGCTGTGCTGGCTACCGAAGAGCTAACGAGCGGCGTTCTTATCTAATTAATAAAAACTTAGGAGAATAATAAATAAGTAATGGCTTTTGACGAGAAGAGTTGGGTTTGGATGAACGGCGAGCTGATTCGCTGGAATGAGGCTAACATTCACGTATCGGCGCACGCGCTTCATTACGGGAGCGGCGTTTTTGAAGGCATCCGTTGTTATGCTACGGAACGCGGACCCGCTGTTTTCCGGCTGGACGAACATCTGGAGCGTCTCTTTGCTTCCGCCGCGGTTTACGGGCTGGAAATACCATATACGCAAACCGAACTTAAAGAGGCGGTTTCTCAATTAATTCGGCAAAACGGATTCGAAAGCTGCTATATTCGCCCGATTTGTTTTTACGGAAGCGACAGCCTCGGCGTGCACCCGGCTCGTTGTCCCGTCGAAGTTGTGATTATGGCGTGGAAATGGGCGACTTACCTCGGTGCCGAAGGATTGGAGCGCGGAGTGCGAGTGACTATTTCGCCCTGGGTCAAGTTTCATTCGAGCATGATGCCCACGACGGCTAAAGCGTGCGGTCAATATTTGAATTCAATTCTGGCTGTCCGCGAAGCCGTAAGTCGCGGTTATGACGAAGCTCTGCTGCTCGACGCCGATGGCAATCTTTCGGAAGGTTCGGGCGAAAATCTCTTTCTTGTTAAAGACGGCAAATTGCTCACGAATGACCAGCGCCATTCAATTCTTCTCGGAATTACCCGGAACGCTTGCCTGGAAATTGCCCAAGAATTGGGCTACGAAGTTGAAAGCCAAACCTTGCGAGTTGAAGATTTGATGAATGCCGATGAAATTTTCTTTACTGGAACAGCCGCAGAAGTTACGCCGGTTCGTGAAATTGACGGAACTGCAATCGGAACGGGCGCTCGCGGACCTATTACCGAGCGCATCCAAAGCGCGTTTATGGCAACCGTTTCAGGTCTTTATCCAAAATTTGAAAATTGGCTGCATTTCATTCCGAGTTGAAGGAATTAACAATTATCTTAATTTTAAATTGTTGTCTGGAAGACGGAGGTCAGTAAGACTGTAAAAGCGAAATAACGACCATTAAGTTCTACCTTAAAAATCATTTAATATCAAGAACTCGTTTTCTTTGAGCTACTCGTATGCCATTTCGCCAATCTTCGTTTAAATCAAATCGCCAGATTTCGATCTCCGAAGAAATCGCGTTAGCCAAAATCTCAAATTCGGGATGAAAGCTCATTAGCGGTGCAACCAGATAAACGAGCGCCGGAGCATCTGAAATCTTCAAATCGTCAAACAATCCGATTTTCTGCAAATTTCCGCTTCGCCGCTGCAATTCAATTTGCCGCCAATAGTTCACTGCTTGAAAAATCATTTCGCGATCGGGCGCGGTTTTCAGTTCAATGACAACCAATCTTCCGTCAGTTCGCAAAGCGAGCAAATCGAGCGCGCCTTTTCTGTTTGAAAGTCGAAACTGAGCGTGCAACGGCGAAAGCCGCAAATTCGGATCGAGCCGAGAAACATCGCGCCTCAAAATCGCTTCGAGCCAGCTTTCAGGTGCAGCGCTGTGCAGAAAATTCTTCCGATAGCGAACATCTGCCCGCCTTTGTTCAAGCAAATCTTCGAGCAGCTTTTCAAAATCCGGCAAGCTCGCATCGTCCAAAATTCGTTTTCGTTTGCCTTCGATTCCGAACCAAGCCGTTTCTGCTTCCAGAATTTTTCTGATTCGCAGAAAAGGCAATCCGTAAAATCGCAGCGTCTCGCCAGCCCGCGAACGCACCGCATCAATCGCTTCGGGCGCAAGCTCGATGATTCTTTGCGCCGTTTCGCTCAAATCCCGATGCGCCGGGCGCTTTAGTTTCTTCGGTTTTTCACGCCATAAATCGGCAAGCGATAAAGGCTCAATTGCCCGTAAGATCTCTCTTTCATTTTGCGTTTGCGGGTTTTCCGATGAAATTTCACTTTGAGAAATGCGGTAGAAAATTTTCATTTTCTTTCGCCAGCCGCCGCGCAAAAGTCCGCACAGCTTGTTTAAATCCTCCGCCGCCGTTTCTTCGCACAAAAGCCAAAGCTCGGCAATTTTTCGCCGCTCTTCGAGCTTTGAGAGCCACAAAATCGAATGCGCGAGCAATTTTTCAATGTTTGTTTTTTCCAGAACCGTACTGCAAACAGCGATTGTTTTTCCTTTCGGATTAACGAGCAAAATTCTGGCAAAACTTCCGGTTCGACGGCGACGGCTTCGGGCAGTTAATCGGGCGTACTCAATTTTGGCTTGCGGGGAAAACATTTTACGCGCTATCTCGGCTATTTCGCGCGCTCGTGCCGTGCGCGCCGCGCGAACTTCTTCGCTTAATTCGGCAGCAGAGACGCGCGGCGTAAACGTGAATTTTGTTTTTTCCGAATTAAATTTTCCGGCGAGCGAAAAAATGATTTTGCCGTTTTTGTTTTCCCAATGTTCTACGCGTCGCGTTTTCCAGCCTTCCGTCGTCAGACACGATAAAATGAGCCGCTCGTTTTGCGCCGCGATTTCGATTTCGTCCGAGTGCAGCGCAAAATCGGTTTCGCCCGATAAAAGCCACTCGCTCGCCGCATCAAAAATCGCGCGCAAACGGCGGGCTTCTTCGGACAAATTTTTGTTCTGTGCTAACATTTTTTTAAGATGCATCGCCTCGCCGGTTTTCTGATTTTGGCTTCGATTTTCAACGCCGCGTGCGGTTTTGGCGGTTCGAGACTCGAATCAACGTCTCAAACAAGCTCGACGGATGAATCGTCCGCAAATGAAAATTACCAGCCGCCGTTTCCTTCAAAAGAGCCGGAAAAATATCAAGCGAAAATTGTTTTTGCCTTTCAATGGGATGAGTTCCAGGCTGCGCAAATCGAGCAAACAGCGTTTGTTGCTCGCGACGGTTTAAATCGGCGGCTCGATTTTGAAAACGGTGACAAAAAGCAAGTTTCACATCTCGAAACAGCCGACGGAAAACGTTATCTGCTTGCGCCGCAACGCAAAATTTACGCCGAAATCTCCAATTCGACAAGCGAAAATTTTGTTGGCGCCGACGCGCCCGAAGAATATTCGCTCGCGCATTTGCTTTACGCGAAACCGGCGGGAGCGAAATTTCAAAAAATCGGTGAGGAAATGGTAAACGGCAAACAGCTCACAAAATATCAGGTTGATTTCGGAGCGGTGCGCGGGAGCGAAAACGCGAGAACGGAAACAGCCGTCTGGATTGACGAAAATCTGGGCTTGCCGGTTAGAACCGAAACGGCGTCAGTCGTTGACCAGAAACCAAGCGGCGCAAAATCAATTGTTGAATTAAGAGATTTAAAAAATGAGCCAGACCTTGATGTTTTCACGATTCCGGCTGGTTTTCGCCGAGTTTCGGTTAAAGAAATTCAGGAATATTTAGGGCAGGAGCGCCTTCGTTAAGGAACGAAACCGACTTTAGGAAAATGTACACTTCGATTCATTTTGAACCTGGAAAACGCGCCGTCACAGCAGCTTCGGATGAAGCGGTGAGAAATCGTCTGCTCGATATTGTCGGCGCAGAAAATGTTTTGGTTGACCCGGAAAAAGTTGAGCCTTATGGCGCGGATGCGGTCAAAGAAAAATTTCCGCCTGAAGCCGTTGTTTTTCCAGCGACGACAGGGGAAATGTCCGCGGTTTTGCGGCTTGCCAACGAGATTCGATTTCCCGTTACAGCTCGCGGCGGCGGAGTCGGCTACACCGGCGGCGCAGTTCCGGTTGACGGCGGAATCGTCATCGGAACCGACCGAATGAATCGAATTTTGGAAATCAACGCCGACGATTTGTACGTTGTTTGTCAGCCGGGAATTACGACTTACGCTCTACAACAGGCGGTCGAAAAATACGGTTTGATGTTTCCGCCCGATCCGGCTTCATACAAAGAATCATACATCGGCGGCAACATCGCCGAAAATGCGGGCGGAATGAAAACGCCGAAATACGGCGTCACGAAGCAATATGTTCTCGGTCTGGAGATCGTTCTGGCAAACGGCGATATTATTCGCACGGGCGGAAAAACACAGAAAAATGTCGTGGGGTTCGATTTGACCGGATTGATTTGCGGCTCGGAAGGAATGCTTGGAATTATTACCGAAGCGACTCTAAAGCTGGTTCCGCTGCCCGAAGCGACTTCGACGGTTCGAGCGAGCTTTCGGACAATGCGCGAGGCTTGCGAGACGCTGACGAAATTTACCCCGTGCGGCTTGCTGCCGATGGCGATGGAAGTCATTGATCGCAACTGTGTGGCGGCAATCGAGCAGAATTTCGCCTTCGGTTTGTCTAAAGAGGCGGGCGCGATTTTGCTCGTCGCGGTTGACGGATCCGTCGAGCAGGTTGAAAAAGATGCGGGACTTGTCGAACAAATCTTAAAAACAAACGGCGGTTTCGATGTTTTGCGCGCGAAATCGAAGGAAGAGGAAGACCGTTTGTGGGACGTGCGCCGCGCGATTTCGCCCAGTTTGATGAAATACGGCAACCTGAAAATCAACGAAGATGTCGTCGTTCCGCGCTCGAAAGTGCCGGAACTGGTGGCGGAAATCGAAGAAATTGCGAAAAAATACGACACGTTTGTTGCCAGTTTCGGACATGCCGGCGACGGCAACATTCACGTTAATTTTATGATTGACCGCAACAACGCCGACGCCGTTCGCCGCGCCCGGCTTTGTGTCAAAGAAACTTTTGAATTATCCGTTCGCTTAGGCGGTTCGATTTCCGGCGAACATGGCATCGGCTACGTTAAAGCGCCGTATTTGGACATCGCCATTGACCGCCCAACTCTCGAAGTTATGAAAGCAATCAAGCAAACGCTTGATCCGAACGGAATTTTGAATCCTGGCAAGATGTTCGTTTAAAAGAATTAAACTGAAAACGAGAAACAATCTTGTTAGTTTTTTCGCTGTACTCAAAGTGAAACTATCAAGGCTCGTCTTCCGTAAAACATCCGAAACACATTGCGTTTTCTTCTCAATAAAGATACTGAATTCCCAAAAATAGACTGATTAACGATATGAAAATTTCTATTTCTCTTTTTTTAGGTACATTACTATTCCTATTTACCGTTAGCAATGTTTCTGCGCAGAAAAATGAAGTAACTGTGATACTGCTGAGACACGCCGAAAAAGACACTTCTGCGACGGCAGATAAAGTCAATCCCGATCTTTTGCCTGAAGGAAAAGCGAGGGCACAACGGCTTGTTGAAATAATCAAAAAATATAAGCCGGATGTGATTTATTCATCGGATTTTATCCGAACGAAATCAACCGTAGCCCCGCTGGCTGAAAAAAGAAAAGTGCCGATTCAGATTTACGACCACAAAAAGATTGATGAACTTGCGGCTTTGATAATGAACGGCAAAGGCAAAAGTATTGTTGTCGTCGGACACAACACGTCCACTCCTGCTCTAGCAAATATGCTGATAAAACAAGAGAAATATAAAACTTTGGACGAATCAGAGTACGGGAAAATATGGATTATAAAAATCAGTAAAGAAAAAGATAAGCCGGATAAAATTGAAGAGCAGGTTATCGAATATTAATTTGCGGAGTTAGTAAATTAACTAAAAACAGAGTTATAATTCGCTTCGCGATGTCTTTGCCAGAAAACCAACCAGCAAAAGTTTTAAGCGGCTGTGCAGATTTGGTCGAAAAGCTGTACGCCGATTGCGCGCGGGAAGCGCCGAATTTCGGTGTCGAGTTTGAAACGTTTCAAAACACGCTTGAGCGCGCCGCGCGGAAATATCTTTTTGTGCCGGATGCTGCCGCGCCAACGAATGAGGAAATTCGTCAGTTTCTCAACGATTTGCAGGCGAGCGATTTGTTTATGGCTTTGGGCTGCGCCGCCGGGAACGAGCGAGCGTGGTGGGAGTTCGACCAACAGCACCGCGCTTATCTGGAACGCGTTGCGCGGCATCTTGCCAGCAGCGATGTTAATGCCGACGAAGTTGTCGATACGGTTTATGTCGAGCTTTACGGGACGAGAATCGTTGACGGCGTGCGGATGTCGAAATTTGCGACTTATACCGGACGCGGCAGCATTCGCGGGTGGCTGAGGACGGTCGTTTGGCACGCGCTCGTTGATTTGCATCGCGCCAGTCACGACGAAGTTTCGCTCGACGAAATGACCGAAACAGTGGGCGAAGGCGCGGCGCAGGCGGCAATCGCTCAACCGGCAAAAGGCGGCGAGGGCGAAATGCTTGATTCAATTGTCCGCGATCGTTACCGCATAGCGACCGCTTCGGCTTTGGAAACGTCTTTTTCCGGACTGGACGTGCACGAAAAACTCCTTCTGCTTTATTATCACGTCGAAGAATTAAAGCTGCGCGAGATTGCGCGAATGGTTGAAATACCGACTTCTCCGTTGCGAAGCTGGTTTCAGCGCAAATCAGATAAACGCGAGCAAGCTCCGGATGCGCGGGTTCACGAATCAACCGTGATGCGCTGGCTTGAAAAAACTTATACGAAAGTTTTGAAGAGCTTTCGCAACGAATTGAGAACAACCGCTCAGTTAAAAGAAAGCGAAATCGAAATGTGCATTAAGCTCGCCACCGAAGATATTTTGCAGGGCGACATCAAACAGCACATAAAAATCGCTTAAATTTTGCGGCTGCAAAAATTTCAGCAAAAATTTCGGCGAACGGCGTCAACCTCGCGGAGGGGATTTTAAAAAATGAAACAAGAGCAATTTAACCAAGAAAATCAACAAATCGGGCAACTGCTTGCTGCTTTTCTAAAAAACAAAAAGAGCGAGTCCCCCGTCGCGACAGATGCGCATTTGGATGAAGATTCAATCTCAGCTTTCGTTGACGGAACGTTGAGCAACCGGGAAGCCGAGCCGATTATGCGGCATCTGGTCGGATGCTCGCCGTGCAGAAAAATTACGGCTCAGCTCGCGCGTCTTGCCGAAGAATTACACGAACACCCCGAGGCGGTTTTGAGCGCCGCGCCGCAAACCAGCCGGTTCCAGCAATTCATGCAAAGCTTGGGTTTATCGAGTTTCGGATTTGGTGATGAAGCGGTTTTCGCCCACAACGATTCCGCTGAAGAAGATAAAAAAGAAGATTCAGAGAACCGGGATTCCGAAGGAGGCTCTTCGGAATCAAGTTCAAAAGAATAACGATAGAAAACTGCTCTTGAGTCAGTCCCGTTTTTGAGAGAAATAAAAAAGCGAACCTAAAAAGTTCGCTTTTTTATTTGCTTATCGGGTAAGCGAAATTTAGTTTGATAAAACTCACTCATAGTTTAATTAGCAGAATACATTTATTTTATTGATCTTTGGCACTTTTTACTTGCCGGAAAGCTCGGCTCGGCATTATAATTCTGTCATAATATCAGCAAAAAAGTGCGTCTTCAAAGCAATTGCGACAGTTCCGATTTTTCAACCAACGGGCAACATCTTACGGTGCAGCGTATCTCAACCGCACACCTGCCTACTGAAATTGGCGATTTTCTAATTACGGGCTATCGTTCACTGACAAGCAATGAAGAATTTGTCGTTTTACACAAAGGCGAGATGCAGCCGGACGTGCCGACGCTCGTTCGCATCCATTCGCAATGTTTGACGGGAGATGTTTTCGGCTCAATCAAATGCGATTGCGGCGAGCAATTACATTCGGCAATGAGGCTAATTGAAGAAGCCGGACGCGGCGCTATCGTGTATCAAATGCAGGAAGGACGCGGGATCGGAATCATCAATAAAATTCGCGCCTATGCATTGCAGGATGCCGGAGCCGATACGGTCGAAGCGAACGAAAGGCTCGGTTTTGAAGTTGACGCACGCTCATACGAGCAATGTGCGGAAATATTATTTGATATGGGTTTGTGCAAAGTGCGAGTGATGTCGAACAACCCTGACAAACTTCGCGCTTTGGAAGATGCTGGTTTGTGCGTTGTCGAGCGCGTTCCACTCGAAGTTGAAACCAAAGAACCGGCGGCGCATTATCTGAAAATAAAAAAAGAAAAACTGGGGCATTTGATTGATTTAATCAAGGAGTAAAAGTTATGAAGCGAGTGGATTTATTGAGTAAGTGTTTGCTTCTTATCGCATTGACAGTTGGAGCATCAATTACGGTTAGCGCTCAAACCAATACAATCTCAGGTGTTGTTTTCGATGCTACAGGACGACAACCCATTTCAAACATCTATGTTGAATTACAAAATGAGGTTTACAGTAATTTGGGTCGTGTTAGAACAGATGGCTCCGGGCGTTTTATGTTCACGGGAATTTCAAGCGGTACGTTTAGAGTCCGAGTTATACCAATCGGCACGAATTACCTGGAAGAAACGCAGGAGGCTACAATCCACAACTTTACTCGAGGCGGCAGATCAAGCTCGGATAGAGTTTTTCTTGAATTCAACTTAAGGTTGGATAAGCGTAAAGTTAAATCGGGAAGCCCGGGCGCCGCTTCCACAATTTTTGTTCAAGCCAATTTGCCCGAAAATGCTCGTGAAGCTTACGAAAAAGGCGCTGAACTGCTCGACGATAAGAAAGACGCCGGTCTCGATAATCTGAAAAAGGCAATTGAAATATTTCCGACTTATTACGATGCCTTAAATCGCCTCGGAGTAGAATACGCGAAGCGGGGAAAATACGTTGAAGCGGCTCCTTTTTTGATAAAAGCGATAGAGGTTAATCAGCGAAGCTTTGAAAGTTTTTACTGGCTGGGTATAGCCAGTCATAATCTTAAACATCCGAAGGAAGCTATGGAGGCTTTAAGAGCAGCAACGATTCTTAATCCGCAATCAATCAATGCTCAATTGTGGTACGGCATAGTTTTGAGGTTAGACGGAAGCTATGAGCTGTCGGAAAAAGCTCTACAACAAGCTAAAACCTTAGCTAAAGAAACGCCGGTTTCCGAGATTCACTGGCAGCTTGGTTTGCTTTATAATAATATGAAGCGTTATCAAGATGCTGCAAACGAGCTGGAAGCCTTTCTCAAATTACAGCCAAATTCCCGCGACGCAGAAAAAATCAAAAACCTAATCGGTCAATTACGGTCGAAAGGCAAATAAACATATTTGCGTTAATTAGCTTTATAAAACCAAAATACCCTTTCAAGTTGAGGCGAAACTGCTTAAGCAGTTTCGCCTCATTATTTTCTTTACTCCTATTGTTTTAAAATAAAAATCAACAACTTGATAAAAGAAAGAGTTCGTTTGCGCGCGTTGAGGGGACATAAAGCGTGGGCTTTCGAAGTTTTTCAACAGAACCAGTTTTAATCCAATGCGCACAACAATAAGTCATATCACCTGCGGCTGTAATTCTCCAATAAAAGAAAGTTCGCTAAATTAATCTTTCTTTTCGATCTTTATATGAGGACTTTTTTCTACCGATTCTCAAGATTTGCTGTATATGAAATTTCATCAATGCTCGAGTTGATAAAATTTTTGAGAATCGCATCCTGAGCATCAAGAATGAATAATTAAAATGTGTTGGTTTTCAACAAGTTTTTGCTTTTTTGAGAAGTGCTTTAATTAATCAATTCGGCTTTTAGAGCAGATTTCAGTAATTTGAAACACAAGAGTAGAATCATCAAATGAAATCCTACTCTTTAGATTTACGGGAAAAGATTCTCGAAACATATAAAGCGGGCGGCATCACTCAACGTGAATTAGCC
>JALZCH010000036.1 GCA_030863175.1 Acidobacteriota bacterium | reverse complement strand
GTTATGAATCGCGCGCCCTCCCTTATCTTTTTCATCCTATCAAGATAACAACAAAATAAATCTTGACAAATCTTGTTTAACCCTAAATAATTATCAATGCCAGCCTTAAAGCTGGCGGGTACGTTCAATGTGCGAGAGTTTTCTCGTACTCGCCTGCTTTAAAGTCCCGCCTTTAATTACACGCCAAGGCTCGTCAATCTACAGCAACTAAAATTCTCGCACCTCACGGAGGATAAAGAAATGGCTTACAGCCCCAAAGAAAACGAAGAAAAAATGATGAAAGTGTTAAACGCCTGGAAAACGCTCGCGCCCGCGAAGACGTTTGCAGGCGTCACGCTTGCTGAATTTGAAACTCAAGTAAACACGTCGCTGACACCGCGCCAGCGTCTGGTCGCTCTCGAAGATGAAAAGCTCCAGCAAATGACGACACGCGACGCCGCCGACCAAATAACGATGAATAAAATCTTATCAATCGTCGCCGGCGTCGTCGCCGACCCGACCGAAGGCGCGAACAGCGCGCTTTACGAAGCGATGGGCTACATCCGCAAAGACGCCCGCAAATCAGGTTTGACCCGCAAAAAAGTTCATCCCGCACCAACAGTTTAGAAATTCCGATCCTTTCCTTTTTTCTTTCAGGCGAGTTTTATAAGCTCGCCTTTTTTTATTTCTCATTGGTTTAAACTCTTTCCCGCTATCTTCGTTTGACTGGTTGTGCAGATTCTCAAATTCTGCTTACATTCTTAATAGAGGAAATTAAAATGAATTCAACAGCTACAGTTCCGAAATTACAACCGATTCCGATTGAGCAGTTTACTTTGGACAACGGCTTGCGCGTCGTGATGAGCAAAGACGATTCGATTCCGGTCGTCTCGGTCGCCGTTTATTACGATGTCGGCTCGCGCAATGAGCGCGAAGGTCGGACGGGTTTTGCCCATCTTTTCGAGCATATGATGTTTCAAGGCTCGGAAAACGTTCCGAAAGCCGGGCATTTTCAGTTTATCGAGCGTAACGGCGGAACGATGAACGGAACGACTTCTACCGAGCGGACGAATTATTTTGAAACGCTTCCCGCGAACCAACTGCCGCTCGCGCTCTGGCTCGAATCCGACCGGATGCGCTCTTTGAAAGTTACGCAGGAAAATCTCGACAACCAGCGCGAAGCCGTTAAGGAAGAAAAACGTCTGCGATACGACAACCAGCCTTACGGTCAGGTTTTTGTGACGATTTTAGAAATGATTTACAAAAACTTCGCCAACGCGCACTCGACTATCGGTTCAATGGAAGATTTGGACGATGCGACGGTTGACGATGTGACCGAGTTTTTCCGAATTTATTACGCCCCGAACAATGCCGTTCTCTCGATTGTCGGTTCGTTTGACCCGACGGAAGCGCGCTCGCTGGTAGAAAAATATTTCGGCTCGATTCCTTCGCAGCCGAAACCCGCGCCGATTGATGTCAACGAGCCTGAAGGAGTCGCCGTTGGCTACAAAACTCTGGAAGACGCGCACGCGCCGTTTCCGGCGTTTCTCGTCGGCTACAAAGCGCCGCCGCGTCGTTCCGACGAATTTGCCGCGCTTGAGCTTGCCGGAAGATTGCTTTACGACGGCGAATCTTCGCGCTTTTATCAAAAGCTCGTCAAAGGCGAAGAATCCGTTGTTCAGCTTTTCGGTTTTACCGACGAGCGTCGCGGACCTTCTTCGATTTTAATCGGTGCGATTCCGAAACCGGGGCACGACGTTAAGCAAATTCGGCAAGTGATGTTCGACGAAATCAAACAAATGGCGACGAACGGTCCGACGCCCGAAGAAATGGAAAAGCTCCGCAACAGTTTAATCAACGACGAAGTGCGCGGTCGCCAAAGCTCAATGTTTCGCGCGCAGCGTTTGGCGGAAGCGGCTCTTTATGACGGCGATCCGAATCTGGTCAACACCGAGCTTGAACGAATGCTCAGAATTACGCCTGAACAAATCAAATCGGCGGTTGCGAAATACTTAAACACCGAAGACCGCGCCGAACTTGATATTGTTCCGGCAAATCAGAATTCAGCGGAGGAATAAAACTCGCTGCGTCGCTTGCAAAATTATAAGATGAATCAACAAACAGAAGAATTTCGTAAAAACCCGCCCGCGCCGCTCGCGCCGCGTTCGATTAATTTGCCCAATCCTTCGGAATCCGTTTTGCCGAACGGTTTGAAAGTGGTCGTTGTCCAGGACAACCGGCTTCCGATCACAACTTTTCGGCTCGCATTTCGTTCCGGCTCGGCGAACGATCCGGCAGAAATGCCCGGTTTGACGGCGATGACTGCTTCGCAGCTAAACGAAGGCACGGCGACGCGCACCAGCTTGCAGATAGCCGAAGAAGTCGAGCGCTTGGGCGCGAGCCTGAGCGCTTCGGCGTCCGCTGATTTCACGACAGTTTCGGCGTCGGCTCTTTCCAATTACGCGCCGGAAATCCTGCGGCTGATGGCGGACGTAGTTTTAAATCCGTCCTTTCCTGAAAATGAGCTAGCGCTCGCCAAGCAAAACACTTTGCAAAATCTGCAATATCAACGATCGCAGCCTGATTTTTTGTCGAACGAAAAAGTGGCGCAAGTAATCTTCGGCGAGCATCCGTACAGCCGTGTTGCGCCGACGCCCGTATCAATCAACGAAATGACGTGCGAGCGGCTCGCCGGTTTTCACAGGCAAATTTTTGTTCCCAACAATGCGGTGCTTTTAATTGTCGGCGATGTTGATCAAGCCGCAATGATAAAGGAAATCGAAACGCTTTTCGGCGATTGGCAAAAAGGCGAAATCGCAAATCCGGGTTTTCCAGCTCCGCCCGTCCGCGAAGAACGCAGCGCTTTTGTTGTTGATCGCCCAGGTTCGGCGCAATCGAACATCGCTCTGGCAAATATTGCTCTTTCACGCAAAAGCCCGGATTATTCTCCGGTTCTGGTGATGAATCAGATTTTAGGCGGCGGCGCATCGTCGCGCCTGTTTATGAATCTGCGCGAAGAAAAAGGCTATACTTATGGCGCTTATTCGTCATTCGACATGCGGAAACTGACGGGCGCGTTTGAAGCGACCGCCGAAGTCCGCACAGATGTGACCGGCGCATCGCTCAAAGAGTTCTTCGCCGAGCTTGAACGCATTCGCGCCGAAGAAGTGCCGGCTGAGGAACTGCAAAATGCGAAGAATTATTTGACGGGCGTCTTTCCGATCAGACTCGAAACGCAGGAAGGCTTAACCGGACAGGTTCTGGCGATGCAGTTGTACGACCTGCCTTCGGATTATCTTGAAACCTACCGTGACCGGATCAGTTCCGTAACAGCCGACGATATTCAGCGCGTCGCCAAACAATATATTTCTACCGACAAACTGGCAATCGTTATCGTCGGCGACGCGGTGGCGATCAGCGATCAGATTAAACCGTTCTCCGAGAAAATCGAATATTTCGAGTCTTCGGGCAAAGCAAAGGAATTGAATAAAAATATGGACAATCAAACAGGAAACACAACACCTGAAGGAACCTGGAATCTTTCGATCTCGACGCCGCAGGGCGAATTGCCGATTACGGTAACGATAACTAACGAAGGCGGCAGGCTCGGCGGCACAATCAACTCGCCTCTTTTCGGCGATGCCGACATTACGAGCGGCTCGATTAACGGCAATAATGTCAATGCCGTGAGTTCCGTGAGCTTTCAAGGTCAATCACTCGAAGTCAGAATCAACGGCACAATCGAAGGCAATTCGATGCGAGGCAGCGTCACGGCTTCGGTTCCGGGCGTTCCCGAATTATCTTTTACCGGAACAAAAATAGGTTAGAGCGATTGAAGCCGCAGCATTTTTGTTGTATTTTAATGACTGCTTTGGGTCGTTAGCTCAGTTGGTAGAGCAGTTGACTCTTAATCAACGGGTCACTGGTTCGAGCCCAGTACGACCCACCAATATTTACAATAACTAAAGGGCATCTAACAGATGCCCTTTTTAGTTTTAGTGCGTAACTGGTGCGTCAAACTCTAAAAGGGAGCCCTTTTTGGATATGTTTCCTAAACTAGGAATTTGTAAAACGACCAAAGTTGTATTTGGACTGAAATATTTGGCTTTGCCTTAAAAGTGGCTTTTGAGACAAGCTGCGTTTGATTAAGCAGTTTTGAGACAAAAATATTTTAAGGCAAAACCAATAATATAGTGGCTCACCCCAAAGCAGAGTATATGATGTTGATGTTATGGCGGCAAAGTGGATATGACCGGCAGGATTCTAAATCTGAAATAAATCGGTAAATTTGAAGGGATTTTATAAGGAGGTTCAAACATTACAGTTCTGCTTGTGCAGTCCAACTCTGAAAGGTTGATTTATGTCATAGAATGGCTTATTTTACTGCAAATGACCAAAATCTAGTTTTGGTCAAACTCCACGTACTGATTTATCGCAGGATCAGCCGGTACTGTCTACAGACATCCACTAGGAGCTTATTGAGCTATGATTAGAAAAAACCGTACGCCTTTGGCGTCTAGATTCTTGCTCTTCGCGCTTTCGTCCATTTTTCTGTTCGCCACGACCGCGATGGCGCAGCAAATCCCCGGAGGGGGTCCGCCGCCACCGCCCAATCGGTCCACGCCTGTTGAGGCAAACGAGCTTCGCGAGACCTGGAACGATCGGGTGAGCCAAGGTCCGCCCGTAGGTGCAATGCCGGAGTTCGACGGGTGGAGTATGGGCGCTGCGATGCCCCTTGCTCGCTCCGAGCATGCGGTCGCGGAATTCGATGGCAAAATATGGGTACTCGGCGGCTATCCGCCCGGGCGGCTCCCGTCTAATCTTGTTCAGATATACGATCCGGCTACAGGTCGTTGGTCGCTGGGTCCGACCCTGCCTCAGCCGATCCATCACACTACGGTCAAAGCCGTGGGCGGCAAGCTCTATATGATGGGCGGCGAAATCGACGGCGCGAGCACGGGACGACCCGAGAAATACGTGGCGGACGTCTGGGTTCACGATCCGAAGGTCGGCGGCTGGGTCAAGCGTGCGCCGATGCCAACAGCGCGGAGCGGCGGCGGTTCGGCGGTGATCGACGGCAAGATATACGTAGCTGGCGGTCGTCCGCCAGGCGGCTCCGCCTTTGAGATGTACGATCCGGCAACTGACAAGTGGGAAAAGCTTCCGGATTTGCCGACCCAGCGCAATCACCTGGCTATGGTCGCGATTAAGGGGAAGATCATCGTTGCCGGCGGTCGCACCGGACCGGGCGCAATGGCTGAGCGGGTCGATGTGGTTGAAATCTACGATCCCGCAACCCGCCGCTGGACTAAGGGCGCGCCGCTTCCGGCGCCCCGAGGAGGCATCACGGGCGCGGTCAATGCCGGCTGCATGTTCGTCTTCGGCGGCGAGGGCGAGCGAACGCACGTGCTGGGACTGACGCCCAACACTTATGCCTATGACCCTCGCGCCGACCGCTGGGCGAAGCTGCCGGATCTCCCCATCGCCATTCACGGACTAAAGGGCAGCGCGGTGATTGGCGGAAGGATTTTCCTGCCGGGCGGCGGGATCACGCTGGGCGGAAATTCCGGCACCAATGCCATGCAGGTGTACCGCCCCACAATGCGCTGCGAGTGAGGATCTAACATCTCCCGCCCGCTTAGCAACTTACTTTTTGCGCTTATGGTTGCACTTGTGGCGGTGGCTTGATTCAACGGTCGTCTGGCGCTCTGCCTGAAGCCTTGGCTGGCGACGTGCTCCGCGGCATCCGCACCACGCTCTGCCGCGCCGAGCGGTTCATGCCAGCCGTAGTCTACCAGGTACAGGAGTAAGCCCGCTTTACCGTTGGCGGTAGCTGCCCCCAAGGAATGCATGTGCAGCCCCGAATTCGGCAATGTTTCGACTCAGGCGTTTGTTGCCTTAAGTTCGGGTGAATTGAACGATGAAACGATCCGAATAGTCGAGCAAAGCAGGGCAATAGGCAGAGATTATGATCTCGCTTTGGAAAATTTTTTGATTGAGCTTGATAAAGAGCCTTCGATTGACGAACGGGCGCACAGATTTGAATGGGCGACGCGTTTAAAGGCTTTGTTATCGAAAGAAATGGACATTTTAAGGCATCATCCAACTTTGCGCCCGATTCAGTAAGGCTTACGGATCCACAACTGGAAATGATCGCCAGACAGCGCGAAGCTCTTAAACAAATGCAGTAGAAATCCCGCGCCTTTTTATTTTTTCTTTACTTAAAAACTCCGCTGCCTAAAAAGTTTTCGCGTAAATATTTAACCGTATCCTGCAAAGTTTCAGCCGGATCGCGGGGCGCGAACTTCAATTCCCTTTCGGCTTTTGATGAATCGAAATACCAGAAATATTCCGCCATCTCGACCGCTTTCGATTCAATCGGCGAAGTCCAGTTCCGGCTTTTGAAAAACGAATCAACCACTGCCGCCCCGGAAATCGCCAGCTTTTTCGGCAATCTCAACATCGGAGCCGAAACTCCGGTCAAACGCTCCAATCGGCGAAAGAATTCAACAAACGTCCAATTTGCCGCGCCGAGCAAATATTTTTCCCCATGTCTGCCTTTTTCAAGCGAGTTGATAAACGCGCTTGCGGCGTCGCGCGCATCAACAAAATTCAATCCACCGGCAGGCGTAATCGGAATTCGCTTCGCCATAAAATCCAGCACGACGCTCGAAGAACTTAAACGCTCATCGCCGCTACCAAGAAGCAAACTGGGATTTAAAATCACCAGCTTCAACCCCGCATCGTCAAAATTTTCCAGCGCGGTTCTTTCCTGATAAAACTTCGAGGCGTAATAAGCCCAACGCGAAATGATTTCGAGCGGCTGCGGATTTGTTTCATCCAGTATTTCCGGCGCTTCCGAAACAGCAATCGTTCCGCTTGAACTTGCCAAAACGAAGGTTTTCACACCGGCTTCTTTCGCCGCCTGCGTTAAAATCCGGGTTCCGTCAATGTGAATTTTATTCATTTCGCGCACGTCACCGTTGTCGCGCGAGACTTTTCCTGCGAGATGAAAAATCGCTGAAACGTTTTTGACGGCTTCGGCGACATCCGTCGGATTTGTTACGGAGCCTTCAGCCGCCTCGACTCCGGCGTCTTTCATACACGCGGGAACCCGCGAAGCCATCACGCGCAGTTTTTTTTCGCCTGCGTCCAGAAATTGACGAACAACGTGCGTTCCGAGAAAGCCCGTCCCGCCCGTAATTAAAATTTTCCGCTCGATTTTAGCTATTGATTTAGTTTTACTGGTTGTTTTAGTCGCTTTTGATGCCATTGGTTAATTATCGGCTTTTGTTTTGGCGCTTACCTTTTTAATTTTAGCTAGAAAAGTAAAAAAAATGCCACTAGCTTTAGCTAATGGCATTTTATAAAGAGAATCTCAAACAGCAACACTTTTTAGTTCGCTGCGCGATTTTCTATTTTTGAATCAAAATTGGATCGCCGAATCCTAGTTCTTTCAGACGCGGCAATTGAGTTTTAGCGTCACCGACAACGAGCCAGATCATTTTATTTGCGTCAACATATTTCTGCGCCAAATCTTTGATTTGCTGCAAAGTCATATTTTTGACGATTTGCTCGCGCTCCTTGACATAATCGTATTTCCAGCCGTATTTGCTGATACTATCGAGCATATTCAGCTTTGCACCGGCGGTTTCAAAAGCCCTTGCATTGCTTTTAATCAAGAAACTCTTTGTCGTTTCCAAATCCTGCTCGGAGTAGCTTTTCGCGTAATCCTGCAAAATGCTTTTAATCAACTGCGCGGACTCCAGAGTTACGTTGCTCCTGACGGCGCTCGAAATCGTAAACGGTCCAGGGCTTTTTGTTCCCGAAAAGCCGGAACCGATGCCATAAGTGTAGCCTTTGCCTTCCCGCAATTCCTGTGTCAGCCGAGATGTGAAGCCCTCGCCGAGCCTGTAGTTCATCACCCTCGCAAGATAAAAATCCTTGTCAGTTTGGGCTAAAGCGGGATAGCCAAAACGGATGACAGATTGTTTCGCGTCCGGGACATCGTAGAAATAAATCTGCGATTTTGCGGGCGCCTGCGCCGTTTTATATTCGGGAATTTCAACCTTTTTGCTCTGCCAATTTTTATTGAGCCCGCTCAAAGGCTTTGTAATCGCCGTTTTATTTAAAGCTCCGACGACATGCATTCGCGCAACTGAGGGCGAAATGTTTTTACTGTAAAAAGCCTTTAAATCGTCGAGCGTAATCGCATTGACCGTTTCAATTGTTCCTAGAATGTTGCGCGATCGGATGTTGTCTTTTCCGTAAATCAAAAGATTATATTGATTCTGCGCAACAGAATTCGGATTCGCCTCCTGCTGACGGATTTGGCTGATTGTGCTTTGTTTGACCAAATCAAATTCTTTGGCGTCCCAGCGCGGCTCAAGCAAAATTTCTTCAACTAATGCAAGTGTCGGCTCGTAATTTTTCGCAAGCGTGTTGACGACGATTCGAATGTCTTCGGTTCCCGCAACAACGTTTATCGAAGCTCCGAGCTGCTGTATCGCTTCTTCAAGCTCCTGCGGAGTTTTTCTCGCTGTACCTTGCGTCAGCATCCGCGCCAGAAGATTTGAAACGCCGACTTTGTTGATGTCTTCCAGAAGCAGCCCGCCGTCAATCACGATTTCAAACTGCACGAGCGGAACTTCGTTGTTTTCGATTCCCAAAACACGCATTCCATTTGAAAGCTTTTGCTCCCAAATTGTGGGAATCTTAACTTCGGGCGCCGGACCGTAAGGCGGCTCTTTGCTGCGGTCAAAACTCGAAGGTGTCTTTTCGTAGGTTGCCGTCACATTCGGATTAACGTTTTCCTCCTGTTTCTGCTCTATCTTTTCTTCGACAACTTCAGCCTTCTTTGAGCCTTCGAGAGCGAGCGGTAGTTTTCCTTTCGGAACGAAGCTTGTCGCCACATAATTTTTGCCCTTGATATATTTTTCGTAAACGCGCATCACGTCCGCAGGTGTAACGGCGAGAATACTTCTAATATCCTTTTCGACGAAACCCGGGTCGCCTGTAAAAATATTGTATTCAGCAAGTTGATCTCCTTTGCCGAGTACGCTCGAAAGAGAATTATAAAACTGTCTTTCCTGCCCGGCTTTGATGCGATTCAAATCTTTTTCCGAAATTCCTTCTTTTTCAAATTTGGCAAAAGCTTCGTTAATTGCGGCAGCCGCTTCGTCAAGGTCTTTACCGTCAAAGGCGCGCACTTGCAGCACCATTTGCCCGGCTAGCTCGCCCTGGCGTCTAAACATAAAAACATCGGAAGTGAGTTTTTTATCTTCGACCAGAACCTGATAAAAAGGAGCTTTTTTGCCACGCGATAGATACTGCCCCAGAACAGAGAGCGGATAAGAATCGGGATGAAATTGCTCGACCGTTGCCCACCCCATAGTCAGTTCGGGAAGCCGCGCAAAATTATCTTCGTGATGAAGCTTAACGGTTTCCTTAATCATGCCCGGTCTTTTCGGCAACGGCTTAACGTCTTCGCCGCGCTTGATTTCGCTGAAATATTTTTCCACCCATCTTCGGGCTTGCACCGGGTCGAAATCCCCCGCGACGGTTAGCGTTACGTTGTTCGGCACATACCATCGGCGGAAAAATTCCTTTACGTCTTCGAGCGTCGCGTTCTGCAAATCTTCCAGCGAGCCGATCACCTGCCAGTTGTAAGGATGATCTTCGGGAAAAATGTTTTTATCAATGACGTAAAAAGTATGCCCGTAAGGATTATTGTCGTAGCTCTGCCGCTTTTCGTTTTTGACAACCTGCTTTTCCTTCTCCACAACGGGCTCGGTAACGGTGTTTATAAACCAGCCGAGCTTATCGGCTTCCGCCCAGAGCATTTTTTCCAGCGCATCTTTTGGCACGGTTTGCAGGTAATTTGTCCGGTCGCGTGTAGTCGAACCGTTCGCGCCCGAACCGCCGATTCTCGCAGTCAATTTATCAAGACCACCTTTGCCCAAATTTTCCGATTCGAGGAAAAGCAAATGCTCAAACATATGTGCAAACCCAGTGCGACCGGCTTTTTCGCGTGCTGAACCGACGTGAGCCGTTAGATTTACAGCGACGACCGGATCAGAGCGGTCGATGTGAAAAACCACTTCCAAGCCGTTAGGCAAAGTAAATTTTTCGTATTCGACTTTGAAAGACGGTTTATCAGCGGTCTTTTGGGCGAAAACCGTGAAAGGAGAGATTAAAAGACAAAAAAGGGTAAGATAGACTTTTACAATTTTCATAGTTTTTTCCAAACTGCGAATTTACGGCAAAACCGATTCGAGATTACTTCGGAATTGTTTTTGAGTGTGTATTTTCGTTTGTTTTGAGACTAACCTCTAAAACATGAAAAACAACGTGAAATAGTTTCAGTTGTTTTTACGGACAACTGATAAGCTTTTGTTTCAAAATTTCCGATGACTTACTTCGCTAGCGGTTTAAAATCCATCACAATATTCGCAAAAGCTTTGATGCCTACATCGAGGCGACTGTCGTCCAGATAAAAATCCGGCGTGTGATGCGGAAACGCTTCTTTCGGATTTTTGCCTTTGGGCATTCCGCCGACGGTAAAGAAAAACGCCGGTGCTTTCAATCTGAAAAACGAAAAATCCTCAGCGCCAGTCACCCATTCGGTTTCAGAAACATTTTCTTTTCCGACCGCTTTTTCGAGCGAAGGCAGAGTTTGTCGAACAAGTTCGGGCGTATTGTAAGTCACCAAAGTTTTTGTATCAATCGAAACTTCGGCGGTCGCGCCCATACTTTCGGCAATTTTCTCGGCTGTCTGCTTAATCCGCGCATGAACGTCCTTTTGCATCGCATCGTCGAGCGTTCTGATAGTGCCAGCCATCGTTAATTCTTCGGGAATAATGTTTTCGCGCACACCGGCATTTATTTTTCCGACCGTAATCACAACCGGAGCTTTCGTAAGTTCCGACTGCCGCGAAACAATCATTTGCAAACCTTGAACGATCTGGGAAGCTACGGCAATCGGATCAACTCCGTTCCACGGATAAGCCCCGTGCGTCTGCTTGCCACGCACTTTTATCTGAAACCAGTCGGACGAAGCCATCACGGCTCCGCTTTTGTATTTGATTGTGCCGATTTCCGTTTGCGAATTGATGTGAATCCCGAAAATCGCATCAATTTTTGGATTATCCATCACGCCTTCTTTAACCATCAAAGGCGCTCCGCCTTCTTCTCCGGCAGGCGGACCTTCTTCGGCGGGCTGAAAAATAAAAACGACAGTCCCGCGCAGTTTCGATTTCATTTTCGAAAGAACTTCCGCCGCGCCCAGCAGCATCGCAACGTGCGTATCATGACCGCAAGCGTGCATCACGCCGACCTGCGCGCCGTTATAATCGGCTTTTTCCTTCGAAGCGAACGGCAAATTGACTCTTTCCGTCACCGGAAGCGCGTCCATATCGGCGCGCAAACCAATTACGTTTCCCGGCAAATCGCCTTTCAAAATCCCGACGACGCCAGTTTTGGCAATCTTCGTCCGCACTTCCAAACCCATCCGGCGCAATTCTTTTTCAACAAATTCGGCGGTTTTAAATTCGCGATTTGAGAGCTCGGGAAACTGGTGCAAATGCCTGCGCCATTTAATAACCTGCGGCAAAATTTGTTCGGCGGCTCGATTGATTTCGTCGTTTGGATTAGTGGCAAAAACGGTCGTTGCTAAAACTGGCAACATCAAGAGAACGGAAAGCAGTTTTTTCATAAGTGTAAAAATAATTGCGCGACTATAAACTGTCAATTAAGCTCAAATCAAATATGAACAAAACCGATGAAGCGAGAAATTCGGCAGCGGAATCGTCGCCGTTGATTTTGACTTTAAAATTAGACGATGCGACTTTTGAGTTTTTCGATTTGTTGCGAAAACAGCATTTTCCGCCCGAAAGAAACTTTATTCCCGCACACGTAACCCTTTTTCACGCGTTGCCCGGCGCGCGCAAAGCGCAAATCAAATGCGATTTGCGCCAAGCGACGGAACAAACCAAAGAATTCAATCTCACTTTTCCTCGCTTGCGGTTTCTAGGCAAAGGCGTTGCGGCGGAAATCGAATCGCCCGAATTAAATCGTTTGCGAGCAAACCTTTCAAATCTCTGGAATAATTTTCTTGGCGCGCAAGACAGGCAAAAAGGTTATCGCCCGCACGTGACTTTTCAAAACAAAGTCGCGCCCGACGCCGCGCGCCAATTGTTCGAACAAATGTCTGACGAGTGGCAACCGCTTGCCGCCCGCGGCGAAGCATTAATTCTCTGGCAATATCTCGGCGGACCTTGGCGATTAATTGAAGAATTTAGTTTTAATCTATTTAGTGAACTTTAATTACGTCGTAATTTTTTCCAAGCTTTTCAGATTTTTAATCCGCTCCTGTCGCCGTAGTTGCAGCTTTTCGCGCTTTACGGCGTTCGGCTCGCCATTTTTTCCGCAAAGCATCAGCGTCGAACGGGCGGCGCGCATCGTCGCGCAGATTTTCGACTTCGTGCTGAACGCGTGCGGCAATCAGGCGATAAGCCTCATTTCTGGAGATGCCTTTGGTCATTGCCGCCAGCTCGTCGTATTCGATAAATCTTCCGACTTTGGCGCCGACGTTTGCTCCGATGCTTTCGACTTTCGGGACGATCATTCCTTTTGGAAAGGCTTCATAAGTTCCCCACAAATAAACGGGCAGAATCCCGACTTTGTTGTTCAGCGCAAGATAGCCGATGACAGGTTTGAATTCTGCGATTTGTCCGCTCGGTTGCCGACCGCCTTCGGGGAAAATCAGGGCGTTGTAGCCTTCGTTTAAAATCTGCGAAACATGGCGCAGAGATTGGCGCAGGCTGCCTGAACGCTCGATTGGGACGAGCGTCGTGAAGTTGTTCATATATGCGCGTTTGTATTTCGTGTCGAACCAGTAATCGGCGGCGGCGACCGCGACCGTGTTTTTCGCCGCCCCTTCGCCGAGCGCGTATTTGACCAACCCCATATCGAGATGCGAAGTGTGGTTTGACGAAACGATAAAATTTGTGTGCGGCGGGACGTTGTCTTCGCCTTCGATTTCGGTTTTGAGAACGTTGCCGTAAAGCGTTTTCTGCGCGAATCCGACAACTTTGTTGCCGACAACACGGACAACTGATGGAATGAAAAGCTCGTCTTCTTCGGGTTGTTTAATTTTGTTTTCGGCGGGTTCGTCAATGATTTTTTTCGATGTATCCTGCCGTTCGATTGCGCCGAGCAATTCGCGGACTGACTGCACTTCGTTCAAAGTGTCGGGCGAGAGGACTTTTCCGCCACCGTCTTCGATTGCCGCCGCTAGTTCGACGAACATTAGGCTGTCAAAGCCCAAATCGGCGAGTTTTGTGTCGAGAGCGATTTCATTCGTATTTCGGCTCGAAACGTTTGCTACGATTTGCCGAATCCATGCGGCGTTCCCGCCAGCGCCGTTTTCCTTACCAATTTCGAGCCGGATTGATTTCGCCGAATTCGCTTCAAGTCGTTGCAGCATTTCGACGATTTCCGGGCGTTTGACTTTGCGCGTTGCCGTCCGCGGCAGTTCAAAATTGGTGAAATGCAGTATTTTGACACGCTTGTAAAACGGCAACCCCCCGGAGACTTCGCGGAAATGTTGCTCGATTTTTTGATTGACTTCCGCGCGGACGAGCGCGATGTCGTAATCATAATCGGCGCGCACAAGACACGCGATTCGCTCGCCGCCTTCGGGTTCGGGCAAACCGACGACTGAAAGCTCTTTGATATAAGGTGATTTCCCGTAAAGCTCTTCGATTTCATCCGGGTAAATATTTTTCCCGTTGCTGTCAATGATTACGTCTTTCGAGCGCCCGACGATGTAAAGATTTCCGTCTTCGTCAATTCGCCCCAAATCGCCGGTTCTGAGCCAGCGATCAACAATCGCTTCTTTCGTGGCTTCCTCGTTGTTGTAATAACCAAGCATCACGTTTTGCCCGCGCGCCCAGACTTCGCCGACGCCGTTTTCGTCCGGTTCGTTGATTTTGACTTCAACGCCCGGAATCGGCTTGCCGACGCTTCCCTTTAACATCTTGTTTTGTGGTCGCGTGACGGTCAAAACCGGCGAAGATTCGGTCAAACCGTAGCCTTCGAGAATCGTAAATCCAAGCCCGTGCAGATCGCGCTGAACTTTCTCGCTCAAAGCCGAACCGCCGGAAATCAGATAGCGGATTCGCCCACCCATTCCTTGATGAATCGGGAAAAAGATAACCGGACCTAAGTTGAAAGGCGTTTTATCGCGCAGCCAGGCGTTAAATTCGATGATGTTGTCAGCCAAATCCGCAAACCAATCGCCCTGCTCGCGGAAACGCGTTTTGATGCGTCGGTGAAGCATTTCCCAAAGTGCCGGAACGCCGACCATTCCCGTCACGTGACCGTTTTGAATTGCTCGCGCCAATTCTTCGCCGCTCAATTCGTCAAGATAAGTGATTTGCGTGCCGTTTGAAAAAGGCGTCAAAAATCCGGTCGAAAACTCGAAAGTGTGATGCAACGGCAAAACGGACAAAACGCCGTCGCTCGTGTCCATTTCCAGAATCGAAGCGAGCATCGAAACCATATTGACGAAGTTTTTATGCGTCAACATCACGGCTTTCGGGGTTCCGGTCGTACCTGATGTAAAAATCAAGCTCGCCACAGCGTTTGCCAGAACTTTCGGCGGCAAGAGAGCCAATCTTTGTGCTTCTTCGCTTTCGGAAACAAGCTCGAAAACCTCTTCAAAAGTCCAGATTTTAACTTTGAGCTTTGCTTTTTTCAGTTCGGTGGATAAATCAGGGTTTTCTTCTTTTAAACGTTCGCTGATAACGATTGCCGACGCCTCGCCGTTTTTTGCGAAATTGACGATTTCAGCGACAGAGCTGTTCGGATCAACGGGAATTGCGGTCGCGCCCGCTTTCATCAAACCGAAATACGCCAAGCCCCATTCGGGCATATTGTGTCCGAAAATAATCACGCGATCAGCGGGTTCGATCCCGTTTTTGGCGAAAAATCCGGCTGCTCGCAAAGCCAATTCGCGGGCATCGGCGAAAGTGTACTGCTCTTTTTTTCCGTTTCGCTCGATTCGCATTGCCACGCGCGTCGGGAAACGTTTTGTTGCAGTGTCAAACAGGTCGTTCAAATCTTTGTAAGTGTAAACGCGACGTTCGGCGACTTTGAGGTCTTCCTCAAGTTGTGGCAAAACCCATTTTTTCAAGCCCGGAAAATGGACGTTGAGCCAGTAATCGTACCAATCTAGATTTTCGGGATACCAGGGAACGAGATTTTTCTCATCGTCTTTGACGATCGACATCAAAGCGCGCACGTTGTCGGCGCGATAAGAATATTCGTTATCTATTGTGAACGGTTTAAATAATTCAAAGGCGGCTTTAGTTTCTTCGGTCGTTCGCTCGAAATCTTCGAGTGATTTTTTCACGCCGCCGAGCGCGTTTTCTAATTTACTGCCGCCCCATTTCGGAGTAGCTTTTTCCAGAAAATCCGTCGCACGGCGCGCCACTTTGTTGAGCATCGGCGCGGAAATAAGGCTGTAGGTTTCATGCGTGACGGGGATTGCCTCGATGCGCGCGTTGACAGCGTTGACTAACTTGTTTCCGGTTTCTTTTTCAGTAAAATGGCGACGTTTATAAAGTCCGACCAACCCTACCATTCGCTTCATATCGTTCGGATTAACGTCGCCGGAACAGGCTTGGAAAACAAGCGGCGGTTTGTCATCAACGAGCGCGTTCATCGCCGCCGCGAGCATGGCGCCCGCGACCATATCAACTGGAATAATGTCCAAAACCAGTTTTTCATTAACCGGTAAAATTGGCTGACCACGCAAAGCAATTAAAATCAGCGGCGCGGTTGTCGTAAAACCTTCGTTCCAACCCGGAAACGGAAATTGCTGCGCGGATTCAACCACGGACGGGCGAACCAATACTTTGACGATGTCGTCCTGTTTCGCAACGATTTGCTCGGCGAGAGATTTCGAATAAGTGTAAATGTTCGTCCAGCCCCAATATTCGGCGCGCTGTTCGCCAAGCTCAGTTGTGCGATTGCGAATCCAGACTTTTCTTTCGCGGAAAATCGCGGATTTCAGCTCGTCTTCGTCGTCCGGGTCTCGCCCTTCTTCTTCAAAACGCTTGCGAGCCTGCTCGCGGAATTTGGCAATTTGAACGGCGTCTTCGGCTTCATGACGAGCTTGCTCGGACAGGCGCGCGCAATCTTCGATTTCTTTTTCAACGTCAAATATCGTGCCGATTAATTCGTTTTTGCGCGGAAAATAACCGACTACGGGTTCGTTTTCCCAAATCGTCCCAGAGCGTTTTCCGGCGACAAAACAAGTCGAAACGTGAACCAAACACGGGCGCTTCATCATCCGCGCCATTTTCAGCACGTTATTTGTCCCGACAACATTTGTTCTCAACGCTGATTCCAGCGGCGGATTAAAAGTCACGTTTCCGGCGGAATTAATGATAATGTCGCAATCCTGCATTATTTCGCACGCTTCCTGTTCGGTTAAACCCAAGAGTTCGTTTCCGACATCGCCGTTGACGGGCTGAACTTTTTCGCGAATAAAATGCTCAAACGCTTTGCCGTATCGTTCGCGCAGCGGGTCAAAAGTCGGACTTGTCACAACGCTGTTCCAAAAGCGGTTGTTCGATTCTGCCGCATTTCGCGCTCTAACTGTGGCGTAGACTTTTCCGATATTGGGGAAATTATGGAGCAGCATCGAAAGCGTGACTTTGCCGACAAAGCCCGTGCCGCCGATAAATAAAATGCGCTTGCCGTCAAAAATTTCGGTTGGAGATAATTTCATTACTTCTTTACTTGTCTTTGCGGCTTTTTTTTGCCGTAAAACCAATGTTTCTTTTATTTCTCGTCGCTGGCGCGAGAACTGCCACTTGGCGACTTAACGAAACAAACTATTCGTACAATTTGTAACCATTTCCAGATTGCTAACGTCTTTATGATAAAAAACAGATTATTCAAAACTTCAGAAATAAAAACAAACAACTTAAATCAAGAATTTCTCATTTTGTAAATCAAATATAAATTAAGTTTTCAGCATTAATGTAATTATTATGTAAAACCCGCTAATTTTGCGTTGCATCGAATACTTGTTAATGCGCAAATTTTAACACGACTTGACGATAATTAAACTTTTGCCCTGAAACCTAATTCCCTTTGGGGCGTACAATCGACAAGTAACTTTCACAAAATCAAAATACTTTCAAAATTAAATATAAAAGGAGACCGCTTCAAATGAAGCAAGCACACAAGATTTTGTCCGTTGCATTTGTCTTTGCCTTAGTTTTTTCGCTGAACTTTACGGTTTTGGCGCAGGCTCAAAAGCAAATGCGCGTGGATTTTAAAGAAACAAAGCTCAAAAATGGGCTTCGCGTGATTACCATCGAAGATCACAGCGCGCCTGTAATTGCTATTTCAGTCACTTACAACGTAGGTTCCCGCGACGAACGTCAAGGGCGCACCGGATTTGCTCATCTGTTCGAGCATATGATGTTCCAGGGTTCTCAGAATGTCGGCAAAGGCGAGCATTTTACGCTGGTTTTCAACAACGGCGGAAATATGAACGGAACGACCAATGCTGACCGTACAAATTATTTCGAGGCTTTGCCTTCAAACCAGCTCGATCTGGCGCTCTTTTTAGAAGCCGACCGAATGCGTGCTCTCGACATCACGAAAGAAAATCTCGATAACCAGCGCAACGCCGTTCAGGAGGAACGCCGTCTCGGAGTTGACAATCAGCCTTACGGCAAAACTGACGAGATGATTGAGGAGATGCTCTTCGACGATTTCCCTTATAAACACAGCACAATCGGTTCGATGGAAGATTTGAACGCCGCCAGCGTCGAAGATGTGGCGCAATTTTTCAAAACTTATTACGCACCGAACAACGCCGTGCTGGTTCTCGTCGGCGACTTTAATACCAACGAGGCTCTCGCCAAAATTCGCAAAAATTTCGAGAGCATTCCGAGCCAGCCCGCGCCGCCCGCTGTTAATATGACCGAACCGCTTCTTAAAGCCGAACGTCGCGCTGCGGTTGAAGATCAGCTCGCTCGCCTGACCCGAATCAACATCGCGTTCAAAGCCGTTCAGGGAAACACGCCGGAATTTTACGCGATGCAGGTTTTGTCGTCGGCTCTGCAAAACGGTCAAAGCTCACGCCTTTATCAAAAGCTCGTTAAAGACAGACAGCTTGCCACGAGCGTTTCCGGTTATATGGACGAGCGACGCGGTCCCGGCGGTTTTTATATACAAGCCAGTGTCGCGCCAGGCAAAAATCCTGCCGATGTTGAAGCCGCGATTTTCGAAGAAATCGAAAAAATGAAAACCGAAGCCGTTGCCGATTGGGAGTTACAGAAGGCGAAAAACAACACTCGGCGTAACTTCATCAACGGTCTGCAAAGCTCACTCAACCGCGCGGTGCAAATGGGGATTTACACGGTTTATTACAACGACCCGAATTTGATGAACACAAGGCTCGAAAAAGTAAACGCCGTCACCGCCGAGCAGGTTAAACAAGCCGCCAACAAATATTTGCAGGCGAACAATCGCGTCGTCATAGTTACTACACCAAAAGCCGCGCCCAGACCAGCCGCTACAGGCGGAGCAGCAGGAGCCGCGAAAAACTAAAAAGGAGAATCAGAAAAAATGAAAACAATTTTTCCTAAAAAATTATTCGTCGCCACCTCGCTCGCAGGTTTGTTCGTTTTAGCGCCGGCAGCCTTCGCGCAGCCCGGCGGCGGAGCCCAAACTTCGTCAAAAGGGGCGGTAATCAAAGGCAAAGCGCCCGTCAACAAAGAAGTCCTCCGCGTCAAATTGCCGAAAGCGCAGGAAGCGACTTTGTCGAACGGCTTGCAGGTTGTGCTTCTTCCGAGCCACAGAGTGCCAACTTTCTCGATGCAGATGGTCATTTTGAGCGGCGGTCTTTCCGACCCGCAAGCCTCACGCGGTACGGCTTCGTTCACCGCCAGCCTGCTGCGCGAAGGAACAACCAAACGCTCAAGCCAAGACATCGCCCAACAAAGCGAAGCGCTCGGCGCAACCCTTGGCGCAAGCTCCGGTCTCGCCAGCTTTACGACCAATGTAACGGCTGCCGGTTTGGTTGAAAACCTTGACCAAACTTTAGATATTTTCGCCGATGTTGTTCGCAATCCGACTTTTCCAGCCGCGGAAGTCGAAAAATTCAAAACTCGCACGCTGGCTCAATTGCAGATGCAGCGCTCGATTCCGCAACTTCTCGCCGCCGAACGTTTTAACCGCGCGATCTACGGCGAACATCCGGCTGCTTTTGTCACGCCGCCGGTCGAAAGCCTGCGCGCTTTAACGTCGGATTCATTGAAGCAGTTTCATCAAACCTATTTCCGCCCGAACAACGCGATTCTCGCCATCACGGGCGACGTAACGATGAAGGAATTGCTACCGAGGCTCGAAAAAGCGTTCGGCGATTGGCAAAAGGGCGAGGTTCCTAAGACCAATATCCCGACCGTTGGAGCTTTGTCAAAACCCGGCATTTTCCTGATTGACCGTCCCGGTTCGGTGCAAACGGTTTTGCAGCTCGGCAATGTCGGAATCGAACGCACCAGCCCAGATTATTTCGCTGTTTTGGTGATGAACCAGATTTTCGGTGGCGGACCGCAAGCGCGTTTATTTATGAATCTGCGCGAAGACAAAGGCTACACCTACGGCGCTTACAGCGGTTTCGGCGGCTCGAAGTTTGCCGGAACTGTTCAGGCAAGCTCGGAAGTTAGAACCGATGTCACCCAGGGCGCGCTCAAAGAGTTTATGTACGAGATCAAGCGTATCCGCGATGAAAAAGTTCCCGCTGAAGAGCTTGAAAACGCTAAACGTTCGATCATCGGCAGCTTCGCGCTTCAGCTCGAACAACCGCAGTTTTTGCTTTCAAACATCGTGACGCAAAAGCTCTACGGTTTCCCGACTTCATATTGGGACGATTATCCGCAACAAGTTGCTAAAATCACTGTTGATGACGTGCAGCGCGCGGCGCAAAAATATCTCGATTTGCCGCATTTGCAAATCGTCGCCGTCGGCGATGCCTCGAAAATCCGAGAAGCGTTAGCTGCTTACGGCTCTGTAGAGCAATACGACGCCGAAGGCAAAGTTGTTAATCCGGCTGCGGCAGGTAAACCTTAAAAATTCACCACAGCCAATATAAAAAAGCCCGGCGGGAATGCCGGGCTTTCTTTTGAATAAATGATGGATGTTCCTGTTTATTTTTGTTGAATTGAGAGAACAAATCCTATTTCTTTTTCGGTAATTGATTGTTATTATTTTTTGCCTATAAACGCTTGCTTTTTTAGGCGATTGAAATGAATGCCGACAGCTAATTTTCAAGGAGAGAAAATCAAATAATGGAACTGTTAAGCGACCCTAGTGTTTGGATTGCTTTTTTAACGTTAACCGCGCTCGAACTCGTTTTGGGCATTGACAACATCATTTTTATTTCGATACTTGCCGGAAAACTGCCGCCCGAACAACAACAGCGCGCCCGCTATATCGGACTCGGATTGGCGATGTTTATTCGCATTTTGCTGCTCTTTTCACTCTCGTGGGTGATCGGTTTGACTGCACCTTTGTTCACGGTTTTGGGACAGGAGATTTCGGGGCGCGATTTGATTTTGATTCTCGGCGGATTGTTTTTGCTCGGTAAAGCGACGTTTGAAATTCACGAAAACCTCGAAGGCAAAACCGGACATGCTTCTGCGCGTGTTGCGCCGACTTTTACGAGCGTCATCATTCAAATTCTCCTGCTCGATATTGTTTTCTCGCTGGACTCAGTTATAACGGCGGTCGGAATGGTCGAACACATCGAAGTAATGATCGCGGCTGTCGTCGTCGCCGTCGCGTTTATGATGTTTTTCGCCGCGCCGATCAGCAATTTCGTGCAGCGGCATCCAACCTTTAAAATGCTCGCCCTGTCGTTTTTGCTGCTCATCGGCTTAACACTCGTTGTCGAAGGCTTTGACCAGCATATTTCCAAAGGCTACATTTATTTTGCGATGGGCTTCTCGGTTTTTGTCGAATTTCTCAATCTTAAGTTGCGAAGCCAGAAAACCGATCCTGTCAATCTCCACGAACGTTACGCGCCAAACGACGGAAACACAGAATCTGCATAAACAATGTCTGAAAATTAAAACAGGAACCGGATAATTTCTCGGTTCCTGTTTTATTTTAGGCTCTAGAGTAGCAAAGCCGACTAGAGCGGGTTCTTTTCAAGCAAATTTATCAACAACTGAAACAAGTTTTTGTTGCGATTATTGAAACGATATTCACACTCTTTCAAATGTAAATAA
>JALZCH010000035.1 GCA_030863175.1 Acidobacteriota bacterium | reverse complement strand
TCGGAAAACTAAAACACTTTCGCCGTGTGTTTTCCAGATTTGATAAATTGGCAAAGAACTATTTAAGTTTTGTGCAATTTGCCAGCACATTGATTTGGCTTAGATAGCTATGTCAACACTACCTAGTCGAATAAATTAAATGCTGCCTATGGGTAGTATTTATCTTAATTGGATAATGTTGTTTGGCGAGGACTGTTGTATAACTTCGATTTCTTCAGGCAGCCAGTTGGATTTTTGCTTCATCAGCTTTTCGATGTCAGCCGCAGGCTGAGGTTTTGAGAACAGAAAGCCCTGTGCATAGCGGCAGCCGAAATCACGCAGCAGCACAACTTGATGGGCGGTTTCTACGCCTTCGGCGATCACATCCATTTCGAGATTTTTAGCAAGCGTCACAATCGTTTGCACAATTTCGGAATTTTCGCCCGATTCTCCCATTCTCGAAACAAACGAGCGGTCAATTTTGAGCGTGTCAATCGGGAAACGGTGCAAATAGCTCAAGCTCGAATAGCCTGTGCCGAAATCGTCAATCGAAAGCCGGACGCCGAGCTTCCGCAGATTCGATAGCATTTTAGCGGTCGCTTCGGCATTTTCCATCGCCGCGCTTTCAGTTATTTCAAGCTTTAAACAATAAGGTTCGAGTCCGGTTTCCTGCAAAATTTGGCTGACCTGTTCGACCAAATTCGGTTCGGTAAAATGCTTGCCCGAAAGATTGACACTAACGAGTAGCGAACGATTGATAGGCGATTGCCAACGCCAGCGGCTCAGCTGCGTGCAAGCTTCGCGCAAAATCCAAATTGTCATCGGGACAATCAAACCAGTGTCCTCCGCGACAGGAATAAATTCAGCTGGAGAAACCAGCCCGCGCTCCGGATGCTGCCAGCGCATCAGAGCTTCAAAACCTGCCAGCCGACCTGATTCGAGCGAGATTATCGGTTGATAAAAAACTCTTAATTCTTCGCGTTCGACAACATGGCGCAGTTCGCTTTCGATTTTCATTACGCTCACGGCTCTGTTGCGCAGCTCCTGATTGAACATGGCACAGCCGCCCCCACGTTCTTTGGCGTGATACATTGCAATATCCGAATCGCGTAAAATATCGTCGGGCTGTTCGTATTCGGCGTTGCTCATCGCGATGCCGATGCTAGGGGCGGTGTAAACCTGAAAACCGTGCAATTGAAACGGTTGAGAAATTGATTCGTAAATCCGCTCTGCAAATTTAACGGCGTCTTCCGGCGAAGTGATGTTAACCAACACGATGGCAAACTCGTCACCGCCGAGACGCGAAACTATATCGCCTTGCCTGATAATGCGCTCGATACGTTTTCCGACCAGAATCAAAAGCTCGTCGCCGACGGCGTGACCTAAGCTGTCGTTGATGTTTTTAAAACGGTCGAGGTCAATAAATAAAACGCAAAACCCTTTGCTCGGATCAATCCGGGCGTTATCGAGCAAATATTTAAGCTGTTCGGTGAAAAAAGAGCGATTCGGCAAATCGGTCAAAGCGTCGTGCAGTGCGGCATGGCGGAAGCGCTCTTTGCTTGTGCGCAGAGCTTCGCTGATTCGTTTCTGTTCGGCGACGCTGGCGGAAAGCGCAGCGACATGCTTTTCGGCTTCTTCTGCGCGCAGGCGTTCGATCTCGGCTTTTTGACGCTCGGCTTGCTCGGCTTGCTCGATTGTTTTTTCCAGTTCTTTAATGTATCGGCGATATGTGACGTAAATCAGTGCAACAATAATCGCAGCGATAATCAATGTAAAAAGGTTTGAATATTCAATCAATTGATACATCACTCCGGCGAGCGCGGCTCCTATGAAATAGGTGACCGAGCCGACAAGACATTTTTCGTTCCAAGCCTGCCAAACCGAAAGACTTGCTTTAAAAGCCTGATAGATTGCCGCTAAAACTGAATTGAAAAAGAATTGAGAAATCGCCATCAAACCGATGAGCGACGCAAATTCCTGCAAATTATTAAAATTCGGCTTGCCGCCAGCCGCTTTTTGATAAAGCAAAAATGCCAAATAAGTCCCGGCGGTTGAACAAGCAATCAGGGCGACATTAAAGAAAATGGTTCTATTGCTTAAATGCCCCATCCGCCTTTTGATCATCAGCGATGTCACGAACGCTTCGGCTGCCGCCAACAATATTGCAAACTCACCTCCGTACAAGAGAAAAATCAGGAAGATCAAAGCGTCTCCCATACTAAAACGAATGTTCGACTTGGGCATTTGTAATGAAAGCCGAGAGCCGAACGCGATTGTAAAAACCGCGAAAAAGGCAAATTGCAGGTTTATTTGATTTAACGGCAGATTTTGTGAGGCTAAAATGCAAACCGAAATTCCTGCGGCAATAACTCCCCAAATAAATATTTTGGCTGCTTTGGAATTCATTTTTGACCGATGTTCACTAAGACAATTCTGAGAATTGAGATATGAAGGGTTGAATGGATTTAGCCAATTCGACCGAAAAAATCATTTAAACGAATTTCAGTTGAATTGACTTCAAATTTTTGACAATTTATTTGGCAAAAAGATTTTTTGTCATTGATTTTTCAGATTAAGATCAAAACTCAAAGCTTTTGATAGGAAAGTCTTTTAACAAGCGCTTAAGCGGTTTTCTCTCAGGCAAGTGGCAGTTAATTTGCTGCCGGTTGATCGGATATGCCGGTAAAGGCTTTCACCGAATCACCTCAATTTACTCTATCACAAATGATCTGTATTTAAGCAAGCTTTTTGGATGATTGGTGATTTTTATTTTTACTAGTTCTCGGAGTATTGTTGCCAGCGATTATGACTCTGCCGGTTTGCGCCGTCTTGTTGTCAGACCTCATAATGCTACGAGCGAAAATCGAGCTGCCAGACGTTTCTATTTTACAATCTGATTTCGCTTTTCCGATTATCTCTTGTGTAAGCTTCTTGACCGCTTCGACGGCGCGATTGACTCTTCAGCGAGCAAAATTTGAATCTTTCAATAACTCTGCTTTGCAAGCGGCTTTATGCTAAAATACCCGAACAGTCTGGAGTCTGGAAACTGGAGTCTGGAGTCGAAAATTTGAGACTTCAGACTCCAGATTTGCATTGAGAAATTGGCTTAAAATTTAACTCCTGATTCCAGACTCCAGACTTTTTTGTGTCAAACGGTATTGTCATTCACATTATTGCCGGAGACGAAAAGCGCACCGAGTTTTTTATCAACGAGCGTGTGCGAATCGGAACCGATGCAGCCTGCGATCTACGGATCGAGCCGCCGCCCGATCATCATCTGGCGGCGACAAACGGCGTTTGGCTCGAATTGCGTCGCGGCATTAACGGCAATTATCGAATCGTTTATTTTGACGAAACGCTCGGTTTGAATCTTAACCGCCAACCGCTTGCGCTCGAAACCAGACTCAAAGATGGGGATAAGATTGGCTTGGATAATTCCGAGCTTACGTTGCTCTTTTTCACCGTGCCGTCAACTGCCGCTGCGATTTCGTCGCTGACGCGTCTCGGACGCGAAACGCGGGTCGCGCCGTTTATCGAATCCGCCGCGGTAGAATCCGCCGCAACCGACAAACGCGACGACGCCAAAGTTTTTCTCAAAGAATTTAGCCGCGAGCTGATTCAGGAAATCAGTTGGGTGACAAAGGCGATTGTCCTGCTGATCGTTATAGGAACCCTCAGCGGTTTGTTTTATCTCGGTTCGGCTTTGTATAAGGAAATCAAGCGCGGTCGCGAGGAAGCCCAGGAACAAGGCAGAATTATCAGCCAGTTAAAAGACGAGTTAACCCGCAGCCGGACGGAAATCGGTGATTTAAACAAAACCAACAAACAGCTTATTGACATCGTTTCGCTCGCCGCAACGCTTCGTAACGAATATGGCAGTGGCGTCTGTCTGCTCGTCGGAACTTACGACCTTGTTGACAAAGCAACCGGCAAACAGCTGCGTTATCCTGATCCGACCGTTGTCGCCACGCCTGACCCGCTAGAACCGCAAGTTACGCCGCAGGTTTCCGAAAGCGGCGAGAATTTCGTGCCGACAACTGCGCCCGACATTCCACAAAAACAGGCGTCGCCTTTGACGACGGAAGGTAATGGAACTCCGGTCGAATACGATTTCGTTGGCACGGGCTTTCACGTAGGCTCAGGCTATCTGCTGACGAATCGGCACGTCGTTCAACCATGGGCGAACGACGAGCGAATCAAAGTGTTGGCGCAGTTATCGAACGGGCGCGCTCGTCTGCGGCGTTTGGTGGTTTATTTCCCCGGTTTTCCGAATCCGTTTCCGGTGCGCGTTCGCGACGTTTCAGGAAAGGAGGATTTGGCGATTGCTGCTCTTGACCCGAATTCGGTTTTCCCCGAAATTCCGGTTCTGCCGCTTGATGTTAATTCCGATGCCGTTTCGATTGGCAAAACAGTCGTCACAATGGGTTATCCAAACGGTCCGGAAAGAATTTTGGCGATGGTAGACGAATCCGAAGCCCGCTCGATTCAAGCGCGTTACGGGTCGAATTTGCAAACGCTGGTAAATTTTCTGGCGCAGACCCGCCGCATTCAGCCGTTGACGACGCAGGGGACAATCACTGATTTGGATACACGACGAATCGTCCACGACGCGAAAACCGCTGAAGGCGGTTCCGGCGCGCCTCTTTTCGGTCAATCGGGTCGCGTCATCGGCGTCAACTTCGGCGTGTTCACCGAAAATACCGCCGGAAATATGGCGATTCCGATTAAATACGCAATCCCGATGCTGCAACGCGCCGGATGGCGCTCGCCCGAACAAAAGCAAACGGAGGAAGCCGAAAAAACCGTCAACGGCAATACTAAAATGTCTAATACTCCGGTTGCGGCAAATACTTCTCAAAAATAATTTTACAAGTTCGATGAGAGATAATTTAATTCTTTCCAATATGCTCCATCGCCCGGCGCGCACGCTGGTAAGCGTTTTGGGCATTGGCGTCGGCGTGATGCTGATTGTTTTTACGACCGGCTTGGCGCGCGGAACTTTGCACGAAAACGCGCAGCGCGAGGCAAACGTCGGGGCAGAAATTATGGTGCGAGCCGCCGGAACGACTGGCTTCAGCGGCACGGACGCATTTCGTCTGCCAGTCAGCCGCGCAACCGAAATTGCTCAGATCGAGGGCGTTAAAGCGGCGATTCCAATAGGGCAAAACCTCGTTCCGGCAAAAGACACAAATTTCGGCAGCAGACTTGTTGACGGCGTTCCTTTTGAAGATTATGCGAACATCGCCGGGTTGAAAATCATTGATGGGCGGGCGCTCGGCGCAAGTGGGCAGGAAGCAGTAGTTGATACGGCTTGGGCAGACTCGAAAAAATTAAAAGTCGGCTCCAAACTGCCGATTTACGAAAAAGATTTTACTATTGTCGGGACTTACGAACCCGCTGCCGGAGGCAGAATCAAAATCCCGCTTGCGACTATGCAGGAACAGCTTGGCGGCGAGGGGAAATGCACCGCGATTTTAGTCAAAGCTGTCAATCCTGCGGAAGTTGACCGAGTTGGCGAGCGCATTGCGCAAAAATTTCCTGACGACCAGATTTTGCAGACCAAAGATTTGGAAGAAATTATTTCAAGCTCGGTTCCGGCGTTAAATGTTTTCTTAAACGTTGTCATCGGCGTTGCGGCTGCAATCAGCGCGCTCGTTATTTTGCTGACGATGTACACAACCGTAACCGAACGTACAAGACAAATCGGCGTTTTAAAATCGCTCGGAATGTCGAAAACCGAAATCGCCTGGACGATTACACAGGAAGCATTGCTGCTCAGTTTTTTGGGTGTCTTGACCGGTTTTTTACTGGCTCTGCTCGCGCGTTTCATTGTCTCCCGTACAACAACGATGCGAATCGAAATTGAGTGGCATTGGATTTTGATAACTTTGGTGGTCGGACTTTTAGGCGGAGCAATCGGCGCGCTTTATCCCGCAATTCGCGCGGCGCGGCTGGATGCAGTGGAGGCATTGAGTTATGAATAGAGAACGCTCCGCTGATTATTAAAAAGTAACCGCAGAGTTAACGCGGAAGACCCAATTAGCAAAGAGAATTTCGCCTTATTCTCCTTGGTCTTCCGCGTTAACTCTGCGGTTTTTGTTTCTACTAACTGAAAGCCCTATTTTCTTGCAAACGATACAACCTTCGACGAGAGTAATTCTCCGTTAGTGTCTTCAAAGATTGGTTTTTGCGAGAAATTAAGAGGTACTGAAACGTACGCTTTTGAGCGCGCTTTTCCGGTAACCGCGAAATGCAGATTTAATTGCGTTTCAGCGGCGCGAATGCCGAGAGTCGGACATGAAACAGCGACCCCGATTCTTCCCGGCATCGTCGTATCAGTGGCGATTGCGCAACCGGCATCACTGTTTAAAACGCCTGTAAAATCAACCATATCACCGATAGGCTGAAGAACGTTCGGATCAAACGCGATATCAAAGCTGAAAGATGAAATCGCTTTGCCTGAATTGTTCGTAAACGTTACCGGAACCATAATCTCGCTACCGCTTCCCGAAATTGCATAGTCGTGCAATGTCAGGCGCACGTCTTCAGGTTTACGCAGGGAATCGAATTGATCGTCTTGCAGCTGCTCGTTTTGTTCGTTGCCCTCTAAAGATGCGAACGGACTCCAGTCGCCATTAATGTCTCCGATCAAAACTGCGTCGTAATTCTCTCCTGAGAACGAGTTTGTGGCAGAGTAGTTACGCGAAGAGGCAACAAATCTCCAATCGCCGGCTGCTCCACTTACCGTTCCCGGTCTTCCGGCGGCGACAAATCTTAGAATTTGGGTCGCATCAAAGGCGCTAACACTGCCGTTCTTGTCTGTATCAGCCGCCATAAGCTGATTCGAAGTAAATCGCTCGTTTCCTCCGGAGGCGACGTAGCGCAAAATGAGCGTCGCGTCAAAAGAGGTGATGCCATTGAGCTGCCCTGTTTTTGACGGCGTAACGATGTATCGTCCGCCGGCAATCAGATTGCGGAGCATGTAATACCCTGTCGAGTCCGTCGTTGTTGAAACAAAGGAAGCGCCGGTTGCGGACATTGTGACGCCGGGAACGTATTTTTGCGGTCCGCCAGCGGGCGACGTCCCGTAGAAAACGGTTCCGCTCACATCGAAACTGTTCAAGCTTTGTGCTACTTCAACCGCGCCGACATCAACCACACCGCCGGATTGTCTCGGGAAACCGGCGCCGCGCTGATCGTCTGCCAGAGCCGGATTTCCGTTTCCGCAGCTTCCCGCAAACAATACGCAGTTGTTGCCCCGGTCGGTTGCAGGTGAAAGCGCCAGGGTTGCGTGCGTTTCGGTTGCCCCGCCGTTGTTGGCGAGCTGGGCGAGCTGAGGATTGATGGGCAAACTGGGAGTGCCGACTTGATTGCCGTTGACGCCATCGCTGATTCCGGTGGTCAATTGATTGTTGCCGATTATGTTATTCGAGCTTGTTGATGAAACTACGCCGGAAAAATCAGGACCGGAGGCGGAATTGGCAACCGTGTTTCCGGCGACAATTGTGTTGACCATATTGACGACCGACGAAACGCCCGAATTCCGGTAATTGAAAACGCCGCCGCCGCAATCGGTACAGATAGTGTTGGTTGAGCGGTTATTCGTGATCGTGACATTGGTCAGATTGAGTGTTGAAGAATAATCGTTGTAAATGCCACCGCCGTAGGATTGAGCCGTATTGCCGCTGATTGTCGAATTTGAAATTCTTGCGTTGCCGTAATTGATGTAAACGCCGCCTCCGGTACTTGCGTTGTTGCCGCTGACGGTTGAGTTTATCATTGTCAGCGAACCGTTAAAATAGTTGTAACTGTAAATACCGCCGCCGAACGTCGCCGTGCTGTTTGTGACTGCCGAGTTTATCAGCGTCAGCTTTGTGCCGTAGTTACCATAGATAGCACCGCCGGCGTTGTTTGAGCTGTAATCCGCTCCCAAACCGTTGCCCCCGGTGATCGTGACGCCGTCCAGCGTCAGATCAGCGCCATAAACGAGGAAAAAGATGCGACTTCGATTGTTGCCCGAAATCACCAGCTTGTTCGCGCCGGTCGCGTTTGTAATCGTCAGCTTGCCAGCTTGAGAAGCCGCGTTAATGGTTAAATCAGTGCCGTTCAAAGTTATCGTGCAAACGCCACTGCAGTTCGGAAGGGCAAAGTTAATTGTGTCGTCATCGGATAAACGGCTGGCTTCTGCTATTGCTTCGCGCAAGCTTATGACTGAATCGGAAGTTGAGACGATATCTGCAGTTGTTGTGACTGTTATGGCTGCCGCTTGGGTGTCGGCGGAGAACAAGGCGAGACTGCAAACCGCTAGCGCAAGTGAGAAAAGTAACTGAATAGAGATGTACTTCACTTCTCTGATGTCTCCTTAATTGGAATTGAATTATCTTGGTGCTCGTAGTATCGAGCAAAGGTGTTTGGCAGGTTATACCACAACCAGATATACCATCACAAGCAGAGAAGAATCAAAGATTTTTTGGAATAAAATTTCATTGAACATTTATCATTTAACGGCAGGAAATTTATTCAATCTTTAATGATAAATGTTCAATGAAAAGCGTTTAATGAGCAGTAAAAATCGAGGTTTTGTGCTCAAAAAGCAAAGATGCCGAGGTTGACTCAAACCAATGATTTGGGTTGCCGAAATGGAATTTTGTTTCCAGCTCGAAACGCCCTCCAGCCGCAGTCGCCGGGATTTCTTTTGAAGCGCGCGCGATGAACGATTCGATGTCGCTCAACTTCCGCGGCAGGGCTTTGCTCATCCACTCAACGCCGGAACTGGTGACGAGCATATCGTCTTCGATGCGGACACCGATATTCTTATAGCGCTCGTAAACCGGACGCACTTTAGCCAAAAACTCTTTCGTTTCCGGAGTGTCGGGCAAATAATCAAAGGCGTCGCCGCGAATATAAATTCCCGGTTCGTTGGTAAAAACCATTCCGGCTGCAAGCGGTTTGTTGTAATCGCCGACATCGTGAACGTTCATTCCGAGCCAGTGACCAAGCCCGTGAAATGCAAAAAAGCGATACTGTGGGAATTCCCTTGTCTGACCGTTGGGTGATGTTATTTTCAAAGTCGCATTCGGCGCTGTAATCAAACCGAGACGCGCCAAGCCGTTTTTGAGAACTTCGTCCGATGCCCTGCTCAATTCCTGGAATCTTACACCCGGTTTCGTCAATTGGGCGACGGCTTCCTGAGCGTCAAAAACGATTTGATAAATTTCGGCTTGTTCTTTGGTAAATTTGCCGTTGATCGGAAAAGTTCTCGTCACGTCCGCCGTGTAATGATCGTATTCCGCTCCGACATCCATTAGCAGCAAATCGCCGGGTTTAACCGGGCTTTGTGATTCGTTGTAATGCAAAGTCGTCGCATTCGGACCACAACCGACGATTGACGGATAGCCCCAATAATCGGCGTTTCGTTTGCGGAAAATGTATTCGATTTCGGCTTGCACTTCATACTCCATTTTCGCTCGCCCGGCGGTCGCCATTGCGCGCATATGAGCTTCGGTCGAAATATCTATCGCGTGCTGCAAAATCTTTAATTCAAACGGCGATTTGATATGCCGCAGATCGGCGAAAATCTGCTGCGCGTTTTGAATCTTATAGTTTTGACCGACTTGCTGCTCTTTCGAGAAATTGTATTCCTGCCGATATTCGCGCATTCCTTCCGAATCGCGCTCGCTTTCCGGCAAAAGCAGATAAAGATTCTCAACAGCAAGCGAAATGTTCGCGCCGGATCCGGAAACAAACGGCTGTTTGCTTTTCACCGCATCGAGAAATTTTCCAAATTCGTCGTTAAAGAAAACGTTTTTAACGCCGGAAATCCGTTGTGCCTCTTCAAGGCTGTACATCTTCCCGTCCCAAGCCTCGCGTTGCGGATTGCGGCGCGGCAAAAACAAAAACTCTCTCATTCCTGTGTTTCCCGGCAGCAAAACAAGCGTCGCGCCCTGCTGTTTGAGCATTGTCAGGTAATACAAATTATTTTCCTGCCGAAAAACATAATCCACATCGCCCGCATAAATTCGCGGTTCGCCGCTGAACAAAATCAGCATCGAGTTTTTGCCGATTCTTTCCGCCACATTCTGACGTCTTCGAGCAAGTTCGGCTTGCCGTTCGGCATCGGTAAATTGCGGCGCGGGCGGTGTCACTCGGATTGCGTTCGGTTCTTTTTTCGTGTCTGATTTTTCAGCTTTAATGTTTTGCGGAAAGCCCGTGGCAATAAAAGCCGCCAGAGCAAAACCGGCAATAAGTCTTCTGCTTTTCATATTTTTTTCTATTGATGGCTGGCGGTCGCTAAAAATTGCGGCGCGCGGCGCGTTTTTGTCGTTTGCTCAAATGAATACGCATGTTTTAACAAAAGGTTTTCCGTCCACGGGCGACCGAAAAATGAAACTCCGACCGGCAGATTTTGCACGAATCCGGCGGGCACTGTGATGCTCGGATAACCAGCGACCGCCGCCCAGCTTGAGCTTCCGATATATGCGCCGAAACAATCGCCGTTAACCAAATCGGTCGCCCAAATCGGGGCATTTGACGGTGCAAAAATCGCGTCGAGCTTGTTTTGATTCATTATCGCGTCAATTCCCTGCTCGCGCGTCATTGTTTTCGATTTTTGCAAAGCCAAACGATAAGCACGGTCGTTCAAACCGCCTTTTTTCTGCGCCGAAATAAAAATGTCCTGTCCGAAAAACGGCATTTCGCGCTCTTTGTTGTCTTCATTAAATTTAATTAAATCCGCGAGAGTTCTGTACGGCGAATTTCTTTCGGCGAGATATTTATTTAAATCGGTTTTGAACTCGTAAAGTAAAACCTCAAACTCGGCATCGCCGAATTTGTCGAAAGTCGGAAACTTTACGTCAATCAAAGTCGCGCCTTCGGCTTTCATCGCATCGAGCGCTGTTTCCAAAACTTTGTCAACTTTCCCGTTTTTCCCAAAATATTGCCGCATCACGCCGATTCGCGCACCGCGAAGACCGTCGCGCCGTAAAAATTGTGTGTAATCTTTCTGCGCCTTTTGCCCGCGCGTTGCTGAATCGAGCGCGTGAGCGCCGGTCATCGCGCCAAGCAAAATCGCCGCGTCTGTCACCGTCCGCGTCATCGGTCCGGCGGTGTCCTGACTGTGAGAAATCGGAATCACTCCGGCACGCGAAATCAGCCCCAAAGTTGGTTTGATACCAACAATTCCGGTATTTGATGAAGGACAGATAATTGAGCCGTCGGTTTCGGTTCCGACGGCGACCGCTGCCAAATTAGCCGAAATCGCCGTGCCGGAACCTGACGAAGACCCGCACGGATTTCTGTCCAGAATGTACGGATTGCGCGTTTGCCCGCCGCGCGCAGACCAGCCGCTCGAAGAATTGCTCGAACGGAAATTAGCCCACTCGCTCAAATTCGTTTTTCCGATAATCACCGCGCCCGCTTCTCTTAATTTTTGAACCAGAAAAGCGTCTTGCTGCGGGGTCGGAGCGTCAACGAGCGCAAGCGAACCGGCTGTGGTTTTCATTCGGTCGGAAGTGTCAATGTTGTCTTTTATAAGTACCGGAATTCCGTGCAGTGGCGAACGGACGCGCCCGGATTTTCGCTCTCTGTCCAATTGTTCGGCAATTCGCTCGGCATCTGGATTTGTTTCGATCACTGATTTCAAACTTGCGCCGCTTTGATCTACGTCCCGGATGCGTTCGAGATATTTCTCCGTAATGTCTTTTGCCGACATCTCGCCGCGCCGCATTCGAGACTGCAAATCGGCAATAGTGGCTTCTTCGAGCTCAAAACGCGGAACTCGCGTCTGCGCTTCGATTTTCATCTTTCCGGTGAGAAGCAGAAGAGCTGTAGCGCCAGTCGTACTCGCCTGCATAAATTCACGCCGATTCGTTTTTTCGTTTGACATAAGTTGTTTGAGACTTTCTGTTTTGTCGTTGGTTCAAAGGTAATTTTGAGCACATTCTAGCACGCGACGGTTAATTTTCATTCCCGTGATTCAAATGAGGCGATTTTAACGCGTTAATTGTCACAAAGCAGTTTTTCGCGGTGTTTATTGACGGAGGAATATTTTTCTGATGAGTTTTAAAATTTTAACAATCATTCTTTGTATTTTCGTTTTCGCCCCTGTAATTTTCGGTCAATCTGCCATTACGCAAATAACTACAAAAGTTGAATTGCCAAACGACACGCTCGGCAATATCATGCGCGAATGGCTTGCCGCGATTGAAAATGGAGACGAAGCAGAAATTAATCGTTTTGTCGAAAACAGATTTTCCGTCGGCGCGAAAAAAAACCAGCCGAACGCCGCGAAATATTTCCGCAAGCTGCACGAACAGAGCGGCGGTTTGGAATTAATCAGAGTCACGCCACCAGCCGGGGAATTTCCGATGTCAATTCTCGCCAAAAGCAAACGTGGTGAACATTTCGCTAGCATTACAGTGGGACGCGACAGAAACGAAGAAGGGAAACTCGCCGGACTCGGCGTGTATAAAGCCCAAAATCCGAATACACCGAAACTAAGCGCAACAACGAAAATTCTTTCCGAAGCCGAAATGATTGCCGAGATCAAAGCAGAAGTCGAACGTCGCGCAGCCGCCGGAGATTTTTCTGGCGTTGTTTTGGTCGCTAAGGACGATAAAATTTTGCTACACAAAGCTTACGGTTTAGCCGATGTTGAAAATAAAGTCCCAAACAAACTGGAAACAAAATTTCATCTTGCTTCCGTCGGCAAAATGTTTACAGCCGTCTCAATCGCGCAACTCGTGAAAGCCGGAAAACTGTCTTACGAGGACACGGTTGGCAGAATCTTACCGGATTTTCCCAATCCGGAGTTCAAAAAAATCACTATCCACCAACTTTTAACGCACACCGCTGGAATGGGAACGTTTTTCGAGTCACCGGGAATAGTTCCGGGCAAAGCTTACCGCAATGCGACCGAGGAAATTGCAGTTTACAAAGACGAAAAGCTCTATTTTGAACCCGGCGCGCGCTGGCGATACAGCAATGCCGGTTTCTCGCTTTTAGGGGCAATCATTGAAAAGGTTTCGGGCAAAACTTATATCGAATACGTTCGGGAAAACGTTTTTAAGCCTTTAAATATGGAGGATAAAGCGAAGAATCCGGGCGACATTTCGGTTCTTTACAATCAATCCGACGAAGACCCGCTCGGCGTCCAGGCTTATCCTCCTGTCAAAGGAATTATTGATTCGGTCGGCACTGGTTTCGGCGGCGGTTATTTAGACACCGGAGATTTGTTTAAATTCGCCCGCGCATATCGAACGGGCAAGTTGCTCGGCGCGGAAACTATCGAGAAGATCGCAAAAGGAAAAATCAGCGAAAACGCCAAAGGCGATGCGTGTTGGGGCTACGGAATCAAGGAAAGAGACATCAACGGCGAGTTGGTGCGTGGTCACAGTGGCGGCGGTCGGACCGATGTGCAGATGCTCTGGAACAGCGGTCACACAGTAATTGTTCAAACCAACAAAGTTCCGCTTCCCGCAACCGCTCTTTCCGGCGAGATTATCATGTTTATTACCAAACAAAATCAAATGAAAAACGCGAAAACAACGGCAAACGTGAAATAACCGGACAAACAAGAATTCATTAAGCGGAGGTGCTTTATCGCGACCTCTGCTTTTTCTTTTAATAAATTTGCGGATTGGACACTTTGCGGTCTTGCTCGCATAATGATTTCAGGCTCGAAACTCTCCTAAAAACTGATAAATTATGCTGAAAAAAGTTTTAGCTCTGACTCTGACCGTAATTTTTGTTTCACCGATCACAATGGCAAACGCAACCACCCAAACCGCTGACCAGCAATTTGAAAAACTTGCGCGGGAATACATCGAAAAACTGCTCGAAAACTCGCCGGAATGGGCAACGATTCTAGGCGATCATCGTTTTGACAATCGCCTTTCGGATTACAGCCTCACCGGAGTTCAGAAACGTCGCACTTTTAATGAGGAGTTTCTCAATAAATTAAAAGCAATTGATTTCAACAAATTGGGCAAAGCCAACAACATTGACGCGCGAATTATGCGCGATAATCTCGAATACAATATTTTCCAGATTGACGTTCTGCGCGAATACGAATGGAATCCGCTTTCATACAACGTCGGCGGCGCAATTGACAGTCTCGCCTCACGCGAATTTGCGCCGCTCAAAGAACGCCTGACAAATATAAAAGGTCGTCTTGAAGCGATTCCAGCCGTTATTGCTGCCGCTAAAGCGAATCTGAAAAATCCGTCTAAGGTTTACACCGAAACCGCAATTCAGCAAAACGCCGGCGTGATTGGCTTGATTAAAGACGATATTCAGCAGTTTGTTGACCAGGTTCCGGAAATGAAAACCGCACTCCAGCCCTCCCGCGAAAAAGCGATTGCCGCTCTTGAAGATTACGGCAAATGGCTCAAAGAAGATTTGCTCCCGCGTTCAAACGGCGATTTCCGAATTGGCGACGCAAAATTCCGTCAAAAACTTCGCTTCGCGCTCGAATCGGATTTGACGAAAGAAGAAATTCTCAAACGTGCAGAAGCCGATTTAAAAGCAACACAAGAGGCAATGTATGAAGTTTCAATGCCGCTTTTCAAAAAGTTTTTTCCAAACGGAAACGAACGCGCCAAAACATCGGAAACAACCGGCAAAAAGTTTGTAATCAAAGAAGTTTTAAACAAACTCGCCGAATCTCGCCCGAACAACGAAACAATCGTCGCGCAGGCGGAAAAAGATTTACAGGAAACAACTGAGTTTGTTCGCAAAAACAATCTCGTTACAGTACCTGATGAGCCAGTGAAAGTTATCGTGATGCCCGAGTATGCGCGCGGGACTTCGGTGGCTTATTGCGATTCGTCCGGACCGTTCGAGAAAAAAGCCGAGACTTTTTATGCCATCGCACCGACGCCGAAAGACTGGTCGCCAGCTCGTGTAGAATCGTTTTTCCGCGAGTACAACGATTATATGCTCGAAAATCTGACGGTTCACGAAGCGATGCCCGGACATTATCTGCAACTAATGCACGCCAACAAATTCAAAGCTCCGACAATGATTCGCGCCATTTTCACGAGCGGCTCATTTGTCGAAGGCTGGGCGGTTTACGCCGAACAATTGATGGCGGAAAAAGGCTACGGCGGGGCGGAAGTGCGAATGCAGCAGTTAAAAATGAAATTGCGCGTCATCATCAACTCCATCATTGACCAGAAAATCCACACCGCCGGAATGACCGAAAAAGAAGCCGTTGATTTTATGATGAACGAAGGTTTTCAGGAAGAAGGCGAGGCAGTCGGCAAATGGAAACGCGCGCAACTTTCTTCAACACAGCTTTCGACATATTACGTCGGTTCGGTCGAAGTCAATGACATTCGCCGCGCTTATGAAAATAAAAACAAAGGCAAAGTTGATTTGAAACGGATGCACGACGAAATGCTCTCATTCGGCTCTCCGGCAACGAAATACGTTAAAGAAATGATGGGTTTGTAATTAGAGTGATTGCGGCAAATTGTACGTATTTCGGGATTATGCCGCAAGTTGGCGGTAAAGCATGCAAAAACACCGCTCTTTAGCGTTATAATTAGTAGTTGGGCGTTTCCTTTTATAACCGTAACGGAGAGAAATTTATGAAATTACTTCTTCACATTTCTATTTTTATATTGTTGAGCCTAACAATCTTCGGACAAGAATCTGTAACCATTAAAACCGACAAGATTGAAGGCATTATTTGTGCAAATCTTTCTGAGTGGAAATATCGGTTTGAAGATAAAAGGTTGTGGATACCGACAAAAGAGCAAATCTTTGAGGCTGAAGAAAAAATCGAGCAGTATCTTAAAGATAATCCTGATAAAAAATCTCCTGATCTTTGGCGGAAGCTATCAAAATACAAACGCCAATACGTTGGAATCGTCGTTGACGGGCATAAAAGAATCTTCTGCAATTTTTATTGTTCCGATAAGCCTCTTAGCTCAAAACCGTATTTCGTAAAGGACGGCGGCGATTGTTATTTCCAAATAGAATATGATTTGAAAGATAAGGATTGCTATAACCTTATAGTAAATGGATACGCTTAATTAAAGGTTTTAACTTTTGGCTAAGACACGCCCAACAAGTTATTGGACGCGAGGCGCATAAGCTATCTTCTTATCAACCTTATGTGTTTTGCGCCCGCGTCAACGCCGCCGTTAGGCGCTGTGGTGGTAGTATTGGTTTCGATACGAAGGAAATGAATCGAGTCTAGAAGATTACGAGGTAATGCTGTGAAAGAACTGAACCTACCGAACGTCACCTTGATAGCGTTGGTCGCCAGTTGCTTTATCCAGCTCGGCGCTCAGTTGTTCGCGCTGGTTGTCGTAGCTGGGACTGTCGCAGAAGCTCCGCCGCGTTCTTTCGCTATGTTTCAGGGAGAATACGGTTATAACAGTAGTCACTTTTGGAGTACGGTTCCGCCAATCACTTTCGTGCTGTTCATTATCGCCCTTGTTACGAACTGGAAGACGCGGCGGCGAAATCTTCTGCTTTTGGCACTGACAATGTTTATAGTTGGGGGACTCGTGGCGGGTTTCTTCCTAGAGCCGGTTTTCGACCAAATGAAGGCAGCTGGGTACCGCGACGAAATAGACCCAGTGCTGCAAAGCCGGGCGGCGATGTGGTATTTCCTCGACTGGGCGGTCTGGAGTCTGGGGTTCGTCGCCGGGTTAGCTCTCTTGCTTGCGCTGATACGTCCAGTGGTACCGAGGGAAGTATTGGCAGACAGCTCTCAGAATGTTGCATAAGTTTGATGCTGTGCCGAACGCGCCTAACAATTCAATGGACGTGAGGGCGAAACAGCTACTTTCTTAAAAACGATCTTTGGTTTTCCTCACGTTGCGTGGCGGCAGTTTCGCCCCACGTCATCTCAATCGTTATGCTTCTACTGAATGATTATGAAAACGCTAAATAGAAATTGCATCTTTAAACATACAATTGCGTTTCTATAGCGATTCTTGATTGAGTGCGACTAGTTTATGCTGTAAAATTCCACGAATGAAAGCCTATTCTTTGGATTTGCGCCAGCGTGTGGTCGAAACTTACAAAACCGGCGTGCTGACGATTAAAG
>JALZCH010000033.1 GCA_030863175.1 Acidobacteriota bacterium | reverse complement strand
TTGGTGACAGCCAACATTTCGATTTTTCGCTTGATTTCCATTTCTCGGCTTTGACTTGCGGGCAAGTTGCGCTAATTTAACGAAGCACCCGCTAAAAGTCTGGATTTTTTTTGGATTTTTTTTGGATAATTCTAAACTTCAACAAAAACGGGAACTTTATCACTTCGGCGTGTTTTGTCTGGATGCAGGGGAGCGCCGTTTGTGGTGTGCGAGCGAGCCAGTTTCGCTCACGCCGAAGCAGTTCGATCTACTGTTTTACTTCGTCGAAAACGCCGGTCGAGTGACGAAAAAAAGCGAATTACTCGAAGCGGTGTGGGCGGACGCTTGCGTCGAGGAAACGACCCTGGCGCGCAACGTTTCGTGGCTCCGGCAGAAGCTCGGCGAATCGTTGATCGAAACCGTACCGAAAGTCGGTTATCGCTTCACGCCGGAAGTTACCTGTTCGGACGAAAATACGCTCGTCATCGAAGAGCAAACCATCCGGCACATTCGTGGCGAGGAAACCGTTACTTTTAATGAAGTAGAATTAACGAGAACAAAGGCAACAAAGTCCGCCAAATCTTTCGCTTTTTCCGCTTTACCGATTCTTCTGATTGTTTTCGGTCTGCTCGTCGGAGGCGGTTTCCTTTTTTACCAAAACCAAAAACAATCTGTTGCGATGCCTGGCGAATCAAGAACCAACGTTATATCGAGCCGCAGACCGTCAAAGGATAGACGACAAATTTATATCGGCTCGATTGTTCACCTGCAGAACCGTTATCCGAATGACGGCTCGTATCTCGATGCGTGGGGAGCGGTTTGGAGCAAACCGGAATTCAAACAAGTTCCGACCCAAACGATGTTCGTTTCAACGCACGATAATCCCGACCGCGATAACGGTTCGGGAAGCTGGGAAATCGTTTCCGCGAGCGGAAAAAGCAGCGGCGAACCGCTTGAAGTTGGCGACAGAATTCATTTGAAAAATATGTATCCGAACGCCGGTTATCTCGATGCCTGCGGCTGGGTCGAACATTTGCGAGTTTTTGAAAAATATCTAGATCAAACAGGGGCAGTTTTTACTACCAGATCGCCGAACCGCGATAATGGAACCGGCATTTGGATTGTTAGGTCTGCAACCGAGGAAAAAGGAAGCCTGGTTTTGGAGGGAGACAGCATTGCAATTGAAAGCAGTTATTTTATAAATGACGGCGGAAAAAATCGTGTATCCGGTTTTCTCGATGTTACGGGTAAAGTGAAAGATTTGCCTGCATTCAATGATTATGACGGTTCAAGGCTGGTATTCACCAAAAGCATTTCCTACAATCAACCGATCCTTGATATTTGGACCATCACTATCAGCAACGCCGCTTCGAAATAAAAATAACAAAAATTGGTTACTCTCAGTCGTCCAAAAACGTTACTTTTTGGACAGTATTAGGAACGCTTTAGAGATACATCTTGCTATGTTTATGTCAAAAAACCATTTATTATTTTTGACACTTATTTTTACGTAATTTCGAGAATGTTTCAGAAAGAGAACCGCTTAATCTCTAATATATCTGAAGTGGATTACAATGTTTCAATAGAACGTTTTTGAAACATTTTGGAATGCCATAAATTCTGTAGTGCGGCTTAGATTTTGAATAGGGAAATTGATGAACCGAATAAAACAAATCTGGACAAGCTTGCGCGAAAGTTTATGGTTCTTGCCGGCTGTGATGGTAGCAGCCGCGATTTTCTTAGCGGTTGTATTAATAGAAATTGACGTAATTTTCGATCATGAATGGCTTTCCTCCTACCCGCGCATTTTCGGGGCAGGCGCGGACGGATCGCGCGGAATGCTGGCGTCAATCGCCGGTTCGATGATTACGGTTGCGGGTTTGACGTTTTCGCTGACGATCGTGGCGATGTCGCAGGTCGCATCGCAATACACTTCGAGGGTTTTGCGTACCTTTATGCGTGACCGGCGGAATCAGTTTGTGCTTGGTTTTTTCGTCGGTATTTTCGCTTATTGTCTGGTCGTCCTGCGAACGATTCGCGGCGGTGACGAGGGGCGTTTTATTCCGTCGCTCGCGGTTTTCTTCGGTTTGCTGCTGGCTGTGGCAAGCGTCGCGGTGCTGATTTTCTTCATTCACCACATCGCCAACTCGATACAAGCCGCGACGATCATCGAACGCGCCGCCCAGGAAACAACCGCAGCGGTCAAACGCCTGTTTCCAAAAGAACTCGGCGAGGAAGCCGTTTCGTCCACGGCGGAAATTCTCGACGCATTTAAAGATTTCAATTGGCAGATAATCGAATCTCCAAAAACCGGATTCGTGCAGGACATAAGCGCCGACGCCCTGCTTGAATTCGCCAAAAATCAGGATTGCATCGTTCGAATGGAACGCGGAATCGGAGATTTTGTTAATCGCGCCGCTCCGCTGGCAGCGGTCAACGCCGAGCTCGGCAAGAAAGCCCGCGACGAATTGCTCGATACCTTTTCAATCGGAACTTATCGCACGATCGACAAAGATGCTGCTTTCGGCGTGCGGCAACTCGTTGACATCGCGCTCAAAGCCCTCTCGCCCGGCATCAATGACACGACTACCGCCGTGCTGTGCGTCAATTACCTCGGCGCGGTTCTCTTCGAGCTTGCCAACCGGGGAGTGGAAAATCCAGTTCGCAAAGACGAGCAAAACCGAATCCGCGTGCTGGCACGCGGCGCAACGTTCGGCTCACTACTCGATGAGGCTTTTGATCAAATCCGCGATGCGGCAAGCAATAATCCGGCTATTTATCTGCAAATGCTCAGCGCCATCGAATCAATCGCTGGACAAACCAAAAACGAGCAACGTCGCCGTGCGCTCAATAAACACATTAATCTCATCGCAAAAGAAGCCGCGCGAACGATTGAAAGCGAATACAATCGCGAGCAAGTGCGCGGGCGAGTCCTAGAACTGACGTTGAAAATGTCGGACTTTCAAAATTCAGACATCGTTAATGCTGAAAAAGATTAAGGGGGAATTTATGAATCTGTTTCAGTCGTTTTTGTTTCAAACGCCAAGCCCAACCAGCCCTCAACCGCGTGAGTTCGACGCCGGAATCATCTGGCGCACGTTCGCCGATTTATGGCAAAGCTTTCTCTCGCAGCTTCCGTACATCATCATCGGGCTGATAGTTCTCGGCGTATTTCTCGTCATCGCCCGCATCGTTCGGAGCGTCGTTCACACAGCGGGCGAACGAACGAGAATCGACTTGACGCTCGCCGAGCTGCTCGGCAGACTTGCCTCATTCCTCATTACGATTTTTGGCGTGTTCGTCGCGCTCGTCGTTATTTTCCCCACTTTTCAGCCCGGCGATTTGATTGCCGGGCTCGGCATTACTTCGGTCGCCATTGGTTTTGCTTTTAAGGACGTGCTGCAAAATTTTTTCGCTGGAATCCTGATTTTATGGCGACGCCCGTTCGTCGTCGGCGACCAGATTCGTTTCAAAGAATTTGAAGGCACCGTCGAGGAAATCAACGTTCGCTCGACGCGCATTAAAACTTTCGACGGCGAGCGCGCCGTAGTCCCGAACGGAGACGTTTACACCAACGCAATTCTCGTCAAAACCGCTTACGACAAACGGCGAGTGCGTTTTACGGTCGGCATCGGCTATTTGGATTCAATCGAACGTGGGCGCGAAACGATTCACCGCGTTTTGCGCGAAACCGAAGGCGCTTTAAACGATCCGGGACCGTGGGTTTATGTTTCGGAACTCGCGCCGTCATCGGTCAATTTCACGATTTATTTTTGGGTACAGTCGGAGCAGGCAAATGTTTTAAAAGTTGCCGATAAGGTTGCAACCGGAATCAAGCTCGCTTTGGACGAAGCGGGAATTGATATGCCGTACCCGCACACGGTCGTGCTGTTTCATGATGCAACGGGAAGCAGACAAGGTGACATTGCGGCGGAAAAGTATCTGGCGACGGGTGATGGGAAATTAAAATGAAAGGAAACAATTTGCGGATTAGTTTTTAAAAGCAGTAGGGCTAATTGCAGTTTTAGTCATCCTGCGGCAACTTGCGATTCGGTTGCTCAAACGTTATCAACAAAAACCGGAAAAATATGAATTCAATCGAAGAAACAATCATCAGCCTTGTTCAGTGGCTCCGATTAATAGTTGAGACAATCGGCGCGCTTATCGTTGGAACAGGCGTTTTGATTGCAGTTTATTACATTTTCCGTGGTTTGTTAGCCAGTCAATCAATCGGTTTTAATCAAGTGCGGTTAACACTTGCTCGTTATTTAGCACTCGCACTGGAATTTCAACTCGGCGCGGATATTCTCTCAACGGCTATTGCCCCGAGCTGGGATCAAATTGGAAAGCTCGGAGCAATAGCCGTGATTCGTACTGCGCTTAATTATTTTCTGATGTTGGAAATGCGAGAAGAAAGAGAACGAGCCGAAAATGAAAATGTTGATGAAAAGCTTCAACAAGAAAAAGAATCCATCTAATGAATGTTGAGCGGAATAATTCGTTTTCCAACCAAAATAAATTGACCCGTCGAGAATTTGCCGAACGGGTTTTGATTTTCTTTGGTATTTTATCTGCAGTGGTACTTCTCTGGCTGCTGTTTTGGCAAGGAATCGGAGTTATTTTGCTGGTTTTCGCTGGTTTGTTATTTGCAGTCTTGTTTCGCAGTCTCGCTTCACTTTTAGCGCGTTACACGCCGGTGCCGGAAAACTGGAGCCTCTACGTTGTTTTACTCTTTCTCGCTGCCCTCTCGATATTGAGCGTTTGGCTGATTTTGCCGTCAATTCAACAACAACTTTACGATTTTTCTGAACAGCTTCCTAAATCGTGGGAAACTGCACGTCAGCAAATTGCTAATTTGCCTTACGGTAACCAGATTCTCAGCCAGGTTCCGCAGCAGCCGCTGGATTTGTTTGGAAATCAATCTTCGAATGTCTTCGGACGCATCACCGGCTTTTTTTCTTCATTTCTCGGCGCTCTTGTCAATGTATTGATTGTTCTGCTAATTGGAATTTATTTTGCTTTTAATCCGAAATTATACATGGGAGGTATTGTTAAGCTGTTTCCCGCAAATCATCAGGAACGGGCGCGCATTATTCTTGAAACTCTCGGTTTTACTTTGCGCAATTGGATTATCGGCAGAACGGTTGTCGGCATACTTATCGGATCTGCAACAACAGTTGGTTTGTGGTTTCTAGGCATTCCGTTTGCAATTCCGCTCGGCATTCTAGCCGGATTGCTCAATGCTGTACCGAACATCGGTCCGATTATAGCGGGCATTCCGGCAGTTCTGCTCGCTCTTCCAGAAGGCTTTTCAATGGTTGGTTATGTGATCTTGCTTTACCTGGTGCTCCAAAGTCTGGAAGGCTACATCTTAACCCCGCTCGTTCAGCAGCGAACAATCAGTTTGCCGCCCGTGCTGGTTTTGAGCGGGCAGCTTTTGTTCGGTATTTTATTCGGTTTTCTCGGCATTCTTTTAGCGGTTCCCGCCGTGGCAGTTATCTTTACGCTCATTCGGATGCTTTATGTCGAGGACGTGTTGGGAAATGAAGTCGAAGTTAAAGGCGAACGCCAGGCAAAACAAGCAACTCAGGAACAATCGGCATGATTCTGTTAGTTAACAGAAAGGACAGGATAAATTGAATTTAGATTTGATCGAATGGTCTGCGATTTTCAGAAATCTAATCTACATCGGCGCGGCTTATTTATTGGCTTTGCCGGTAGCGTGGAACAGAGAACGTGAATCTCGCGGCGCTGGTCTTCGCACGTTCCCGCTTGTCGCAATTGCGAGCTGCGCTTTTGTTTTGATAGCGCAAAGAGCATTTCCTGAAAGCGCCGATGCGCAAGCAAGAATTGTTCAAGGTTTGATAACAGGTATCGGTTTTATCGGCGGCGGCGCAATCTTGAAACACAATGAGGATGTTCGAGGTGTAGCTACGGCAACCAGCATTTGGGCTACTGGTGCAATCGGAGTCGCCGCCGCGTTCTCGCGTTATGAAATTGCCATTATCATTAGTCTCGTTACTTTTCTCACACTTAGATTTATGTCGCCAATCAAAGAGAAAATTAAAGATGAAAAGGACAAGGGAGATTCTGATGATAATTCACTTAAAAGTTAGCTAACAAAAAGTTTCAGCCGTTGCTGCTGGAAACGTCTTTGAGCGCCGAGCGCGAATCATCGTTCGACTTTTTGATTACGCTTAAACTTCCGTCGGTTTCCATCACCACTGCTTCGACCGCTTCTAGCGAGGCAAGTCCAGCAGACCGAACCGCCGCTCTGACTTCCGATTCGGTTACTCGCTGGCTTTTCATGGCTTCATCCACAAATTTTCCTTTATCGAGAAGAAGTGTCGGCTCGGCTTTTATTAAATTTTCAAACTTATTAAAGCGCACTGAAAGCCAGGTAATAACAAATTGCAGAAGGATAAGCAGGACCAGAGCCAGCACTCCTTCAAAATAGGGGACGTCCTTCGACAAAATAACCGACGCAATCGTTGAACCGATGGCGATAGTCACGACAAAATCAAAAGCGTTCCATTTCGATAATGTGCGTTTTCCGGAGATTCGGAGCCAGAAAATCAGCGCAACATAAGCCAGCACGCCGACAACTAAAACGCGGAATATCCCAAACCAATCCTCAAAAAACATCACTTATCAGCGGTTGCAGACGAAGCTCCATTTAACGCTTGCTTAAAGGAAAAATAAATTTCTGAGAGATGATCGGAAGCTGCCGGGTCATTACGCGCGAGCAAAGTGATTATTTCGTCTCGTCTTGCAAGCACAGATTGGAAACTTTCCCTTTGAGCGGAGCTAAAAGCTGAATTATTGGCATTATCCGCCTCCGCTCGCAAAGAAGTAAAAAAATCGCTTGCCGCTTGTCGTGCCTGCTCATATTCGCCGCGACGCGCGTTCAGAGCGGCACCGGCTAATGTGCTTTCAATCTTCAGCCGTTTCTGTTCAATCTGTGCTTGAGCCAGTTGATTTGCGTTATCTCGCGATCTGAGCCACATCGGAATAAATCCGAGCAGAAAAGCCACCAGTAAAGCGGTGCCTGCAATTGCAACTTTTCTGATAAGCGGATTCTGCCAAACGGTACTAGTGTTTTTTTGATTCAAATCCTTAACTGGCTTCATAAACACCCTCATCTTGTTTTATTGTAATGTTCAATTATCTCAGAATAATTCTTCTTAAGATAGCTTTTTACTCCTTCTATAGCGATTCTTGATTGAGTGCGACTAGTTTATGCTGTAAAATTCCACGAATGAAAGCCTATTCTTTGGATTTGCGCCAGCGTGTGGTCGAAACTTACAAAACCGGCGTGCTGACGATTAAAG
>JALZCH010000032.1 GCA_030863175.1 Acidobacteriota bacterium | reverse complement strand
AAATTGTCCACGAATATCTTGAGCATCATCGAGACCAATCAAACGAAGATAACGATTCGTTTATCCTTGATTAGGACTTTCAGTCCACGGAAAATCTCTGCATTTCTAATGCAGAGTGGTTTAGTTTCCTTTCTGCGCTCGGAGAAACTGCGGCGATTTTACTCGAAACCGCTTGAAAGGGAAAGCAATTTACAACGATTTTCCGGTATTTATTTAAAATAAATTGCCTTTCCGAATTCTTCTGGTGTAATTAGCGTAAACAACTTTTCGACCTGTATAAAAAACGGGCGCCTTCGAGTTTTGCTTCTCGTTCTCCGGTGCCAATCGTTGTGATGCGGTCAACGACGAAAAAGGCTTCACCGCTGATTTCAGCTTATTGATTCACATTGTTCAGGTTGCGGTTCGACAGCAAAACGGCTGCGCCGAACGAAACGCGCATTGATAAATCGTTTCGATTTTGATGTAATTTTGAGGAACTCAATTAATAATTTTATGGCAATCAAAATCGAAAACGCTTCAAAAGTCGAATTACCGAAAAACACTGAAAGCGAGATTGACAAAATCGTCAACAGCGTTCCGCGCGAGCACATTCGCGGCATTGAGAAAATCAAGCTGGTTGATTATATTACCGATCCGCGTTTGAAAAATGCTCCGATTCAGCAAAAAAATGATTTGCCCGCGCTTTATCATCCGCGTCAGGGAACGCAAAACGCTTTTTTTGAAATCGCGCTCGGCGTTCTTTTAAAACCGCACGAGTCTTATTTCAACCGGATGATGCCGAAAATGTCGTTTAAAGCGAATCTGGCGACGCTTCTTTTTTCTTTGATCGGGCAGCATTATTATTTGACGCTGCGCCACTCGGTCAAACGCAATCAAATCGAAGGTCAGGTTCGTCAATACACAGAAAAAAACGTCCGCGCGTGGAGCGAAAAACAGCAGGAGGGAAGCTGGCGCGCCAAAGTTTTCAAACCGTTTCGCCCGCTGCTTGAACGCTGGGCAAAATCGCTTAATAAAAAAGCGGCGTCATCTCAGAAGAAAACAGCTAAATCATAACGAGAATGAAATATTGGATGGTCAAGCAGGAACCGGCAGAGTATTCTTTCGACCGTTTGCTTGCAGATAAAACCACCGATTGGACGGGCATCAGAAACTTTCAAGCGAGAAATAACTTGCGAGAAATGCGCGTCGGCGATAAAGTTTTTTTCTATCATTCGGGAAGCGAAAAATCCATAGTCGGTCTGGCGGAAGTTTCGCGCGAAGCATTTACCGATCCGACCGATGAAGAAGGGAAATGGATTGCGGTCGAGATTCGAGCAGTCCGAAAGCTTGAAAAAACGGCGTCGCTCGACGAGATCAAACGACAGCCGGATTTGCAAAATATTGCTTTGATAAAACAATCGCGGCTTTCGGTAATTCCGCTTTCGGAAACAGAATTTAAGACGATTATTGAAATGACAGAAAAATGAGTTAAACAACATAAACACAGAGGCACAGAGTTATTATTATTTTTTTCTCTGTGCCTCTGTGTTTATGTTGTGAAAAATGATGCTCAAAGAAGCCGTAGCCCATTATCACGAACTTTTAGAAGACCGCGAATTGGCGGAAGCGAGCCGCAAAATGCTCGACGAAGGCTTGGAAAACGCCAAACTGATTTTCGGCGGGCGGCGTTTATCGCCGTATCTGCGCCCGCATTTTGTCACCGAAACGGATTGGGCGCGAATCGTCGAAATTTGCGAAACCGTCTGGAGCGCGCTGCAAAAAGTCAAAGACGCGGCGGTTGAAAACGAAGCGATTTTGGACGAGCTTGGTTTAACCGATATCGAGAAAGAGCTTGTTGCGATTGATCCGAAATACCGCCAGGTTTCGCCTTCCGCGCGGCTCGATTCGTTTTTAACCGACGATGCCTACAGCTTTGTCGAGCTAAACGGCGAAAGCCCGGCAGGAATAGCTTTTGCAGATTCGGCTTATGATATTTTCAGCGAGCTGCCCGTGATGAAGCGTTTCGGCGAGCGTTATAATTTGCGGAAAATGCACGGCAGCCGACATCTTTTGGATGTTCTGCTGTCGGTTTACGACGAATTTTCCGGCGGTCAGCGCGAGCGTAAACCGCAAATTGCGATTGTTGATTTGAAAGGCTTGCCGACGCAAAAAGAATTCGAATTGTTTCAGGAGTTTTTCACCCGCGAAGGCTATCCGGCAATCATCGCTTCGCCCGATGAGCTTGAATTTAAAGACGGACGCTTGCGGCGCGGCGATTTTGAAATTGACATTGTTTACAAACGCCTGCTCGTCAACGAATTCCTGCCGATTATGTCCGAATTCGGCGCGCTGCTCGAAGCTTATCGCGCCGGTGCGGTTTGTCTGGCAAACAGTTTTCGCTCGAAATTGGTTCACAAAAAAGCTATTTTCGCGGTTTTAACAAGTGAAAAATACCAATATTTGTTCTCCGAAAACGAGTTTGCGGCGATTCGCGCTCATGTTCCGTGGACGCGAAAATTCAGAGAAGAGCAAACCGAATACTACGGCGAGCAAATTGATTTGGTTGAATACACGCGAAAAAATCAAGACCGTCTGGTTTTAAAACCGAACGACGAATACGGCGGAACCGGAATTTTTATCGGCTGGAATTCGTCGGAGAGCGAATGGTCTGATGCAATCAACACCGCGCTTGCGGACGGCGATTATCTGATTCAGGAGCGCGTGAAAACGGCGAAAGAAAAATTCCCGATGCTCGTCAGCGACGAATTCGTTTTCAGCGAGCAGCTCGTAGATTTAGACCCGCTGCTATTTGACGGCAAAGTAAAGTCTGCTTTTACGAGACTTTCAACAACTGAACTGGCTAATGTATCGAGCGGCGGCGGAATGGTTCCGACCTTTATCATCAGCGAGAAATAATTTCGTAAAAAGAAAAAAGAAAAAGGTGACGTAAAAAAACAAATTTTACGTCACCTTTTTCTTTTTTCTTTTGTTTTCCTACATCGTTTGAATTTTAAAGCTAATATCCATCGCCCGCGCCGAATGCGTTAATTTTCCGACGCTGATTAAATCAACTCCGGTTTCGGCATATTGGCGCACGTTTTCGAGCGAAATGCCGCCTGATGCTTCGATTAGAACCATCGGGTTAAGCTCCCGCGCCATTTCGACGAGCTTGATGGTTTCATCCGGCGTTTGATTGTCGAGCATTACGATGTCCGCACCGGCTTCAATCGCTTCGCGAAGCTGCGCCCAGTTGTTGATTTCGACTTCGATTTTATGCAGATGCCCGATAGACTCTTTCGCCCGCCGCACGGCTTCGCGAACGCTGCCCGAAAGTGCGATGTGATTGTCTTTAATCAACACGCCATCATCGAGACCGAGCCGGTGATTGCGCCCGCCGCCGACTGCGACAGCATATTTTTCAATCATTCGTAAACCGGGCGTCGTTTTGCGCGTATCAACAATTTTGGCGTTCGTGCCTTCGACTGCTTTGACGTACTGCCGCGTCAGAGTCGCAACCCCGCACATTCTTTGAACCAGATTGAGTGCAGTCCGTTCCGCCGCCAGTAAAACATCGGCAAAGCCTGTCATTCGAGCGAACGCTTTGCCTGCTTCAACTTCATCTCCTTCCGTGACGAACGATTCCATTTCCGGCTGCTCCGGGTCGAGATGCATAAACACGGCTTCGACCACTTCAAGTCCACAAATGACCATCGGCTCTTTCGCCAAAAAGCGCCCCGCGCCACGCACATTTCGCTGCACAATCGAGCGCGTCGTAATATCGCCGCGCCCTAAATCTTCGGTCAAAAATTCACCGATATTCGCAAAAACTTCTCCGTTATCAAGCCAAGACATAATTTAAGAATTTACTCCGGTAGCTTATCAATCAACAAACCGATCGGATCGGCGCCCGTATTTTTAATAATTTCGATTACTGTGACTAAATCACCGAATTTCGCGGAAAGAGGAGCTTTAATAAGAACCGTCTTTTCAATCTCTTCCCGGCTTCCTAATCTAAATACACGTTTTTGCTTTCTTTGCTGAAAAATGTTGCGAAGTTTGACTGCTAAACTTGAAGATGTCTCTGGCTTTGAATTCAGTTTGATTTTTCCATCGCCCTCAACTGTAACAATTAAGCCTACAGAATCAGATTTAGTATCTTTTTCATTGAATTCTTCAAGATGAATTTTTATGTTTAATGATCCTGGTACATCATTTGTATTTGTTTTGTCCGTAACAATTAAACCGTAATCATCTTCCTCGGCTTCCCGCCCAAATTTCATTATCTCTACAATTCTTTCATACTTAGTATCACTATTGGCTTTAATGTAAATAATTCTTTCAGGGGGAAATTTCGCTTCAACCATTCTGGCAATTTCACTGCCAAGATTTTCTCGCGTAATTTTTTCGCTTCGCAATAAAACTGTGTCATCCGCCGATAGAGTAACAACGATTGGTAATTCGGAATTCGGATCAGCTTCCGGATTTGCTGCTCTCGCTGGCGCCCTCAGAATATCCGTTACAAGCTCTTTTTTTTAGCTGACCTGTTTTTTTGCTTTTGTCCGTAGCTGTTAGTCGCTATAACACAAACTAAAAGCGACAACAAAGCAAAGTATTTTGATATTTTCATTTATTTCAACGCCTCCAAGGTTTGATTCAAAGTTTCCGTTCGTTGCTCAATATCTACAACGCGAGCGCGAATTTCTTCGACTTTTTCCTGCGGCGCGCGAGAGACAAAGTTTTCGTTCGAGAGCTGCGCGTTTAATTTCTGCGCTTCGTTGTTTAACTTGGCAAGCTCTTTTTCGACTCGTTCGATTTCCTTAGCAAAATCAATCAAGCCTTCAAGCGGAATCGCCAATTCCGCGCCGCCCATCAAAGCCGCACGTGCCGAGGCTTTCGGAGCTTCGAGCTTTTCGGTTAAACGCAAATCGTTAGCGCGCGCGAGTTTTAAAATCTGCGCTTCGTTTTCAGCAAAAACCCATTGCGAATCAGCGTTTGCTGCGACGAGCAGCGAAACTCTTTCGCTCGGTTTGATATTCATTTCAGCGCGGATGTTGCGGACTTTTGAAATCAATTCGATCACGGCTTGCATTTCCAATTCGGCGCGCTCGTCAATCAAAGCGGGGTCGCCGAGCGGAAAATCGGCGAGCATAATTGTTTTGTCCGCCTTTTCGTAAGCCGGATTATGCAGATGCGAGCCAGTTTCGGGCAGCATTTGCCACAATTCTTCTGTAAGAAACGGCATAAACGGATGCAGCAGCCGAAGAGCTTGTTCGAGAACCGTGATAATGCGCGAACGTGCCGCATCGCGCCAGACGTTTGGCACGTCAGATGTAATTTCGTCTTTGACCAGCTCAATGTACCAATCACAGAAATCGTTCCAGAAAAACTGGTAAAGTCTGGAAACAGCTTCGTGGAAAAAGTAGCGGTCAAGAGCGCGGTTGACATCCAATGCGGTTCGATTAAGTCTGGAAATTATCCATTTATCCGCGATTGATAGATTTTCTTTCGGATTGTCTTTGGCAAATTCCGGCTCTATTTTGTCTAAATATTCTTCGTCTTCTTCATCTAAATCGTCAATTAATTCATCGCCGATTAAACTTTTAATTTCGGCGACTTCGGCTTGCGGATCGAGAAAATAATAATCAACTCGCGCTCCATCGGAATTGAGCAAACAGAAACGTGAAGCATTCCAGATTTTGTTTGCGAAATTGCGATATGTTTCGATTTGTTGATCGTTCCAGCGAATGTCTGCGCCCGTCGCGATGCTCGCCAGATAAATGCGCGTTGCGTCAACGCCGAATTTATCGAACATATCGAGCGGGTCAACGCCGTTGCCGCGAGATTTCGACATCGGTTTACCGTCTTTACCCAAAACCGTGCCCGTCACAACGACATCGTCAAACGGTTTTTTGCCGATGAATTTGAGCGTCGTCATTACCATTCTCGAAACCCAGAGGAAAATAATGTCGCGTCCCGTAACCAAAACGTCGGTCGGCAAATAATTCTCCAAATCTTCGGTTTCGGTAACTTCGCCGTTCCAGCCGAAAGTCGAAAAAGCCCAGAGTGCAGACGAAAACCACGTATCCAAAACGTCTGCGTCCTGCGTTAATTCCTTCTTTCCGGCTTTTTCCGCGGCTTCTTCTAACGAGCGGGCGACAAAAACGTTTCCGTCGCTGTCGTACCAGGCAGGAATTTGATGTCCCCACCAAAGCTGACGCGAAATCGTCCAGTCTTTTAAGTTTTCCAGCCAGGTCGTATAAACTTTTTCGTTCGGAACTTGCGGAGAAAAATGCGGAACGCCTTCCGCCCGCATTAAATCCAAAGCTAAATCGCGCATTTCGTCCATCCGGCAAAACCATTGTTCCGAGAGTAGCGGCTCAATGACGTTTTTACAGCGCTCGCAAACCGGCAAGCTGATTTCGTAATCTTCAACTTTTTCGAGCAAACCAAGCTCTTCAAAACGCGCAACAACCTTTTCGCGCGCTTTATATCGGTCCAAACCGACAAATTCCGCGGGCGCGTTCCCGTTCATCGTCGCATCGTCGTTCATTACAACGAGCTGTTCGAGATTGTGGCGAATCCCGACTTCGTAATCGTTCGGATCGTGTGCGGGAGTGATTTTGACCGCGCCGGTTCCGAATTCAGCGTCAACATATTCGTCGGCAATAATCGGGATTTCGCGGTTTGCAAGCGGCAGCAGAATTGTTTTGCCGATTAAATCTTTATATCTTTCATCCGTCGGACTAACCGCAACCGCAGCATCTCCAAGCATCGTTTCCGGGCGTGTTGTCGCAACCGTAATTTTTCTGTCGGAATCTTTGACTGGATATTGCAGATAAGCGAGCTTTCCGTCTTTGCGCGTTTCGTCTTTGACTTCGACATCGGAAATCACGGTTTTATCAACCGGACACCAATTGACGATTCTGCGTCCGCGATAAATCCAGTTTTCTTCGTAAAGCCGAACGAAAACCTCGCGTACAGCTTTTGACAAACTTTCGTCCATCGTAAAACGCTCGCGCGACCAATCAACGCTCGCGCCTTCGCGCCGCATTTGTTCGGTGATTGTGTTGCCGTAAAGATTTTTCCATTCCCAAGCGCGGCGCAAAAATTCTTCGCGACCGACTGCGTGCGGCGTGGTGCCTTCTTTGCGAAACTGTTCGACGATTTTTCTCTGCACTGAAATCGAGGCGTGATCTGTTCCCGGCAGCCAGAGAGTTTTATAACCCTGCATTCGTTTACGCCGAATGAGCGCGTCCATCAAAGTGTGCTGCAAAGCGTGTCCCATATGCAGCGAACCTGTGACGTTCGGCGGCGGAATTACGATTGAAAACTTTTCCGCGTTCGGATTTTGGTTGATTTCAGGCGCGAAGCAGCCGGCTTGCTCCCAGCGTTGATAATGTTTTTCTTCCGCGACTCGCGGCTCGTATGCTTTCGGTATTTCCATTAAAAACAAATTAAAAGTTCAATATGAACAGTTAAAATAACAATTTTTGGTTTCAAGACAAAATTAAAGGCTCAAAGGATTTCGCTTTAACACGAAAACTTTGAACCTTTGGCTTTAAACCTTGAACTTTGAATTGTTACCGTTCGCGATCTTTGTTTTGAATCGTTTTGCGGACGATTAGATCGAACCTGTCAGGCACGATTTCCCAGGCGATTTTTTCGATAACTTTGTCCGAAAGTTTTTCCACTACGCGTGCTGCAATCGCGTCAATTACTTCGGGCGGAAAATTCAGCGACGCATATTCGTTCGATTTTTCCACCGCCGTTGATTGTTTGACGGGCGCAAGCTCCTGTGATTGGCTTTCGGTTTCGGGCGTAACGATTTCAGGCGTAATTGCCTCATCCGATCCAGACTGTGATTCGTCTGACGACTGCGTCTGAAAATTCTGATCGCCGATTTCCGCTCTGATTTCGTCTTCAATTCCGAGCAAATCGTCGTCGTCAAAGAGGTCTGCAAATGGCGAAACAGGTTTTTCTTCAGGCGGTTTCTGCTCTGCAAAATTTATAATCGGTTCGGCGTCAAGCACATTTTCCGATCGGGCATTTAAATACGAATCGCGTTCATCTTGAACAGCCATTTGCGGTTGTTCGACTTCGTCTTCCGTATCCAAGAAGTCAAACGCGGTTTCTTCGGATTGAGCTGCCGGTTCGATTATTTGCCAGTCAATCGCATTTTCGTTTTCAGATTGCCATTGATTCGTTTCTGCTGGAGAGCTTATTTCATTAATATCCAATTCAACGGTCGGTGCTTCATTAAGCGGGGCAGAGAATTCCTCTGATCTATTTTGATTTTCAGGTTCTACAACTCGCCACTCGTTTTCGGATTTTTCTTGGCTCGGCGGCGCAGGCGTTAAAATGTCTAAATCCTCAAAAGTGTCGGCGAAATTCGGACTGACCGGAGTGGTTTCGATCATTTCATCGTCAAAAGCGGCATCTCCGAAATTAAAATTGCCATCATTGACCTGAAGCAAATCGTCCTTCGCGCTTTTATCGTCAAAAAAATTGAAATTTGCCCCAGCCGCTGCTGATTGTTCTTTGGAGACTGTTTCAGGTTGCGATTGGACGCCGGTTTCGACTTGAGAAGATTCTAGCAGCGAATGAACTTTGCTGACCAGTTGCTTGATTGATTGAAACGGTTTGGTTAAATAATCATCAGCCCCGACCCGTCGGGCTTCAGCTTCGTCAAATGGCTCGAATGAGCCGACCAGCAGCATCACCGGAATATTTTCAAAACCGGGCGTCTTTCGAATTTGCTCGCAAACTTCATATCCGGTTAAACCAGGCATATGAACATCAGCCAAAACCAAATCCGGCGCGACTTCCCGTAACTGCTCGATTGCAGCCAAGCCGTTTCCGACCGAAGTTACCGAAATTCCTTCATCGGCGAAAGTCAAATTTATGACTTTTTGAATCGTAATCGAATCATCCGCCAACAACAGTTTGCGTTGTGCCACCAGATTTAAGCTCCTTTTCTACTTTTTGCGCGGGCAAGAGTTCCATTATTTTCTCGGTGCGAGATGGAAAATAAAAACGAATAAAACTATATTTTGCTTTTCAGCGTTCTGAACACGAAAACTATCACTCGATCTGTTTTCAGTCAAGAAAAACGTTCTCCCATAACAGAAAATCAGTTTAGCGCAAAATCAACCGGATGCGAAACAATCAAAGCGGACGCCCCCGCCACCACATCTTTAAGAACGGGGCAAGGGCGTCCGCGTCAGTGTCCGATAGTCAATTTCGAATCCGAAAAAACTTTGCTTTTTAACTTTTGCGCGACAATCGTTTATTGCTGCGCCGCTGCGCGGCTTTTTGCAATCAACATTCTGAGCATCACTTGAAGCTGGCTGGTCGTAAAGGGTTTCGGTAGAAAAACGACTGCGCCGGCGGCAAAGCTGTCCGAAGACAATTTAGGGTTTTGTTCCGCCGTCATCATCATAATCGGAATTTTCAGCAGGCGTTTTTCCGATTGCATAAAACGCGCCAGTTCCGGTCCTTGGATATGCGGCATCACCACGTCAAAGATCGCGGCATCGAACCGCTCGCCCGATTGCAGCAATTTGTAGGCTTCGCGCCCGTCGCGAGCGGCGACGACTGTGTAACCTTCTTTTTCGACAATCGCTTTGACGAGTCGCAAGATTGCCGGATCATCGTCGGCGACCAGAATTTGTAAAGATTCGGATTGTGAATTGTTATCCGCCACGTAATTGTTAACCTCTCTCAGAGTTTGCATAATTTGTTTTCTTCTTTTGTTTGTCTTGATTGCTGAGGATTGCCGCTAAGTTGATGGCGGCGTTCATACTTGAGTGTTCAGCCCGGTTTTTGCCCGCAATGTCAAACGCCGTTCCGTGATCAACCGACGTGCGAACAAAAGGCAAACCGAGCGTTACGTTGACCGATTCGCCGAAAGCGAAAGATTTAACGGCAATCGTTGCCTGATCGTGATAAAGAGCAATGACGGCGTCAAAATCACCGCGCCCGCAGCGCCAAAAAACCGTGTCGGCGGCATAAGCGCCCGAAACGTTAATTCCTTCGGCGCGGCATCGTTCAATCGCCGGATTTATTTCCGCGCGTTCTTCCTCGCCGAACATTCCGGCTTCTCCCGCGTGCGGATTTAAACCGGCGACGGCGAGATGCGGTTTTTCAATTCCGAAACGCTGAATCTCGCGATTTGTCAGGCGAATTAATTCGACAATCGCGTCGCTTTTAATTAATTCAATCGCGCGGCGCAGAGAAACATGAGTCGAAAGCAAAACAACGCGCAGCTTTCCAGCGAAAAAAGACATCGCAAATTCTTTTGTGTTTGAAAGAGAGGCGAGCATTTCGGTGTGTCCGGGAAAATTGATTCCAGCAAGCGCAAGCGCGTGTTTGCTGATCGGTGCAGTGCAAATGGCGTCCAACTCGTTTTTCAAACACATCTCCACTGCGGTTTCGATGTAATCCGCAGCCGCACGTCCGGTTGCGGCTGATTCTGAACCGAAAACTACCTTTTCCGAAATGTTTTCGAGATCGTAAATCAAAGGCTCCGTTTGGTTCTCCGGAATCGCCTCGCCTTTTTTTATAGTCCTAAAATCGCAAGGCAAATCAAGCAGCGCGGCAGCTTCCCGCAAATAAGCCGCATCGCCGATGACGACGGGCAAACAAGCCGTATCTTCGGACGAAATTTCGGCAAGAGCTTTTAAAACAACTTCCGAGCCGATTCCGGCTGGGTCGCCGATAGTTATGCCGACGCGTGGTTGTTTTTTGACGGAAACATTCATTTTTCTATTGCGAAGTTGCGAAAAAAGCGAGGTTTAGCGAAGAATCGGACGAAGGATGAAGTAGAAACTTCAATTTTTCGAGCTGCGAAAAGAACTTATGAGCGCGCAGACGGCTCACACGCCATCACAGTTTTCCATTTTGGCTTTTAAAAACAATTTTGTCCAGTCTTTTATGATTATTTTTCGCCGTCAGCGGCTACAGGTTCGCGTTCTTCGGCTTTGAACATATATTTGATGTTGTGTTTGAGTAGCAACAGGTTCGGACCTCGCGTGCAATTAATTTTCAAAGCGTTTCGGTCGTACCATTCGATTTTGCCTTCAATCTCCTCGCCGTCCTGTAAAACGATGATCATCGGAGTGTGCGTGTCAATCTGCTTTTTGTAATAAAAAACTTCGGCGCTGGTTTCAACCGGAGGAGGAGCTTTTTTGCTTTTGCTGACATTTAAAGCCGTCGAACCGTCTGAAGTCTGAGCGGCAGGTGAGCGATGGGCAGCGGGTTTGTTGTAGCTATGTGCCTCAGGTTTACGCCCCGGAATTTCGCGTTCGTTGTTTTTGACTTCTGAGAAACTTGGGCGAATTAATTTTCGATTCATTTGAAAACCTCTTGTCGATGATTAATAAAAAACAGAAAAAATAAATTTTGAAGTTTTAGCTTCAAAATGATTTACCGCTTGCGTGTCGGGGACTCCAAATGAAGCTCAACCGCGGTGAAAATTTGAGTTACGGCATCCGAGACACAGAGGTTTCGGGATTGGAGTCTTGCGGCGTATGCTACACGAGCGCCCACAAAGTTTCAAGAAAAAAGATGAAAAATTAATGTTAAATCTAAAAAAAAAGCCGATCCACGAATCGGCTTTTTTGCAGTCAATTTTTAATCGGCTTTTTTGCGGATAAATGCCGGGGTTTCAAAATCTTCGGCATGGCTTGCAGAGGCTGTTGCGGCTCCACGCTGTTGATCGTTGCCGAAGCGTGAAACAATCGTTTGCGGCTGATTCGGGATTCCCTGCGGATGGTTGTACTGATGCATATGCGGCAAATCGCTCGCAGCAATGTGGCGATCAAAACCGGTGGCGATGACTGTTACTTTAACTTCGTCCTGCATTGAATCGTCAGTCACAACACCGAAAATAATATTGGCGTCTTCAGCGGCTTCTTTGTGGACGAGCGAGACCGCTTCGCGTACTTCTCGCAGCGACATTCCGCGCCCGAATGTGACGTTAACAAGGACGCCTTGCGCGCCTTTGATAGAATTTTCTTCCAAAAGACGCGATTCAATTGCCGCGCGCATCGCGGCGATTCCGCGACCTTCTCCGCGCGCCTTCCCGACGCCCATTAGCGCCATTCCCATATTCGTCATTACGGATTTCACGTCGGCGAAATCGAGGTTAATCATTCCTGGCACGGTGATTAAATCGGAAATACCGCGTACGGCTTGGAGTAAAACTTCGTCGGCTTGTTTAAAGGCTTCAGTAAACTCAATCTCGTCATCAATCAATTCCAGACGGTCGTTCGGAATCGTAATAATCGTATCCACGCTTCCGCGCAATTCGGCGAGACCTTTTTCGGCTTGCAGCATTCGGCGTTTGCCCTCGAATGTAAAAGGCTTTGTCACAACGCCCACTGTCAACGCACCCAATTCCATCGCAAGCGCAGCGATAATCGGTGCCGCGCCTGTTCCGGTTCCGCCGCCCATTCCGGTCGTCACGAAAACCATATCGGCGCCTTCGAGCGCCTCGATGATTTTTTCAGTATCTTCGAGCGCCGCTTTTTGCCCGACCGACGGGTCTGCGCCAGCACCAAGCCCGCGTGTCAGATCACCGCCGAGCTGAATCTTGATTGGAGCGCGGCTTAATTTTAAAGCCTGCAGATCCGTATTGGCGACAATAAATTCGACGCCCTCCACGCCTGCTTCAATCATGTGATTAACCGCATTTCCGCCACCGCCTCCGATGCCGATGACTTTAATACGCGCGCCAGTCGTGGTCGGCTCGTCATCCAAAAACATTCTGATTGGGTTTGATATTCTTTCGCTTTCCACTTATTTATGCCTTTCCGATTTATGACTGCTCAAATTTTAAATTCCAGCATGATGAAGATTCGCCGATATTGTGCTGCATCTGGAACTGTTACCAATATGTTGGCAACAGTATCTTGTAGTAATCGGCGGACATCATACAACTTATTTTCAAAAAATGCTACTAAAATTCTCACGAATTTTGCGTATCCAAGCGGAAAATTTTCCGCTCCTCGATTCGTCGGACTCAACCAATTGTGTTTCAGCAATTTGCGTTTTGAGCGCAAAAAGCGCCAGTCCGGTCGCTACCGTCCAAGCCGGATCTTGCAGGTCTTCAACCAGACCGCCAAAGCGGTCTCTTTCGGGAAATCCAAGACGTACCGGCGCGTCGAAAACCTGCTCGGCAATCTCCGGCATTCCAGCCAGATTTGCCCCGCCGCCCGTTAGAATTATTCCGCTCGAAAGCTGTCGCCCGACATTAATGCGATTGATATATTCGGCGATGTGCTGAAAAATCTCCTCACCGCGCGGTTGGAGCATATCGCACAAAATCTGCCTCGAAAGCTGTTTCGGTGTTCGCCCGCCGACCGGCATTACTTCGATTTGTTCCTGCCGCTCGTAATCCGAAAGACGAAACGGCGCGACCGAGCCGAATTCCTTTTTGACGCGTTCGGCTTCCTGCGGCGAAACCCTCAAACCGTGTGCGATGTCTTTGGTAAAAAACGAACCGCCGAGCGGGAACACCGCCGTGTGCTGCACCGAACCTCGACCATAAACCACTAAACCGATGATCTCAGCGCCGATATTTAAAAGCGCGCAGCCGTATTCTTTATCGTCATCGGTCAACGCGGATTCGGCGGCGGCTAGCTGTTCGAGCATCATATACTCGACTTTTAAACCTCCCCGATTGACGGCTTTAACCGAATTTTGCCGCCCCGCTCCGGGACCGATGACGAGATGCACGCGACTTTCGAGACGAGTCCCGCTCATTCCGACCGGATTTGTAATCCCGTCCTGCCCATCAACGACAAATTCCTGCGGCAGACGATCAACAATTTCCCAACCGGACGGAAGCTGAACCGCAGAAGCCGATTCCAAAGCCCGCTCAACGTCGTCCTCGCCGATCTCGCGTTCACGCCCTGCGATAATCGCCAACCCGGTGCTGTTTCTGCCTTGCAGATGCTCGCCGGAGACGTTAATAGTGACGATTTGCGCTTCCAAGCCGCTCATTCGTTCGGCGTCCTCAACCGCGCGCCGAATCGAATCAACCGTCGCTTCGGTATTAACCACAACGCCGCGCCGCAAGCCTTTCGATTCAGCCTGCCCGATGCCGACAATATCCATCTGCGCGTATTCGCCGACTTCGCCGATGACGCATCTAACGCGGTTCGTGCCAATATCCAGTCCGACTGCAAATGTTGGGTTTTGTGTCATATCTTCCGAACAATAAAAAACAACTCTTTTTTGCTTTAACGTGATTCCCGCTTTTGTTTGTCGCTAGCCTGACTCCGCGTGCGTTCGGTAGCGATCACCGTCTTTCGGGGAACAATGCTCATTCGCGAGCCGTTGGCAATAATTTTTTCAATTTCCTGTGCCTGCTCATCCGGCATTTTGTCCAAAACGTCGAAAGCGAGCTTTAAACGCGCAATATGATCTTCGCGTCCGATTTGAACGGTAATTTGCGAATTGCCCTTCTGAATTAAAGCTCCCGTGTCCTGCAAATCCGACAAATCAACAGCCGCAATTCGGTTGGCAATTTCAGCCGCTTGAAATTCGTCAATCAGCTTGAGATACAGACTCAAACGCTCTCTATTATTCTTCCGCGCCGCATCGCTGTCGCTTTCATTCCAGCCGACGAGAGCAAACGGTGGAGCTTTTTCCGAGGACAAAACCGCGCCAAGCATTTTTGCTTCTTCGTCAACCCAAATCGGTTTTCCGTTTTCGGTGTGGATAACGGCAATCGGTTTCCTTTCCACCACACGAACGCGCAAACCGTCCGGCAAAACGCGCGAGACAATCGCGGTTTTTACCCAGGTAAGTTTTTCAATTTCCTGCCGAATCAAATCCAAATCCGCGTTCCAAATTCCGGTTTTTTCGGTCAACCGCTCGGCAATCGTTTCAATCGCGGGAACCGAAGTCCTTTGCGCCCCTTCGATGTCAATGCGTTTTGTTTGAAAAAACTCGCTCGCCGTCGCCGCCCGATAACCGATAAAAAGCGTGACTCCGAGAATTACAGCAGAAAAGACGGTCAACAACACCCGCGCGTTTTCGCGCAAAAAACGCCCGGTCGAAAAAGGCGCCGGAGCTTGCACCCGTTTGCGCGCGACGGGCTTTTTCGAAGCTGTGCGCTTGGTTGCGGCGGTTGATTTGGTTGCTGTTTTCGTTGCCATTTTCTCGAACTCAAATCTCAAACTAGAAACTTCAAAATTGAAATTAACGGGTTTTCAAAACCTCCAAAATCTGTTCGCTGGCGCGCGAGACGCTGCCCGCGCCGAGCGTAATGCACAAATCGCTGGGCTGCAATTCGGCGACGACTCTTTCCGCCGCGCCGTCCAGAGCGCCGACGTAATGCACATTTTTATGTCCGAACTGTCGGATTTTGTCGCACAAAACTTCCGCCGTAACGCCTTCGATCGGCTCTTCTGAAGCTGGATAAATATCAGTCAAGAAAAGCACGTCCGCGTTATTGAATGAGCGCGCGAAATCTTCCATTAGATCATGCGTTCTGGTATAGCGATGCGGCTGAAACAAAACCACCGTTCGGCGCAAACCAGAACCCGTTTTCGCCGCCGCGAGCGTCGCTTGAACTTCAGTCGGATGATGACCGTAATCGTCAACAACAGTAATTCCGTTCACTTCGCCTTTGAATTGAAAACGTCGGTCGGCGTTTGAAAAATCACGCAAGCCCGCAGCAATTTTTTCAAACGGAACATCAAGTTCAAGCCCGACCGCAATTGCCGCGAGCGCGTTGTAAATATTGTGTCTGCCGGGAACGGGCAAATTGATTTCGCCCAAAACTTCCGTTCCTTTCCAAACTTCAAAAGAAGAGCCGAAACTGTTGTCAAATTTGATGTAATGCGCCGAAACATCAGCCTGCGCCGAAAGACCGTAAGTAATTCGGCGGCGTTTGACGCTCGGAATAATCGCCTGCACGTTCGGGTCGTCGAGGCAGAGAACCGCCGCGCCGTAGAACGGAACTTTGTTGACGTAATCGCGAAAACAGCCCAAAACATCGAGCATATCGGTGTAGTAATCCATATGCTCGCGGTCAATATTGGTCACAATCGCAATCGTCGGGTTTAATATCAAAAATGAACGGTCGCTCTCGTCAGCTTCGGTCACCATCCAATCGCTTTTCCCCAATCGAGCGTTTGAACCAAAAGCCCCGACCACACCGCCGACAATTGCCGTAGGATCAAGCCCTGCGTGTCCCAAAACGGTTGCCACCATCGAAGTCGTAGTGGTTTTCCCGTGTGAACCGGCGACAGCGATTCGATACGGTTTCAAGCTCATCAATTCCGCTAGCATTTCAGCGCGCGGAATCACGGGAATCGAGCGGCGTCGTGCTTCGATGATTTCGGGATTGTCGTCACGAATCGCCGTTGAGCGTACAACAACGTGCGCCTCGCCGACGTTTTCCGCCGCGTGACCTTCAAAAACCTTTGCGCCCAATTTTTCCAGCCGCGTTGTATTTTTCGATTTCTTTGCATCCGATCCGGTTACGCGAAATTCGAGATTGCACAAAACTTCCGCGATGCCGGACATTCCGATTCCGCCGATTCCTACAAAATGAACTTGTTTTACATGTCTAAACATTTACTGCTCGTTTCTTTCTCACCAATTCTTCAATCAAATCAACCATCGTCGCGGCGGCATCGCCTTTGACAAGCTTTTTCGCCGCTTGTTCCATCGCCGTAATTCGTTCCGGCGCTTCAATCAGACTCTTAATCTCTTTTGCCAGCGTTTCACCGTTTAAATCCTTTTGCAAAATCATTCGCGCCGCACCCGCCGTTTGCATCGCTTCGGCGTTTTTCCGCTGATGATCGTCAGCAGCGGTCGGCAGCGGAATCATAATCGCGGCTTTTCCCGCCGCCGCCAATTCCGCGCAAGTCGTTGCTCCGGCGCGTGAAATAACAAAATCGCTTTCGGCGAAATGGCGATTCATATCTTTGATATATTTCGTCACGTTCGCTTGCGTCCAACCCGCTTTTTCGTAACCTTCTTTGACGGTTTCAAAATCATGCTCGCCGGTCTGGTGAGTGATTTTGAGCCGATTTTTATAATTCTCAAGCTCCGGCAAAGCCGCCGTTAAAGCCTGATTGATTGCCCGCGCTCCCTGTGAGCCGCCAAAGGCGAGCAGAGAAAAACTCCGATTGTCTCTAGCCTTGGGCGGAATGTCAAAGAACTCTCTGCGGACAGGATTTCCGGTCACGACCGCCTTGCCGGGAAAGAATTTCGCTGCTTCTTCAAACGTCACGGCGGCTTTGTCAACAAATCTCGCAAGCTGACGATTCGTAAATCCCGGAAGCGCATTCGATTCCATCACGAGCGTCGGAATTTTTAGGAAACTCGCCGCCAGTAAAACCGCTCCCGTCACATAACCGCCTGCGCCGATAACGACATCGGGCTGAAAATTTTTAATCAAAGAGCGAGCCGTAAAAAAACTTTTCGGAATCAGCATCAAACCGCGAATCATCCCGGTAAAACCGACGTTTTTGATTCCGGCGCTTTCAATCAATTCGAGCTTGTAACCCGAGTCGGGAACTAATTTCGTCTCCAAACCCCGCGCGGTTCCGACAAAACGAACTTCCGATTTGGCATCGCGGCGCATAATCTCGTTCGCCACCGCAATGCCCGGATAAATATGTCCGCCTGTTCCTCCAGCCGCGATCAACACTTTCATCACTCGTCCGAAACCGTTCCCGCATATTGCGAAATGTTGAGCAATAAACCGCAGGAAACGAGCGTTATCAAAATCGAAGTGCCGCCGTATGAAATCAAAGGCAAGGGAATGCCTTTGGTCGGCAGCAACCCGATGACTACGCTCATATTAAAAAACGCCTGAACGACAATTCCGGTCGTGATCCCGATTGCCAAAAGCTTGCCGAATCTGTCGGGTGCCGCAAACGCCGCCCGCGCGCCGCGCCACAAAACTATGACGAAACCTGTCAAAACAAGCAAAGCGCCGACCATCCCTAATTCTTCGCCGACGATTGCGAAAATAAAATCCGAATGCGCGTAAGGCAGATAGTGAATTTTTTGCTGTCCCTGCGCAAAACCTGCGCCCCAAATGCCGCCGGAACCGACCGCCATCAGCGATTGAATGAGCTGATAACCCGCGCCTTCGGCATCAGCCCAGGGATCAATAAAAGCGAAAAGTCGTTTCATTCGCCACGGCACAAGAACGAGCGCGCCCAAAACTCCAACGACGAAAGTCGCGCCGACAATTGCAAAATGCCGCCAATCGGCGCCTGCGGCAAAATAAACAGCCGCGAAGATCGCCGCCATCACCATCGTCGTTCCCAGATCAGGCTCAAAGAAAACCAATCCGAGCAAAACAGCCGAAACCACGCCGCACGGAAGCAGAGTGCGTTTTACATCCGACATTTCCCGCTCGCCTTTGCCAAAGAAAAACGCGAGAAAAAGCGTCAGCGCGAGCTTGGCAAATTCGGATGGCTGAAACGACATTCCGGCAAATTTTATCCACCGGCGCGCTCCGTTGACCGGCGGAAACGCGAAAACCGCCGCGAGCAGAACGATTGCAAGAAGAACAATTGAATAAACAAACCAGCTTTGCCGCAGCCAGCGGTAATCAAACCTTGTCGCCGCCAACATCAACCCCAAACCCAAAATCGTGAAAATTCCCTGCTTGACGGCATAAACATATTGATTCGCTCCACCTGTTTCTTTCAGAGCCAGCATCGCCGACGCCGAATAAACCATTACCACGCCGAAAACGGCGAGCGTCGCAACAGCCGAGAATAAAAGCCAGTCAATTTGAAGCCGTTTAGCCATTTTGGATTTTGGATTTTGGATTTTGGATTTTTGCTAATCCCAAAACCGCTTCCTTAAAAATTGTTCCCCTTTGCTCGAATGAATTGAACATGTCAAAACTCGCGCATGCCGGTGCAAGCAGAACAACGTCGCCGGTTTCCGCTGCTGCAAAGCCTTTTCCCACCGCACCTTGCATCGAATCCGCGCGATCAATTTTGGCATGAATTTTTAGCTGATTTTCAATGTTGTCGGCATCCTCGCCGATTAAGATCAGTTTCCGCGCCTTTTTTTTAATCAGTTCCGCGAGCGGATGATACGGCGCGTTTTTGCCGCGCCCGCCTAAAATTAAAACGATTTTGCCCGGTTCGTCCGCCAGAGCTTCGAGCGCTTTCTGCGTGGCGTCAACGCTCGTCGCTTTCGAGTCGTTATAAAATTTCACGCCTTCAACTTCGGCGACGAATTCGAGCCGGTGTTCGACGGCTTTAAAAGTCCGCACAGTCTCGCGCATTGAGTCGGGCGAAGCTCCGCACGCCAAACCAGCCGCCAATGCCGCCAAAACATTCGCCGCATTATGCAGCCCGCGCAAGCTCATTTCGTCGCGGGTAGTTAAAACTTTTTCCGCACCGTTTGCCCGGCAAACCAGCTCGCGTCCCCGCAAAAACAAGCCTTCTTCCAATTCTTTTTCAATTGAAAACAAAACGACGTTTGCTTTTAAATTCGTCGCCCAGCTTCTTGTGATTTCGTCATCGGCATTTAAAATTGCCACGTCGTCCGCAGTTTGATTCATAAACAGACGATGTTTCGCCGCGGCGTAATCCAGAAACGAATCGTAACGGTCGAGATGATTCGGCGTGACGTTCAAACAAATCCCGACGTGCGGGCGAAATTGTTTGATCGTTTCAAGCTGAAAACTCGATAATTCCGCAACCGTCCAGCCGGAAACAGTTGCCGTTTCTGTCAGCGAAAGCAGCGGCGTTCCTATGTTGCCGCCGATTTGCGTTTCAATTCCCGAATTTTTCAATAATTCGTAAATGAGCGTCGTGGTCGTCGTTTTGCCGTTGCTGCCGGTAATTCCGACAATTCTGCCTTTCAAAAATCTGTAAGCAAGCTCGACTTCTCCGATCACTTCGCCGTCTTTGCGGTCAACATAACGCGCTGGAATCGTGTTGGTCGGAACGCCGGGCGAAATCACGACCAATTCGATTTGGTCGAGCAGCCAGGACGGAATCTGCCCATCTATCAAACCGACATTTAGCTCTTTCAAACTTCTGGCTTCTTCAGTCCATTCGACAATCGGTTTCCGGTCATGCAGCGCGACGACAGCGGCGCGCTCGCGCAAAAATCGCGCGCAAGCCACGCCCGATTTGCCAGCTCCGAGAACCATAGTTTTTTTGCCTGAAAGTTCCATCTAACGAAGTTTGAGAGTCGAAAGACTTAAAAGAGCGAATAAAATCGCCACGATCACGAATCGAAAAACGACTTTCGATTCTTTCCATCCCGAAATTTCAAAATGGTGATGCAGCGGCGACATTCGAAAAACACGCTTGCCGGAACCGCTGCTCCATTTCGTAAATTTGAAGACCGAAACCTGAAGCATCACCGACAATGCTTCGACAACGAAAATTCCACCGACCAGCGGCAGCATCAATTCGTTTTTTGTCAAAATCGCCACCGTTCCGATTGCGCCGCCAATTGCTAAGCTGCCGACATCGCCCATAAAAACTTCCGCCGGAGGAGCGTTGTACCACAAAAAACCGAGACTCGCGCCGACCATTGCCCCGCAAAAAACCGTTAATTCGGCGGCTTCCGGGCGATGCGTCAAATCCAGATAATCAGCCCAGCGTTTGTCGCTCGCCACATAAGTCAGCGCGGTTAACGCCGCCATGGCGATAAACGTGACGCTTGTCGCCAAACCATCCAAGCCGTCCGTCAGATTTACCGCATTCGAAGCGCCGAGCAGAATAAAAATGATAAATCCGAGATAAAGAATCGGCGGAATCGCCGTGTAATACGGCGAGGCGGTTTCTTTAAAAAACGGAATCGCGATATTCCAGCTATAATCACCCGAAAGATAAAGCGCGCCCCAAACGATCAATGCCGCGACCAATTGTCCGGCGAGCTTTTGTTTGCCCGTGAGACCGAGACTGCGCTTTTTGACGATTTTTATGTAATCGTCTGCGTAGCCGATCAGCCCGAAAATCAGAGTCGCAAGAATCGCCAGCCAAACATAAAGCTTGTCGAGCCGCGCCCAGAGCAGAGTCGAAATTATGACCGCAGCCAGAATCAAAACGCCGCCCATCGTCGGTGTCCCTTTTTTCTCCTGGTGCGAAGCCGGACCTTCTTCGCGGATTTCCTGCCCGAATTTTAAACGCCGGAGATAATTAATTACCGGTTTGCCAAAGAACAAAACGAGCAGCAGCGATGTGATCGTCGAATAAGCCGTGCGAAACGTAACGTATTGAAAAACATTGAGCAATTTGACAAAAGCCGATTGCCGCGCTACTTCGCCTGCGCCCAGAAAAATCAATTCGTAAAGAAGGTGATAGAGCATTAAACTCGCAAATTAAATTTTTGTTAAAAATGCAAAAGCCTATCTTCCCAATCTGTAACCGTTCGGTCAATCGTTCTCAGTCTCAAAATTTTCTAATAATTTGTGGACAATTTTCTCTGTTCTGACTCCGCGCGAACCTTTGACCAAAACCAAATCGCCCCTTTTTATTTCATTTAAAAGACTTTCCGCCGCTTCATCGGAATCGGAAAAAAATCTCGTGTTTTTTATTCCCGCTTGGCTCGCTCCTGCAATCAAATCGCTTGCCAGTCCGCGTACGCCGAAAACGGCGTCAGCGCCAAGCGCGGCGATTTTTCTGCCCGTCTCAAAATGAATTTCCGCGGCTCTTTCGCCGAGCTCAAGCATTTCTCCAGCGATAATGACTTTTCTCTGCGCCTCAGTGCCGTTTGCAATGATTGTCTCAACCATCGAGAGCAATGCGTCAGGGTTCGAGTTGTAAGAATCGTTGACGACCTCAAAACCGGCTTTAAAACGCAGAACTTCGCCGCGCATTGGCGGCGGCTTGACCTTGCCGAGCGCTGCCGCGATTTTCTCCGGTGAAATATCAAAACAAACGCCGGCAGCGGCTGCCGCCAGAGCGTTCATAACATTGTGAATGCCGTTTAATTTAAAATTTACCGCGGACGCGCCCGAAGGAGTGTTTAAGACAAAACGAGTCTCGCCGAACCGAATTGGGCGAATTTCTGTTGCCGTCACGTCCGCGGGATTGATGATCCCAAAAGTCAAAACGCGATTGCCGCTCGATAGCTCGCGCATCTCTAAAACGCGCCGGTCGTCAGCATTTAAAACGGCGACGCCACTTGATTTCATATTTTCGACAAGCTCGGCTTTAGCCTGTGCAATTCGCTCAATTGTGCCGAGGTGTTCGAGGTGAACGGGCAAAACGTTTAACTCGATTCCGACATCCGGCGGCGTGATGCGGCACAAACGCTCGATTTCATTCATTGGCGTGCTCATTCCCATTTCCAGCACCGCCGCATCGAAATCGCCTTCGGTGATGAGCCGCAAAACAGTCAGCGGATGACCGAGCCCGTTGTTGTAATTCTTCTCGTTCCGCAAAACGCGCCAGCCGTTTGCTTCGAGAACAGCCGCCGTCAATTCTTTCGCCGTGGTTTTGCCGGCGCTCCCCGTAATTCCGACTACTGGTTTATTCCATATTCGATAAACGCCAGCCGCAAGACGCTGCAAAGTCGCAATTCCGTCTTCGACGACCAACAAGCGACCGCGAAAATCTTGCAATCGTTCGAGCTTGTCGCTGCGCACTACCGCCGCGATTGCTCTGTGCGAGAAAGCGTCGGGGACGAAATCGTGGCTGTCGCCAAACTCGCCGTTAAAACCGTTGTTGGCGTAATCGGGCTGCGCGAGAGCAAAAAACAATTCGCCCGCTTGAACCGCGCGCGAATCAATCGAGAAACCCGTCGCTTTCCGCCCGAAAAATTCGGTGGAGAGCAGCCTTGTATCAGCGTTCATCAAATTGGCGATTTGCTCTAAATTCAAGTTTTCTTCGGTTTTTCGCTTGCCGCCTTTTTCGGAGCGGTTTCGTTTTTAGCTTTATTTTGCGTCGCGGTTTGCGTTTTCGGTTTTGCCGCTGTTTTCTCTTCAACGATGCGCGGTCGCGGTTCGTTTGGCTGTGGTTTTTCTGTCTTAACCGCTTTCTCGATTTTTACCTTTTCGTTTTTATCGGCGGTTTCATTTTTCGGCGTAGTTTTCTCGCTCGTTTTTTGATTGCCGACAGCCGACGATTTTTCGTGTGTTTGCTTGGCGTCAATTGATTTATCGTCTGCATTATTTTCAACTTTTAAGGGAAGAGAAATCTTTTCGGGGTTAAGTTCCGGTCGCCCGCTTTTGGCGAGCAAAATGTCATCGCCAAAAGCGGGCGCAATGTTTAATTCCGGTAAAACCTGTTCGGCAATATCGCGAAAAATCGGAGCCGCTACTTCGCCGCCGTAATAAGAACCGGAAGGCTCGTCAACCATAACGGCAATGACCACAGCCGGATTATCGGCGGGCGCAAAGCCGACAAAGCTGCCGACGTATTTTCCCGAAGCATAACGGCGTTTTTCAGGATCGTATTTTCGCGCTGTTCCGGTCTTTCCGGCGGAAGAGTAGCCTTCGATCTGCGCTTTTTTTCCGGTGCCCTCTTCGGTCACGGTTTTAAGCATTTGCCGCATTGCGTCGGCTGTTTCGGCACTGACGACGCGGAGCGATTCCGGTTTTGCCTGATAAACTACGTCTCCGTTTTCTTCACGGATTTCTTTGATTAAATGCGGCTGAACGCGCACGCCATCGTTGGCGATAGCCGCATAAGCCGCCGCCGATTGCAGGCTTGTGACGCTGATTTCGTAGCCGATTGAAACAGAAGCGACCGAATCGGCAGTCCATTTTTCCGGCGAATAAACTCTGCCCCGAGTTTCGGCTGGCAACTCAACGCCGGTTTGCGAGCCGTAACCGAAACGCTTAACGAATTCGTGAAAACGCTCTTTTCCGATTTTTTGCCCGATTGTCACAGCGGCGACGTTTGATGAACGGGCAAACGCTTCGTTTAATGAGAGCGGTTTTGAAACTGCGTGTGAATCGGATATTCGGCGCTCGCCAATTTTGATATATCCGGCGCTTGCGTTGATTGTGTCAGATAGACTTGCTGCGCCTGATTCCAAAGCTGCCGCGTAAGTGATGAGCTTAAACGTTGAACCAGGCTCGAAAACGGTTTGCACGGCGCGGTTTTGCAGAAGCTCGGGCGAAACTTCTCCGGGCGCGTTCGGGTCAAATGTTGGTGCGCTCGCCATCGCCAGAATCTCGCCGTTTTTCGGATTTAAAACAACCGCCGTGCCCCCTTTCGCGCGCGCTGCCTGAACGCCTGCGGCAAGAGCTTGCTCGACGCGGTATTGAATTGCGTAGTCGAGCGTTAAAGCGATGTTGCGCGGAGTTTTTCCGGCATTTAGCTCTGTAGCTTCAAGAACGCGCCTTTTGCCGTCAAGTTCTTCCAAAATCTCGTTCGGCTCGCCGCGCAAAATCTTGTCCTGCGTCATTTCGATTCCCGCCTGCCCGACATCATCGCGGCTCGCAAAACCTACGACCTGCGCCGCCAATTTCCCGTGCGGATAAAAACGCTTTTGCTCTTTTTGCCAGCGCAGCGCGGGAACGTCCGCTTCGCGGATTTTCTGTGCCGCTTCTTTGTCAAGTTCGCGCGCCAACCACATAAAACGGCGATTTGCCTGTTTTGCGTCGTTAATTGTTGAAAGCAGAGTTTTCGGTTTTTCCCCGATTAAATGAGCTAGGCGAAAGCTGACAGCTTCAGCATTTTCGATTTCGGTCGGATCAATCCACAATGATTCGACTTCGAGCGTGATGGCAAGCTCTCGCCCTTCGCGGTCTAAGATTGAGCCGCGCAAGGGTTTCGTTTTTCGCTCACGCTGACGCTGTTCGACCGCTTTTGCGAGAAAAAATTGATGTTGCGCGGTTTGCAGGTAAACCAAGCGCGCGCCGATTGCCGCACCCCAAAACACAAAAAGCGCGACTACCAAGCCAAACCGCTTCAGATTTGTCTTTGCGGCAGCTTTGCCTTTTTTTCCGGTTGGGCGTCTTATTTGTGGTTGTGGCATCTTGCTCTTTTAATTTGTTTTCGGTTTTTGGGTTTTAGCAAAAGCGGTCTGGGTTTTTTCCGTTATTTGTCGGCTTAGATTTGTCTGCTCGTTTTCGCTTGATTCCAACACGTTTTCGCCGAGACGATTAAGCTGTTCGACGCTGATGTTTTGCAATCCGATTTTGCGGGCGCGGATTTCCAGTTGAGCCGGTGAAGCTGCCATTTCGCGTTCGTAAATAAGTCGTTTTTGCTCCTTTTTTAAACGCTCACGCTCCTTTTGCATCTGGACGTTGCGAATGCTTTGTTCGACAGCAGTAAAATGCTGCTGCGCGGCAAACGCAAAACCGGCGGCGATTAAAATACCAGCAAGCACGCCGAAAACGCATCGCGAAAGGCTGCGATTATCGTGTTCGTGACGAATCTTGTTTTTAATTTTAAGTGTTGAATCGTCGTTCATTTGCGTCTTTTTCAAACTGGCAATATTCAAATTTCTTCTTTCGCTAATTTCCTGCAAACTCTTAATTTTGCGCTCCGCGCCCGTGGATTTTCTTCAATCTCTTTTTCGCCCCCCATCACCGGACGAGCTGTTAAAATTTCTATTCTTTTCACCGCGCCGCATTGACAAACCGGAAGACGGGGCGGGCATTCGCAGCGACCCGAAAGACGGCGAAAAGTCTGTTTGACAATTCTGTCTTCGAGCGAATGAAAGCTGATAACGGCAAATCGTCCGTCAGGCTGTAAAATATCAATCGCGTTCGAAATAAACTCGTCCAAATTTTCAAGCTCTCGATTAACCGCAATCCGCAATGCTTGAAAAGTCCGCGTCGCCGGATGAATTTTTTCCTGCTTGGCTCGCGGAATTGCTCTTTCAATCAATTCGGCAAGCTGCGCCGTTGTTTCAATCTTTTCACCGCGCTCGCGGCGCTCTACAATTCTGCGGGCGATACGGCGAGAAAATCTTTCCTCACCATATTGATAAATTATATCGGCGATTTCCTCCTCGCTTAAAGTTTCCAGCAATTCAGCCGCCGTCGGTTCTTCAGAACCGGAATTCATCCTCATATCAAGCGGTGCGTCGGCGCGGAAACTAAAACCGCGCTCAACAGAATCGAGCTGCCATGACGAAACGCCCAAATCAGCCAAAACTCCGCTTGCCGTTTCCGCTTCGACAAATTCTTTAATCTGGCGGAAATCAGCGTGAATCGCCCTGAAACGCTCGCCGAATTCAGTGAGCCGCGCGGAGGCTTTTTCAATCGCTTCGCGGTCGCGATCAAAAGCGATGACTTTTGTTTCAGCAGAGGTATTTAAAATCGCTTCAGTGTGACCCCCCATTCCAAGCGTACAGTCAATGAAAAGCCCTGTTTCCGGCTGCAAAAAGCGGAGAACTTCGTCGAGCAAAACCGGTGTGTGCAATTCCGACGCCGTAAATGCGCTTTCATTCGTTTTCAAAGATCGCTGCGAAACTTTTTTCCGTCTCGCCATTGTTTAAATTCCCAGACGCGAAAGCGCCACTTCGTCTTCTTCCGTAAAAGGATTTGCGAGCAAGCGCATTTGAAAACGCTCACTTTCCCAAACTTCGAGATAGCTCAAATATCCGAGAACGACGACCTCGCCCAATAATTCGGCGGATTTTCTCAAGAGCGAATGAATCAGAACTCTGCCTTGATTATCAATTTGCGATTGCTGCCCGTAATAACTTGTACGGTCGAGATAAGCTCGTTTGGCGCGGTCGGTCGAAGGCAGAATCGCCAATCTTTGCTCGATGCTTTGCCATTCGGGAAGCGGGTAAATCCAGACGCTTTCGCCCGTCAGGCTCGTCACGTAAACTTCCGAACCGTATTTTTCTTCTATGCTGCGGCGAAAAAAAGCGGGTATCTTGAGCCGCCCCTTTTCGTCAATCGTTGCCGTATAGTTTCCGCGCAGCATAGAATTTCAATTCTCGCCAATCTTTTAGAACCGCCTTTGGGAAGAGTGCTTAAAATTTTCAGGGTGTTTAAGCATTTTGGTGGAAGTTCGTTTGACGTGGTTTTGTAATTCTTGGCAGCCACTTTAGACCATTTTGTTCCACCCTGAACGCATACTACGTGGCTTTCGGGCGTCTGTCAAGCAAAAAAGGAAAGAAAATTTTGCCGTTCAAAAAGGCTCGCCGTTTAAGCACTCGGTTCCGAAAATGACCCGAAATGCTTAAGCACCTCCGCTGTTTTTGAAATCCGATTCGGTAATGTATAGTTCGATGTGCGGTTTTAAAAAATAATTTGTAAAAAGTCGGTTTTTATTCGGTTAGATGTCATTTGAGACTACGAGCCTGCTGTTTTTGGGACTGTTTGCTGCATTTGCCAATCTGGCGGGCGGTTTATTAATTCTGCCTGCGGGCGGAGTTCTTCGTCGCAGCGAGCTGTTGTTAAAATCTTTAGTCGCGGCGGGCGCGGGATTTCTGCTGGCAGTAATTTTTATTGAAATCGTCCCGCGTACCGCAGATTTATGGCTCGCCGGAAATGCCGCACAGGAAAAAAGCGAGATGTTGATGCCGCCGATGCTGCTCTTGCTCGGCGGTTATTTGCTGATTAACTTTTTCGAGCAGACGCTGATTCCGCATCTTCATCTCGAATCGCATTCAAAAGCCGTTATCGCGCCGCGCAAAGCCTACGCTGCAATCGGTGGTTTGCTGTTTCACTCGTTTTTCGACGGTCTCGCGCTGGCTTCCGCGTTATCGGTTAACTTCAGCGCGGGCGTCTTGGTTTTTCTCGCCGTTTTTCTCCACAAATTGCCCGAAGGTTTCACTGCCGTTTCGCTTGTTTTAGCCGCCGGAGAAACAGTTAAAAAAGCGATTGGCGTGTGCGCCATACTCGGTTTGGTCACGCTACTCGGAATCGCTGTTTTTGTGCTCGTCAAAAACCAAGCCACCGTTTCGGTCGCTTACGTTTTGCCCTTTTCAGCGGGCGTCGCGCTTTACGTCGCGGCAAGCGAATTAATCCCGGAGCTTTATCATCATGGCGAGAGCAATCGGCTGATTTCGCTGTTTGTTTTCGCGGGAGTCGTCCTCTTTTTCGTTCTTCATTACATGCTTCATCGGCTGGTCGAAATCTAAAAAATAAATAAAGGTCTTTTCGTTGGAACGCAGAATTGCTATCATTCGTTTATCTGACAAGAATGATTCAAACTTTTTTTCGTACCGGGTTGGGTTTGGTGTGGCTGCTGATAGCGGCATGTGTTTTCGTTTTCGCGCAAGTTCCGAAAACCGAATCACCGCTCCCTGCGCCGACCGCTCCGGTAAATGATTACGCCAACGCGATTGACGATGCTACCGAGCAGCGAATCAATGAACGGCTCATCCGTTTGACGCAAATCACAAATCCCAAAATCGAAATGGCAGTCGTCACCGTTCCCACGACGGAAGGACGCGATATTTTCGATTATTCCTTGGCGGTCGCGCGCGGTTGGAGAATCGGAGCTGATGTCGAAGGCGACAATCCCGGACTGCTTTTTCTGGCGGCGATAGATGACCGCAAATATTTCACCCAAATCAGCCGCGATCTCGAAGGCGATTTGACGGATGGCGAAGCTGGGCAAATTCAACGCGAAAATCTGGTTCCCGCGTTTCGACAGGGAAATTACGGCAAGGGAATCGAAGACACAATTAACGCCTACATCACAAACATCGCCCAAAGCCGTGGTTTTGATCCTTCGTCTGTCGTGGGACAGATTGCCCCTCAACGCACGCCCCGCGCCCAAAGACCGACGAATCGAACGCGCGGAGCCGTAGGCGGTTTATCTTTTGGCACGATTTGCTGCATTGCCATCGCGCTCTTGTTTTTGTTTTCAATGTTTTCGGGTCGCGGCAGAGGCGGAAGGGGCGGAGGTGGCGGCGGTTTGTTAAGCGGTTTGCTGTGGGGAATGATGCTCTCAAATCTGACGCGCGGCGGTGGCGGCGGTTGGAGCAGCGGCGGTTTCGGAGGCTCGGGCGGCGGTGACGGCGGTGGCTGGGGCGGTTTCGGTGGCGGAGGCGATTTCGGCGGAGGCGGTGCCGGCGGAGATTGGTAAAACGAACAAATGAAAGAGCAATTTAACGGTTTTATTGAGGATTTGAGGGCGGCGCACGGCGACAATTTGGCGTCGGTTGTTTTGTACGGTTCAGCGGCAACCGGAGAGTTTACGCCTTACAAATCGGATTACAATTTGCTGGTTGCTTTAAAACAAATTACGCCGCGAGATTTGCGCAACGCGCAGCCGGCTCTGCGCGAGTGGAAACGGCTTGGTCATCCGCTGCCGACTTATTTTACCGTTAAGGAACTTAGCGATGCGGCGGACGTTTTTCCGATTGAATTTCATCAAATGGAAAAGGCGAGATTGGTTTTGTATGGCTCAGACACGCTCGAAGGTTTGAAGATTTCCGACGCGAATCTGCGGCATCAAACCGAGTACGAATTGCGCAGCAAGCTCTTGCAGCTTCGCCGTTTGTATATTCCGGCTTCGGTGTCGGTTGAAAAATTGCACGACTTGATGAGCGACAGCTTGGGCAGTTTCGCCGTTTTGTTCCGGGCGGTTTTGCTGTTGCAGGGATTCGATCCTCCGGTGACGAAACCGGACGTTGTACGGATGACGACGCAAAAATTGGGAATTGACGCCGCGCCTTTTTCAAAGATTTTTGCTTTGCGGGAACGCGGCGGGGGGAATTTAAATGAAACGGAAGCGCACGAATTGTTTGCCGCTTATCTCGAACAAATCGAGCGTGTGATTGATTTTGTTGATAAAATAAAAAACGAATCGTAATTCGTAAATCGTGAACCGTGAATCGTGAAAGGCTTTTGAAAATACCGACGATTCACGATTGACGATTCACTATTCACGAAATATGAGGAGAAATAGAATGAAAAAAATATTTTTGTTAAGTTTGGTTTTGCTTGCTTCATTTGGTTTAAGCGGTTGCGGTTACAACCAATTTACCGCTCAACAGCAAAACGTCCGCAAATCCTGGGCTGACATCGAAACTCAGCTTCAGCGCCGCGCCGATTTAATTCCAAATCTGGTGCAAACCGCCCAGATGGCTGGTGTTCAGGAACAGGAAGTTTTCGGACAAATCGCGCAAGCCCGCTCGCAGCTTTTAAACGCCACGCAGGCAGCACCGCCCGAACAGAAAACGCCCGAACAACGACAGGCAGTAATTGACGCTGCGAACAGTTTTGGCGGAACGGTCGGACGGTTGCTCAGTTTACAGGAGAATTATCCGCAATTGCAGTCAAATCAGTTGTTTATGAATGTGCAAACGGAGTTGGCGGGAACCGAAAACCGAATTGCCACGCGCCGTGAAGATTACAACCGGGTTGTTACCGATTACAACACTGGAATTAAACAGTTTCCGGGAGTTTTAACGGCGAGTTTGTTTGGATTTAAAGAAGAACCTTACTTCCAAGCCGCACCGGGTTCGCAAAATGTACCGAGCGTTGGTGATCCGAATTCAATGCGCCGCAATAATACGACCGCTCCGGCAGCGCCGAGATAAGCTGTTTTTTAAAATCCGCGCGAGCTACACATCGCGCAATGATCGCAAGGCTTGCCGCCCGGTTCAAAGTGGCAAGCCTTTTCTTTTTGTTCGGCGTCCTCGGCAAAGGCAAAACGTTCTTTGCTCGCATGGAGGAAAACCGGAAAGACTGGTTTGATGAAATTCGGAGTTTCGGTCTGTGAAGTTTGCGGCTTATCTTCGAGGCGATTTTCGATTTGGACGAGTCTGGAATTTAAATCGTCGAGCTTCGATAAAACTTTCGATAAATCTTCGGAATTAGAGTTTTGCGACTGGCTTTCGTCGGAAGTGAGAATCTGTGCCAGCAGTTTCGCTGCTAAAATTTGAGTTTCGTTTTTCATTTCGCTGAAACTTATTCCGGTTTGTGTAAATCAACGTAGTCAACCACGCCGATAATCGCCGAATCAATCGCCGCTCCTGCTTTTCCCGTCGAAGCTGTCGAGGCGCTCCAGCCTTCCTGAACGACCAGAACAATGTCGCCTTCGCCCGCATCAACAGAATCGAGCGCGAGCAAAGTATCTTCGGTTTCAACAAGTTCGGGCGTAAGTTTTTGACAGAGCATCACGCGCCCGCCTTCATAGCGTTGATTTTTCTGCGTCGCCACAACATTTCCGATAACCCGCGCCAAAATCATTTTCTTTTATAAACGTGAGCGTCCGAATCAACAATTCCGACAATCGTGCAATCGGTTGGTGTGTTGTCGCGTTTGAAGGGAAAGCTGGCTTCTTTGCCGCGACACCAGAAAACAAGTTCGCCGACGCCAGCGCCGACCGAATCGAGCGCGATTTGCGGTTTTCCTTTCGGCTTTAATTCACCGTCGAGAGTCTGCACAATCAAAAATTTGCGCCCGTTAAGCGATTCGTTTTTGACTGTCGAAACGACGGTTCCGATGACGCGCGCAAGCTGCATAAAATTTACTTTCGCCTGATTTTTCCCAAATGCGTGTAAGCGATTGCTCCTAAAATGCAAATCAACAACACGCTGTATTCCATTCCATTTCTGCCCGCGCCGACGACAAACCAGCCAACAATCCAGTGAACCATATAAATGCCGATCGCCAGCTCGATCATAAACAAAAGCGCAATTGGTGCGACGAAAAATCCGGCTGCCATCGCCAAACTGCCGACAATTTCAAAAAGCGTAATTCCCCAAGCAAGATAAAAACCGAAAGGAAAGCCTTTCGAAGCGAGAAAACTGCCGAGATCGTCAACCATCCCGAGATGAATTCGAGCGACGCCGTGAATCAAAATAATTGCCGCAACCGCGAAGCGTAGGAAAATGATTGCGTTGCGAAAATTTGAAGACGAGCTGCTCATAAAATTTTGTTACGGCGTTTCGGCGAAAAAGTTATCAAACTTGCGTCGCGTCAATCGTATCAATCACGCCGACAATCGCCGCGTCAACGGGCGTGTCTTTATTGCCCTCAGCAAGACGCGCCGACGATCCGGCGACGACTAAAACGCGTTCGTGAAAGCCCGCGCCAACAGTATCAACCGCGACTACATAACCGCTTTGGTCTGTGCCATCGAGGTTAATCGGTTTGACGATTAATAACTTTTTCCCATTTAGGCGCTCGTCTTTTTGAGTCGAAACAACCGTGCCGAGAATTCGAGCAATAATCATCTGCCGCCGCTACTTTCTGCCAATCGGAAGCGCATCGTCAACGCTTCCGTGCGGGCGCGGAATAACGTGAACCGAAACCAATTCGCCGACACGGCGCGCCGCAGCCGCACCAGCGTCGGTCGCCGCTTTAACCGCCGCGACATCGCCGCGAACAATCGCCGTGACAAAACCGGCGCCGATTTTTTCGTAACCGATTAATTCGACATTCGCTGCTTTGACCATCGCGTCAGCCGCTTCGATCATTGCAACCAAACCTTTTGTTTCAACCATTCCCAATGCTTCTTGCATTTATCTTTCGATACTCCTTTTAAATAATTCTCTGATAGATTTCATCAACATTTAACTCACAATCGAGCGATTCAAGCTTTAAAATTTCTCCGCCGATGTATTCGCTCTGAAACCAAAATTTTTCGTTGTATTTTGTGTAAAGAATGACGAATTTTCATTTTGCGAAATCAGCAGATATCCGCGCAAGCATTCGATTGATTTATAAGCCTTAAATTTTTTATTTCAAACTCGCTGCTTGAGCAAGTAAATCTATCAGTTCTTCACGCGAAAGCGCAATCTTCGCACCATTCCCGTTCGTTTCGGACGCGCATCCGATATCGTTTTCCTTTAAATAACCGCAAGCCTGACAGCGCGCGGTTTCGGGCAAATATCCGGCTTTTTCCCGCACGTTGATTAATTTTTCAATCGCGTCCGCCGGCAAATCGCGTGCGCCGCCCAATGTTCTGGCGAGAATCGCAATTTTCGCCGTATGTTCGAGCGTTTCCATACGGTCAAATGCCTGCCACAAATTGTCGCCGTAAGCGACTGCTCCATGATTTGCCATCAAAAGCGCGTTGTGAAGCCGAACAAAAGGCTGCATTTCTCTTGTCAATTCATCGGTCGAGGGCGTCCCGTAACCCGTCAACGGAACGCAACCGAGAGCCAAAATTACTTCCGATAAAATCGGCTGGTCGATCGCTAGATTGGCGACGGCAAAAGCCGTCCCGTGCGGCGGATGCGCGTGAACGACCGCCTGCACGTCGTCGCGCTCCTGGTAAATCAAGAGGTGCATTTTTAATTCGCTCGAAGCTTTGCGGTCATTGAGGGGATTGCCTTCCAAATCAGTCAACGCGAGCGAGTCTTCAGTCATTCGCCCTTTTGAAGTCATCGTTGGGGTGGCAATAATTCTGCCGTCGTCTAATCGAGCGCTAATGTTTCCATCAGAGGAAACGACATAGCTCCGCTCATAAAGAAGTTTGCCGATTTGGATAATTTCGCGGCGTGCGGTTTTTTCGTCCATCTTCGCCCGATATTCTAACCTTTTTGCTAACAAAAATGAAAAGGCAGGACTTTTTCTGTCTTGCCTTTTTAATCAGTGAATTTGTATTTCCGTTAGCGAATTCTGCTCGGCGGCGGTGGCGGAACCGGCGGAAGCGGAATGGCGTCAATCTCTAATTCGCGGTTAAGGCGAATCTCATCGCGCAATCGTTCGTTTTCGCGGCGGACGCTTTCAAGCTGATAACGCAGATTGTTTCTTTCGTAACGGTTCGGGCAACTGTATTCCGAATGACGTTTCCAGCCGCGGCGTTCATAATTTACCTTCGGCAAAGCAATCGAAACAAAGAAGCTGGCGATGAACAAACCCAACGCAAAAGTTAGAAAAAACGGTAAAAATCTTTTCAGAAAATTCATCAACATAAGACGTGCAAAACTCCTTCTCAACCCTTTGTTGCATTTTACCCCAAAAACGGCTGCCCGCGCGAAAATTATTTCGATGTTTTTTTCGCCGCTTTTTTCGAACTCTTCTCGCCGTTTGCCGATTGCGATAAAAAATACGACAAGCCTTCAAGCGAGATTGTCAGATCAACGGTTTTGAGTTTTACGTTCGGGTGCGGTTGAAGCGGCGTCGGCGCGAAATTTAAGACAGCTTTGACCCCGGCTTCGGCAACTTCGTCGAAAACCGTTTGCGCTTTTTCGGCAGGAACCGCGATTACAGCGAGATCAATTTCGTTTTCTCGGGCGATGTGTTTAAATTCCTGAAAATCATAAATCGGACATTCAGAGCGACCGATCTTTTGCCCGACTTTTTCTCGATTTGAATCGAACAGCGCGATGACTTTGAAATTCGATTGTTTAAAACCGTAATAATCCGCCAACGCTGTACCGAGCCGTCCAGCACCAATAATCCCGACTCGATGCTCTTTGTCCAAACCAAGAATTTTCGTTAAAGTTTGCCGTAAATCGTCAACGTAATAGCCGACGCCGCGAACGCCGAATTCGCCGAAATACGCCAAATCCTTGCGAATTTGAGCCGAATTGAGATGAAATTTTTTTGCTAGAGCTTCGGAGGAAACGGTTTTTATTCCTTCAGCTGCAAGTTGGTTTAAGCAGCGCAGGTAAACGCTCAAACGATTGGTGGTTAGTTCAGAAATCTTTTCCGTCTTCATTTCAAATATTATTTTATTGAGAGAGTATAGCTTGAAACCGCCCGCTTGTGAAAAAAGGAGATAGATAAATGATGTTTTAAACCTTTTGAGCGTTGCTGTAAAGTCTCTGGTGAGTTATAATTTAATCTGTGAAACAAGTTGCGTTTGTGAAACACTAGTGGCAGCTTGTCTAAATAAATCACATCAAAAATAAAAAATGATTGCACATTTATCAGGCAAATTATTGTTAAAAGGAGCCACATCCGTCGTGATTGATGTCGGCGGCGTCGGTTATGAAGTCACGATTCCGCTTTCGACCGCTTACGAGCTTGGCGAAACGGGATCAGATGTTTCGTTGCGGATTTACACGCACGTCCGTGAAGACGCGCTACAGCTTTACGGTTTTAAATCCGGGCGCGAGCGCGAGCTTTTTACGCTCTTGATTTCGGTTTCCGGCATCGGCGCAAAATCAGCGATTGCGATGCTATCGGCAATGAGCGCCGATGAAATTGCGGGCGCGATTCGCACCAATAATCTGGCGCGGCTAACGGGGATTCCGGGCATCGGGCGAAAAACCGCCGAGCGTTTGGTTATTGAATTGCGCGACAAGATTTTACAGATTTCTTCACCCGCGCTCGAAGAAGCAATTGCCGCAGGAAACGGCAAAGCCGCGAAACCTTCGCTCGATACTGTTTATGACGATGCTCTCGAAGCTTTAATCAGTCTCGGGTACGCAAAACCGGTTGCCGAGAAAGCTTTGAAAACCGCGATGACCGACGGCGGCGAAATTTCTGTTCAGGCGCTCCTTAGAAGAAGTTTAAGAAATTTATCGAAATAAAAAATAATGACTAACGAATACGAATTAAACGACAACCGCGACCGTTTTCAGCAGGACGACGAGGCTAATATCGAACTTAGCCTTCGCCCGACTCGCCTTGCCGAATACATCGGTCAGAGAAAGGTTAAAGATAATCTCGGAGTTTTTCTCAAAGCCGCAAAAATGAGGCGTGAAGCTCTCGACCACGTTTTGCTGACAGGTCCGCCGGGGCTTGGTAAAACAACGCTGTCGCAAATCGTCGCCAATGAAATGGGCGCGCAGCTTCATTCGACCGCCGGACCGGTGATTGAAAAGTCGGGCGATCTGGCGGCTTTGCTCACTAACTTACAGGAAGGCGACGTGCTTTTTATTGACGAGATTCACCGGATGAATCCGGCGATTGAAGAAGTTTTGTATCCGGCGATGGAAGATTACAACCTCGACATTATGATCGGGCAGGGAACCGCCGCTCGCTCAATAAAACTCGAATTGCCGAAATTCACGCTCGTCGGCGCGACGACCCGACCGGGTTTGATTACGGCTCCGCTCAGAGGGCGTTTCGGGATTATTTTCCACCTCGATTTTTATCCGATTGAGGATTTGCAAACAATTATTTTGCGTTCCGCCGGAATTTTAAACGTTGAAGTCGAAGAAAAAGGCGCGCGTGAGATCGCCCGGCGGGCGCGCGGAACTCCGCGAATCGCTAACCGTCTGCTGCGCCGCGTGCGCGATTACGCCGAAGTTGATTATGAAGGCAAAATCACCGAAGAAGTGGCGATGGATGCGCTCAATCGAATGGAAGTTGACACTTACGGTTTGGACGAAATTGACCGAAAGCTCCTGCTCACGATTATCGAAAAATTCGACGGCGGTCCCGTCGGTTTGGGAACGATTTCGGCTTCGATTCACGAGGAAAAAGATTCAATCGAAGAAATCATCGAGCCGTATTTGATTCAAACCGGATTTTTAAATCGCACTCCGCGCGGGCGAATGGTTACGCGCCTCGCTTATGAACATTTCGGCGTGAATATGCCGATTGTTAACCAACCTTTGTTTGAGTAGAAACGAAATGTAAATGCAGAGACGCGATGCGTCGTGCTTCTACGATTACTCATTAGAAAAGACCTGAATTTCAAAGCCGGTTGAAATTCAGGTCTTTTTTTTTGTTACTATGTTTTAGATTTCAAACAAAGCGTTTTTGAGCTTTATCTTCACCGAATTTGGGATTTATGTTCAGCGCCGAAAACATTATGAGAATTTTGCTGACAATAGTTTTTTGCCTTTTTATCATCATCAATTTCTCCGGATCGAACGCACCGACTTTCGCCGAAGCGTCGGAAATTCAGCAACAGGGCGTAAATCGTTTTGAAGGCTATAACATTTTTCTCGACGCGATCGAAGTACCAAACCCGCAAGGCGTTTCTAGCTGCGCGACGCGCTATGTTCCGCCCGCAACGCAAATCACGATTACAGATTTAAATCCGGCGACTCCGATGCGTCTCGCATCTTGCGCAGGAGCGCCCGCCGTTCGCTCGGTTTCAGCGACGACTGCAACCGTCAATGCCGATGAAAACAATTACAAATGGTGTTTCACGGGCGAGGATAAAATCTACCAAATCTCGTTTCAAGGCGACCGTTACGCCGGACGAATCACCTACAACTGGATTGCCAATCCCGATCAATCAACCGCCGGTTTTTACAACGTAAGAGATTTCGGTGCGAAAGGCGACGGGCAAACTGACGACACTGTTGCCATTCGTTCGGCGCTGGCATTTATCGCTTCGCGCGGGGGCGGCGGAACTTTGCGCTTTCCTGAAGGCGATTACGCAGTTGGCAAAGTTCAAAATTACAAAGGCATCACGCTCCCGCCGGGCGTCACAATCGAAGGCGTCGGTTCGATTTTGACGGGCGCAGCGATAAACAATGTAATTCAGCGCAGCCCTTCCCGCATATCGCTTGCGCCGGGCGTGACGAACGCCGCCCTGTTTCGTATCGGCGAATGCACCGAGCGAGTTGCCATCCGCGACGTTGAGCTTTTCGCCCACAGCCAGAATCAAACTTACGGCATTGAGGCTCTCGGCGTTAGTTTAACGAGTCAGGATTTTTTCATTGAGCGCGTTACATTCAACAAATTCTATCGGGGATTTTACGCGCACGCTTTACAAGTCGGGGGAACTACGTCCGCCTGGCAGTTTGATTTTATAAAAGTGCGCGATTCGCGTTTTCTTTACAACACAGACGCCGGAATCTGGGTTGATATTTGGAATACTGATTGGAAGATAGACGGCAGCTTTTTCCAAGCGCCTGCTAAAACCGCGACGCAGCGCGCCGACGGAATTTATATTTATCGAGCCGGAATGGTCAGCATAGCGGAGACTTTTTCCGGGGTTCCCGGCGGAACGGGGGCGGGCACAAAAGGCGGTGATTTTATACATATCATCGAGAACGGAAATCTGACGGTTATCGGCAGTCAAAGCGAAGGAATGACTCGCGCACTGGTTTTCGGCGAGCTTCAGGGCGCCGGAAATTTGTCGTATCCAATCACGCTGATCAACAACATTTTCGGCGAGCCGATAGAAATAAAAGCGCGCCGAATGCTGGTTTCAACCGGAAATTTGTATATGGCGGGCAGCGTCAGGCTTCATAACGACGTTGAAGTTTATTCGACAGGTGATCGTTTCTGCTACGACGGTCACATTTTAGGCTGCCAAACCACCGGAGGTCGGACAAACTTCACCGGTGGAAAATTAATGTTCTCAACCGGGCAGTCAACCAACGGCTCGGTGCAGGGAAGACCGATGGTTTTAGGCAGTGAAGTCCAAATGCCGACATTTCGGAGCAATGAACTGCCTCGCAATTCAAACAACGGCACAATGCTCTTCTGCGCCGATTGCCGCCGCAATTCACAATGCAGCGGTGGCGGACAAGGCGCTCCAGCAATGTTTATCAACGGTCGCTGGGAATGTCTATAAACAGAAGGAGCCGATTAATATTAATCGGCTCCTTCTGTTTAAGTTACAAAGTTGTTTAGCTTTCAGCCTCTACTTCTTCGCTATCGGAAACGCTCAAAAGCGAAGCGCTCGTCACAATATCATCATCGCCGGTTTTAATTAACGTGACGCCTTGGGCACTGCGTCCGGTTTCGCGGATTTTGCTGGCGTCGAGTCTGATTAACTTGGCTTGCTGAGTGATAATCATCACTTCCGATTCGTCTTCAACCGGAAAAACTGCAACAACTTTTCCGGTTTTGGTGGTCGTTTTCATATTGATAACGCCAAAGCCTCCGCGCGATTGCATGCGGTAGTTTTTGACTTGCGTCTGCTTGCCGAAGCCTTGTTCGGAAATCGAGAGCATCTTTGCCTCGCCGTCTTTTGAAACAGCACATACCGAAACCACGAAATCGCCTCTTCTAAGGTTGATTCCGCGCACGCCGCGGGCGGCGCGTCCCATCGGTCGGACTTCTTCTTCGTTAAATCGAATTGCCATTCCGTCGTGCGTGGCGATGAAAATCTGGCAATTGCCGTCGGTTAAAACCACGTCCAAAAGCTCGTCGCCGTCGTCAATGTTGGCGCAGTTGATTCCGTTGGCGCGAATGTTTTGAAAATCTGCGAGCGCAGTTTTCTTGATAACGCCCTGGCGCGAAACCATCATTACGTATTTTTCTTCGGTGAAATCCCTGACCGGAATCACGCCGACGACTCTGCGCTCCGACGGAAGTGCGACGAGATTGACAATCGCTTTACCGCGAGCAGCGGGCGGTGCGTCGGGCAATTCGTGGACTTTCATTTTGAACACGCGCCCGTCGTCCGTAAACATCATTATGTAATCGTGCGTCGAAGCAACGAACAGATTTTGGACGATGTCTTCGTTTTTCGCCGTCGCGCCCAATCTGCCTTTGCCGCCGCGCGCTTGTTTCGAATAAATCGAAACCGGCGTGCGTTTAATGTAACCGGCGTTAGTAACTGTAATTGCGACGTCTTCGTCGGCGATCAAATCTTCAATGCGAATTTCGATGCCAGCGTCAACGATTTCAGTCCGGCGTTTATCGCCGAAGTCTCTGCGGATAGCTTCGAGTTCTTTGATAATAACCTGACGAAGAAGCTGTTCGTTCGCCAAAATGGCTTCGAGTTCGGAAATCAGTTTTAACAGGTTTTCCAACTCGTCAATGATTTTCTGGCGTTCTAGAGCCGACAGACGGCGAAGCTGCAAATCGAGAATCGCCTGTGCCTGAATGTCCGAAAATTGCAGCCGTTTCATCGCCGCTTCGAGTTCTTTCAAGAACCCGGCGAGCGTTTTATCGGCGGGCGCGCCTTTCCACGATTTTTGATCGCGTAAGGTTTCGGTGTTGCCCGTTAACCACGCTTTGGCTTCGTCCAGTGAACGAGAATTGCGAATCAGCGGGACGATGTAATCGAGCGCGTCAATTGCTTTGTTCAAGCCTTCCAAAACGTGAGCGCGAGCCTGCGCTTTACGCAGATCGTATTCGGTTCTTCTTCTGACGACTTCGCGGCGGAAATCAACAAATGCTTCGAGCATTTGTTTGAGGTTCAGTACGCGCGGCTGTCCGTTGACGATCGCCAGATTGATGATGCCGAACGACGATTGCATCGGCGTCAGTTTATAAAGTTTGTTGAGTACAACCTGCGGAATCGCGTCGCGTTTTAGTTCGATGACGATGCGCATTCCTTCCCGGTTCGATTCATCGCGCAGTTCGGAAATGCCTTCGAGCCGTTTTTCGTTCACCAGCTCGGCGATTTTTTCGATCAGGCGAGCTTTGTTTAGCTGATACGGAATTTCCGTGACGACAATTGCATCGCGTTCGCGCTCGGCGCGCCCGATGCGGTCAATTCCGGCTTTTGCGCGCATTTGCAAAATGCCGCGCCCGAATCGGTAGGCGTTGTGAATTTCCTCGCGTCCGTAAATAAAACCGCCGGTCGGAAAATCCGGTCCGGGAACGATTTTGATCAGCTCTTCAATCGAAATGTTCGGATTCTTCACGAGCGAAATCGTAGCTTCCAAAATTTCCGACAAATTGTGCGGTGGAATTTTCGTCGCCATTCCGACCGCGATTCCTTCCGAGCCGTTAATCAAAAGATTCGGAATTCTGGTCGGTAAAACCGTCGGCTCGGACAGAGATTCGTCGTAGTTCGGCTGAAAATCTACAGTTTCTTTTTCAATATCGGCGAGAACTTCCGAAGCGAGTTTTTGCAAACGGACTTCCGTATAACGCATCGCCGCCGGGGCGTCGCCGTCAACACTGCCAAAATTGCCTTGCCCGTCAACGAGCATATAGCGCATCGAAAAATCCTGCGCCAGACGAACAATCGTATCGTAAACGGCGGTGTCGCCGTGGGGATGATATTTGCCGATAACGTCTCCGACCACACGAGCGCTCTTTTTATAAGGCTTATTGTGCTGGTTGCCAAGCTCGTTCATCGCCCACAAAACGCGGCGGTGAACCGGCTTTAAGCCGTCGCGCACGTCGGGCAAAGCGCGCCCGATAATCACGCTCATCGCGTAATCGAGATACGAACGCCGCATCTCGTCTTCAATCGTTATCTGATTTTTTTCTAAAAGTGTTTCCATTTATTAACCTTTCGGGTAAAATCAAAAAAGCTGCACCGAACGCTTTCGCCGTTCGGCGCAAAACCGGAATCAAAACCGGATTATTTGTAAAAAAAAGCCGCCTTTAAATGCCTCGATTTAAAAATGAAAGCGGCGCTCAAAAAAGTTTGAGTTTTGCTCAAGAAAAATGGACTTAAATTTTTGCAACTGCGATATTTAAGACACTTTCAATTATACCTCTAAATCTCAGTTTTGACAACCTTCCGAAGCGTTTCTTTGAACCCTAGAAACCAATTCCCAGTTGAAAATTATGCCGTCTGTACAAACAACGACCGCCAACGACGCCAACCCGAAAAATCGCCGCAAACGCGACCGTTTGGAACTTTCTTTGCCGATTCGCGTTCATTGTCGCGAATCGCGCGAACACGAGTGGGAAGAAATTACCCGCCTTATTGATGTCACGCCGTTTGGCGCGGGCTTTTCGCTCTCGCGCCCGATGGAGGTCGGTCGGCTGATTCTTCTGGTAATGCCGCTGCCGCGTCAATTGCGCTGTTACGATCATCTTGAGCCACAATATAAAATGTGGGCGCTCGTTCGTCACGTCCGCAAAATCAGCGACGAAAAAGCGGAAAAACAGTTTTACAATATCGGCGTCGCGTTTGTCGGCAAACGCGCGCCGGCAAGCTACGAAGCTGATCCCACCACTTTATATGAAGTTCAGGCTTCCGATGAGCTTGGTTTTTGCCGTTTGAAAGAAATATCCGGCACGAAAGGGACCAGTTCAAGCGGGGCTCCGAAAAAGGACTTGGGTGCTGACGGACGAAGAATGACGCGACATCCGATTCCACTGACGGTAAGAATTGAGGTCTTCGATGAAAACGGCAAAACGGTTTCAAGCGAAATGACCGTCACGGAAAATGTCAATCAAGCGGGCGCGGCAGTTTTTACTACGCTCGATGTCGATCGCGGGCGTTTTGTGAGAATGACGTGCGACCAGTACAATATAACCGTCGTCGCTGTCGTTCGGCGGCGCAGAATCGGCGCAGACGGAATCGCTCGGCTTCATTTGGAGTTTATTGACCGGCAGTTTCCGCTCGAAGGAATCGGAGTGTGAAAAAGATAAATTTCAATCAGCCGCGAGCAATTTTGCTCGTTGAAATCGAGCGTTACTGCTGCAATGCAAGCTGTTTGCGGCTCAACCGAATCGGGTTGACGCGCTCGGAAATTCCGGGGTATAAGGGCTTTAATTGCGAACGGTGCGAAATGTGGAACGACGACGAGGTAAAACAACGAGATGTGCCAGCCGAATGGCAGCCGCTTTTACCGAATAAGGTTTAAACGAACGGAGACGAAATTCTTTGAGTCAAAGCCAAGTAGAGCTTGTTTCAAAAGGTGCGAAAAATGAAACTATCGAACCGCCTTCGATGCCGGAATGGGGATTGAGCGCGGTTCGTTTTGTGGGGCTACAATTATCGCGGCTGCTTTTCCGTATTAAATATACAAATGTGGAAAACATTCCTCAAAACCGCCCCGGCGGTTTACTCATTTGCGCCAACCATCAGAGCTTTTTCGACCCGTTTTGGATTTGCTTTCCGATTTACAGACAAGTTCGTTATATGACCTGGGACGCAGCGACGCGCTGGTTTTTGATCGGCGATTTTATACGGGCTTTAGGCGCGTTTCCGGTCAATCTCGAACGCGGCGGCAAAGACGCTTTGAAAATGTCGCTCGGCTGGCTGCGCGCGGGCGGCACGCTGGTGATCTTTCCCGAAGGCGCACGTTCTTTTCCCGACGGTAAGCTTCTCGATTTTAAAAACGGCGCGCTTCGCATCGCGCTGCAAGCCGGAGTCCCAATTTTGCCGGTTACCGTCCGCGGCGGAAACCGCGTTTGGTCACAGGGAATGAGTTTGCCGCGATTTGCAAAGGTCGAAATTATTTATCACCCGCTTTTTGAGCCGCCGCCCGCGCCGGAAGGTGTTGATTTAAAAACTCACGCCGAAAATTTAACTGTTAAACTCAAAGAAATTATCGCTTCAACGCTCCCGACTTAATCAAAGTTCTGAGTTTTGGATGAAAAAACTGATTTCAGTCCTAAAAAATGAGACTCAGGATTCAATACTCAAGCTTCCAATTAAGGATGTTGTTGTTGCTGTACTCTCCCGCGTTGAGGAGGCGGTTTGGGAAGCGGCGGCAAGCCTTTTTCGGCGCGTCGTTTATTTCTTTCGTTGAAAATGCGCAGTTTTTGAAGCTGCCTGGCGTTTTCAATTGATGCCTTGATTTTCTCGCGTTGTTCGGGTGTTAAATGCTGTAAGTCTTGCTGTCTAACGTTTGGGATTTCAATTTCCGGTATTTCAACGTCCTCAATGTCCGGAGCTTCGACTACAACACGGACCCCGGGCGACTTTTCGGGTTTCGGGTTCGATTCCGGTTTTTCAGCCTTTTCGACAATTATCGTTTGAGTGCTAGGTTTCGCTTCGTTTTGAGGAGGAACTGCCGGATTTACTGTGCTTTTTGCCGGACTTTTAACGGGGTGCGTCTCAGGCGAAGCGGCAATTACAACTCCCATTTTTGCGTCTTGTTTCGCATCGCCGGTTTCCTGTTTTTGAGTTTCGTTTTTATGAACGGTTTGTGTCTGCGGCGGTTGAAAAGTGTTTGGTCTCGCATCCGAATCGTTCATTGCGTACCAGCCTGCGAAACCGCCGCCTGCCAGAACCGCAATTGCGGCGGCAATACCGATTGCTTTAAAAAACGACCTTTTGTTTCGCGGCGCCGCATTTGAATCTAAATTTTCAAGTGCTGGTGCTCCAACCGGCACTTGAAAAGCGGCGTTTCGTTTCTTGCTCTCAACTTCTTCCAAGCCGGTCGTCTGAGCGGCTGATTGCAATTTTGTTGCAAATTGCGATTTTTCTACATTTGTTCGGCTGAATTTCGTCGCATCCGAATCTTCCGATTCGGACAGAAATCCGGCTTCGAGCGGCGCCGTCAAATTCGCATTTGCGGCTGTCTGATTGCCTTCTCTCGCGCCTCCGCCCATTATTTCGGTTTTTTGCGAGAACAAAGCTGTAGCGGGAGTTGCGGCATTGTCAGATGAACTTAAAGCAAAAGATTCCGGATTTTCCGCCGCTTCTGTTAGCAAATGGCGCATTGAGGCGGCAGTTTGCGGGCGCAGATTCGGATTAAGCGACATTGCCTGATGCAGCACAGCAGCAACCGAAGCAGGTACTTTGGGATTTAATTCGTTCGCCAAACGCAGCGAATCCGCGCCGCCGTTTAAAACCGACATCGCCCGTGTCAGAGCGTCCGCCGGAGCAGAACCCGTCAACAGGTGATAAAGCGTCGCGGCAAGCGAATAAAGATCGCTTCGCGGGTCGGTTCCGGTTCCCTGAATTTGTTCGAGCGGCGCGTAGGCGCGTGAATAACCGAAAACGCTTTTTGTTTGCGTCAGTTTGGAAACGTCAGTGATGCTGCCTTTCGCCAGACCGAAATCGAGCAGCACGATTTGACCGCGCGGAGTTAATTTTAAATTCTGCGGTTTGATGTCGCGATGAACAATCGGCATTTTTTGCGAATGCAGATAATCGAGCGCGTCGAGTAATTGGTCAGCCCACTGCAAAACATCCGCGATGGCAAACGCGCCTTGACGTTCGAGAATCTCTGACAAATCCTCGCCCGGAATGTATTCCATTACGAGAAATTGCCCGTTGGCTTCTTCAAAATGGTCTGAAACGCGCGGCAGCGCCGGATGCCGCAGGCTGTTCAAAAGCTGAGCTTCACGTTCAAAAGCGCGCCGCAGAGCGGCTTCCGAAAAAAATGTTTCTTTGATGGCGACTTGTGAATTGAAACGCTGATCGGTGGCGATATAAACCGCGCCCATTCCGCCCGCGCCGATTTGCTCGCGGATCAGATAACGATTTTGAAGAATTGTTCCGGTTTCAATCATGGAGTGACAAATCTGACGCCATTCTAGTTTAGCGAAAAAAGGGCAAAAGTAAAAAGGCAAAAGGCATTTTTAAGCTAATAATTGCTTTTATATTTCGCCTTTTGCCTTTTTGCTTTTAAGCGGATTTATCTGTAGCTTCTGCCAATGCGTGGCAAACCGTAAACTCTGGCAAGCGTGTTTAGCTCATTGCGAACATTTGCCCAATTGGTTTCGGTCGCGGTGCTGAACCTGCGGGCGCGCATTGTAGCGTCAATATCCGAAGCGATATTCAAACATTTGCGAACTTCGTCTTTGTTTTCAGCCCAGGAATCGTTGCGGTCAAACTCGCGCCGCAGCTCGTCCGTCGCCGACTCCAAATCTCGAGCGCGCTCGTTTAAATTGTCTTCGCGCTCGGTTCCATTCAAGCGCGAACGGTCGAGCGTATCGTTGAACTGTGCTACAAAACGGTCAACTCGCTCTTCAACGTTTTTGATAATGCGATCAACTTCGGCTTTGGTATTGCGATTCGCCCGCGCGCGCCGCTGTGCGCTCGCTTCCTGTGAATTAATTGCGACAAACGCGAAAGCGGTTAAAAGTAAAACCAGAAATGTCAGCAAACTTTTTCTCATCGTTTTTCTCTCCTTAAGTTGATTATTGGCGGCAAATAATTTTGGAAAGCAGGCTCGCCGCCTGATTTTTCGTGACGTGCGACGACATTCTTGCACGCTCATTTCTTAGAGGCAAGATTTTTTTATTTGGTCTGAGAAAAAGCAGAAGAAATTCAAACTTTTCCCTGAGCGAGTGCATCCTGCGCTTACATTCGCAGAACAAACGTAATGGGCAGCAATAGAAATATCGTTTATTTTCAGTGCTGTTTTCGCGCTTTGCGGTTGCGGCGGGCAGGATGCACTCGCTCCTGAGAGTTTATCCTTTGATGATTGCCTGAATCGTCTCGCCCCATTCTCCGACATTGCCATTGAAGGGAGCACTTCTTTGGCAGCGTTGGGCGAAACCAAATACACGCAACGTCAGGGAAAAGAAGAACCGTTAAATGAAAGTAGCTGTTTCTGACTAGCATCCATTGATTGGTTCGACGTGTTTTTTTGCGCGATTTACCTGTCCTCTACCGTACGTCAACAAATTTCAATATTCGGGAGAAAAACGGCAGCACACGTGTTTCCAAACGCTCTGGAATTCGACCGTTGTGATCTCCCTGATAAATCTCAAAAGTGTGCGGAATCCCATGTTCGGATAACTCTCTTGAAAGAGCGAGACTGCCAATCGGAATGTGTGAAAATTCTTCCTGCACACCGTAATCAATGTAAATTCCCCGAAGTTTTAATAAGTTGCTCGTATACTCTGTGACCATATTGACAGGCAGTTTCGCTTGAAATCTTCTGTATGCGTCGCCATTAGGGACGAGCATATTATTTTCGAGTTGAAAGGGAAAATCTACAAACAACGGCGCACGTTTTGGGTTTGGCGAAAAGGCGGCAGCCATCGCAGTCAAGGCAACGGCATAAACGCTATTGAAACTATCCGCTCGAAAATCCTCTTTGCTTTTGAATTTGAGCGCCTGTCGCCAAGCGCTGTTACTCGGTCCCAAATCCGCCAGCATCGCCGTGCAGCAAGCACTTAAAGAATAAACAGCACCAAAAACTTCGGGATGTTTCATTCCAAGCACAATCGAACCGTATCCGCCCATCGAATGACCTGTAATGCCGCGGCTCTCGGCTCGCGGAATCGTTCGATAGTTGCTGTCAACGTATGAGACTAAATCTCGGCTGATAAAATCTTCCCAATTGCCGCCGACGCTGGAATTTGCATAAAAACTGCCGTTGTAGGCATTGCGTCCGTTTGGAACAACGACAATCATCTCTCGCACCGCACCGGTAGCAATCAGTTTATTCATCAAGCTTTGAAACTGCTTGCCGCGTTCCATCACCTGATTTTCAGGCGCGTAACCGTGCAGAAAATAAATTACGGGGAAGCGTTTGGCAGGCGAAGTTTCATAACTAGGCGGCAGATAAACAGCGACTTGTTGGTCGGGTGTGTCTCCTAAGAGATTATTTTCAAGGGCGCGTGAGTGAACTTTTGCCTCAATTAGTTTGCCCGAAGTTGTTTGAGCTAAGACCTGAGAAACATTAAAAGCATAGGCTTGTGAATTAACGGTAACGCTTCCTATAACAATACACAGAAAACAAAATATAAAATTAAACTGTCTGGTCATCTGTAATTTGCTCCTTCACAAGTGACGTCCAGATTGCTCTTAGTGTTAACAACATTCACGGCAAATTTTTGTCCGGAATATCCCAAGCACCGAACGATTGAGATGACATTGCGGCAAACTGTCTACGAGCAAACGAAAACCACACCGCGCAGACAAGAACGTTACTGTTTGCCGATCATGTCCATTGATTTGTTCGACAGACTTTGATTAAAAACTCACTTAAAACTTTTTATCCACATTTTGCAACGGAAAAACTTTGTGTTCAACTAACAAATTCTGAAAATTTGCGTCCATTGTTACAGCTCGCCCAATTTGATAATTTTCTCTGGTTATCTTTTTGCCCGTTGCCTGAGCGATTGATTTGTAGTAATCGTCAGAAACATTCTTTTCACGAAACACAACAGTCCAGCCTTTTTCTTTTATTTTCGTCCCTGTTGCTTTGTATAAAATACCGTAGGCTTTCCGCTCCAAAGTATTTGCTCTCATTTTTAAAAGTTCGTCTAGGTTAGGGGCAAATTCAACTGTCTCGTAAGTTATTTTGTTTCTGTCAGCGGGCAAATCTGTGTAACCATTTTGCGCTACAAATTCTTCGGCGATACGAACGGCTTTTGCTTCAGGTGACTCTTCGATTGGCGTTTCCGTTTTTGAAACTACTTTGGTTTCGGACGGAGTTTGGTTTTCAACAGTTATTGCCCTCTCAGTTTTGATGAAAGACTGCGAATAACGAATTGCGAAAATTGTAGCTATGGAAATACCAATGAAGAGTGTAGCTAAGGCAATAATTGTATAAATTGAAAAGCGTTTCATAATAAATTACCGGAAATATAAACGGTTTCCGGTTATAAGCTAAGTTGTCAAACGACGGCATTTACGCGGGCGCAAAACATGGAACGTCTTTAAGAAGGTACGTGAAAGCGCCTCGCGTCCAGTGATTTGTTTGGCTTTGCCTTAATTTTCCAAAATCCTCTTAGGTTTCTCACCCATTTCCTCAAAACTTTTCAAATCTCCAGAAGTTACTGAAAGCAGCTTTGTGCGAGAACAACAATGTATTACTATTTTGAATGTTCCATCCTCATTTTTAGACGCATAAAGGAGCCATTCTGAGCCTTGCTCAAAGTAAGTAACTCTTCCCTGAAATGCTTTAACTGTAACGAATTTCTCCAAATCTTGCTTCCAAGCCTGCTCCACTTCAAACTTCACAAGAACATCATAATTATCAGTATTCTTCTCAGAAATCTTTTTTGCTTCAATTACTTTAGCAGCGAAGACCACATCAGAGCGTTTAAATGCTTCTTGAACAGTATTTTGGAGAGAACACTTACATTGGGCAAAAATTTGATTTGAGGCGATGCAAAATGCGCTAATGAAAAAGATACTTGATATTATTTTCCTCATATTCATTAAGCCTTCGTTACAAAGTGGAGAAGCCGAACAGTTGAATCGATGCGGGCGTTGGCTTCTTTGAATTAAAGAAAGTAGTTGATTGCGACTCGCGCCTCAGTGATTTGTTCAGCACTTTTCAAACTTCACCTGAAAAATGTTTTAGTTGTTATCTGCAATGAATATTAAAATACTTATTTAGTGCCACACCTTATTGTGATTCGAATAGACAACCAGCAGTTTCATAATCATTTTTAGATATTCGGATGATAAATTTTTTATTCGTTGAGCCATTTGTTTCAGTTTCCAGATAAAACTCAGCTGTTGGGATTTTTATTTTGTCCTCATCCAGCTTAATAATTAATCTTCTCACGTCGACTCTGTTGAAGGTCACAACTCCAGGTTTGTCATCTTCTGCACCAGGCACTTGAAAAGATACAATTTTTTGATCTCCTATTACCTGATATAAAAAGTACTCTCCGCACAAATCACCCTTTTTGGTAATATCTATTTCTTCTTTATTTATGTCCCTGACTTTTCTTATCTCCCGCTCACCTTTAAAAGGACGAAAGATGGGCTGGGCGCTTACAACGTTGTAGGAAGCAAAAAGCAAGAGAGCTAACAAAAAAATCCTCATAACTTCTCCTTTTAATATGTATCAAACCCGTTAGTGCCAAACGGCTGATCTGACAAACTGGCTACAGGCAAGCTAAGGATAACAAAGCTGCGTCATAAGAAAGTAGCCGTTTGCCGCCACGTCCATTGATTTGTTATGTGCCATCATTTGCAGATTGGATTTTCTTCCACATAAGCGAACAGGTCTTTAGCAAGATTTGGTGTAGAAAGTAAATACCCCTTTGTGCCGACATAAAACTGTTCATACTTAATTTCACAATTGAACTTCGATTTCGATGTTCCGTCGCTTTTAGAAGTAATCGTTCCTGAAAGACTTCCAGTTCGCGGGAAGAAAATGCCAACTGTTTTGTCTGCGCGATTTTCTGGTGTGTTATGAATACTAGAAGACCAAAATCCAGTTATCTTTTCCCGTTTACCATCAGGTGTTACATAGAAATACTGAGCCCGGTACAATCCAGTAATCTCTGGGCTTTGTGAACGCAAAATACCATCTTTGGGGATTTCATAGATTCGTGCGTTGTCCTCACGCTTTAAAGGAACACCATTTGGTACGCTGTGAAAGATATAAACATTGCCCATATATCCAACAGGTATAAGGTAAATCACAGGGTCAACGACTTGTTGTGCGAATGAGCAACTCAGCAAGGTGAAATTAATGAGCAACAGTGAGACTATCCCGAAAAGTATTTTCATATTGCTTTTACCTCACATTGAAAACCAAAGGCACATAACAATTGAGATGAGCGAGGCGGAAACGGCAACACACGAGCTAAAGTTTAACGAACAAGATTGATAAGAAAGTAGCTGTTTCCGCCTTCGCTCCATTGATTTGTTCGATGTGTTTTTATTTTAATAGTCACGAACGATACTGTTTATCCCTTTCAGTTTCTTGAAGAAAACTGCCCAAATAATTACTTGTCCGGAAAGAAACCACAACGTTGGAATCAAAAGCGCTGCATAATTAGTCAACATCTTTTCGTGAGTTGAAGCTTCAGCTAACATAAATAAGAGCAACCCATAATACACCAACATCAATATGACGAAAATAAATTGTGTTATTTTATATTTTAATTGGGTTAGCAAGATTAACGCCGCGAAATTAAACGCCCAAGTTATATTTACTGGAACCATTACTATAAAATTGCCGTGCCCGCCTCCTGTACTTGCAAGTGCCAGAAACACATAACCAATCGTATAAATCAAGCAAAACAAAATTCCCTTAATTAACTTCATAAATTGCAGCAAACAACTGAATTATTACACCATCCCGTTTTATGGGAAAACATCGAACTAGTTATTATACCGCTAAAGAGCGGTTTTTTTGCATGCTTTACCGCTAACTTGCGGCATAATCCCGAAATACGTACAATTTGCCGCACTTTGCTTAAACTGTCCGAAGATCTATAGCGATTCTTGATTGAGTGCGACTAGTTTATGCTGTAAAATTCCACGAATGAAAGCCTATTCTTTGGATTTGCGCCAGCGTGTGGTCGAAACTTACAAAACCGGCGTGCTGACGATTAAAG
>JALZCH010000031.1 GCA_030863175.1 Acidobacteriota bacterium | reverse complement strand
CTGCGAGAACTTATCCGGCATTATCGGAGACCATCAGCCGGGCATTAAAAACAATCACAGCCGCAGATGCCAGAAATTGGATCAGGCATTGCGGCTATGTATAGTAATTAAATGAAATCTGCTCTATCCGTGAAGGTTTACTGCAAAGAACGCAAAGGAGAACTCAAAAGATGCAGAGTGTTTATGCAAAACTCGCAAACAGGCGCTTCAAACAGCTTCCGTCAAAAGAGAAAATTTTCGATAAAAAGTTGGGAATAATTATTTGTGGCTCGGCATTTCCATCCGATCAAGCTCAAGATCAGCCCACGAAGCCGGATCGTCTAGCGATTCGAGATGCGTGAAAACGACGGCGTTTTTAATCGTCGAGCGAATGTCGTTTTCGATTTGCTCGCAAAGCTGATGCCCGCGCGTCACGGTCCACTCGCCCGGCACAACGACGTGCAGGCTGATGAATTTGCGGGCACCGGATTCTCTGGTTCTGAGAGCGTGATATTCGATTCCATCGTTTCGGACGTATTTTTCCAGAACTTCTGCAATCGCCTTTTTCTCTTTCAGCGGAACCGCCGCATCCATCAAACCATTTGCCGAGCGCCGCATCAGTTGAATGCCCGTCCAGGTAATATTAACGGCGACCAGAAGCGCGATAACCGGATCGAGGACAAACCAGCCCGTGATGGAAACGAGAAAAACGCCGATGATGACGCCGACCGAAGTCCAAACGTCGGTCATCAAATGCCGCCCGTCGGCTTCGAGCGTGATTGAATGATGCTCTCGTCCGGCGCGGATTAAAATAAATCCGACAAATAAATTAATAACGGAAGCAATGGCGGAAACCGCCAAACCGATTCCGACAGAATCGAGCGGATGCGGGGCGAACAGGCGCTGAACTGAAGTCCATCCGATTCCGGCGGCGGCAATTAAAATCAGAGTTCCCTCGATGCCGCTGGCAAAATATTCGGCTTTGTCGTGACCGAAAGCGTGTTCTTCATCGGGCGGCGCGGCTGCCGCGCGGAGCATCAGCAAAGCGATGATCGCCGCTGCCAGATTGATTAAGGATTCGAGCGCATCAGACAATAAACCAACTGAATCAGTCAGATAGTACGCCGCCAATTTTAAGGCGATGGTCAAAGATGCGGCTAAAATTGAAAGCCACGCATATCTGGTCAGTTTTTCGCGCTTCATTACGAATATGATTAAACTTTACTGCATAATATTGATTTTATGAAATACGCTTCTGGATTGTTTTTCTTTCTGCTTTTCGCTGTTGCGCCCTGCGGCGCGCAAACCGTAAATGCTTGCGAATTGAGATCAAACGAAGCGCCCGCTTTGTTTAATCTCCGGCTCGGAATGTCGCCCGAAGACGCACGGGCGGTTTTCGGCAACAGCTTGAAAATCAAAATCAGGAAAAACGGCAACCGCGTATTTTTTCAAAATTTCATCAACGAACCTGCCCCGCCAGTTTTAAGCGGAGTGCGCGCTTTGTATCTCAGATTTTTCGACCTCCGGCTTTACGAAATCGAGATTTTTTACGAAGACAAACCGGAAATCAAAACCCTTGAAGATTTTACACGTTATCTTTCGGGGACTTTGAAATTGCCGGAATTGTGGTATGACGAACTCAACAGGCAAACAATAAAATGCACAGATTTTACTGTTGTTGCCGACAAAATCTTAAATCCGCGCGTTCGATTGATTGACGATGCCACCACCGCCAAAGCCGAAGAATTTTTAGAGCAGCAGAAACAGCAGAAAAAGAAAAGCAATAGGTAAAAACAAGAAAAGAAATGCTTTTATTAAAAACCGAAGAGCGAGAATTGTTGTGGAAACGGGTTATCGAGCAGATTGAAAATTACATCGCGCGGGTAGACGAATACCCGGTTGCGCCTGAAATAAATGTGGCGGAACTGCGCTCGCTTCTCACGGAATTTGATTTTAACCGCGCGCTTGAGCCGACCGAAGCCATTGATTTTGCCGTTGATGGGATGCAGCGTTTTCAGGTTCATACGCCGCACCCGCGATATTTCGGGCTGTTCAATCCGGCACCGACGGCGATGAGCATTACCGCCGACGCTTTGGTTGCCGCCTTCAATCCGCAGCTTGCCGCGTGGAGCCATAACCCGTTTGCAAACGAAGTCGAGCGACATCTTGTTCGCGCACTCGCCGCTCGTTTCGGATACGACGCGGAAACCGCCGACGGAACTTTTTGTTCGGGCGGCGCAGAGGCAAATCACACTGCATTACTTGCGGCTCTGGTCAACCAATTTCCGCAGTTCGATACCAAAGGGCTGCGAAGTTTGCAGCAACAACCTGTTTTTTACGTTTCCGCGCAAAGCCATCATTCGTTTATCAAAGCCGCGCGGTTTTGCGGGCTTGGAACAGATGCGGTGAGAGAAATCAAAACGAATCGTGAGTTTCAGATGAGCGTTAATGATTTGGAAGCGCAAATTGAAATTGACCGCAAGAACGATTTCGCTCCGTTTTTCATTGTCGCCACGGCTGGAACGACCAGTGGCGGAATCGTTGACGACATCGAGGCAATAGTGAAAATTGCGGCGCGAGAAAATCTTTGGCTTCACGTTGACGCCGCGTGGGGCGGTGCTGCGGTTCTCGTACCAGAGTTGCGGGAAGTTTTAGCGGGAATCGAAAGAGCGGATTCAATCACTTTCGACGCTCACAAATGGCTTTCCCTGCCGATGGGCGCGGGAATTTTTCTAACTCGGCACGCGGACATTTTAAATCGCGCTTGCCGCGTAACCACCGAATACATGCCTCAAGCTGCGGCAGGCTCCGATGTGATTGATCCTTTTACACACTCTTTGCAATGGTCTCGACGATTTATCGGTTTAAAAGCTTTTCTATCTCTGGCGGTCGCTGGCTGGGGCGGTTATGAAACGACAATTCGACATCAAACCGCAATGGGCGATTTGCTCCGAGCAGAGCTTGAGAAAAACGATTGGAAAATCATCAATCAAACACCGCTGCCGGTTATTTGTTTTGTTGACCGAAGTAATGATCAAGGGCGCTCCGAAGATTTTCTCGACGCAATTGCGCGCGAAGTCGTTGCGTCCGGCGAAGCGTGGATTTCAACGACAAAGCTAGCGCCGGATGTTCCGGTTTTACGGGCTTGCATCACCAATTACAGAACCGATGAGAGTGATGTTATAAGTCTAGTTGCCTCGCTCAATAAAGCGCGAGAATCTCTTCAGTCAAAATAATTTTCCATTATTTTGCGTTTTAAATTTCTCACCAAATCGAAGCCAATGCAGCTTCGTCAAACTCAATCGAATTGCCGTCCGGCAAAATGTGAACAATTCGGCTTGCGCCGTTCGCTTTCAAAAGCGGCGAAAGCAAACCGACGCGGTGGCAATTCGCTTTTGGCTGTTTGTGGTTGGTGAGCGGCTGCGATTCGGAACACATAATCGCGGTTTTCACATCGGCTGCCAGCTCTAAAATCCGCTCAATCCCGCACGCCAAGTCTTCGGGTTTAGCAATTGTTTTGCCGCCCGTTTCAGGAAGATGCTCGTAACCGATTCCGTTTTTCCGCAATTCTTCAGACAAAACCGCCCCGTTAAACTGCACCCAACGCGAACGTGCCACACTACGAACATCGCACAAAAACTCGATTTCGTATCGCTTTAGCAAACTTAAAAAATCTGCAAAAGCGTGTCGCCCATGACCGATGGTGTAAACGGTTATCAAGTTATTTTCCATTATTTTTCCGGCTTGATTTTTCCGGCACAGTCCACAGATGAACTGTCCGATACAGATTTTTCCAAGGAACTCTAACCGATTGTTCCGGCTGCCAATCGCCCATCCGAAAATCGTGCGAGACGATTCGAGAACCGGGACGCAATTCTCTTAAAAGCTTTGGCAGCAGGCGTTCATTCAAGCTGTCTGACAAATAAAGCGTGACGACCGTTGCCTCGCGCAGATTCAAACGAAACAAATCGGCGTGAACAAAACGCGCCGATTTGTCCAAGCCTTCGGCTTTTGCGCGGCGATTGGCTTCTTCCACCAAATGCGGTTTGATTTCCACACCGATGGCGCGAACGCCGTATTTGCGCGCGGCTTCAAAGACAATTCGCCCGTCGCCGCTGCCCAGATCGTACAAAACGTCTCCTTTTTTCAAATTCGCGAGCCGCAGCATTTCCGCAACCGTTTCCATCGGCGTCGGAATCGAGGCGACTTCGATAAACGTTCGTTTGCGCGGCTTTTTTCGCTTTGCCCCGAGTTTTGCGGCGGCTGTCTGTTTGCGGCGATTGATCGAGCGTTTTTTAACTTGCCCGAAGACGTTTGATTCGGCGACAAACGAAATCGCCAGCGCCGCCAGCAAAACAAATTTAATTACTTTTACGATTCGCATTGTTTCAGAATTGTCTTTATTTTCGCCGAAAAATTCAAAAGCTGCCCAAATTTCCGTCGCTTTTTGAATTTATTCTTTTTGTTCAAGCGCTCGTTCACATTGATTCTGACATTCTCCTTGTAAAAGAAATGTGAAACTTGTAAAGAAAGATTTTACAACCCTTTGAAAACAAAAACGTTATATTGATTATTAAGCTTTATCTCTACTCATTTATGAGTTAATCAAATCACAAAACAGGAGACGAAAAATGAAGGATTTTAGGATACTTGTATGCGCCGTTTTTTTAATTTGGTCGGCAGTTACCGCAACTTTTGCACAAAATAATCCAGTGAAATTTCCTGAAACGATGGCGGGTCAACGCGCTGCCGCTTATCTGGCTGCGTTTAATTCGGGTGATGAAGGTAAAATGCGAGCATTTTTTACGGAAAACGCTTCGGAAGAATCCTTAAAACGACGCCCCGTTGATGTCCGACTTGAATTATATCGAAATATGCGAAGCGAATTGCAGACGCTAACGCTGCGGCGCGTTGTCGAGACGAAACCGGAAAAAATTTCGGCTTTAATTCAAAACCAAAAAGGCGAATGGCTTAAATTTGATTTTATGTTTGAGCCGCAGCCGCCGCATAAACTCGTGGGAATAGCCATTAATGAAGCGGTTGATCCGGCAAAGGAAGAAGGTATTCCGGCGACTTTAACCAAAGCCCAATTTACCGCTCTTCTCGAAGACCACATCAACAAGCTCTCAGCCAATGATGAATTTTCCGGCGTTGTTTTCGTGGCAAAAAAAGATCAGCCGTTTTTTCAAAAAGCAGTTGGATTGGCAAACAAAGAATCAAATGTGCTGAACCGGGTTGATACGAAATTTAATCTCGGTTCCATCAACAAGCTTTTCACTCAAATCGCAATTGCACAGCTTGTCGCCGCCGGAAAGCTTTCTTACAACGACAAAATCAGCAAAATTCTGCCCGATTATCCGAACAAAGAGGCGGCAGAAAAAGTCACCGTCCGTCATTTGATAACAATGACTTCAGGCATCGGCGATTTTTTCGGCGATAAATACGAAGCTATTTCGAAAGATAAGCTGCGAAGCAATAAAGATTTTCTGCCGCTTTTCGCCTCCGATTCCTTGAAATTTGAACCGGGCACAAGCCGGCAATATTCAAACGGCAGCTACATCGTTTTAGGTCTGATGATCGAAAAACTGACGGGACAAAGTTATTACGATTATGTCCGCCAGAACATTTTTCAGCCCGCCGGAATGATCAACACGGAATCCTTCGAAAAGGACGCAAAAATCGCCAACATAGCTGATGGCTATACACGCGAAGGCGGTAATTCTGCGGATAAAAAGTCGCGGAGGAATAACGCTTCGACGCGTCCGGCGCGCGGCAGTTCTGCGGGCGGCGGTTATTCGACTGTTGAAGATATGCTAAAGCTGTCGCTTGCACTTCAAAGCGGAAAATTGAAACAGCACGATTTATCTGCTTCAAATGGACAGGCTGCCAAACCCGCAAGTTTTGGTATTGCGGGCGGGGCGCAAGGGATTAATGCTATTTTTGAAGTGGACGTTGAAAAAGGATATACGGTTGTCGTGATGTCAAACTACGATCCGCCTACCGCAAATGACATGGGAACATTTGTCAGAATGCTGCTTTCACGTTTGAGCGAGTAAAGTAAAAAGAGGCAAGCCTGGCTTGCCTCTTTTCATTAATCTTATTTCAATGCCGTCTGGAGTTTTTCAAACGCTCCCTGCAAAACCTGATCTTCGCGCGCAATGCACAGACGCATATATCTATCCCAATCGTCCGTGTCAGCAAACGCGCTGCCCGGAACACCTGCTACTCCGGCTTTTTCCATCAGCATTTCGTTAAATTTAAGCGCGTCGTCAAACTGTTCGGGAATTCGCGCCCAGATGTAAAAAGCCGAGCCTGAATTGTAAATTTCAAAACCAAGCTCGCGCAAAATCTGCGATGCGAAATGTCGTTTTTCGTCGAATTTTTGGTGCAGGCGATTATAGTAATCCGAGTCCGCCATCAAAACCTTCGACAAAGCAGTTTGCAGCGGCGTTGCCGGACAAACGTAAATTACATTCAGAGCATTGTTGAGCGGCTGAACGAGCTTGCCGTCGCCATAAGCGTAACCGAGACGCCAGCCGGAGATGTTCCACGATTTTGAAAACGAATTGACGGTGATCGTCCGCTCCCACATTTCCGGCAGCGAGGCGATGGAAACGTGCGGCTGCTCGCCCGTGACGTAATGCTCGTAAACCTCGTCAGAAATGCAAATTAAATCAAGCTCTTTGCAGATTTCTGCAATTCCTTCAAGCTCGGTCGTCGTCATTACTTTCCCGCTCGGATTTGCGGGCGTGCAAACGATAATTGCTTTTAAAGGAAACTCGCTCCGGTCTTTCAGTTCCAAACAGCGAGTGCGCAAAGCGTCTTTATCAAAGCTCAAATTCGACTGCAAATTGAATGTTTCGGTTTTGCCGCCAAATCTTTCGATAATAATTCGGTGATACGGATAATACGGCTCAAAAACAAGCGCCGATTTGTCTTTTAAGTAAGTCTGCGCAATAGCGATGAGCGCGCCTGTTCCGCCCGTCGTAATCAAAAGCTCAAGCTGTTTCGCTTCGGCGTCAACTTCCACGCCGTTATAAGTTTTAATTTTTTCTGCAACGGCTCGTCTCAAACTGTCCACGCCTTCAGATGAGCCATAATGATTTTGGCTGGCGGCGATAATCCGAGCAGCTTCCGATGCAAGCTGCGGATCAATCGGCAACTCCGATTGCCCCTGGACAAGATTTCCGCTCGGCGGCACAAGACGCGTAATCGCGCGAATATCCGGTTTAACTTTCATTTTAATCGCTTCTTTCGGTTGCATAATAATATTTAAACTAACATTTTTTAAAAGAAAATGCTTGCCTCCGACGGTAAAAAATTTATTTGAGAATTTTCTGTAGCATTTTAAACAAATGCCAATCTCAACCCAAATTTCAATTACCCTTCATAACGGGAAATGCAATATTTTTCAGGTTTAGCAGCCTATTGGCTTTGATTTGTTTTCACCCATTCAGCGCGGAGCATAAAACTGCCGTCCGTAACGACCCGCTCGCCGACATTTAATCCTTCCAAAACCGGATATTGCCCATTTGATTCCGCGCCCAAGCGCACCGCGCGCAGTTCGAAAACATTGGGTTGCGCCGTTGCGACGAAAACAATCTGACGATTATTGACGTTTTGCACCGCCACTGCCGGAACTGCCGCCATTGTTCGCTCGGCGTCGCCGAGAGCGCCGAAAGCGACGCGAACGTACATTCCGATTTTCAAAAGATTGTTCGGATTTTCAATCTCAACGCGCACCTGCGCCGTGCGCGTCGCTTCATCCAAGCGTGGGTCAATGTAAGTCACCGTGCCGCGAAAAACGCGGTCGGGAAAAGCATCTGTTGTAACAGATGCGCCGCTGCCGGTGCGCAAACGAGCCAAATCCTGTTCAAAAACCTGCGCGATAACCCAGACGCTCGATAGATTCGTGATTTTGGCTAGCTCTTTGTTTGCTTCGACGACTTCGCCGAGATTGACCGCACGGCTCGTCACCGTTCCTGAAACGGGCGATGGAACGGCGATTTCGCCGGAAATTTGATTTGCTGAACGCAAAGCGGCAATTCGAGCTGAAGGCATTCCGAGCAGCAGCAATCTTTGGCGCGACGAGGCAAGCTGAGCTTCGGCGTTTCTTAATTTCGTCGTCGCCTGTTCAAATTCGGCTCGCGCGACAGGATTAATTTCAAGCAATTGCTCGGCTCGTTCAAAACGGCGGCGCGCTTCCAACCTTTGGGCTTCAGCAGTTCTGAGCTTTGTCGTTGCCTGTTCAAATTCTTCGCGACTCGATGCGCCGATTTTTAAAAGTTTTTCCGTTCGCTCATGATGCCGGTGATGCTCGTCCAATTCGGCTTGGGCAATTTGCAAATCTCTGCGCGCCTGTTCAAGCTCCGTCCGCCCTGTTTGATTGATTCGGACAAGCTTTTCTGCGCGTTGATAAGCAAGACGCGATTCGTTCAACTGAGCCAGCAGATTTAAATAATTCGATTGCGCTTCGGCAAACTCGTTACTGAAAACGACGGCGATGGTTTGACCGTTTTGGACGTATTCGCCCGCTTGAACGCCGATTTGCCGAACAACGCCGCCAACCAGAGAAATCACGGGCGTTTCCCGATAAGCGTTTGCCTGTACCGTCCCGGTCGCCAACACGCCGACCTCAGCCGCGTTGATCTGCTCGCCAACGGTTTCAATTTTAATGTCCGCATTTTTTAGCTGATCGGGCTGAAGCGTGATGGTTTGTCCTGTGAAATTTTGCTCTGTCGTTTCAGCCGTTTCAAAACTGCTCGAACGAGGCGCAGGAACAGGTTTCCCGACTTGTTCGTTTGCGGAAGAAAGCCAATAGAAAATCGCTGCGGCAACTAAGACGAGAGCCGCAATCGCCGAAACAATTATCAAGCGGCGGTTTTTCGGCTGCTTCCGATTTGGTTCGGGCGCAATCTGATTTTCTGGTGGACGTTTTTCTTCGTAAACCTGCGTTTCGTCCGCTTCAATAACTTTCTGGTCCATTGCTAAATAATTTTATTAATCGTTTATAATCCAAAATTTAATGTTGATGTCCAAGCGGAGCGAACGCTAGCACCGCAGCAAGCAACAATGCAATTGCTCCGAGCGCCGCTTCTATGCCGACGGCACGATAAAAAAACCGGCTCGTCCGCGAAATTCGGCTTTCTGAATCCGGCGCTTCGATTAAACGCTGAATGCGCGGACTCAGGAAAAACGAATTAAATCCGCCGAGCGCCAGCATCAATAGAAATACGGCAATTTTGGCGGTCAAAACATTTCCGTAAACGCTCGTCCACAAATCCGAAAATTCTTTGACGTGAATCCAAGAGCTGTAAATCCCCGTGATGGCAAGCAAAATCGAAAACGCGACGGCGTAACGGCTGAAACGCCCAATGGAGTTAGCCAAAACCGATAACCGCTGCACGCCGTCGAAATTTTCGATGCTTCGCGGCAAAATCAAAACGAGATGAAAAAGCCCGCCGAGCCAGACGCCCACGGCAATCAAATGAAGCCATTGCGAAACGATGGCGAAAGGATATTCTCGCGCAGCTGCCCACGCGTGTCCCGACAGACTCTGTGCCAGGAACAGCAAAGCGCAAATGCAGAGACCGAGCCACAAAAGCAAAGTTTTTCCGTTTGCCTCTGCCGTTAAAGAAGCATTTTTACGGCTTTGCCGATTAATCGAAAAGACAATGAAAAACAGCAATACGGCGAAAACGGCTTGCAGCAGCCAGGTTTCGCCAAAGCTCGTTTCTGTCGAAGTTCGCAAAAGATTTGCGGGCGCAATCGCGTTTGCCAAACTCAAGCTATACACGTCCGAAGTTTGCAAAACCAAAGCTGCGACGGCGGAAACGACGAGCAAAACGAGATTCAGCCACGCAAGACGAATAAACAGATTTTTGCCGTGTTTGAACGACGCCGCTTGCTCTTCATCGTGAACGATCGGAGACGATTGCAGCGACGGTTTCAGCACAAGCAGCAAAAAGGCGAATCCGCCGAAAAGCATCGTCATCGCCAGATGCGCGATCCAGCGCGCCGCCATCTGAATCCAATTCGTCCCGGATTCCTGCGTCGGCGGGGCGGCGAAATCCTGAAAGTCGTCTTGCGGTGCTGCAACCGTTTTAATTTCACCTTTTGAAACTGCTACGCGAAAAGCGAAGCTGCCTTTTATCGAATGCTCGTCAGCTGAAAGCGCCTTCCATTCAACACGGTAAGCACCGGAACTTAAATCCTCCAATTCGACTTGTAGTTTTTTGCCGTCTTCCGAAACGACGATCGAATTTTTATCAACGCGACCACCGTTTTCATCGGTGACAAAAATCGAATTCACGTCGCCTGTTTGCAGTTTTTGATTGAATTCAAGCTCGACCGCTTTCGGCGCTTGCTGCAACGTCTCGCCGCTTGCGGGCTGCGAGCGAATCATTTTGGCATGCGCTCGCGTTTGATCAGTCGAGAAAATCAGGAACGATGAAAGCAAAACCATAATCGCCGCCAGCCTTCGACCGCAGAGAAAATTGTTGATGTATGAAAACACAAGAATCATTTCAATTCTGGGGCAGCTGTCGCACGTAAAATCTCGACGCGTGCCGAGTAAGTTTCCAACTGAGCATCAATAAATCCGCTTTCGGTTTCGATAAAACGCCGCTGCTCAGCGATGTAATCGAACAATGGTTTGGCACCAAGCTCGTAAGTCTGGCGCACAACGTTTAAATTTTCGGCGGCTTGTTCGCGCACGCCAACGCGATAAATCTGCATCGCGCGCGTCGCGTGATCAAAACGGGTGTAAGCTGCTGCGACTTCACGGCGAATTGTTAGTTCGCCAAATTCGCGTCGTCTGCGCGCAGCTTCTTCTTCGGCGACGGCTGCGGCAATCATTCCCTGATTTCGGTTGCGAACCGGCAAATTAAGCCTCACGCCGAAGGTGAAAAAGTTCATACGGTTTTCAATCGGCTGCAAATTTCCCATTTCATCAACGCCGGAAAGCGGAAAACCGGTTTGCATTCGCTGATAACCAGCCATTACCTCAGCGTCGAGCCTACCTTCAGCGCGCGCCTGTTCGATTCTCGCTTGCGTTAGCTGTTCGACCGCGCGCGCGCCCTGCAAATCGGGACGCCGAGCAAGAGCGTTTTCAACCGCTTCGGTTTGTGGCGGAGGCATGACGAGCAAATCTTCAAAACTGCCGCTCAACTGCAAAGGCTCTTCCGGCGTCATCCCAACCGCGTTGCGCAGTTCAAGCAAACGAATCTCCGCGCTCGCTTCGTTCGTTTCGCGCATCACGCGCAGGCGATTTAGCTCGACCGTTTCAACGTTTTGTTCGAGCGGCGGGCGGCGACCTTCTTCGACGCGAGCAGCGACGATTTTGTAATTTTCGTTAGCAAGCGCGAGCATTTCTTCGGTAAACCTCAATTTATAAATCGCCGCCAGAGATTCACCAAATTTCACGCGAACTTCCGCCGCGAGCTGTCTTTCGCGTTCGGCGACCGCTAGTTTTCTGATTTCCAACTCTCGTTCGGCGACTCGAATCCGTGCCCCTCGTCTGCCGCCAAGCTCAAGCGGCAGCGAGCCTTGCGCCATCAAACTGTTGTCGCCCATTCCGCCGATTTGCCGCGTTCCGCTGACTTCCAAACTCGGATTCGGGCGCAAACCGGCTTGTCCGACCAGAGCTTCGGCAGCTGTCACTTCGCTCCGCATAGCGGCAAGTTCGGCATTATTGGCGAGCGCGTAAGCGACAAGTTCGTCGGCGGTTTTGCCGTTTTGCAAATCGAGATATTTGGGAATTGCAACGGTTGTTCTCTTTTCTGAAATCCAAACGGTCTGCGCTTGCTGTGCAAAAACGTGAGGCGCTAGCAAAGCGAGGCAAATCAGCGGGAGGACCAATCGCCGTTTCAATGAAAATTTTATTTTCCTAAAAAACATTTTTACTCCGTTTCACCACTTTCGCGTTTCAGTTCCCATAAACGCAGCCAGTAAAAAATCACGGGCGTAACAATTAAAACGTGCAGAAGGCTCGAAACCATTCCGCCAAAAACGGGCGTGGCAAGCGGTTTCATAACTTCCGAACCAGCGCTCGTGCTCCACATAATCGGCAGCAGACCGAAAACAATTGTCGTCACGGTCATCACTTTCGGGCGTAAGCGTAAAAGCGCGCCTTCGGTTACGGCTTCGAGCAAAGTTTCTTTGTTTAATCGCCCAAGCTCTTTTCGCTTGCGTTCGACTGCTTCTTCGAGATACACGACCATCACAATTCCAGTTTGTACCGCCGCGCCGAAAAGCGCGATGAAACCGACCCAAACCGCGACGGAAAAGTTGTATTCGAGCAGCCAGATCAGATAAACGCCGCCCGTCAAGGCAAATGGAACAGCCAACAGAACATGTGCCGCTTCCAAGAATGACCGGTATGTCATATAGAGCGTGGCAAAAATAATTAAAATTACGACGGGAACAACAATCATCAATCGCTGCTGCGCTCGCTGCTGGTTTTCAAACTGCCCGCTCCAGTTAATGTAGTAACCCGCCGGAAGCTGAACCTGCCGTAAAATTGCCGCATTTGCTTCTTCGACAAAGCTGCCGATGTCGCGCCCGCGAACGCTCAAGAGAACCGTGCCGCGCAAGAGCCCGTTTTCGCTTTGAATCATCGCCGGACCTTCGACCGTGCGAATTGTCGCAAGCTGTGAAAGCGGAATCGGCGCGCCTGTTGGTGAAGTGACTGGAATTTGTCCGATGGATTCCGGCGAGCGGCGAAATTCTTCGGCGTAACGGACGCGAATCGGAAAACGGCGGCGACCTTCAATCGTGACTGTCAAATTAGTTTCGCCGATTCCCATTTCAATCGCGTTTTGAATCGTTCCGACTTCAATTCCGTAACGCGCCGCCGCCTGCCGATTGATGTCAATATCAACGTAAGGCGCCCCAGTGATTTGTTCGGGATAAACATCAGCTGCACCCGGAATTGTGCGAGCCACATCGGCGATTTTCCTCGAGTATTCTTCGAGAGTTTTCAAATCGTTGCCGAAAATTTTGATTCCGACTTGCGAGCGAATTCCTGTTGCCAGCATTTCAATCCGGTTGATAATCGGCTGAGTCCAGATGTTCGTCACGCCCGGCATCCGCAAAGCGGCGTCCATTTCGGCGACCAGTTTTTCGCGCGTCATTCCTTCGCGCCATTGCTCTTCGGGTTTGAGATGAATGACCGTCTCATTCATATTGATCGGCGACGGATCGGTCGAAGTCTCGGCGCGCCCGGCTTTTCCGACAGCCCACTCGACTTCGGGGAAAGTTTTGATGATTTCGTCCTGCTTGCGCATAATGCGCGTCGCTTCATCAAGCGAAATCGCCGGATCGGTGACGGGCATATACATCAAATCGCCTTCGTTTAAAGGCGGCATAAATTCCGTGCCGATGTCAGTTGCGACAAAAGCCGCGCCGAGGAAAAGAACGAGCGCGAGCGAAACCGTAATTGCCCGATGACGCAAAGCCCAGATGAGCGCGGGTTTATAAATCCGGCGCAGAAAGCGCATAATCGGGTTCCAATCTTCGTCGCGCAATTTGCCGCCCAAAAAGAAAGTGCAAAGAACGGGGACAAGCGTGACAGCCATAAAAGCCGCGCCGATCATCGCGAAAGTTTTGGTGAAAGCGAGCGGGTGAAACAGTTTTCCTTCCTGCCCGGTCAGGGCGAAAACCGGAACAAAAGCGAGAATGATAATCGCAATCGAAGAAAAAATGGGTCGCCCGACCATCTTTGTCGCTTCCAAAACTTCACGCCAGACAGCCGCTTTGTCTTTGGTGTCAATTCCTTTGCTTTCGATCGCTCGATAAGCGTTTTCGGTGACAACGATTCCGGCGTCAACGAGGTCCGAAATTGCAATCGCAATGCCGGCGAGCGACATAATGTTTGACGTAATTCCGGCGAAATACATAAACAGAAACGAAATCAAAACTGCTAGCGGAAGCGGAATCGTGACGATCAAAACCGAGCGAAAATGCGCCAGAAAAAGCAGATTTGCCAGCGTTACCAAAATCAACTCTTCAATCAGCGCGTACTTGAGCGTGTCGGCGGTACGATTTATAAGCTGTGTGCGGTCGTAAAACGGAACAATCTGAACTCCCTGCGGCAAGCCGGGCTTGATTTCCTCGATTTTCCGTTTGACGTTTTCGATAACTTCGAGTGCGCTTGTGCCGTAACGCGAAATGACAACGCCGCCAACAGCTTCTTTTCCGTTTTTGTCCAGAGAGCCGGTGCGAAAAGCGTTGCCGAGCTTTACTTCAGCGATGTTTTTGACGTAAACCGGCGTTCCATTGTTTGAAGCGACTACGATGTTTTCGACATCGGCAACCGATTCGACCAAGCCGATTCCGCGCACCACTGCCCATTCTCCGGCTTGCTCGACTACGTTACCGCCGACGTTGTTATTCGCCCGCCCGACGGCTTCAACAACGGTTGAAAGCGGCAGATTAAAGGCGCGCAGTTTGTTCGGGTCAACGTTGATTTGATATTGCTGAACGTAGCCGCCGACAGACGCTACCTCTGCCACACCGGAAACCGAATTGAGCTGATACCGAACGAACCAATCCTGCAAAGTGCGCAATTCGCGCAAATCCATCGAATCGGATTCGAGCGTGTACCAAAAGACTTGTCCGACTCCGGTCGCGTCTGGTCCAAGCATCGGCGTTACGCCTTGGGGCAGTTGTTTTGTGACTAAATTTAGGCGTTCTAGAACGCGCGTTCGCGCCCAGTAAAGCTCAACGTCGTCCTCAAAAATAACGTTGATCATCGAAAAACTGAAAGCCGAGCTTGCGCGAACGACGCGCACGCCCGGAAGCCCCTGCAAATTCGTGACGAGAGGATAAGTTATCTGATCTTCGACTTCCTGCGGCGAGCGCCCAGCCCAATCCGTAAAGACAATAATCTGATTGTCCGAAAGATCAGGAATTGCATCAATCGGCGTCCGCAGCAAAGCCCAATAACCCGCCACCATCAAACCTAAATAAATAAAAATGACGAGGACGCGATTTTTTAAAGACCATTCGATGAGCCAGTTAATCATAAAAAATTAGCTATTTGTTCGTGATTCGTTGTTCGTTGAAGCTTGAATGGAAACAAAGGTTTCGATTTAAGTTCAAATTTCAACGAACAACGATCAATGAACAGCGAAAAACGACTACTTCGACCACTGGGTTTTCCAGTCGTTCATTCTTTTAATTTCGGCTTCCTGCTCCCGGATGATTTGATTTGCAAGCGTTTTGATTTCCTGGTGTTCAGCCTTTTGCAAAGCGTCCTTTGCCATTGTTACCGCGTCTTCATGATGCGGAATCATCATGTCGAGAAAGTGAAGGTCGAAATCTTTGCCCGTCATCGCTTCCATCATTTTCATGTTGTCGGCGGACATCATTTTGGCTGAGTTAGACATTCCGGGCATTTCCATATTCATGGCGGGCGGTTTTCCCGCGTACCATTTCTCGCGCCATTCTTTCATCTGAGCGATTTCCTTTTGCTGGTCGTCAATGATTTTCTGGGCGAACTTTTTCAGCTCACCATTCTGCGTTTTGTTCAAAACCATTTTCGACATTTCGACAGCGCCGTCGTGGTGATGCGTCATCGTGTCTATAAACTGTAAATCGTAGGGCTGGTTAGCCGCGCCGGGGTCGCTTTTCATTTCGCCCGTCATTGCGGACATATTGTGATTACCGCTCGGATGCATTCCGTTATGATTCATTCCGCTGTGATTCATCGAATCGGAATGCGTCGTCGAGTTGTGGTTCATTCCTGCGTGATTCGTTGTTGCATTGCTGTTAGTTGCGGTTTGATTGCACGCCGCGCCTCCAAAAGCAAGCGCGAGAACTAACATCAAAAAAACACTTTTTTTCATTTTTTTGCCCCTTGTTTTTTATTGCGCTGTTATCGGCAAATTAGCTCTGCCTTTTCCCGCTGCGCCTTCATAAGTGATTTGCGCCTGCCATTCGCCTGCCATTTGCAGATTGACCGTACCTTTGTAAACGCCGGGCGTTGCGCTCGTTGTTAAAGTCGCCGCGTCATTCATCACGGGCATTGTTCCCATTGCGGGCATATGGAAATTGAGGCTGACCGCGCCGACATCAACCGGCTTGCCCGAAGCGTCCGTAAAAGTCAGAGTAAGTTCATTTTTCCCGTCGCGCAGAACGCCATCGGCGTTTGCCAGAGTGACGGTCAGATTGTTTCCGGCAGCGCCGCTTTTTATGGTTTTTCCGGCTGCCTGATCGTTGGAAGATGCGCCGCAAGCGGCGGCGATTAAAGCGAAAACACTGAGACTGAAGACAAGTAAAATCTTTGACATAATTTTGTTCCTCTCGATTGAATTGAAATAGAAATTAACGACGCCGCAACGCCTTTCGGACACACTGCGACCAATGCAAATTCGCGCCTTTTCTCCAGAAAAAGGCGGAAAAAAGGCACACTAAGGCTCTCTTGGTTCTAGATCAAAAAGGCGTGATTGCGTAGATATAAATCCGGCGGATTGGTAAATAGCTGCGGACTGTCTCCGGCTCGTTTGGAAATCGGAACTACCGGCTTAAAGCTTGATTTTGTTTTTAAATCTGCCAGCAAATTCTCAACTGCGGCTTGCACGGGCGCGGAAATCTGAATTAATGAAGCGTTTGTCGGACCTGGCAAATTGTCTGTCGGCTCGCTGCGCTCACCGCGACAGCAGCTCATTGCTCTTGAAATCGAAGCTCGTTCGGATTTGCCCGCTTTACAGCACGACATTTTGCCGTGGTTGTCTCCACCCGTTTCCAGACACAAACAGATTCCCGCCAAAAGCTGTGCGGCGAAAACTAAAGCAAGCGACAATGCGACGAAGCGTTTGACCACTGTTAAATCAAGCATAAAAAGCGAATTACAAACTGTCAAGAAAGGAGTTGTTTAATAAAGCGTCGCGATTAGGCTGTTTAACAAAAGATCTTTTAAAATTAGGAGTAAATTTTCCGATAAAAGCAGAATAAATCACTACCTTCTTCAAAAACAGGTGGTATTGACATCAATGCAACCTGACATTCAAAAAGAAATTTGCTCAGAGTGTTTCCAAAAGCAAAAAAATCTTGAATTTTCAAAGGGAACGGAGTTAAAATGAGTCACTCAGCCGGGCAGTTATAAATTATAAAAGTAAGAAGTTGTAGATACCGAAAGCAATTAATAAATAACTATAAACAATAGCGGAGGTGTCAGAATAATGAAAGACGCAATTTACGTGATTCTTGCTTTGATCGCAGCGGGCATTGCTGCCTACTTTATGTACGATTATGTCAGCACGCCGACCAGAGAACAGCAAACAATGGATTTGGTTATTTCGGTAATCGGCATTCTGATTGCCATCATTTTCGGCGGCTTGTTCCTTGCCGGAAAAGTTAATAAAGAAGAAGAAATCCATATTACCAAATAGTTTTAAAAACAATTTCGCTGGTTTTAATTTCCAAATTTGACCGCGCGATAAATTTTCAAACTGAAACGAAACGGCGATTAAAAGCCGCTCGCGTTTTTGTCTTCACTCAAAATGAAGAAGCTGCGAGCGGCTTTTGTGGTGCTGTTTTTGCTTTCGAGCCTTTCAGTCCGTTAAAATCTGCTTTTGGTTCAAGGTTCAAAGTTCAAGGTTCAAAGTTAAAAACTTAACCTTGAACTTTGAACCTTGAACTTTGAACTTATTGTGCAGTTAGAGATTGTTGACGATCATTCGTTCCCGGACGAGCGAAAAAACAAAATGCAAGAGGCGCGTGAAGCGATTATCGAGCGTCTGGCGCAGAATTTTCGTCCCGAAACGATTGATCTCGACCGTTTTTTGCGCGCCGTCGTTTCGGAAATCGGACGGATGATGAACGCCGACCGTTGCGATGTGATTCAATTAACCGAGCAGAGCCAGCTTCGAATCAGCCACGAATGGCAGCGTTCGGACAAAATTCCTTCGTCCGAAGGAATGACGATTCCGCTCGACGCCGCGCAGCTTGCCGAGCGTTTCGACCTCAAAAAACCGATTCGCATCAACGACACCGCCGCTAAGGAAATAAACTCCGAAGCCCGGCTTTTCGCGGCTTCTTTGCAAACTCGTTCACTTCTCGTCGTGCCGATCGTTTTAAACGAGCGCGTTCTCGGTCTTTTGGGCTTACACGACACGACAAAGCCGCGCGTCTGGCACGACGAGGAAGTCAACTTTTTGCAGTCAATCGCCCAGCAGTTGGCGGTTGGTTACCAATACACGCGCCTTTTCACCGATAAACAAAAAGAAGCTGCCCGTACACACGCGCTTCTTGAAATAGCCAACACTTTGAACTCACATTCGGATTTCGGCGAGGTCTCATCGCTCGTTTTGGAAAAAGCGATTGACCTTGTCGGCGCTGATTACAGCGCGCTGGGCGTGATTGATGCAGGCGGAAAACGAATCAGCCTGGCGGCTTTCAAAGCATCGCCGACAGCCCAAACCGAAAATGTGCGCGGAATGATTTCGGCTCACGGACAGTCGCTCGATTTAACGGCATTTCCCGCTTTGACTGATTTACTCGAACAAGGCGAAACGTTGGAGCTTTTGGACACGAGTTTGCCGCCGCCGATTCGTCTGATTTTCAACGCGCAGCTCGGCGGACGTGCCGCTTTGGTTGCGCCGGTGAAAGTCGCTGGACAAAGTTTCGGGTTGCTTGGTTTTGTCTGGAGCAAGTACCACGAAGAATTTGACGAAAATGAGATTGCGCTCGTCAAAGGAATTGCCGACCAGATCGGCACGGCGCTTGAACGAGACCAGCTATCGGCAGAAGTGATGCGGCTCAAAAGCGCACTTTTGGAACGCGCTCGCGGTAATCAAATCATCGGACAAACGCCGCAAATCCGCCGCGCCATCGAGCTTGCCTTAAACGTCGCCGACACGCAGACGACCGTTCTCGTACAAGGCGAAAGCGGCACCGGAAAAGAATTGCTGGCAAATCTGATTCATTACAATTCGGGACGCGAAAAAATGCCGTATATCAAATTAAACTGCGGCGCGATTCCAGAATCTTTGCTCGAAAGCGAGCTTTTCGGACACGAAAAAGGCGCTTTTACGGACGCGCGGACGCGTCGCACCGGGCGTTTTGAAGAAGCAGACGACGGCACGCTTTTCCTGGACGAAATCGGGGAAATGAGTCTTTCGGCGCAAGTTCGGCTGCTTCGTGTTTTGCAGGACGGCGAATTGACGCGCGTGGGCGGAAACGAAATCGTCAAAACCGACGTGCGAGTTATCGCCGCTTCGAATGTTGATTTGGAAAAAGCGGTTGAAGAAGGCAGATTTAGACGCGATTTGTATTATCGTCTTTCGGTTTTTCCCATAAAATTGCCGCCGCTCAGAGAACGGCGCGAAGACATTCCGCTTCTCGTCGTGCATTTTCTTGAGCTTTACAAACAAAAAACCGGGCGTTTCGTCTCCGGCATTTCTCGCGAAGCGATGCGAGCGATGGTCAATTACGATTTTCCGGGCAATATTCGCGAGCTTGAAAACTCCATCGAGCGCGCTGTAATTATCGCTTCCGGGCGTCAAATCGAATTGGAAGATTTGCCCGAAGCAATCGGCGGAAAATCTGTGAGTTTTAGTTCAGTACCACACAAATCAAACGGCGACGCGAGCCGCGTTTGGTTTGAAATCCCCGCCACAATTGACGAAATCGAGCGCGAAGCCATCGAAGCGACGCTTAATTTTACCAAAGGCGACAAATCGCGCGCTGCCCGCCTGCTTGGAATCGGGCGAAAAACTCTCTATCGAAAATTAGAGCAATACGACAATGAGTCTGGCGAGTCGAGAGTCTAGCGAGTCAAATCGAATCCATTTCGTCGTCTTGAGATTCTTTTGACTCGCTAAACTCACTAGACTCGCCAGACTCACTCTGCTAAACTCACGCCGAAAATAAAATTTTATTTAGCGGCTGAACGGTCGCGGAAAGGTTTTTAACGATGAGAGAGGAAGAAAATCGTCGCCAAAGCGAAATGCGTGCAACTGACAAATTGACTTATTTGTTAATCGGCGGAGGGATCGGCGCCGTTGTAGCACTGCTTTTTGCGCCGAAATCCGGTGCAGAGCTGCGCGAGGACATAGCAGACACGACGCGCAAAGGAGTTGATATGGGGCGCGAAAGAGCCACACAAATCGGCGAGCGTGCCGGAGAATATTATGAAGTCGCGCGAGAACGAGCCGGCGAGTATTACGGCGCCGCCACCACGCGAGCCGGCGAGCTAGCCGATAGAGCGCGCGGCGCGGCGGGGCAACCGAGAAACACGCTTTCAGCCGCTATTGACGCCGGAAAACAAGCGTATTACGAAGAGAAGCGGAGAACCGAATCAGCCTCGATTAGCGAGGGTCGCCCGACGTATCCGAAAGAATTGGGCGAGAGCGGCGAAAACGAAAGTTAACTTTTAGAGCATTTTCATTGAAAGGGCGGCAATTTCATTGTCGCCTTTTTTTTATTTGAACATTTTATTTGGTTGCAAAATAGCAAATCGAATGTAAAATCACTTTGGAAATTGTCTGCTTTGCGAGGCGGTTTTTGACATCTTTTGAGGAAATAAATGATGCCGGTTTTAGCTTTTCAACTCAGCAACGAAACTTCTCTCTTCTGGATTCTGGTAATTATCGCCGTTTGTTTTGTCGTGATGGCAATTTCGGCTCTCATCGCGGCGATTGCCGTTTTGCGCGTCGTCCGGCTTGTCCGGCAAGTCCACGAGCAAGTCGAGCCGCTGATTCAAACCGCCAATCGAATCAGTCTGCAAGGCAAGGAGATTGCCGCTCAAGGCAAAGAAATCGCCGAAAAATTCGGCGAAATGTCCGGTTATTTGTCGAGCGCGACAAAGAATTTTTCAGAATCAACCGCATTAATCCGCGAAGAAGTCGCCGAAATCAAGGCTCTCGTCAGCGAAACGGCGATTACGGCGAAAGAAAAAGTCGCGCTTGTCAGTAAAACCGTTGACCGCACAAATCTGCAAGTCCGCGAAACGACCGATTTTATCCAAACCAAAGTCGTCGAACCGGCGCGCGAAGTCGCCGCGGTGATGGCTGGCTTACGAAAAGGCTTGGAAGTTCTCTTGGCGCCGACGCCCAGACAATTAGACCGCGCTTACGGCGAGGACGAAATGTTTATCGGTTAATAAATTTAAATGTTAATCGCGACATTAATCGAAAAGAAATGGTTGTTTAGAAGACTTAATGTCGTTACTCCCGAAGGAGTTTTTGAAGTCGCTTATGACGGAACCGGCGCGGGATACGAATCTGTTTGGATAGACGGAAATCTTGCAGCTAAAACGACCAGCTATCTTTGGTATGTCCCGGAATTCAACTTCCAAATCGGCAGTTTGCCCGCAAAAATCAGCGTTCGGGTTTCGTGGAAATTGGATATTAGTTTTTTCAGTTTAGAAGTTAACGGACACCAATTATATTCTGAGGAATAGATTGAATTATCCTGCCTTTATTATTTTATAGAATCTGCTCGCCCACAAAATAGCTTGCCGGTTTTTAATTTAATAACAATACAGTGAACCGTTATAAAAATAGTATCATCACTAAAACTGTCTTTTGTGAGTAAACGGCAATGCTGAAATGGATAATGGAAGTAATTTCTTCGATGGGATACGTCGGAATCATTTTCCTGATGTTTGTTGAAAATGTTTTCCCGCCGATTCCATCTGAGCTTATTATTCCGCTTGCCGGTTTTATGATCACAAAAGGGCAGCTTACGTTTCTCGGCGTTGTTGTTGCCGGAACAATCGGCTCGGTGCTCGGCGCCCTGCCGCTTTATTATCTCGGTAAAACCATTGAAGAAGAGCGTTTGCGCGGGTGGATCAATAAATACGGTCGCTGGCTGGCAATCTCCTGTCGCGATATTGATCGGTCGAAAGAATGGTTTGAAAAATACGGAGGCAGAACCGTTCTGTTTTGCCGTTTGGTGCCGGGCGTCCGCTCTTTAATCTCGATTCCGGCAGGAATTGAGCGAATGAATCTGATGACTTTTTTGGCAGCGAGCGCAGTCGGGATGGCGTTGTGGACGACGGTTTTAACGACCGCCGGCTATTTGCTCGGCAGCAATTTTACCAAAGTCGAAGAATATCTAGACCCGGTTTCATATTTTCTTGTCGGCGGATTGATCGTATTTTACATCTACAGAGTTATCACACATAAAAATAAATAAGCTATCTTCTTAGTTTCAAAAATCGCCTCGGAATTAAAACCTCAGAATCGGATAAATTCGTCAGTTTTGTCAGCGTAAAATCAAGAGCTATGGAATAAGGCTTTGGATTTTTGTTTTTTATACTTAAGAAAATTATTGCGCCCGCCAATTGTTTACAGCATTTGATACCACCGCACGAAGTTTCCCGCGTTTTAAATTGAACAGAATTTTTCGTCTTGAAATCCAGGTTTAATGGCGAAGCCGGTTTTGTAGTTGTCAACCATATCGTTCATGAGAAATTAATTTACGAAGCTAGATTCTGAGTATGATTTTTACATCAGTTATTTTTGGAGGTTTTTATGAGCAATACTAACTCTAATTCCGCAGCGGCTGCTTTGCCGCCGCACGCGCAGATTGTCCAAATGGCGAGCGCGCACGTTATCGCGAAAGGAATTTACGCGGTGGCTGAGCTTGGAATAGCCGACCATTTGAAAGACGGCGCACGGACAGCCGACGAGCTGGCGCAAGCGATTGGCGCTCACGCCGATTCCCTGCACCGCTTGATGCGGAGTATGGCTGGTTTCGGGCTTTTTGTTGAAGACGCCGAAAGACGTTTTTCTCTAACGCCGCTTGGCGCGGCGCTTCAATCAGACGCGCCCGGTTATGCTCGTTCCGCGGTTCGGATGCTGGCTGGTCCGTGGATGTGGCAAGCTACGGGCGAACTGATTCATTCGGCTAAAACGGGCGAAACCGGAATGGAGAAGGCTTTCGGGCGGGGCGTTTTTGAACATCTCGGCGACGCGCCGGAACAGGCGACGATTTTTAACGAGGCGATGATCGGTTTTCACGGCTTGGAGCCTCCAGCAGTTGCGGCTGCTTATGATTTTTCCGGCATTGAAAAACTCGTTGATGTCGGTGGCGGGACGGGAAATCTGCTGACCACTATTTTGCAGGCAAATCCGGAACTAAAAGGTCTGCTTTACGATTTGCCGCACGTTGCCGGCGAAGCGCGCCAGCAAATCGAAACGAAAGGCTTATCGGCGCGATGCGAAGTGGCGGAAGGCAGTTTCTTCGAATCGGTTCCGAGCGGCGGAGATGCTTATCTGATGTCGCACATTATTCACGATTGGGATGAGCAGAAATGCGTACAGATTCTTGAAAATTGTCGCAAAGCGATGAACGGACGCGGCAAGCTTCTTCTGGTCGAAATGGTCATTCCGCAGGGCAACGATTTTCATCCGAGCAAGCTGCTCGATATGGTTATGCTGTCCGTCACGGGCGGAAAAGAACGCACCGCAGAAGAATATGCCGCTTTATTTGAAAAAGCCGGTTTCCGTCTGACGCGAATTGTGCCGACCGAATCGCCCGTCAGCGTAATCGAGGCTGTTCCGGTTTAATTGTTTTCAATAAACAGTGACAAATCGCATTATGATTGACTAAAAAGCGAAATCTTGGCATAAATAAACTTAGAATTTATGAAAAACGGCTTCAACATAATTATTACTGACGCGAAAAGGGGCTTTGTTGCTTTAAGCGGCTGAGTTGAAGCTGAGGTTTTGCAAATGGAAAAAGTCCCAAGTCTCGAAGAAAAGGCTTGGGACTTTTGAATTTTAGAACGGTTAAACTTAGACTGAATTTTTGATTTATAAACGTATGACCGAACCTTTGGATTTAAAAAAGACAGTTAATCTCCCTAAAACCAATTTTTCGCAAAAGGCTAATCTCGCGCAGAGCGAACCGGCGCGCCTCCAAAAATGGAAACAAGCCGGTTTGTACGAATTGATTCGGGAATCGCGTCGCGGCGCGGAAAAATTTATTCTCCACGACGGTCCGCCGTATGCTAACGCAGACATTCACATCGGCACGGCGCTCAATAAAATTCTTAAGGATTTTATCGTTAAATCTAGGACGATGATGGGATTTGACGCGCCTTACGTGCCAGGCTACGACTGTCACGGTTTGCCGATTGAAAAGAAGGTGGAAGAAAAGCTGGCGGAAAAGGGTAAAAATAAAGCCGATATTCCGCCCAAAACCTTTCGCCGCATCTGCCGCGAACACGCTTCAACGGCGATGAACGGGCAGACGCGCGATTTTCAGCGGCTCGGTGTTTTCGGCGAATGGGAAAATCCTTACCTGACGATGTCGCACGAATACGAATCGGAAACCGCGCGGCTTTTCGGGCGTTTTTTGGAACGCGGTTTCGTTTATAAAGGCGCGCGCCCCGTTTACTGGTGTATCCACGACCAAACCGCGTTAGCCGAAGCCGAGGTCGAATACAAACTGCACACGTCGCCTTCAGTTTACGTCCGATTTCCGCTCAAAGGCGACGGCGCGCAGATTGATGCCGCGCTGGCAGGAAAAAAAGTTAATTTCGTAATTTGGACGACGACGCCCTGGACGCTTCCGTCGAATTTGGGAATCGCCGTGCATCCTGATTTTGAATATGCGGCGGTCGAAAACGGCGATGAAGTTTTGATTATCGCTTCCGAATTAGTCGGTTTTGTCGTTGTCAAATGCGGTTTGGGCGGCGTTAATGAAGATGGCGAACGAAAGATGCCGAACATTCTGGCAAAATTTCCGGGTTCAAAACTGGAAGGACTATGGGCGCGGCATCCGTGGATCAATCGCGATTCGCTCCTGATGCTCGGCGATCACGTAACAATGGGCGGAGAAGCCGACGCCGAAACGGAACTTGATGTTTCCGAAGCGCGCGACCGCAAAGAGACGGGCAAAGCCGGAACCGGTTTGGTTCACACAGCGCCCGGTCACGGTCACGACGACTTTTTGATGGGCAAAAAATACGGGCTTGAAATTTATTGCCCGGTTGACAATGCCGGACGCTTCACGCCCGAAATTGAAAATTTTGCGGGCGAAACTGTTTTTAAAGCGAATCCGGCAATTGTCGAATTTTTACAGCAAAGGGGCGCTTTGCTGTTTTCCGAAAAATACGAACATCGTTATCCGCATTGCTGGCGCTGTAAAAATCCGGTTATTTTTCGCGCCACACCGCAGTGGTTTATCTCGATGGACGTTTCGCAAGAAGGCGGAGAAAACGGCAGCCTGCGTCAAACGGCTTTGAGCGAAATTAAGAACGTCAACTGGCTGCCCGCCTGGGGCGAAGATCGGATGCGAAATATGATTGCTGGTCGCCCGGATTGGTGCGTTTCGCGCCAGCGCGTTTGGGGCGTCCCAATTCCCGTTTTTTATTGTGCGGGCTGTGAACGCGAAGTCGCGACGCCGGAAATCATCAATCACGTCGCAGATATTTTTCGGCAGGAAACTGCTGACGCCTGGTACGAACGCGAAGCGAGCGAGCTGTTGCCGGAAGGTTTTACTTGCGGCGAATGCGGCTCGGCAGAATTTCGCAAAGAGTCGGATATTCTAGACGTTTGGTTCGATTCCGGCTCGTCGTGCGTCGCAGTTTTAGAAACACGGGAAAATCTCGATTTTCCCGCTGACGTTTACATCGAAGGCGGCGACCAATATCGCGGTTGGTTTAATTCGTCTTTGATGGTCGGACTTGCAGCGCACAGCCGCGCGCCTTACAAAAATGTTTTGACGCACGGCTGGGTTGTTGACGGCGAAGGCAGAAAGCAATCGAAATCGCTCGGAAATACAACTCCGCCCGACGAAGTTATCAAACAATCCGGCGCAGAGATTCTAAGGCTTTGGGCTTCGGCGGTTGATTACACCGAAGACGTACGCTGTTCGGGCGAAATCCTTCAGCGCGTCACTGATGCTTATCGCAAAATACGAAACACGATGCGGTTTGCGCTCGGAAATCTCGACGGATTCAATCCCGAAACCGATGCGATAGAAAATCCGATTTTGCAATATGCGGGCGGCAAAGATGTCGGAGAAATCGAAGAACTGCTCGAAATTGACCGCTGGGCTTTGGGTGAATTAGATGCGGTGACGGGAAAAGTGCTGAAGGGTTATGAAAATTACGATTTTCAAACCGTGTATCACACTCTTTACCATTTCTGCACCGTGACGCTTTCGGCGCGTTATTTCGACATCATCAAAGACCGGCTTTATACGGCAGCGCCCAAATCCCACGCGCGCCGGTCGGCGCAGACAGCTTTGTACCGCATCGCAGACGTTTCGGCTCGTCTGCTTGCGCCCGTGCTGGCATTTACGGCTGACGAAATTTGGGAAAATTTGCCGAATCAAAAAGAGCCGTCGGTTCACATCGCGCGTTTTCCGCAAGTTTCGGGCGCGCGCGAAGAGATGTTGCACGACCGCTGGGAACGCCTTTTTTCGGTGCGCGACATTGTCTTGAAAAAGCTCGAAGAAGCGCGCAACGAAAAATTAATCGGCTCGTCGCTCGAAGCAAAAGTCGTTTTGGAAACAAGCGGCGATCTTCTGACTTTACTGCGGCAATACGCCGACGATTTGCGGTTTATTTTCATCGTTTCCCAAGTCGAATTAAAAGAAGCGGACGATTTGCGCGCATCTATCGTCAAAGCGGAAGGCGAAAAATGCGAGCGATGCTGGAATTATTCGACGCGCGTCGGCGAATCCGAACGTTTTCCAACCGTTTGCGAGCGTTGCGCGCCGGTTTTGGCGGAAATCGAACAAAATGCGGTTGTCATGAATTGATTTAAAAAAGTGAATAAAAAAACAATTTACTGGAAACTAGGTTATCTCGTCGCCGCGTTCGGCGTATTTTTAATTGATCAGGCGACAAAAGCTTGGGCGCGGAAAACTCTGCGTTTCGGCGACGATGTAACAGTTATTCCGAATTTTCTGAATTTTATTTACGCCGAAAACACCGGAGTCGCTTTCAGCCAGTTCGCTGACGGCGGAGAAACCGGACGCTGGGTGCTATCAGGCGTAGCGGGTTTGGCGACCGCGTTTGTGCTTTATTATTTTTGGCGGACGCCGAGAGATAACGACCGACTTCTCGGTGCCTGCGCGATGTTGCTTGCCGGAATTGTCGGCAATTTAACCGACCGCGTTAGGCTCGGTTACGTCATTGATTTTATTGACGTACAATTCGGCAACTGGCATTACCCGACATTTAACGTCGCCGATTCGGCAATCTGCATCGGCGCCGGGCTTTTGATTTTGGATTTGTTTTTCAGCCAAAAACAGGAAAACGCGGCGACTGAAAAACAAGCCTCAGCTTCCGAAAGCAGCGAAAATCTAAAATCCAAAATCTAAAATCCGAAATCGAATATGTACCCAGAATTATTCCGCATCGGCGATTTTCCGATTCACACTTACGGCGTTCTGCTCGCGGCGGCGCTGCTGGTGGCGCTTTTTGCAGCCGCGCGGCTCGGAAAACGCGACGGTTTACCGCCCGAAAGAATTTACGATTTGGGTTTATGGATTCTGATTTTTGGGCTGCTCGGCTCGAAAATTCTGTTGTTTTTCGTTGACGAAGATTATCGCCAGAATCCCGGCAGATTTTTCTCGCTCGATTTTCTGCGTTCGGGCGGTGTTTATTATGGCGGTTTTTTGGGCGGTTTGGCGGCGGCTTGGTTATTGATTCGCCGCTACCAACTACCGTTTTGGAAAGTGACCGATGCGCTTGCGCCGGGTGTTGCGCTCGGACAATCAATCGGGCGGCAGGGTTGTTTTGCAGCCGGATGCTGTTACGGCAAACCGACCGATTCGATTTTCGGCGTCCATTTCACCGAAGCCGGACACACCAGCACGGGCGTTCCGATTGAAGATGCAATGGGAAATCCGATTCATCTGCATCCGACTCAGCTTTACGAATCGTTTGCGATGATTGCGGTTTTCGCCGTTCTTTATTTTCTCCATCGCCGCAAGAAATTCGACGGGCAAATTCTCATCACTTATATGATTTTTTACCCGCTGATTCGTTTTACAATCGAATTTTTTCGCGGCGACCCGCGCGGCGATCTTTTCGGAATGTCGAGCCTGACCGGGCTTTCCACGTCGCAGATTATCAGTTTGCTCGTTGCAATCGGCGCGTTTATTTTCCTGATAATGCGGCTCAGAAAAGTTAAGATGGGTGCAACCGTTTCTTAAGAAAGAAACCACAGAGAACACAAAGGGTACAGAGTTATTTATGCTTTCTACCTCTGTGTCCTTCACGTCCTCTGTGGTTTCTTTTTATATTGGTGAAAGAAGTTTTAGCCGAAAACGAAGTACAAAGTTTTAGCGTTGAAAGCGCTGACGCAAATAAACGTCTGGACGCTTTTCTGGCTGAAAAAGTCGAAAACTGGAGCCGCTCTCGTTTGCAGCAGTTGATTGACGACGGCGATGTTCTGGTCAATGGCAAAACCGCCAAATCTTCTTACAAAGTCAAAACAGCGGATGAAATCGAAGTCGAATTGGTCGCTCCGGAACCTGAAAGCTTCACGCCGGAAAACATTCCGCTCAACATCGTTTTTGAAGACGAAGAAATAGCCGTTATCAACAAAGCAGCCGGAATGGTCGTACATCCGGGCGCGGGCGTTTCCAGCGGGACCTTGGCAAATGCGATTGCTTACCATTTTAAGCTTGAAGCTGAAAACACAAACAATCGTGTCGGAATCGTGCATCGGCTCGATAAAGATACATCCGGCTTGATTGTCGTCGCAAAAACGCAAACGGCTCACGAAAACCTTTCGAATCAATTTCGGGCGCGCGAAGTTTTCAAATCTTACGTTGCGCTCGTTCACGGCGAGATGCCTGAAAATTCGGGGAAAATTGATGCTCCGATTGCGCGCGACCGCAATCATCGTTTGCGAATGTCGGTTCAAAAAGCGGGGAGAAACGCTCTGACGCTGTGGAAAGTGAGAGAAAGATTCGAGCGTTTTACGCTGCTCAACGTCGAAATCAAAACCGGACGCACACACCAGATTCGCGTCCATCTCGCCTGGTCGAAACATCCTGTTGTCGGCGATGAGCTTTATAACGCCGGGCGAGACAAAACTGTGAAGGATGCGAAAACCAAAAAGGAAATCGAACTGCTAAATCGTTTCTTTCTTCACGCAGAACGGCTCGGTTTTCGGCATCCGATGACGAATGAATGGCTCGGTTTTCAAGCCGTTTTGCCGCCGGAACTCGAAAATTTCCTAAAAATTCTGGAAGTCCACGGATAATGTGGCGCTATAGCTAGAGGGGTTTCAACTAATTGCTAACCATATCCGCACGATTCGATCCAATTTCCAGCATCCTTGATGGAATTGACATAAGCTTCGCTTTAACGAACTGTACAAAATGGTCAATTTCACACGCTCAGATTAGTTTTCACCACCAGCCTAAGATTTTCCACCAAACGAGTCCGAAAATAGTCCAAATCAAAATGTTGGCGATTGAAGCCAGAAAGCCGATTGTCCACCAATTGCCTTGTCGGACGTAGCCTGTGCCGAAATAAACCGCGCCTGATGTGGTGCCATAATGCGTGATTGAAGCGTTGAGATTCGAGAAATAGGCGAGCAGCAAAACGGCGAGTCCGGCGGGCGCGCCTGCCGTCAGGCTGACGGTTAAAAACGGGATGAACATTGCCGTCACGTGAGCGGTGATCGAGGCGAAGGCGTAATGCGAATAAAAATAAACGAAAATTAAAACGGCGAGCGCCGCCGACCATTGCCAGCCGACCGTAAAACTCGCGGCGCGTTCGGCGAAAAGCTTCGTCAGCCCGGTTTCGCCCAGCGCGCCAGCCATATTAACCAGACCGCCGTACCAGATAAAAACTTCCCATGCAGCTTTTTCCTGAATCAAATCTTCCCAATTCAAAACGTTTGAGACGAGCAACCCGACAAGTCCGATTAGCGCGACAACCGTCGTGTCGAGGTTGTGCAGCCAACCTTTTGTCATCCAAAGCGCGGCGGTGAAGACGAAGGTGAGCAGCATCAGCTTTTCGTTCCGGCTCATCGCGCCGATTTTTTCCAACTCTTCCGTCGCCATTTCCGCTGCCGCTGGAGTGTGTTTGATTTCGGGCGGGAAAAAGCGGTAAATCATCAGCGGCACAACGGCGAGCGAAATCGCCGCCGGGACGATTGCGCCAACAAACCAGCTTGCATAGGTGATTTCTATTCCGGCGGTTTGCTGGGCGAAACGGGCGACAATAACGTTAGAGGCTTGTCCTGTGAGAAAAGTGGCGCAGAAAATAACATCGCATTGATAGAGCAAATTTATTAAAAAAGTGCCGAGCTTTTCAGGATTTTTTTCGGGCGTCGAATTGTAGGTTTCGGCGACCGAGCGCGCAATCGGCATTACAACGCCTCCGTTTCGCGCGCCGTTAGACGGGACGACCGACGCCAAAACGCCGTCAGTCAGCGCGAGCGCGTAACCGAGTCCCAGAGTTTTATGTCCAATTGCTCTTACAAACAGCAACGCAATGCGTCTGCCCAGACCGGTTTTAATCATTCCGCGCGCCAGAAAAAATGCAATTAAAACCAGCCAAACTACCGGATCAGCGTAGCCTTTGAGTGCATCGCCCACAGACAGAGCGCCGAAAATGGGCAAAGCAGCGACACCTATTAAAACCATCGCGCCTGCCGGAACCGGGCGGGCAATTGACCCGACAATTGTGGCGATAAAAATCGCCAGCAGAATCCACGATTCGCGTTTAATGCCTTCTGGAACCGGGCAAAAAGTAATTGCCAGAGCACAAGCGGCGACAATCAGCCAGCGATGCAAGGTGTTAAATTTTTCCGATTTTTCTTCGGGCATTTTGTTTTAATCAAAAACGGCTTCCGGCGCAGCAGTTTTGCCACATCGGAAGCCGCGATTTATGGTTCAAATTTACCGAGCGAAAGAAATTATTTCGCGTGCGTTTCGGCGCTCAAAACCCAGTAGGTTACAGCAGCCCAAATCACCAAGTTGAGGACTGACAATAATAAACCGGTCATTTGGGTTTGCTTGGTGCGCCCCGTTCCCGTTCGGTTCTTTTTGCCGTACATCAGCACTGCAACTAAAACGCCCGTAATGAGCCAAGCGAAAAGACGAACGATAAGATTAATCGGCACGGATTCGGACGGCAAATTCATCAAATATGGAACTTGATAAAGCGTCAAAGCGATAGCCAAAATAATCGCCAGCATCGCGCTAAACGGCGGCACGTAATTTCCGGGAGCGTCGCCTTCCGATTGGAGGTCAGTTTCCGTGGCGAGATTACTGTGCGAATAGCTGTAAGCAAAATAAATCACCAAGCCGATAGACATCCAGACGATCAAACGAAGCCAGGTATCGAGTGGCAAACTGTTCATCAGATAAGCTGCCGAAACGACTGTGGCAATGGGAATAAAGGGCGAAAGCGGTACACGGAACGGGCGATTCAAATTCGGATTTGATGATCGCAAAATGATAATTCCGGTTCCGACAATGACAAATGCGAACAGCGTTCCGATTGAAACCAACTCGCCGAGCAAGCTGATGGGCACAAAACCCGCCAAAATAGCAACGATGGCGCCAGTAATGGCGGTTGTGATGTGCGGCGTTTGAAAGCGCGGGTGAATTTTCGCAGCCCACGGCGGAAGCAAACCGTCTTTCGACATCGAATAGAAAACGCGCGGTTGCCCCATAACCATCACGACCATCGTCGAGCTGAGTCCGAGAACCGCGCCGACTTTGATAATCGTCGGGAACACCTGGAGAATAGTTCCCATCGTGGTTCCTTCGGCTCTTTGCAATGCAGCATCAATCGCTACGGCAATCGGTGCGGCGGCGTTGGTCAATAATCTGTAATCAACCAATCCGACCATAATTCCGGCGACCAGAATATAAAGAACAGTACAAATTGCCAGCGAGCCTAAAATTCCGAGCGGCATATCGCGTTGCGGATTTCTCGCTTCTTGAGCGGCGGTTGAAACCGCGTCGAAACCAATGTAGGCGAAGAAGATAACCGCAGCGCCGGTGACGACTCCACTAAAGCCGAACGGCATAAATGGCGCGCAATCCGGAGCCCCGACGGTACAGCCAATTCCGATGTTGCTTGGAGTGACGTAACCGATTCCGGCAACGATGAACAGCACCACAACCAAAACTTTGACTACTACGATCAACGAGTTAAAGCTGGCTGATTCTTTGATTCCTTTGATAAGGAGCAAAGTCACGGCAACCGAAATCAAAAATGCGGGTAAGTTAAAAATCCCGGTCGCCGTCGTACCGTCGGCGAGTCTTATTGTAGTTCCGGGTGGTGCGCTAAGTGCTAGCGGAAAATTAATTCCCAGAGTGTCTCTGAAAAGACTGACCACGTAACCCGACCAGCCGACCGCGACGGTTGCCGCGCCGAATGCATATTCGAGAATTAAATCCCAGCCGATAATCCACGCGACAAATTCGCCGAGCGTGCCGTAGCCGTAAGCGTAAGCCGAACCGGAAATTGGAATGCTGGCAGCAAATTCCGAGTAACACAGAGCGGCAAACGCGCTGACGATTCCCGCTAGAATCATCGAAATAATGACCGCCGGACCGGCATGTTTACCGGCGGCTTGCCCGGTGAGAACAAAAATTCCCGTGCCGATAATCGCACCGATTCCGAGCATCGTTAAATCCAGTCCATTTAACGTTTTCTTTAATGTATGCTCGCCTGTTTCGTGGGCTTCGGCAACAATCTTGTCAATTGATTTAGTCGCAAATAACGACATCAAAACCTCCTAAGTTTTATTAAGTCACTAAAATTGCAAAAAAGCTTTCACGTTTTACTTAATTACGGGGCGTTTTGCCTAATAAATCTAAAATCAGGTAAGGGCGGCAAATTAAAATACAGGCATTGCGAGAATGCCTCGAATGGTTCTTCCAAACGAAGTCTCACCGCCTTTCATCATCTTCCCGGCGTAATGTTACGCATTTTCTGTATTACGCAAAATCTGATTCGGCATTGTGCATTTTTTAACGTTGTTTCGCAAGACAAAATATAGAATTTTGCGAACTACTTTTTTCAGGTGAAAAATAAAGGCTTTTTTTATGGGGTTTGTAGATTTCCGCTCTTCATAAAAAAGGCTATTTGAATATCAAATAGCCTTTTTTCGTTCGTTTCTTCGATACTGGCACGCTTTTACTTCCCAATAGCTTTCAGGTATCTGTTCAACTCTTCTCTCACTTTGGGGAATAGGAAGAATAGTCCGATCATATTGGGAAAAACCATCGCAAAAATCATTGCATCGGAGAAATCAATGACTGCTCCGAGCGATGCTGCCGAACCGATCACTACGAAAAGTAAAAAGAGAACTTTGAACGAAAGATCTGCTGCCTTGGAACGCCCGAAGAGGTATTTCCACGCCTGCAATCCATAGTACGACCACGAAATCATCGTCGAAAAAGCGAACAAGATAATCGCAACAGTTAAGATATACCGGAAACCTGGCAGAACGTCATCATAAGCGCGGGACGTCAAATCAACGCCGTTGACTGTAACACCGTTAATCAGCACGTTACCGCCTTGCCCACCATAGGCGAAATATCCATCCATGTTGAAGAGAACGATGACAACTGCTGTCAGCGTGCAAATCACGACTGTGTCAATAAACGGCTCCAGCAAAGAAACCAATCCTTCGCTCGCCGGGTATCTGGTGGTTACCGCAGAGTGCGCGATTGCCGCCGAACCTGCGCCGGCTTCGTTAGAAAAGGCGGCGCGCCTGAAACCCTGAATGACAACTCCGATTATTCCACCGACTGCCGCGTCGGGCGTAAAAGCTCCTGAAATAATCTGCCCGATGGCAGCTGGAATTTCAGTAAAATGCGCAATAATAATAATTAACGACGCGACTATGTAGATAATCGCCATCGCAGGAACGAGTTTTTCGGTTACGCTCGCAATACGCTTGATGCCGCCGATAATGACGACTCCGACCAGGATCGCCGTAATAATTCCAATAATGGTCTTTGACGCTCCGCCTTCGAGACCCATCATCGAAGTTATCTGGACGGTCATTTGATTGGCTTGAAATGCGTTTCCGCCGCCGAAAGAACCACCGACGCACATAATGGCGAAAAATACGGCGAATACTTTTCCGACGGTTTCGTATCCGATGTCTTTAAAACCTCTGGAAAGGTAATACATCGGTCCACCGTAAACAGTGCCGTCGGGACCGATGTCCCGGTATTTAACGCCCAGAGTACATTCAACGAACTTGGACGACATTCCCAGAAGCCCGGCGATAATCATCCACAGCGTCGCGCCCGGACCGCCGATAGCGACTGCGACGGCAACGCCTGCGATGTTGCCCAAACCGACGGTGCCGGAAACAGCTGTTGCCAACGCTTGAAAGTGACTTACTTCGCCATGATGGCTTTCATCTTTGATGGTTTCTGGAATATCACCATCTACGACGTTAACTTCGGCATGAGAATCCGCGCTATGAGCATCAATGTCATCATACTTGCCTCTGACGACGTTGATTGCAGTCCCAAACCTTCTTATATTTACGAAACCGAAGGCGAACGTAAAAAAAGCGGCGCCTGCTATCAATAGAATCAAGACAATCGGCACTCCGAATATCGGGTAAAATACCAGCGAAGCCCACCAGTCAGCGATTGGCGCGAAAGCATCGTTGATTCTCTCGTCCAAGCCCTTTTCTTGGGCTAAAGCGAAGACAGGCAAAAATAAAGTTAGCAATAGGGAAAATGCGTATTTGAACAATTTATGATTCATATTCATCTCAAAGGCAAAATCGTTGCGTGAAATTCAAGTTGTTCTGACTTTCGATGTAATACGCCGATTGATGAGGGAATTGGGAGCTTCGGAGTATTTTGTTATCTGACCAAAACAAATTTACTTCAAGCGATTATACCTGTTTCAAATGACATGTCGAGTGTCAATTCGGTAAACTTCTTCCTTAAACGACCGTTTCCTTATATTTTTTATTTATGCTGGCAAATCAAAAAGATGCTTTAAACCGGAAAACTGCGCCGAATTCAGGCGATATGCCTGCAACGGATTTCCGCCGTTTCGGACACGAAATTGTTGATTGGATTGCCGATTACTTCGAGCGGATCGAAGATTTGCCCGTCTTGTCACAGATTGAACCGAATTGGCTCAAAAACCAGTTACCAAAATCTGCGCCCGAAACTGGTGAAGCGTTTGAAGACGTTTTCGCCGATGTCGAAAAATTGATTTTGCCCGCAATGACAAACTGGAATCATCCAAATTTTCACGGGTTGTTTGCGACTTCCACAAGTGCGCCGGGCATTTTTGGCGAACTTTTAGCCGCCGCATTCGACGCCAAAGGAATGCTCTGGCGCACTGCGCCCGCTTTAACCGAATTGGAGGAAGTAGTTACCGGCTGGTTGCGACAAATGATGGGATTGGACGCTGGATTTACCGGAATTATTTACGATACAGCGAGCGTTTCCACGATGCACGCCATCGCAGCCGCCCGCGAAGGCATCAATTTGCGAATCCGCGAGGAAGGAATGAGCGGGCGCACTGATTTACCGCTTCTGCGCGTTTATTGCTCGGAACAGGCGCATTCTTCAATTGATAAAGCCGTGATTACTTTGGGTTTGGGGCAAAAAGGCTTGCGAAAAATCGAAACCGACGCGCAATTTCGGATGCGCGCCGATAAACTGCGCGAAGCAATTGAAGAAGACAAACAAAACGGAATCATCCCGTTTTGCGTCGTCGCAACGGTCGGCACTACTTCGACTTCGAGCATTGATCCGGTTGCGGAACTCATCGAAGTTTGCGAGGAAAACGTTTTGTGGCTTCACGTTGACGCGGCTTATGCGGGTTCGGCGGCGATTGTGCCTGAATTGCAGGATTGTTTGCGCGGCTGCGAACGAGCTGATTCGGTTGTCACAAATCCCCACAAATGGTTGTTCACGCCCTTTGATTTATCAGTTCTTTATTGCCGCCACACTGACTTATTAAAACAAGCGTTCTCGCTTGTCCCGGAATATTTGAAAACGGATGAGCCGACGACAAATCTGATGGATTACGGAATTCAGCTCGGACGGCGTTTTCGCGCTTTGAAATTGTGGTTTGTGATGCGCTATTTCGGACAGCAGGGCTTGATCGAACGCATCCGCGAACACTGCCGTCTGGCAAAGATGTTTGCTTCGCTCATTGATGAAAGCCACGATTGGGAATTGCTCGCGCCCATTCCGTTTGCGCTCGCCTGTTTTCGCGCCGTGCCGGAAAATGTTGCGGATTTGAATGCTTTTAACGAAAAACTGATGGCTGCCATTAACGACAGCGGCGCGGCTTACATTTCGCACACGAAATTAAACGGGAAATACACTTTGCGTCTTTCAATCGGCAGCATCCGTGTCGAAGAAAAACACATTCGCAAAGTATGGGATTTGCTTAACGAACAAAAGGAATTGCTTTTGAGTAACTCGGATTGAGTGATGGGATAAAATGTGCAAGCGGCAAAGGCATTCTTTAACTTATACTAAATTTTTCAATCTCTTTTAGAATTTTAAACCCCACATAATTCTCTATATTTGGGAATTGCGTGCGGTAATAACAGTTCCAATAGCTAACAATTCTGCGTTTTGTTGTCTCTAGGAACTTAGGGTTTTCTTTCGAGAAGCAAGCAAGGTGCTCGATCAGTTTGTCGTTAAGGTTGTTTTCGATTGTAACTAAAATTTCAATCACATATTCGCCTAAAAGCTTGATTATAAAAGGTGAAATCCAAAATTCATCAGACTGGAGCATGCGTTCCACTCGGTTTTGTCTGATAAAACCATTGAAGTGTCTAGTGAATATACAATTCAGAATTGTTAACTCTGTTTTGCTTAGGTTCCTTTCATCAGGTTCTTCAAAATAAATTCGATAAGGAATTACAATCAATTCATTATTAAGAGAAACGGTAAAACCTTCCGATAAATGAAATTCGCTTTTTAAATCAATCTTTTCTAAAAGCTTCAAAACATCATTGGCAAGAAATACTGGAAATGCTTTTTTTAGAATTTCATTTGAATTGTTCATTTTGCCGCATTTCTGATTTCTTCAACTGCCTGCGGATTTTCCAAAGCTGACAAATCGCCGGCGTCTTCGCCGAGATAAGCGGCGCGAATGACGCGGCGCATTACTTTGGCATTGCGCGTTTTTGGCAATGCGGAAACGAACAAAACGTGGCTCGGTTTCAATGGTTTTCCCTGCGCTTCGGCGACAAGATTTTTTAATTCATCTTCGAGATTTGCGGTCGCTTCTCCGTTTAAAACGCAAAACGCCACCATCGCAGTTCCCTTTAATTCATCCGGCACGCCAATCACAGCGGCTTCGGCGACGAGCGGATGTCCAACGAGCAAACTTTCGACTTCCGCCGGTCCGACTCGTTTTCCGGCAACTTTCAAAGTGTCATCCGAACGCCCCAAAATAAACCAATGCCCGTCCGAGTCTTTCATTGCCCAATCGCCGTGAACCCAGATGTTTTCAAAACGCGACCAGTAAGTTTCCAAATATCTTTCTCGCTCCCGCCAGAAACCGCGCGCCATTCCGATCCAAGGCTCGCGAATCGCGAGTTCGCCAACCTTTCCGGCTTCAACCGAATTGCCGTGTTCGTCCAAAACATCGGCGGCAATTCCCGGACACGGCGCGGGAAAAGAACAAGGTTTGATCGGCAGCAGCGGATTTCCCATCAAAATTCCGCCCGAAATTTCCGTTCCGCCGGAGTAATTGATAATCGGCAATTTTGAATCGCCGACTTTTTCAAACAGCCACCACCAAGGTGCGGGATTCCAAGGCTCGCCCGTTGAAGCAAACGCCCTGAGCGCGGATAAATCGTGGTTTTTCGGCAAATCGTCGCCGCAATTTGCCAGCGCGCGAATGAGCGTTGGCGAGATTCCCAAAATCTCGACTTTGTGGCGGGCGCAAAATTCCCACATTCGGTCTGCTTTGGGATAATCGGGCGCGCCGTCGTAAATGCAAATCGTCGCGCCGTTAATCAAAGCGCCATAAATCAACCAAGGTCCCATCATCCAGCCGATGTCAGTCACCCACGAGATTCTGGTTCCCCGCCCGACATCAGTCCCGAAAGCCATATCCTGCGCCGCTTTAATCGGAAAACCGCAATGCGTGTGTGCAATGCCTTTCGGTCGTCCAGTCGTGCCGGAAGTGTAAAGGATAATCAATGGGTCTTCGGCATTTGTTTTTTCTACATATCTTAGATTTTCTGCCTTTTCTCTAGCTTCTCTCTCCTTTACCTCTTGCGTCTCTTTGTCTCCCAACCAATGCTCATCATCTAAAATTCCAAACTCTCCAATGTCTAAAATTTCATGAAATAGCCAACAATCTACTGATGGAATTAAATCCTCAATACTTATCCCTTCCGCATCTTCAACGAAGATGAAATGCTTTATTGTTGGACAATTCACAACCGCTTGTTTGGCGATTGAAAAGGCATCTACTTTTTTTCCTCTTCTTGGAAAACTTCGACAAGTGATTAAAGCTTTCGCTTCAACTGCATTTAATCTGGTTTCTATCGCATTCGCTCCGTAACCGCTGAAAACTGGAACAGCAATCGCTCCGATTCGATTTATTGCCAAAAGCGCAATAATTGTTTCGGGAATCATAGGCAAATGAATCCCAATTGCGTCGCCTTTATCCAAATTGTTCGCACGCAATCCTGATGCACAGCATTCAACTTCACGCATTAATTCTGCGTAAGTCAGAATTCGTGTTTCACCTTCTTCACCTTCCCAAATAACAGCGGGTTGCTCTTTCATTTCGTCCGTCTGCCAGCGGTCAAGGCATATTTCGGTGATGTTCAAACCGCCGCCAACGCACCAGTGGGGAAATTGAATTCCATCCGACAAATCAAGCAGTTTTTCGTATGGCGGGTTGAATTGAATGTCGAGAAATTTCAAAATTTCTTCGGTAAACCGTTCGACGTTTTCGATTGATTTCTGGTAAACATCATCAAAATCTCGTGCGCCGACTTGTTTGATAAATTTGGTTAGCTGCGCTCGCTCGATAACATCTGCGGTCGGACGCCACGCGACGGGTTGGTCGAAAGTTGAATCTTGCTCGTTCATTTTGTTTGATAGAAAGTAGAATCGAAGAAATTTTATAACACGAAAGAAAATATGAGCGAAAATTTACCGTTGGAATTACCCAAACAACTCTTTCAGGGAAAAACCGTCGTTATCACCGGCGCTTCGCGCGGCGTCGGTCGGGCAACCGCATTAAGGTTCGCGCAGGCGGGTGCGAATGTTGCAGTTAATTATTTAAAAAGCGAACAAGACGCCGCAGAAGTCGTCGAATTATGCCGTCGTCAAGGAACAGAAGCGGTCGCCGTTCAAGGCGATGCGGCGAAACTAGAAAATGCCGAAAAAATCAGGCAAGCAGCAATAGAAACATTCGGGCGCATAGACATTTTGGTCATCAACGCCGGAATCTGGAAAGGCGCGCCGGTTGATGAAATGCCGGAAGAATTGTGGGACGAGGTTTTAGGCACCAATCTAAAATCCGGATGGGCGATGTCACGCGCGATTGTGCCGGAAATCAAAAAGCAGGAACGAGGCGCGATTGTGCTGGTTTCCTCGACCGCCGGACAACGGGGCGAAGCGAATTATTCAAATTATGCTGCGTCGAAAGGCGGGCAAATCAGTTTTACCAAAGCTCTTGCAATGGAGCTTGCGCCGAAAATCCGTGTCAACTGTGTAGCGCCCGGCTGGATTGAAACTGCGATGGTACGTCCCGTGTTTGAAGACGAAAATTACAAACAGCAGGTTTTAGATTCGATTCCGCTCCATAGAATGGCTTCGACCGACGACATCGCGCTGGCGATTTGTTTTCTCGCCTCGGATTGGGCGCGGCATATTACGGGAGAGATTTTAAACATCAACGGCGGTTCGGTTCTCTGCGGCTAACGGCAAAAAAAATGCAGTCTAACTGCAATCGGTAGAGACGCCGCGGCTGACGTCTCTACAAAAAGCAACATTTTGAAAATCCTATATTTTGCTTGGCTAAGCTGCGCTGGCTGCAGCGACGACTTTTTGCGCTGCATCAGCCATTCCTTTGGCGACGATAAAATTCATTCCCGATTCGGCGATCACGCGATTGCCTTCTTCGACGTTTGTGCCTTCGAGACGGACAACAACGGGAACTTTGACGCTGAGGTTTTTTCCCGCTTCGACAACTCCACGAGCGACCATATCGGTTCTTACGATTCCGCCGAAAATATTGACCAAAACGGCTTTGACGTTTTCGTCGGCGAGCAGGATGCGAAACGCCTGTTCGACTCTTTTCTGCGACGCGCCGCCTCCAACATCCAAAAAGTTAGCAGGCTCTCCGCCCGCGAGTTTAATGATGTCCATTGTCGCCATCGCTAGCCCCGCACCGTTTACCATACAGCCGATGTTGCCGTCAAGCTTGATGTAATTCAGATCATATTTCGAGGCTTCGATTTCGAGCGGTTCTTCTTCGCCCAAATCGCGCAAATCGGCGTAATCTTTATGACGAAACATCGCGTTGTCGTCGAAATTGACTTTCGCGTCGAGAGCAATCAAACGATTGTCTTTCGTCAGCAAAAACGGGTTGATTTCGAGCAGGCTGGCGTCAGCTTTTTCGTAAGCATCATAAAGCGCGAGCATAAATTTGACGGCTTGATTGATCAACTCGCTCGGCAATCCTAAACCGAAAGCGAGTTGACGGGCTTGAAACGGGCGCAATCCGACAGCCGGGTCAATAAATTCTTTTAAAATCTTTTCCGGCGTTTCGGCGGCAACTTCTTCGATGTCCATTCCGCCAGCCTGCGAAGCCATAAAAACGTTTCTGCCCGTTTGCCGGTCGAGCGTAATCGCCAGATAAAACTCGCGGTCAATCGGCAAGCCTTCTTCGATTAAAAGCGTTTTGACTTCGCGCCCTTCGGGTCCGGTTTGATGCGTGACGAGCTGCATTCCGAGCATTTTTTCCGCCAATTGACGCGCTTCTTCGGGCGATTTCGCCAATTTAACGCCGCCGCCTTTGCCGCGACCGCCTGCGTGAATCTGCGCTTTGACGACAACGACATCTGTTCCCAATTCCCTCGCCGCCGCTTCGGCTTCTTCGGGCGTGCGCGCGACAATGCCTCGTGGGACGGGAACACCGTAATTTCTTAAAATTTCTTTGCCTTGATATTCGTGTATCTTCATAAAATTTGACGCATTTTGAAAACTTTGAAAAACGTTTTCGAGTTTAGCTTGTTCGACAAAAAAAAGGCAAAATTTAACCGGGAGAACCGCGCGGAAACAAAAGTTCTCGCACAGTTTCCCGGTGCTGCAAAACTAAGATTCAATTACGGAACATAAGCCGCCGGAGCGGGTTTATCGTTTGTCGTTCCCCATTGAATTCCCAAAAGACCGGACGAACTTCTCAAAACATACCAGGTGCCGTTTTCCGGTCTAAAGACGGCAATATCAGCGCGTCCGTCTCCATCATAATCTGCTGGAACGGGCACATCTGTTGGAACGCCCCAGCGCGTTTCGCCGTAATTTGTTGCCGGATTTGTAGAAGTGTACCAGGTGCTGGTCGAAGAACGATAAACTGCAAAGTTTGTTCGTCCGTCTCCGTCAAAATCAGCCGGAACCGGGATGTCTGTCGAAACTCCGAATTGCCGCTGCTCAAATACATTGTCCGAGCTTCTCGAAATGTACCAATAAGCAATTGAAGGACGGAAAACAGCAGCGTCCAGTTTGCCGTCACCATCGTAATCTCCGACAACAGGTTTATCTCCGGTCGCGCCCCAAGCTATGGCTCGAAAATCAACTCCGGGCTGTGATGAAGGACGATAGAAGAAATAGCTTTGTCCGCCGGTTTGAGAACCGTCTCGATAAACCGCCAAATCAGCGGTACCGTCGCCGTCCCAATCTCCTGATACCGGGATGTCGCCTTGTCTACCGAATTGTTCGGGTCGAAAAGTGTTTGTCCGGCTTTGTTGAATGTAGAAATAAGCTTTATTCGGGTCTCCGGTTCCGGTTGGACGGAAGACTGCGATGTCCGTTCGCCCGTCGCCATCGTAATCCGCTGGTGCAATCAAATCGCTCGAAACACCGAATTGCGAAGCGGTGATCGAATTGTTCGAGCTGTTAAAAATGTACCAGTTGGCACCCGTTGGTCGGAAAACAGCGAAGTCGGCGCGCCCGTCGCCGTCAAAATCGAACTGTGTTCGACGCGCTGTGGTTGAATTTAATAGTCGCGCTATACCGATTCGAGAATTATTGTTGACGCGTGTAAAGCTGCCGCCGAGTAAAATATTACCGTCGGCTTGCAAAGCAATGTCGTTGACATAAATATTCGCACCACTGCCGACGTTAAAAGATGCGTCTAATGAACCGTCCGAATTCAGGCGTGCATAGCGACTGCGCGACACGTCGTTGAGAATCGTGAATTCGCCGCCTGCTAAAATCTTGCCATCAGGCTGCACCAGAACACTGTGGACAAAATAATTGGCGTTTGAGACATATCCCTCGTCGAGCGAGCCATCGGCATTGAGCCGCGCCAAATAAAAACGATTGGCACCGTTGACAGCAGTAAACATTCCGCCAATAACGACTTTGCCGTCCGACTGTAAAGCAATGGTTTCCACCGTATTATTTGCTCCGCCCGGCGGATTAAAAGAATTGTCGAGCGAGCCATCGGCGCCGATTCTGGCGATTCTGCCCCGATTTGCGCCGTTAACTTGTGTAAAGCTGCCGCTGATTAAAATCTTGCCGTCCATCGACAACAAAATATCTTCGACTTGTCCGTTGACAGTTACATTAAACGAAGTATCGATAGAATTGTTGGCGTTAAGTCTAAAGATGCCATTAGAGCCGCCAACTAAAATTTTTCCGTCCGATTGCACAACAATTGCTTTAACGAATCCGAAATTGCCGCTCACTCTAGCTCCGCCCGTTCCGTCCGAATTTAAAATAATCAAATTGTTATTAACGCCTACTAGAATTTTGCCTGTCGGCAAAACTGCAATCGAATATACGGGAGTTATGGATTCGCAGCATCCGATTAACGCTCCGGTGAAACTTGCGTCAAGTGTTCCGTTCGCATTTAAGCGCGCTAAATTGATGCGCCGAACGTCGTTAATCGCGTCGAAAGCTCCGCCAATTAAAATTTTGCCATCTGGCAGCGGCAGAATGTCATAGACCGTTCCGTAACTGCTAATACTGACACCAAAAGATGCGTCAAGCGTACCGTCAACATTTAGCCGTTTAACGTCACGGCGGTTGGTGCCGGTTGGCAGAGAATTGAAGTCGGACAAAACGATTTTGCCGTCGGCTTGAACTTTGACATCCAGCGGCGGCGCAATAATTTCCGCCGGCGTGTAATTAAAAGTCGTATCGAGCAAGCCGTTGGAATTTAAACGAACAATGTGGAGATGAGTATTTCCGTTGAAGTTATTAAAAGAACCGCCAACGACAATTTTGCCGTCGGGCGCTAGCACGATTCGGTTGACCGCGTTGTTAAACCCCGCGCCGTTCGAATTGAAAGAAACGTTGAGCGAGCCGTCGAGCGCAATCTTCGCGATTTTCCCTTGAGCAAATCCGTTATATTGCGTGAAACCGCCGCCAATCAGAATTTGACCGTCAGGCAACAGAGCGATGGTGTTGACTGCTCCATTAACCGAATAATTAAATTCGGCTGTTCCGTTCGCGCTGCGTCGCTGCAAAAAAACACTTCCGCCAACTAAAATTCGGTTGTCAGGCAACAAAGCCAAATCTAGAACATTTTCCGGTCCGTCGTAATAAAACAAGGTGTCACGTGAACCGTCCGAATTGAACAAAGCGACGTTGCGAAATCGCGTCGAGCCGGTGTTATCTTCGTAAGTAAAATTTCCGGCAGCCAGTATTTTCCCGTCTGGTCTGATTTCAATATCATTAACCGTTCCGAACAGCCCCCGCGTCACAGATGTTTCGGTCACGAAAGTATTATCAACCGTGCCATCGGCGTTTAAGCGAGCGATACTCTTGTGCAAAGCACCACCGACGCTGGTAAAGTTTCCGCCGATGAGAATTTTCCCGTCCGATTGAATTTTTATTGCATTTATGAAGCTGCCGTAATATGTTCCGATGATGTCGCTATTCGGGTTAAAGGAGGAGTCAAGCGAGCCGTCGGAATTAAAGCGTGCTATTGCGCTTCGTTCGATCCGGTTAGCAATGGTGAAGTTTCCGCCAACCAGAATTTTCCCGTCCGACTGAATTGCAATAGCTCTGCCTGAACCGCCGATTTTTTGAACCGCCGGGTTAAAAGTCGGGTCAACCTCACCCCCTGCTTTAACCGAAACGGCTGTGATGAACACGAAAACGAACAAAACTGAAAGAAAATTTACCGAGGAACGAATTTTCATTGTTTTACTTGAAGAGATTAGTAGAGACATCTTGCACCCTTTCTCGCCTGATGAGCGAATTGGTTTTTCCCGGCTTGAATGAAAGTTAAAAGCCACAATGCGGTTTGCGGTCAGGCTTTTCAATTTTTATATCATATTTTTCTGTGGTGAGACTATTAAACTATTGTTTTCCGAACGTTTAGAAAGCCCACCAGCCGCGCGTGAATTGGGTCGCAAAAAGCGAGAGGAAAAGCAGCGACCAAACCATCAAGAAGACCTTTGCCCAATACGAGCGCCGAGCTGCCAAAGCCATTAAGATGAACAACGGAAAAAGCGTCAATGTATAGCGCGGAACGCTTTGAATAAAAGAAGTGCTGACGAAAAGTAGCCAATTCAAAACCATCCAGACGCGGTAAGAAGCGCGCAGGCTTCGCCAGCCGAAAACCGTCGCCAGCAGCCCTACGGCGACAAAAAGCAACTCCTGAACGCCGTGCATTTGCAGCCCCGAGGGCGATTTATAAAAAAGCATCTCATACGCGCCTTTAAAACCGCTCCACGGGAGCGTCAAGCGCCTGCCCCAATGCTCGCGCTGCAATTCGAGAAACATCAAAGGATTTCCTGTGAGCCCGTGATTCAATCCTAAATAAACGGCGAAACCCGCCGGAATCAAAATCAAAAACAGCCACGCCGGATTAAACTTTCCGGTTTCCCGTCGCTCGCTCCAAACTTCGAACAAAATCGCCGCACACAAAATCAGTCCGTTGACTCTGGTCAAACAGGCAAGCCCGCCCAAAACCCCAGCCCAGAGCCATTTTCTTTTCCGCGCCGCCAGAAAACAGCCAACCGCTAAAGCCAGAAACGTGCTTTCGGTGTAAGGAATGTGGAGAAAAAACGAAGTCGGAAAAATGAATAAAAACAGCACGGCAAGCTGCGCCGTTTTCTCGGAAAAATCTAACCGCACCAATTCTCTGAAACTCAGACCAAGCGCAACAGAAGCGATGCCAGAAACCAAAAACGCGCTCGCCAGATAGCTTTGTGTGAAAAGCGTAAGGAAAGCGATGAGCGAGGGATAAAAAGGAAAGAAAACCAACTGAAAACGGTCTTCGCCGCCCGCCGCGTAGCCGTAATGAGCGATGCTCAAATAACTCTGCGCGTCCCAGCGATTCCAAATGCTGAAAACGGTCGTCAAATCATTTACGGGCTGATCGTTGACGATCTGATAGCTTTGAACCGCGAACAGCAAAATCAAAAATTTGATCGTCAGAACAATCGCTATAACTCTCGCGTCGAGCCAACGGTATTTCTTTAAAAGTTTGTTTATTATTCGCATCTTGCGCTGTTCTTTTGTTATGAGTAAATGCCGAATCGCGGGCTTTTTCAACCTTTCCGAATCTGTTTGATCTTAACTGCTCTTGCGTCTTACCGCCGTCTGGCTTAAACTTCCGTTTCACCTGAAGTCCGCTCCGCAAATTCTTTGCGTCATCAGTCTCTTCAAACGACTTCAGGCAAAAATTCTTTAATCTGAAAGGAGATTTTTGCCGTTTATGAAAGCCTACCAAACAGAAAACATACGAAATATGGCTGTCATCGGACACGGCGACGCGGGTAAAACCCAGTTTGTCAGTTCTCTGCTCTATCTTTCCGGTACAACGCCTCGTTGGGGAAAAACGGATGAAGGAACTACCGTCACGGATTTTGACGAAGATTCCATCGCCCGCAAAGTCACTCTCAACACCAATCTCGCTTATTGCGAACACAAAGACACGAAAATAAATCTGCTCGACACGCCCGGCTACGCCGCGTTTGTCGCGCATTCCCGCCCGGCTTTAAGAGTTGCAGATTGCGCGATTGTCGTGGTTGACGGAGTGAACGGAATCGAGGTCCAAACCGAAAAAACGTGGGCTTATGCCAACGAATTTTTGCTGCCGCGAATCATGGTCATCAACAAATTGGACAAAGAACGAGCCGATTTTGGTCATGCGCTAGACACAGCGCGAAACAGCTTTGCGCGCTCGATTGTGCCTTTTACGCTGCCGATTGGCAAGGAAGCCGGTTTTCGCGGAGTCGTTGATGTCGTTCACCAGAAAGCCTACGAATTCAGTGAAGGAAAAGCCCGCGAAATTCCGATTCCGGATGAAGGGCTCGACATCGTTAATTCAACGCGCGAAAGATTGATTGAGCTGGTAGCCGAGTCGGATGACGCGCTGCTCGAAAAATATTTTGAAAACGGTACGCTCGAAGATGACGACGTGATTCCAAACTTGGGCAAAGCGATTGCCAATTCAAAATTATGCCCCGTTTTCGCGGCTTCCAGCTTAACGCTGGTTGGTTTGCAAAACGTGCTGGATGCAATCATTGAATATTTGCCGCATCCCGGTTTTCACGAAGCCGAGCGGGGTTTTAAAGATTCCGATTTAACGGGCGATCCAGTAATGCGTAAATATTCGGACGATGAACCGTTTTCCGCGTTTGTTTTCCGCACGATTGCCGACCCGTTTGCCGGTCGAATCAACGTGATGAAAATCATCTCAGGCAAAGTTTTCCCGGACGCAACGGTTTCCAATTGCTCGCGCGGAGCGTCGGAACGTCTCGGCTCTCTCCAGGTTATTCAAGGCAAAAACATGGAGAAGGTTGATCAGGCACACACCGGAGACATTATCGCTGTCGTCAAATTAAAAGAGACACAAACGAATGACACTCTGTGCGACAAACAAGCGCCGATTGTTTATCCGCCGGTCGAATACCCGGAAGCCGCTATTTCTTTCGCCATCGAGCCGAAATCGCGTGCCGACGAAGAAAAAATCTCGCAGGCTTTGCATAAAATCCTCGAAGAAGACCCGTCGCTTCATTTTGACCGCGACGCTCAAACGAAAGAGTTTATTCTCTCCGGTTCCGGTCAGCTTCACATCGAAACTGTCGTCGAAAAATTAAAGAACCGCTATCACGTCGAAGTCGCTCTGCACCCGCCGAAAGTCCCGTATAAGGAGACTCTGACGGGACGCGCCGAAGTTCAGGGACGCCATAAAAAACAATCCGGCGGACGCGGGCAATTCGGCGACTGCAAATGTGTTTTTGAACCCCTGGGGCGAGGCGAAGGCTTCGTCTTTGAAGATAAAATTTTCGGCGGTGCGATTCCCGCTCAATTCCGCCCGGCGATTGAAAAAGGAATCATCGAAGCCGCTCAGGGCGGCGCCGTCGCAGGCTATCCGATGGTTGATTTCAAAGTCACGCTGATTGACGGCTCTTATCACACGGTTGACTCTGACGAGCACAGTTTCCGAGCCGCCGGACGCAAGGCTTACAAAGCGGCAATCGAAAAAACGCGCCCAATTCTGCTCGAACCGATTATGGACGTTGAAGTTTTCTGCCCGCAGGAAACCTCCGGCGACATTATGGGCGATCTCAACTCGCGTCGTGGTCGCGTGCAGGGAATGGACGTGAGGGGCAAACAGCAGGTCATTAAAGCTCAAGTACCACTGTCGGAAATGCTCGACTACCAATCGAAGCTGAATTCGATGACCGCCGCTCGCGGCTCGTATCACATGCAGTTTTCGCATTATGATCCAGTCCCGCAGCATCTGTCGGGCAAAATCATCGAACAAGCCCGCGCGGAAGGCAGAATTCGCACCCACGAAGAGGACGAATAACAATTTCAAGTTTGTTTTGTTCAATAAAAAGGCTTCATCAATTTTGATGAAGCCTTTTTATTGTTTCATTTACTTTTCAGTAATTACGGATTCATAAATCCGAGATTCGAGCTTGAAAAGTTCGCGATATTCGGGAAAACAACCGGCAGATCAGCATCCGTCAAACCGAACCAACGCGCCAATGTTCCCGCATATTGTTCGACGCTCGTCGTCGGCAACCAGCGTCCGCGCGGGCTTGAGCCGGTGTCAACATCATCGGGACCGCCGAGCTGCAAGGTCGGGAAAATGTCTCCTGTGCCGTCCGCTCTCTTGCTGCCGTAAAGGTTGCCGCCAGCGACCGAGCCGCCCAATACAAGCATATGATTGCCCCAAGCATGGTCAGAGCCTACGACAGCTCCCGAACCGGCGGGATTCAGCGTGCGTCCGAAGTCCGAAAGAGTGAATGTTGTCACTTTATCCTGTATTCCCTGCGCGCCCATTTCGTCATAAAACGCGCGCATCGCCTGGCTCAGTTGAACGAATAAAGCGGTTTGCCCGTTTTGCGCGTTCATTTGGTTTTGATGCGTGTCGAAACCGCCGAGCTGAACGAAGAAAACCTGCCGGTTGATGGTCAGATCGGTTCGTTTTTTAATCACGCGAGCGACCTGTTTTAGCTGGTTGCCGAGATTTGTGTTCGGGAAAGTAGCGGTTACTTCCTGAAAAGTGCTTAAAGCGGTGCTGGCAGATTGAGCTTGACTTGTGATGTGGCTCGCGGCGGAAACGACTTGCGACTCCAAATCAATCGCTCGAAGTTCAGCTAAAGCCGTTCGCCGGGCAACTGACCGGGCATCGGTTCCATAGCCCTGCAAAACCAATGTTTGATTAAGCGCCGTGTTGCCGCTGGCAATTGCAAGTGGAGTTGTAGTTCGTCCGAGCGTGAAAAGCTGCGTCCCGGCAATCGAAGTGATCATCGGCACGAGCGCGCCCGGATTGTTTGCAGTGTTCGACAAATCCGCCATTCTGCCGCCCCAGCCCAAATATTCGCGGGTGTCGGAACGAGCGGTTTGCTGTTGCTGTACCTGATCCGAGTGCGAGAAAAGCTGATAAGGTCTCCACGCGGGCTGCTGCTGATATTGCGTCTTTGTCATCGGGCGAATCAGATTGCCAACGTTCGCAACCACAGCCAATTTCCCCTGCTCCCACAGTTCGTGAATGCCGTTGTTCGGCTGTCCGGTGACGGGTCCGAGATTCGGATTCAAGCCGTAAGTCAAATTATTCAGGCGCGGAACATTGACCGGCAGCAATTGATTTTGCGCAATCGCCAAGCCCTGCGTCTGACGTGTCGCCGCGTATGCCGCGTAATTGCTGATGTTGGCGTCGGAATGGTTCGGAATTATGAGATTGTTTCCGTCGTTTCCGCCCGCGAGAAAAATGCAGACCAGCGCGCGATAATCCGATGGCGCGGCGGCTGAATCAGCCGAAGATTTCGCTTCCATTGTCTGCGCCAGCGCGCTCATCATCCCGAAATGTCTCGCTTGCGTCGCCAATGCCAACATACTTAAGGCGCAGCCCGATTTTTTCAAAAATTCTCTTCTGTCTTTTTTCATCGTTTTCCACCTCATCTTTGTATTTGGTATTGCGACGAACTCGCAACGAGATAAACGGCTTGCTGCGCTTTTTGCGCGGCGGTCATTCCGGCGACGTTAATCGCCGTGCGGATTTTGTCTTTCATCGCTTGAGACATCGTGCCGTGCATCATTCTCGTGTTTAATCCTTCGATCAAAGCGTTTCCGTTCGGATCACTCGTTGCCCAAGCTGTTGCTTCCGTCAGATCAATTGAAGTTCCGCACGGTTGGTTCGGAGAAGGATTTGCTGCTGTCGGCTGTTGAAACGCAATCTGCCCGAAAACCAGAGTGTTTGTGACGTTAATTCGCCCAAACGAAGTTCCCGTATTGTGAAGCGCAAATTCAGGTCCGACGACATCCGTTCCCGGCACAATATAATCAGGCGGGAAATAGTTGAAGACTGTCGGCGGATTCCAGACGTTTTGCCCTAACTGGTTGGTTATCCCATTGATAACGCCGTCGCTTCTGTTTCCGCATGAAGCAGGAGCCGAATTAGCAGCGCGAACATTAGAAGTCCGCAACAAGTTTGTCACGTATTGAAACGGCTCGCGCAATTTGCCGTAATTTGGTTCGGTTTTGCGCGTGCCGCGAGCTTCCGGGTCCAGCAAAATCGCTTTGATAACAGCTTTCATATCGCCGCGCATTCCGCTGCCGTTATTGTTAAAAACAGCCGCCACGCGCGAGACATAAGCCGGGCTGGGATCGCTCGTGACCAAATGCTGAATGAGCAATTTGCCGATGAACGGTCCGGCATTCGGGTGATAAAAAATATTGTCCAGCGTTTTATTCAAAGAGTCGTTGGCGTAAGCGATTCTGGCGTCGTTGGTCGTGCAATTTGTGCAAGCCGGAATCGTCGGATTCGGCGCGCCGGGATAATCGAACAAAGCTTTCGCGGTCAGGTCGTGATTGTTCGAATTCGCGATATACATCGGGTCAATGTAGTTCGGCGTGCCGGTGGAGAAGTTCGGGCAAGCCGGATTTGCTCCGTTGTTGCAAAGCGTCCAGCCGGTGAAAACTTTGGTGAATTGATTGACTTTTTCTTGATCGTAGGTCGGAATCCGATTTCCTTGATTGTCCAAAATCGGCGTTCCGTCCTGATTGAGTATATCCAAACCGACGGCGAACAATTGGAGAATCTCGCGCGGGTAATTTTCGTTCGGGTTCGTCCGCGTGCTGCGAACCATATCGAGATATTCGCCCATCGCCGGGTTGAGCGTCATATCTTTCATCAAATCGCGGTAATTGCCAAAAGCGTGTTTGTCGAGAACTTCAAAATATTCCTGCATCCAGCGCTGCTGCATTCCGTCCAAACCGGAAACAACCCAAATCTGATGCAAAGCCCACGACACGCGGCGACGCAACTGGTCTTCGCCATAAAGAGCTTCTTTAAACATCCAGTTTTGGTTTTGATATTGACTGTAATGGTCACGGCGGCAAATATCATCGAGCTGCGAGTTGATATCGTTCGGACACCCGTAAGTCGTATTATTGACATCAGCCGATTTGAGCGGAAAATCCGGATAAGGAAACGTCGGCTGTTTTGTAAATTGTTCTTCAATCCAAGCCTTAAAACCGATTTGTCGAAGCCGGAGATCAAGAGCCGGAGTCGGACCGAAAGCGGCTTGTTCCATAAAACGCTTGCGGTCGGCGGCGGTCGTGCTTAAACGCGCTGATTGTGTCGGGCGAACGGCGGGAGCGGGAGTTGGAACTGCACCGGCATCGCCTTTGATTTTACCGCCAGTTTCGCCCAATCCCAAACGCACACGATTGCTTGTATTTCCGCGCCACGAAACGCGAATCAAAACGTCGCCGTTTGCTTCGGGTTGACCGTTGTATCCGACTTCGTCGTGAAGGCGAATTGTGAGGGCGTAAATCCAATCCATTTTTCGGACGGGCTGGATGTTTTCAACCGTCAAACGATACTGCGTCCCGCGTGCGTCTTCGGCGAAAACGCGAAAAGCATTCGCGCCTTCACCTTCTATCAAATCAACGTTTGTCACGAAAATAGTAACGCGTGTGCCGGGCTGAAAAACTTCCGTGTTTTTGCGCGGCAAGGCGCTGCGAAAAGTGTCGGCGCTTGTTGCCAAAGCGCGTGTGGAATCTGAAACGCTGATTAAAACGGGATCTGTTGAATCAGGAATTTCCTCCGCGGCAAAAGCGTTTGCAGCAAAGCACAACAAAAGGGCGAGTAAGCAAAAGCTCAAACACTTTTGTCCGAAAATCCTGAGACTGAAGCCTGGTTTTGTCTCCATATTGCTCTCCTTATTTTGTCTGCGCGATACGTGTCGTTTGAAAAGAAACTCGCGCTATACGATTTTTTAGCCGATAGCTCTGGGCTGCCAAATTTTGGAATCAAATGACTGTGAGAAATGCGGTTAGTTAAACCGTATTCCTCATTCTATAAATATTGGAATCGAAACCACAAGTTTTTTTATCTCAATTTGTTAACAATTTATGATTTGATTGTTTTATCCGTTGCCGACTAGCCTTTTAGACTACCCAAAAGATAATTTGGTCTAAAAAGTTCAACTTTTTCTATGAGCTTGCCAAAAAAGTTTGTAAACCGAAAAGTTATTTACTTTACTTAGAATTGCAGGCAAGTCGAAAACCTATATTTTTTTGTTTGATTCCGCTGTATGCGGAACTAAAAAGTTTTCGATTATCAGTCTTCTTTTGTGCTCAATAAATTTAAGCCATTCAGCTGGTTTTAGCAAATAAAATTATCCTACAAGAATGTGATTTGAAAATAATCGGAGCTTCAACAAATGAGGAGCAAAAGAAAAGGGCTACCTTTTAGAGACAGCCCTTTTCTTTTAAAAATTAAAAGTCGGGGCGAGATGATTTGAACATCCGACCTCTCGGTCCCGAACCGAGCGCTCTACCAGGCTGAGCCACGCCCCGACAAACGAAACTAGATTCTACGCAAGCCGCGAAAGGAAAGTCAAATTCAAACGCTTTTGCGGCTTTAAACTTCGCCGCTTTCGAGCGGTTTGTTTTCAATCGCGCGCTTTTTTTCCCGTCGCGCTTTCATCCATTCAATGAACGGCGGCATTAAGCTTAACAAAACGACAACAATGACGACTTTTTCGATATGATCCTGCAATTTGATTCCAAAAGCGTTTTCGACCAATTCGCCAATGAAATAGCCTGTCAAAAGCATACTGAACACCCAGAGAAATCCTCCGAAGATGTTAAAGAGGACGAATTTCCGGTAAGTCATATCGGCTGCGCCAGCGACCATCGGCGCAAACGTGCGAACAATTGGGACGAAACGCGCCAGAATAATTGTTTTACCGCCATGCTTTTCGTAAAATGCGTTGGCTTTTAGCAAATATTCCGGTCGAAAAAACCACGATTTCGGACGCCTGAAAATCGTTTTGCCCATTTTCTTACCGGTGTAATAACCAACGGCGTCGCCCAAAACACCGGCAATAAAAAGCGAAATCAAAAGAATAAAAATATTAAGCTTGTCCGGGTAAGTTTTCGCCATCAACCCGGCAACCACAAGCAATGAATCGCCGGGCAAAAAGAAACCGACAGCCAATCCGGTTTCAGCAAAAACGATCAAAAAAAGCCCCACGTAAACATACACGCCAAACTGATCGAGCAGCGCATTAATCAAAACGTCGGGCTTTAGATATTTAAGAATGTCCCAAATTGATTGCATAAAGTCTGGAGTCTGGAGTCTGGAGTCAAAGGAATTTAATTCAAATGACTCAAGATTTCAGACTCATTTTTCCCACCCGTGTTTTCCGATCAGCGGCACAAAGGCGCATGAGCCGTGTTCTTCTCGAACGAATTTATCTTCGTCACTCCGTATGATGCGAGTCAAAATTTGTGATTCGCGTGAATTTCCGACCGGAATTACGAGACGCCCGCCGATTGCCAATTGATAAAGCAAAGGGTCTGGAATTTCCGGTCCGCCTGCCGCAACCAGTATCGCATGAAACGGCGCGCCCGCTTCCCATCCGCGCGTCCCGTCAGCGCAGCGAAGATAAACGTTGCGAACTCCAAGTCGCCGCAAACGTTCTTCGGTTTCGTTTGCCAATTCGGGTTGCCGCTCGACGGCGAAAACTTCACGAGCCAGAAGCGATAAAACAGCAGTTTGATAGCCGGAACCAAAACCGATTTCCAGCACGCGGCTTTTCGGAGTTAATTCGAGCAATTCGGTCATTCTGGCGACAATAAACGGTTGCGAGATGGTTTGCCCGGCGGCAATCGGCAAGGCGTGATCACCGTAAGCTTTCGGGTGCAAAGCCTCCGGAACGAACAGATGACGCGGCACGGCGAGCATTGCCGCCAAAACTCGCTCGTCCTTAATGCGGTGATGCTCACGAAGGTATTCGACCATCCGCTTGCGCGGAATCGCAAATCCGTCGTTTAAAAATTGCGGCTGTACGGAGTTCAATTTTTGACTAAAACTTCGCTGAAAAATCGTTCCAATTGCTCAATTCCGCCAAAACGCGGTGGTCGGTCAAATCCGAGCGCATCGGCGTGATCGAAGCGAAACCTGTCTCGACCGCTTCGAAATCGGTGTTTTCTCCAGGATGATAACCCAGACGTTCTTCGCTAATCCAATAGTAAGGTTTACCGCGAGGATCAATTTGTTCGTGAATAATGGGTCGCGCGTTTTTCAAGCCCTGTTTCGTGACGCGCACTCCTTGAATTTCACCCGGCGGAAGATTGATGTTCAAAAGAATTCCGTCGGGCAATCCCTCCGCCAAAACTTTGCGGACGACCGCATTGGCAAATCGCGCCGAATGTGTGAAATCGAAATTTTCGGTCGTCACAAGACTGAAAGCCAAACCGTTAACGCCCAAAATCGTGGCTTCGAGCGCGCCCGCGACCGTGCCGGAATACGAAGCGTCGTCGCCCAAATTTCCGCCGTAATTGATTCCCGAACAGCAGATGTCCGGACGAAGCTCGGGCGGCAGAATTTTATTTAAAGCAATCGTGACGCAATCGGTCGGCGTGCCGTCAACCGCCCAGTGCCGATCGTCAAACTGCCTGATTCTCAACGGACGCGCGAGCGTCAAACTGTGCGAAGCGCCGCTCATTTCCGTAAGCGGCGCAACAACAAAAACATCTCCAACGGGTTTGAGAGCTTCTTCAAGCATCTTCAACCCGTTGGAGAAAATCCCGTCGTCGTTCGTCAGCAGAATTCTGGTCACGTTATTAACTGCTGAAACTATTCCCGATTAAAACCGCCTTGCGGACGCTGAAAACCGCCTTGCTGTTGACCTTGATTAAAGCCGCCCTGCTGATTATTCCCCTGTTGATTGTTCATCATACGTGGGCGACCTTTGCGGCGATTGCGTTTGCGGGCGTTGGCTGATTTGAGCTTGGCTTTTTGACCGGGCGGAATAAAATGCTGGTGTTTTTTTAAATCCTTGATGATTTCCTCGGTCATCACTTTGCGCTTGAAACGACGCAGAGCGCTTTCAATTGACTCGCCGGGATTGAGATTAACTAATGCCATCTAAAATTTCTAACTCCTTAAATTTTTCTGTACAGATAAAAAGTTTGCCGAAAGGCGAAACAATTATTAAACTCTTTTTCGCCGCCAAAGGTCAAGTTTATCGTTAGGTAGTGGCGTCCTTGTAGAGGGATGCCGCGCAATGGTTAGTTTTTTACGCCAATTACCTGAACCGAAATTATTCAAGCCTTCATCGAATCAACTTCCGGAAACAAATTTAGGGCAGATAATTTTAGTCGAAACCGCTCATCACTGTTTTGCTACCGCTCGTCACAAACACTTTCGGGGCGTGCAAATAACAGAAAAAACTTGCCTTCAAATTCACCGGCGCAATTTGAAAACGAGACCAGCAACAACTCGCAATTAAAATTTTGGCGCCGTATGTTCGGCGAGATTTTGAATTATTTTGTGTCTTGCCTCGAAACAAAAAAACGAAGTCTCGCCGAACAAAAACAATTCAGATATTTTCAAGGAGAAAAACAATGGCGGAATACAAATTTTCCATTCGACAACTTTTAAGCCTCACCTTGCTGACGGCGCTCTTTTCAGCCGCCGGCGTTTTAGGGTTAGATTCTCTGGGCTTTCGTGCAACATCCACTTTAGCCGAAGAAAAACCGACAGCAATTACAGATCCGTCGGTCGCGACCGATGAACGCAATAATATTGAAGTTTACCGCAACGCATCGCCGGGAGTGGTTTTCATCACCTCTTCACGCACCGGCGGCTACAATTCGCGCGGAAGCGGAACCGGTTCGGGTTCGATAATTGATTCAAACGGACATATATTAACAAACGAACACGTAATTTCCGGCGCAACAAACATCAAGGTTTCATTGGGCGGAGACCGCTCGTACCCGGCGCGAGTCATCGGACGCGATCCGGATACGGATTTAGCCGTTATCAAAATTGACGCTCCGGCGAACGAGTTAACCGTGATTCCGATGGGTGATTCAACCGACCTCGTCGTCGGGCAAAAAGTGCTCGCAATCGGAAATCCATTCGGACTCGATAGAACATTAACGACGGGCGTGATTTCGGGATTGCATCGCACGATTCGGGCGCGAAACGGACGCGCAATTGAAGGTGTACAAACCGATGCTTCGATTAATCCCGGCAATTCGGGCGGACCGCTTCTTGATTCGCGCGGTCGAATGATCGGCATCAATTCACAAATTTATTCGACCTCCGGCGGTTCGAGCGGCATTGGCTTTGCCGTTCCGGTTAACATTGCGAAGCGCATCATTCCGCAATTGATAAACAACGGTTCGGTGACGCGCCCGCGCCTGGGCGTTACGACGCGCAGCATCGCATCTTTGCAAGGGCAGGTTAGAACTTCGGTCAGCGAGGGCGCTTTAGTGCTTTCGGTTCAACCGGGCAGCGCTGCGGCGGCAGCGGGAATTCGCGGAAGCCAGGAATCAGACGATGAGGTAATTCGCTTGGGCGATATTATCACCAGCATTGATGGTACGGCAGTAAAAAGCGGCGACGATTTGACTAAAATCCTGGATCGCAAAAATGTCGGCGACACTGTACAAATCGAAATTGTGCGTGATGGACAACGTTCGACCGTCACGGCTCGGCTCGGAGCGGCGAACTAACGGAATTCACAAATTATAAAACTAAATCCGGTTAAGGCGAGCATTTATTCTCGCCTTTTTAATTTCTTTCTGAACAAAGAAGAAACCTGTAAAATTAACATTACAATGCGCGACAAAATCAGTTTCAGATTATTTGCAATTTTGGCTGCTTGGGCTGCTGTTGCGCTTGTTTTTGCCGGTCAAAGCTATTTTTACGGTTTGGTGACAGGCGAGAACAAAGATTGGTGGCGCGTTTTTTGGTGGACATTTGTTGATTGGTATTTGTGGGCGCTGTTGTCTCCTGCTATTTTCTGGCTCGCGCGGCATTATAATTTTGAAGCCGGTTCGTGGGCAAAGTCTTTGTCAATTCACACAATTGCCGCTGTCATTTTCTCGCTCGCGCATCTTGTTTTGCAGTCTTTTATCCAAACCTTGACCAAATGGTCGAAATTCGACGGCAATGATTTATTTTTAACGACCTTCGTCTTTTTGTTCTTCAAAAAAATTCACCTCAATTTGCTGACTTACGCCGCGCTCATCGGAATCAACCATGCAGCGAGGCTTTATCGCAGCAATCAAGCCAGAATAGCCGAAGCACATCGCCTGGCGGCTGAAAAGCATCAATTGGCGGCGGACTTGGCGCACGCTCAACTAACCGCGTTGCAAATGCAATTGAATCCCCATTTTCTGTTTAATGCGCTGAACACGCTTTCCGAGATGATTCACCAAAATCCAAAATCGGCGGATAAAATGGTCGCTCGCCTCGGTGATTTGCTCAGAATGTCGCTCGAACGCGAATACGCGGCGGAAGTTCCGCTTGATAAAGAGCTTGAGTTTCTGCGGAAATATCTGGAAATCGAGCAGTTGCGGTTTCATGACCGGTTGACAGTTTCGTTTGATGTCTCGCCGGAAACGTTAAAAGCGTGCGTGCCGAGCCTGATTTTGCAGCCGCTTGCGGAAAACGCCGTCAAACACGGCGTCGCCGCAATTCCCGGCGAGGGCAGAATCGAAATCGTCACAGAACGAAGCGACAATAAATTAAAACTCATCATTCGCGACAACGGCGCCGGGCTGCCTGAGAACTGGCAAACATCAATTGGCGAGCGCGAACGCATTGGATTATCAAATACGCGGGCGCGATTGCGGCAGTTATATGACGGAAACAGCCGTTTTGAAATCAGAGGAGCGGCGGCGGGCGGAACCGAAGTTTTGATAGAAATTCCGTTTAAAGAGCACTGCAATGGAAAACACAACGATTAAAATTCGCGCTCTGATTGTTGACGACGAACCGTTCGCCAGAGAGCGCGTGCGCCGCCTTCTTTCCGAAGAAAACGACATCGAAATTGTTGGCGAAGCAGGCGACGGCGAAAGCGCGATCGAAGAAATAAAAAAGCAGAAGCCGGATTTGCTTTTACTCGACGTTCAAATGCCCGGAAAAAACGGTTTTCAAGTGCTGGAAAATTTAAAGCCGGAAGAATCGCCGATCGTCATTTTTTTGACGGCATTTGATCAATACGCCGTCCGCGCCTTTGAAAGCGCCGCGCTCGATTATTTGCTAAAACCGTTTGACGAAGAGCGTTTCGCCAAATCCGTCGAAAGAGCTCGCGCTACTTTTAGGCAAACCAGACAAGCCAAAGAAAGACAGGTTGAAAATCCAAGCGAAATCGAAACGGAAGCAAGCGCCAGCCTCAGTACAGAAGAAAAATATCTCGAACGAATTATCATTCGCACGGGCGGGCGCGTTCTTTTTCGCTCGGCTGATGAAATTGATTGGATTGAGGCTTACGGCAACTATGTCAGGCTGCACATTGGCGAGAAAAAATATCTCTTGCGCGAAACGCTGGCTGGATTTGAAATTAAGCTCGATCCGTCAAAATTCGTCCGCGTTCATCGTTCGGCGATTGTGCAAATCGCTCGAATCCGTGAGGCGAGAAAAAATTTGAGCGGTTCTTACGAACTCATCCTGCAAAACGGCGAGCAGCTTACGATGAGCCGCCGCTTCGCCCGGCGTCTGCCGCTGTCCTTAGAAAACACAAATTGAAGCCAAGCTGATTTTTTTAGTTTCCGATTTTATTAGGTTTTGGGTTTGAGCGAAATTGCAACGCGGTAAACCTGTGCTCCGCTGACTTCGATTTCCTGACTGCCCCGTTCAGCGCCTTCAATCGTGACGGCAACGCGGTAACGAGCTTCCGCAGGCGGCAATCTGAATATGAACTCGCCGCTTTGGCTGCTGAAAATCTGCGACACTTTTTTCTCTCCGCCGGAAATTTTAAATATCTCGATTTTCGCGCCGTAAACGCTTCGCCCGTTGGCGTCGAAAACGCTTCCGCGAACGATTGCCAGCGTTCCCTGATCAACCGCCATCACGAGTCTCGTGAGCTTGGAAATTTCTCCGGCTTTTACTTCAACGCGCGGCAGTGTGCCTTGAGCCAAACCTTCTTTGGTGAAAACGAAATTGTAAACGCCGGGTTTTAAACCGGCAAGATGAAACTCGCCTTTGCGGTCGGTTCTGGTCGACGCGATCGCTTTTTCATCTTGCTGCGCTTCGACGCGGACGCCGGAAACAGAGTCGCCGTTAGTTATCCGTACTTTCCCGCGCACGCCTCCGGTCGTTTTATCTTGAGCGAAAGCAGCGAAGGAAAAAGCGGCTATCAAAAGAAATAAAAACAGATTTTTCATTAAAACGAAAACATAAAAAATTACGAATTACGAATCCGCCGAAATTCGTAATTCGTAATTTTTAATTCTTATTCGATTCTAGTTTGCGCCGGCTTTGCTTGCTTCTGGCTGTTGCTGGCTGCGAAACTCTTCGGCTACGTCGTTGATGATGTCGGTGAGCGTTCGGGTTGGCTGATAACCGATCAGGCGGTTGGCTTTCTCCAGAGAAGGAACGCGACGGCGCATATCTTCAAAGCCTTCGCCGTAAGCTTCGTCGTACGGAATGTAACGCAGTTCGCTGCGGCTGTCGGTCATTTTTATCGCGGTTTCGGCAAGCTGTTTGATCGAAGTTTCCTCGTCGTTTCCGATGTTAATCACGTGACCGAAACAACTCGGCGTTTCGAGCAGTTTAAGAAGCCCTTCGACAACATCGGCGACGTGCCCGAAACAGCGCGATTGGTTGCCGTCGCCGTAAACCGGAATCGGCTCGTTTTTCAAAGCCGCGTGAACAAAACGCGGAACGACCATTCCGTATTGCCCGGTTTGTCGCGGTCCGACCGTGTTAAAAAGACGGACAACAACCACCGGCAAACGAGTTTCTTTCCAATGCGCGAGCGCCAGAAATTCGTCCAGAGATTTCGCGCAGGCGTATGCCCAGCGATGCTTGCTCGTCGCGCCCGTTAAAACGTCGTCTTCTTCGCGGAAAGGAACCGAAGTACCTTTGCCGTAAACTTCCGATGTTGACGGAATCAAAATGCGTTTGCGGTAGCGCGAGCAAAAGCCGAGAACGATGTCGGTGCCGCGAAAAATCGTTTCGATGGTTTTGACCGGATGCTCCATAATCAGCTTGACGCCGACGGCGCTCGCCATATGCAAAACGCGGTCGGCGTCCCGCACGAGTTCTTCCATCAAGCTCGCGTTTAAAACCGTGTCAATCAAAACTCTGATGCCGGGTTCGCCTTCGAGATGTGCGATGTTTGAATAACGCCCGGTCGAAAGATCGTCAATAATCGTGATTTCGTGTCCGTCCCGGTGCAGGCGGTCAGCCAAATGGCTGCCGATAAATCCTGCTCCGCCTGTGATTAAGTACTTCATAATAAAAAATGAATCAAAAATTTAAATTCTTTGTCGCGTTTATTCGTTTGATTTATTAATTCTGGCAGCAAAATATGCCACAGTCTTTTTGAGACCTTCGCGCAGAGGAATGTTCGGCTGCCAGCCTAAAAGCTGTTTGGCGCGCGTAATGTTCGGCTGGCGCTGTTTCGGATCATCTTGCGGGAGCGGAAGATGCCTGACTTTTATTTCTTTCCCGCACGCCTCAGCCACTTCGCTCGCCAGCTCGTTCATCGTAAATTCGCCCGGATTGCCGATGTTAACCGGATCATTTATCGTTTCGGCTTCCGTATTCATTAACCGAATTAAACCGTCAACCAAATCATCAACATAACAAAATGAGCGTGTTTGTTCGCCCGTGCCGTAAATCGTCAATTCCTCACCGCGTAAAGCCTGAACAATAAAATTTGAAACCACGCGCCCGTCGTTTTCGAGCATTCGCGGACCATACGTGTTGAATATTCTGACAATGCGCGTATCAACTCCGTTTTGACGGTGATAATCCATCATCAGAGTTTCGGCGATTCGCTTTCCTTCGTCGTAACAACTGCGAAATCCAATCGGATTTACGTTCCCCCAATAATCCTCGGTTTGCGGATGAACGAGCGGATCGCCGTAAACTTCACTTGTCGAAGCCTGCAAAATTCGTGCCTTTACGCGCTTTGCCATTCCGAGCATATTAATCATTCCCATTACGCTCGTTTTGACGGTTTTGACCGGATTATATTGATAATGCACGGGCGAAGCGGGACACGCGAGATTATAAATCTGGTCAACTTCGAGCAAGATAGGTTCGATCACATCATGGCGAATCAGCTCAAAACGGTGATTGTCGAGAAGATGAATAATATTATCGCGTCTGCCGGTAAAGAAATTATCCAGACAGAGAACCTCGTTGCCTTCGTTTAGCAGGCGTTCGCAGAGATGAGAGCCGATAAATCCGGCTCCGCCGGTGACCAAAATACGCATCTGTTTTTTAACCGCATCTGTGTCCCGAAAATTTCGGGAATTCAACCGATAATCTAAAGGTATTAGAAAAAAGAGTCAATTTAAGAAACCTTTGAAGATAAATGAACAACGGTTTCGACGTGATGAGTTTGCGGAAAAAAATCAAACGCCCGAATGTTTTCGATTTCGTAACCGCCCGCCATAAGTGCGCGTAAATCGCGCGCCAGCGTTGCCGGATTGCACGAAACGTAAACGATTTTCAACGGTCGCAGGCGAATTAAAGTGTTAATTGTTTCGGCTTCCGCACCGCTGCGCGGCGGATCGAGCAAAACGAAATCAGTTTCTGCAAGTTTTTCTTCGTTTTCCGCCAGCCATTTGCCGACTGCCGAAACTTCGAAATCAACGTTTTTCAAATCTGCGCTGAGCGCGTTTGATTTTGCGAATTGAATGCTCAAACGATTGCCTTCGATTCCGAAAACTTTTTTGAATTTAGCCGCAAGCGGCAAAGTGAAAAGCCCGACGCCGCAATATAAATCGAGCGCCTGATCTCCGTGCGCTTCTCCGATTGCTGTTTCGACGAATTCACGCAAAAGCCCGTGATTAACTTGAAAAAAGACATCAGCGCTAAAGCTGTAATCGAGATCTCCGATTCTTAAACTAATTTCTTCGGCTTTTGATTTTCGAGGTGAAGCATCAATTCGGTCGTTTTCTTCTTCAATTTTGTTTGCCGCATAAAAATTTTCGTCCGGTTCTGCGTCCGTTTTAGAGTTCGCAAAACTGAGCGAAACGGTTTCGCCGCTTGCGGCGGCGCGCAGCTCAACAAAATTCCAATCGGAATTTTCCCTCGTGGAGTGCAAAGTTTTTTGCAAAGTTTCGGTTAAAATAGGGCAAACGACAACATCGCAAACGCGGTGCGATTTGCGCTCGAAATAACCGATTTTTTTGCCGTCACGTTTCCATTGCGCTCTGGTTCTGTAGTTCCAATCGTTTGGTGAAGCCGCGATTTCGATTTCCCGCTGCCAATCAATTTTGCCGATTCGCCGCAGACAGTCTCGAATGATTTCGACTTTTGCGCGAAGCTGCGCCGTGTAATTTAACTGTTGAAAATCGCAGCCGCCGCAAACGCCGAAATGCGGACACGGCGGCTTAACTCGGTCGGCTGAAGGCTCTAAAATTTCAACAACCTCCGCGAAAGCGACTTTGCCTTTTTTTCTTTCTATGCGAACTCGCGCACGGTCTCCTGCGGCGACGAGCGGCACAAAAATCGTTAAATTCTGAGCGTGTGCCAGACCAAATCCGTCGGGCACAATTTTCTCGATTAAAACTTCAAGAATTTCCGGCGTTTTCATTAAGGAATTACAAATAAAAAAGGCTCAGGCGCGGAATTTCGGCTTTTTCGCGTAAGGATTTCAGCAGTAGCGTCCGCAGCGTTTGTCGGTAAACGGCTTCGGTCATTCGATTTTTGTAAGGTCGAAGTTGAGCGTCGTTTTCTTTTTCAAGCTCCGATTTTTTCTCAGCCGGAAAGCTTTCAAGAAGGGCGTTGTCAATTCGGCGGTCAAGTTCGCTCAAAAGCGTTTCGAGTTTTTCCAAATCGGCGTTTTGGTGAAATTCCTTTCGCGCCCTTTCGAGCAACGCCAAAACTTCCGTCGAAATTTTCTGCCAATTATGATTCAAATTTAAAGCCGGCTGGCGCAGTTGCTTTGCGGCAAGCTGCAAATGAGCGAAAATTTCTCCCTGCCCTGCCGGCACATTTTCAAATTTTCCCGCCGCTTCGGCTTCTTCGTTTTGAGTTTTCTCTTTTTCATTCTCCGCCCCGATTTGCCCAGCCAGCCAGTTTTCATATTCCTGTTCAACGGCATCGCGACAATATAGCAAAGATTTGATTGCACGTTTTCGCGCAGGTTCCGCTTCGGCTTTCTCGAACACGGCTTCAATCGCCCGCAAAACAATGGCGAGCGGCACGCCGCGTTCTTTCCATGATTCGATCAAAGCCCAATCAAGCGGCGAGAGCAGCAGATTTTTGCCGCGTTTGCGAACAAACAGCTCTTCGATTTCCGAGAAATAATTAAAGTAATTCAAGCCAATTGATAACTGATAATTGATAATTGATAATAAAAAGAATTATCAATTATCAATTATCAATTATTCATTATCTTCGGGGTCTAAACGAATTTTCATTCGACGCAAGGTGCGCAAGTCTTCGTCTGTGAGTTCGAGATTTAAATTTTCTCCGGGCGCAAAATCCGTCGCGTCTTCGGCGTCAATTTCGCGCAAACCGATTTCGAGCCTAAGAGTCAATTGCAATTCGTAACCAACTTCGCGCAGCCGCTCGATTGCCTGGGCAACGCGCGGGCTCTGTTCGATCGCCGCATTGATTGCCGTGCCAACCTCACGCACCGCTTGTTGAGCTTCATCGTTTAATTCCATAATGCCTCGCCGATCGAAAAAGCGAAATTTGTCTCGATGCTAAGTCAGAAAACCTTTCAGGTCAAATCGAATTTTTCAAGGCGCGTTGAACCAGCGACGCGGCGTGTGTTTTAATTTTTGAACGAGCGATCTTAGCTGAAAATATGAACGAAAAAGCGAAAACTGAACGCCGCGCTTCGTTTCAAACGTCTTCGGGCATTGAGCTGCCGAACGATTTTAATCCGGGCAATACCGCTCCCATTGATTACGAAACCGATTTGGGCGCGCCCGGCGCGTTTCCATTCACGCGAGGCGTGCGGCGAAATATGTATCGCGGGCGCTTTTGGACAATGCGCCAATACGCCGGTTTTGCAACAGCGGAAGAATCAAATGCGCGCTACAAATATCTTTTGTCGCAAGGCACGACCGGGCTTTCGGTTGCATTTGATTTGCCAACGCAAATCGGGCTTGATTCGGACGATTCTCTGGCGGCTGGCGAAGTTGGCAAAGTCGGCGTGGCGATTGATTCTCTGGAAGATATGCTGCGGCTTTTCGACGGAATTCCGCTCGACCAAGTTTCGACTTCGATGACGATCAACGCGACCGCCTCGACCCTTCTTTGTTTGTATTTGGCTGTTGCCCGTAAACAGGGCGTTTCGTTCGACCAAGTCAACGGCACGATTCAAAACGATATTTTAAAAGAATACATCGCGCGCGGAACTTACATTTATCCGCCGAAACCTTCGCTCCGGTTGATTACCGACATTTTTTCGTACTGCGCCGAAAACGTTCCGAACTGGAATACGATTTCGATTTCCGGCTATCACATCCGGGAAGCCGGTTCAACTGCCGCGCAGGAGATCGCTTTTACGCTGGCTGACGGAATCGCTTACGTCGAAGCCGCCGTTTCAATCGGTCTCGAAGTTGACAAATTCGCGCCGCGTCTTTCGTTTTTCTTTAACGCGCACAACAATCTTTTGGAAGAAATCAGTAAATTCCGCGCCGCGCGTCGTTTATGGGCGCGAATAATGCGCGACCGTTTCGGTGCGTGTGATCCGAAATCAATGATGCTCAGGTTTCACACACAAACAGCAGGTTCGACTCTGACCGCGCAGCAACCGGACGTTAACGTCGTCCGCACGACGATTCAGGCGCTCGCAGCCGTGCTTGGCGGAACACAAAGCTTGCACACTAATTCTTTGGACGAAGCCCTCGCTTTGCCTTCGGAGCAAGCCGCCCGAATTGCTCTTAGAACACAACAAGTCGTTGCTTACGAATCGGGCGTCGCCGACACGGTTGATCCGTTTGCGGGTTCTTATGCAATTGAACATCTGACGAGCGAGCTTGAGAAAAAAGCGGTTGAATACATTGAAAAAATTGACGTGATGGGCGGAATGCTGAAAGCTATCGAAAACGGTTACCCGCAGCGTGAAATTCAGGAAGCCGCTTATGAATATCAAAAGTCGGTCGAAAACGGCGAAGAAATCGTCGTTGGCGTCAACCGTTTTCAAATCAAAGAAGATGAAAAAATTCCGATTCTGCGCGTGGACGAATCAATCGAGCGCAATCAAATCGAACGTGTCCGAGCAGTGCGCGAAAGACGCGACAAACAAGCAGCCGAAAACGCTTTAGCGAAATTAGAGGAAGCCGCCCGAGGAACTGAAAATATGCTCCCGCGAATTTTGGATTGCGTCGAAAATTACATCACAATCGGCGAGATATCGCATCGTTTGAGAAAAGTCTGGGGCGAATATCGCGAAGCAGTGACAGTTTGAAAGTTAGAGAAATTTTCGTTTTGTTTCATCAGAAATAGAGAGTCAATAAAAAACGGAGGAAATTTCCTCCGTTTTTTATTCTCCGCACTCAAACAAAATCTTCCGAGTCTGTCTTGCCATTGTCGTTTGCCCTGTAATTCGAGCGTTAATTGTCACTTCGCCGCACATCGGCGCGTAAAGCCAAACGGGAACGTAAAACTTTCCGGCGTCGTTCAAAATTCCGATCATTGCTGTTTGCTTGAGTTTGGATTTTTTGCCTTCGGAAACTGTTACTTCAACATTACGATTCGCGTAATCGCCCGATTTTCCGGAAACTTCGACGACGACCATTAAAGATTTCGATAATTCGTTGAAAAAAGATTTGTCCGAATTCAGTTTGATTTCGTCTTCAAATTTTCCGCTCGTGCCTTCAAACGGAACGATTTTCAGGTTCGTTAGTTTGTACGCCGCGGCAGTCGCTTGCTGTGCCTGAATTTCGGTGAACGGACACAACAAGTACATCACGAAGGCTGCAAAAAGCAGTTTTTTCATTTTTTAGTTTTCCTCGCGTTGAAAGAATAAATTAAAGACGAGCTTCCGGCATCAGCTTCCCGTACATACTCGTGTAGCACATCGTCCGTTCGCGGACTTCGTTTTTTTGAGTTGAAAAAACCAGACATTTTTGAATCGGGCGCGAATAAATATGAACGCTCACGGCGCGTTCGTCGAATTCCGGCAGATTCAAAACCTGATGGACGGGTTCTTCCAATTGCACTTCGGCGGGACAATCGGGTTTTATATCGAATTCGTCGGTTTCTTCGAGTCTGCAAAAGTTGGTTTCGAGGTTTTGTTCGAGGACGCGGAAATTTTTGATGCGGAGTTTTCCAAACGGCATTGCCATCCAACAGCTTTGATCAGCGTGGTCGTGTATCAGCGACGACTGCCCGACGTTCCAGCAAATCGCCATCAGCTCAAACAATTCGTTTTTGTAAATCAAATTCCGCGTGTAGCAATTACGGCTGAAAAAAAGATAAGGCGAGAGCGAATCTTTGCAAACCGGATTTTCGCGCAAAAAATCGTAAATGTTTCCGATGCAGAATTTTTCTTCGGGAACTTCTCGTAATCGTTCGACAAATTTATCAATCTTTACGGTTTGCATTTCGCCCAAATTCTCCTTTTAACTTATCGTTTTTAATAGCATTTCGCAGGAAAGCTGTCACGACGTTTTTCAGCTTTATAAGGATTTTACATCCAAATCGCGCTTGAATCTATCCACCGCAAAAACTCGTTTGCAATTTTTACAACGTCTCGGCAGTATTTGTAAATCAAAGAACTAAGATTATGTCATTTGAAACCGTTGCTGTTAAAAGCACAGACAAAACCGAAATTTATCAAATACTGAACGAGCAATTGCCGCTGCTTCTCGGCGACGAACGCGATTTTATCGCCAACGCCGCCAACACTGCCGCGCTGATTTTTCACACTTTGCCCGATTTAAATTGGGCTGGATTTTATTTTTTCAACGGCGAAGAACTCGTCGTCGGACCGTTTCAAGGCAAACCCGCCTGCGTGCGAATTCAATTAGGTCGCGGCGTTTGCGGCGCGGCGGCGGAAAAGCGGGAAACGCAGGTTGTTCCGAATGTTCACGAATTTTCAGATCACATCGCCTGCGATTCGGCTTCAAACTCGGAAATCGTCGTTCCGCTTGTCAAAAACGAAAAACTAATTGGCGTTTTGGATTTGGACAGTCCGAGCTTTAATCGTTTTGACGAACAAGACCGAATCGAACTTGAGCGAGCCGCAGAAATCTTTCTCAAGTTTACTGATTTCTGAAGTGACTTTTTAGGCAGTTTATGAAAAAGAAATTTCCTCTAATCTCCATTTTCATTTTTGTATCAGCGATTTCGGGTTATGGACAAAGTAATTCATGGAATGGCTTAACGCCTTTGCGATCAACTCGGGCAGATGTTGAAAAGCTACTTGGAAAATCTGAAGGAGATAAATGTTCGGCTTGTTACAAAACAGCAAAGGAAGAAATTTCATTCACTTACTCAAAAGGAAGATGCGATGAACATTGGGATGTTCCGCAAGATACTGTTTTACAAATAAGTGTTTCGCCAATTTCTGACAAAGGTAAAAGTTTTGAAGAATTCAAATTAATCGAAAGCAAATTTTCGTGTATTTCAAATGATTATTTTAGGCTCTAGAGTAGCAAAGCCGACTAGAGCGGGTTCTTTTCAAGCAAATTTATCAACAACTGAAACAAGTTTTTGTTGCGATTATTGAAACGATATTCACACTCTTTCAAATGTAAATAA
>JALZCH010000030.1 GCA_030863175.1 Acidobacteriota bacterium | reverse complement strand
CTTTAATCGTCAGCACGCCGGTTTTGTAAGTTTCGACCACACGCTGGCGCAAATCCAAAGAATAGGCTTTCATTCGTGGAATTTTACAGCATAAACTAGTCGCACTCAATCAAGAATCGCTATAGGTTCTTCAATTATGAGAAAACTTCTCATTGAAGACAAAGACGGTGTTCGCTTTGAAGTTCTTGTTGGTGCCGAAATTTACGAGCGCGCGCAAATCGGCAGGCAAATTAAAAGCAGTAAATCAGGCGTCGAAATTTTTCCAGATGAAACAAATCCTTTAAATTTAAATCATTGATTTTCAAAAGCGACTCGCCCGTTTGATGAACCATTTTCCGATGCGCGCTGGCGTTCGGGCGCGTTGGCGTATTGTAGTTGGTAAAGCCGCCAATATAAGCCTTTGATTTGCAAAAGCTGATTGTGCGTTCCTGATTCGCGCAGTTCGCCGTGATGGAAAACGAGGATTTTGTCGCATCGCTGGACGGTCGAAAGACGGTGCGCGACGACGATTGACGTTCGCTCCTGCATTACGCGCGTTACGGCTTGCTGAATTAGCTGTTCGGTTTCGGTGTCAATCGAACTGGTCGCTTCGTCCAAAACCAGAATCGCCGGATTAAAAGCCAGCGCGCGTGCAAACGAAATCAATTGTTTCTGTCCGACCGAAAGCCCCGCGCCGCGTTCTTTTAATTCGGCGTCGTATTTTTCGGGTATTTTTTCGATAAATTCAGCCGCCCGAACTTCTTCAGCCGCCCATTTTACTTTCGCGTCGGTTATTTCTTTGTTTCCGAGCCGGATGTTGTTATCAATCGTACCGGAAAACAGAAAAACGTCCTGCAAAACGACCGCGAAATTCTGGCGCAGAGATTCCAAATCCCAATCTCGCACGTCAACGCCGTCCAATAAAATTCTGCCTTTCTGCACATCGTAAAAACGCATCAGCAGGTTCGTGACCGTTGTTTTGCCGCTTCCCGTGTGTCCGACGAGCGCGGCGGATTGTCCGGGTTCGACCGTGAAAGAAACATCTTTTAAAACCCAGTCTTCGTCTTTGTAAGCAAACCAGACGTTTTGAAACTCGATTTGCCCGCGCGCCCTGCCCGATTTTTTCGGTTTTTCGGGCGATTCGATTAAAACCGGGCGGTCGAGAAGCTGGAAAATTCGGTGCGAAGCGACAATCGCCGCCTGCAAGACGTTGAATTTATCGGAAAGATCGCGAATCGGTTGAAACAGCAAGCCGGAGAATTGAACAAATGCAATCACGGTCCCGACCGTCAAAGCCTGTTGATTTGCCGAAACGGCGGTTAAAATTCCATAACCGCCGTACCAGATAACCAGAGCGATTCCGATTGCGCCGATAAAATCTACGAGCGGATAAAAGACAGAGTAATAATAAATAGTCTCGATATTTGCTTCGCGGTAATCGGTGTTGATGTCGTCGAAGCGTTTTAAGGCTTTGTTTTCGGCGTTAAAAACTTGGACGGTGTTTGCGCCGGAAATATGCTCCTGCAAAAAGGCGTTTAATTTGGCAAGCCTGGTGCGAACTCGGTCGAAACCGCGTCGGGCGTGTTTGCGAAACCAGTTTGTAGCGGTAAAAAGCAGCGGAACCGTAATCAAAGAAACGAGCGCGAGCTGCCAATCCATCCAGAACATCAGACTGACAATCGCCGCGATAATTACAAGATCGCCGAGAACGTCAATCACTCCCGATGTGAACAATTCGTTGAGCGCATCAACGTCCGATGTGATTCGCGTGATAATTCTGCCGACCGGATAACGGTCGTAGTAAGCGACTTCCTGTTTTTGCAGTTTGGCGTAAATCTCGCTTCGCAAATCGTACATTACATACTGCCCGACGCGGTTCAATAAAACTTCCTGAAAATAAGCCGAAGCGAAACGAAATACCCAAACCGCCAGAAAGACTGCAACAAACGAATAAACGCCGGTTAAAGCAATCTGACCAAAAGAAAACCAGGTCGCTTCGAGATTACGCGGCGTGACGAAATCGTCAATCGCGTGTTTCGTAAACCAAGGCTGGAGACTGCCCAAAATATTCAGAATCAGCGTTAGAAAGAGCGCGGGAATGATTAAATAAATGTACGGCTTGAGATAACGCATCAGCCGACGGGTGACGCGCCAATCGTAAGTCTTGCCGATAGATTCTTCTTCGTGAAATTTTTCCGCTTCGGTTGCCATAAATCAGGCTGTCGCCTCCAATTCTTCTTCCAAAAGCTGAAGTTGGTACAAATCCGCGTATTCGCCGCCCATTTCCAGCAGTTCTTCGTGCGTTCCGCGTTCTATTATCGAGCCGTTTTCCAGAACGCAAATCAAATCGGCGTCGCGGACGGTCGAAACGCGATGCGAAACGATCAAAGTCGTGCGGTTTTGCCGAATTTCCCGAAGATTGTGCAAAACTCTTTCTTCGGTCAAAGTATCAACCGCCGAAAGCGCATCGTCGAGAATCAAAATGCGCGGATTTCTCAAAACCGCGCGAGCGATCGCCGTGCGCTGTTTTTGCCCGCCGCTCAAAGTAATTCCGCGCTCACCGACAAGCTGTTCGTAACCGTTTGGAAAATTCTTTACGTCATCGGCAAGTCCGGCGATTTCCGCCGCTCGTTCGATTTCTTCCTGCGTTGCCGATTCAACTCCGAATGCGATGTTTTGGGCGAGCGTGTCGGAAAACAAAAATGTTTCTTGGGGTACGAAACCGACTGCGCGGCGAAGCTGCGTGAGCGGATACTTTTTTACCGAAACGCCATCAACCAAAACCGTTTCATCAGGTGCTTCTAGAAGACGCGGAATCAAGCTCATCAGAGTTGATTTGCCGCTGCCCGTGCGCCCGACGAAAGCGACTGTTTTTCCGGCTTCGATGTGTAAATCAATCGAGCGCAGAACGGGCGCGCGGTTATAGGAGAAAGTTAAATCCCGAAACTCGATTTCGCCTCGAATCGGCGGTTGTTCCGTCGCGTCGGGCGCGTCGGCAATTGAAGGTTCTACTTCGTAAAGCTCGTTAATTCGTTTCAAAGAAGCCGTACCACGCTGATAAAGGTTGACGACGTAGCCGAGCGCGATCAAATACCAGATCATTCGCTGCAAATAAAGATTAAAAGCCGTGAAATCTCCGGCGGAAATCTCGCCGCGTGCAGCCATTGGAATCCCGACCGCGAAAATCAGAACGAAACCGACGCCGATGAAAAATTGCAAAAGCGGACGCATCGCAGCAGCAAATTTTACGAGACTTAGATTTCGCTGTGCATACTCGCGGTTTAGCTCCTGAAATTTTTCGATTTCCGCTTCTTCCTGCGCGTAAGCCCGAACGACGCGAACGCCAGTCAGATTTTCCTGTGCGCGGGCGGAAATCTGCGAGAAAAAACCTTGGATTTTCTCAAATCGAACGTGAATTTGCCCGCCGAAGTATTTCACCGTCAGGGAAACAAGCGGCATTGTGATGAAAAGCAGCAGCGTCAAATACGGGCTGATTCCGAACAGCAACGGCAATGCTACAGCGACGCCGAAAACGGCTTGAAGTGTATAAAGAATCATCGGTCCCGCCATTTGCCGGACTGCCGCGAGATCGTTCGTCGCGCGCGCCATAAGGTCGCCGACGCGGTTGTTCTGGAAAAAATCGAGCGATTGCGGAACGAGATTGGCGTAAAAATCGTGCCGCATATCGTATTCGATATAACGCGACATATTGATCAGCAGTCTTCGCTGCCAGAACAAAAAGAAATCACCGATAAGATTAACGCCCAAAATCACGAGCGGGTAATAAATCACCTTTTCCCAGGTTACTTCGCGCAGCAAATCGTCAATCGCCAGCCCGACCAGAAACGGCGTCATCAGACTGAATATCATCGTCGCCAGAATGCACAAAATGCCGACGACGAGATTGAATTTATAAGGGCGAAAATACCGAGCAAATTTTCGGATGTTTTCCATAAAAAAGCCGCCTCGTGCGGCGCTTGTTCTTTTTCTTACAATCTGATTCTATCTTGACAAAAAGTTTGATTTAGCGAAAGCCTAGTCAAATACGTAATTTGAAATACGAAGCTTGCAATTGATTCGAGTGTCTTATTTGATTGACGGAAACAACTTGATGGGCGGTGGGCAAAACCGGAAAAGTTTGCTCGAAGAGTTAGCGCGTTTTGCGGCGGCGAAAAGGGTGAAAGTTTCGGTCGTTTTTGACGGTGCGCCGGAAAATAATTTTCCAGACGGCTCGTCCTACAAATCGGTCAAGATTTTTTACAATGTGCGCGGCTCAAACGCCGATGAGCGGATTAAACGATTTGTTGACGCGACAAAAGAAAGGCGAACGCTGATTGTCGTTACAGACGACCGGCAGCTTGCGTCTTATGTCAGAAAATGCGGCGCGCCGGTTCAAGGATGCCGCCGTTTCCGAGAGCAAATGAGCGCGTTTAACTCTACCCCTAAAGAATCCGAAAAAGCGGAAACCGTCAAACCCGAAGAATTATCGGATTGGATGCGTTATTTTGGCGTTGACGAGTCGGATGAGTAGGCGTAATTTAGGGTTGTGCAATCCATTGAATTGTAATTATTACGAATCCTTGGTAGTAACCCGCTCGTCAAAGGAACAATATGAAACGGTTTTTCTGCGCTTTGTCCCTGTGCTTTACGCTTAACGCAATTTCAATCTTCGCTCAAACTCCTTCGCCCACTCCGCCGCAGGAAAAGAAAGAAGATGTCGTCGTCATCACAACCAATCTGATACAGATTGATGCGACCGTTACAGACGACAAAGGCAACGTCGTAACGGATTTGACCGCCGACGATTTCGAGATTTTCGAAAATGGCGAAAAACAAACGATCACCAATTTTTCGTTTATCAATATACAGCCGCAAAAGCCTGCGGCAGCGCCGCCCAAAAACGTCGCCAAAGACGCGCCGCCGGCTCCGGTTGTTCCGAACAATCTCAGATCCGGAGAAGTTCAGCGGACGATTGCGCTGGTGGTTGACGATTTGGGATTGTCCTTTGCGAGCGTCGTGTTTGTCCGCGACGCTTTGAGAAATTTTGTTGATAAGCAAATGCAGCCGGGCGATCTGGTCGCAATTATCCGCACGGGCAGCGGCATCGGCGCTTTGCAGCAGTTTACTTCCGACAAGCGTCTGCTTTATGCGGCAATCGAAAAAGTAAAATTTAATATGAGTGGACGCGTTGGAATTTCGTCGTTCCGACCGCTCGAACCGGCGCTCAAAGACCAGTTGAGCGGCGCGACTTTTCGGGACCCATTTGAAGGTTCGGGCATCAAATGGGCTGAAGGCAGACTGGAAGAGCGGGCGGCTGGCGATGCGGTTGAGCAATTTCGAGAGGACACTTTTACGGTCGGGACGCTCGGCGCGATGAATTATATCGTGAAAGGAATGCGCACGCTTCCCGGTCGAAAAGCGATGATGCTTTTTTCCGAAGGCTTTCCGCTTATGAGTACTACTCCGAGCGGTTTACGCGAAACGAATACGCGCATTTTCGGCGCGCTCGAACGTCTGGTCGAACAGGCAAATCGCGCTTCGGTTATTGTTTACGCCGTTGACCCGCGCGGTTTGGAAGCTCCCGGATTAACGGCTAGCGATAATACAATCGGTTTGTTTCATGACCAGGTTGACCAAATGCTCAGAGAACGGAGCAACAGACTTTTTCAAACGCAGCAGGGATTAGAATATCTGGCAGAAAATACCGGCGGTTTCGCGGTCATAAACCAGAACAGCATCCCGAGAGGCATCGAGCGAATGCTGAAAGATCAGAAAGGATATTACCTGATCGCATATCAACCCGAAGACGAAGCATTCGACCCGGCAAAACGGCGGTTCAACAAACTAACCGTCAAAATCAAGCGACCAGGCTTGAAGGTTCGCTACCGGAGCGGATTTTTTGGAATTACCGATTCGGAAATCGCTCCGAGACCGAAAACGCCTGCCGAACAGATTCTCGCCGCTTTGACTTCGCCGTTTGCGGGCGGGGACATTGATCTGCGGTTAACGACGCTCTATGCCGGGCAGGAGAAAAAGGAAGCCTTGATGCGCGCTATGCTCCACGTCAACGGCGACGATCTGAAATTTGTCGAAGACGCCGATGGATGGCAAAAAGCCAAATTTGAGATTCTGGCTGTCATTTTCGGAGACAACGGGACAATTATTGAACAAATCAATCAAACGCAATCAATCAAAGCGCGCGACACGGGCTTGCGGGAAATCCGCGAAAAAGGTTTGGTTTTAAGCGTCGGCGTTCCGGTCAAAAAAACGGGCGCGTATCAAATGCGTGTTGCGTTGCGCGACGAAACGAGCGGGCAAATCGGTTCTGCGTATCAATTCATTGAAGTTCCGAATTTGAAGAAAAGCGGGCTTGTTTTGTCCGGCATCGTTTTGGAAAGCTCTACGCTGGCTGGAAAAAACGCCAAAAACGACGTTCAGGTAATTCAAACCAAAGCGCAACGCGACGTTGCAGTTCGCAGCTTTCTCGCCGGAAGCGAAGTTAAATTCGGAGTCAAGATTTACAACGCCAAAAAGACCGGCGTGAGCTTGGTTTCGCAATTTCGGATTTTTCGCGGCGACCGCGAAATTTTCGCTAGTGCGGAAAATCCGCTCAATTTAAACGCGGCAGGCGCAGATGAAATTACTGTCGGCGGCGCTTTTACAATCGGAAGAGATATGCCGCCGGACAATTACGTTTTGCAAATTCTTCTCAAAGATCCGACGAAAAAAGGCAGTCGCCAATACGCGTCGCAATGGATTGATTTTGAGGTCGCCGGTGCAGCCGATTTTCAGAACACGAAAGGCGTAAAATAAAAAATGAAAAATCTCGCATTCTCAGTTTTTTTAATCGGTCTGGTTTTTGTCGGCTCGGTCGTCGCGCAGCAAACTCCGCCCCCGCGTACCGATGATGACGACATCGTCAGAATTACGACCACCTTGATTCAGGTTGATGTCAGCGTGACCGACAAAAAAGGCAAACAGGTGACCGATCTCAAACCCGAAGATTTCGAGATTTACGAAAACGGCAAGAAACAGGAAATTACCAATTTTTCTTACATTTCGGTCGCTGCCCCGAAAAGCCAAGCCGACGGCGCCGCGTTAACCGAAGCCGGAAAAAAGGAAAAAATAACGAACTTGCCGCCGGTTCCGATTAAACTCAAACCGGGCGACGTGCGGCGAACCATTGCACTCGTCGTGGATGATTTCAGCATCGCGTTCGGCGGCTTGGCGCACGTCAAAGACACGCTCAGAAAATTCGTTAACGAGCAGATGCAGCCGAACGATCTGGTCGCGATTATCCGCGCCAGCGGCGGGAGCGGCGTTTTTCAGCAGTTTACTTCGGACAAAAGATTGCTCCTCGCTTCGATTAATAAAATCAAACCGAATCTTTGGAAAGTGACTTCATTTTTGCAGCACTCAAATGCTCTCGGAGACGCGCAAGACTGGAAATACATGAATCGCATTAATGCTCACTACACGCTCGGCGCGCTCGGCGCGTTGAATTTCCTGATTAAGAGTATGGGAGAACTGCCCGGGCGCAAAGCGATTGTTCTTTTTTCCGAAGGCTTTATTTTGCAGGAAAAACCAAAACCCGCTAATTCTAACGACAGAGTTTCATCGAACCAAAACGCCGGTATGCCCGATCAAAGAGCCGAAACCGCAAATACCGTTCGTGAATCTCTGCTCAGAAACGAGTTGCGCGAAGTCGGACAAATCTTTTCCGAAATCGGAAACGCCAGCCGAGTTTTGGTCGAATCCGCAAATCGTGCGGGCGTCGTCATCAACACGGTTGACTCGCGCGGTTTGCTCGAACCGATGTATGAGGCAGCAGACGGAACTTTCATCGCTGGGCAAGTGAACGGTTTTAGCGGTGCCGCTGCTGCAGCCGGAGGTGTGGTTGCGGCAAGGAACGAGTTAATGCTCAATACGCAGACGAGCTTAATTTATCTCGCCGAAGAAACCGGCGGGCGCGCTTTTCTCAACAACAACGGTTTTACCGACGCGGTGCAAAAAGCCGTTGACGATCAAAACGGTTATTACCTGCTTGGTTATCAGCCGGATGACGAAATTTTCGATCCGAAAACGCGTCGCTTCAACAAGTTTGAAGTGCGAGTCAAAAATCGCCAAGATTTAACCGTCAGATACCGCAGCGGATTTTTCGGCGTGACCGACGATAAATTAAAGGTTGAAAGAAGGGATCCCGGACAGGAAATCGCCGAAGCGCTTTTTTCGCCGTTTGATTCGAGTGAGATTGCTTTAAATTTTACGCCGTTTTTCTCCGCTGATGCTAAATCAAAAGCCTCCGTCAGTGCGTTGCTCCACGTTGGCGGCGAAAATCTCATTTTCGCAAAAGAAGCAAACGGTGCGAGAAAGGGGAATTTCGAAGTTCTCGCCTACACGTTTGATTCCAGCGGGCGCGTTGTTGATCGCGTCGCCAAGATTTACACGCTCAATATAAACGAAAACGACTATCAAAAACTCCTGCAGCAGGGGCTAGTTTATAACATGAACGTCCCGATTAAAAAACCGGGCGCGTATCAATTAAAAATCGCTCTCCGCGACACCGCGAACGGCAAAATCGGCTCGGCAAGTCAGTTCATCGAAATTCCGAAAGTCGAAAAAGGCGAGCTTTCGCTTTCGGGCATTTTGCTGCAAAACTTTACCGAAGCAGAATGGAAAGCCAGAATACAAAAGACTGCGGCTACAAATCCGTCGGCAAATCGTTTTGATAATCTCGCCATTCAAACCGACACCGCGACCAGACAATTTAAACCGGGAACTTTGCTCAGTTTTGCTTACGAAATTTACAACGTCAAACCCGGCGCGCAGCTTGAATCTCAAATGAGGCTTTTCCGCGAGGGGAAGCTTATTTTTGAAGGCAACAGAGAACCGATTCCGTTCGCCGAAAGAAAAACCGAGCAGGGTTTGTTAACTCTCGGCAAAGAGCTAACGCCCGGTTCCTACGTTTTGCAGATTTTGGTTTCCGACAAAACGAAAAGCAAAAAACAGCCTGCCGCTCAATGGATTGATTTCGAAATTGTCCATTAATCAGGCGTTTCCGGCGAAACGGAAAATAAAAAAATGAAAAATCTTTTCTCACTCGTTTTTTTCTTGTCGTTAATCATTTCGGCGATTGCCCAGAACACGAGTCCTCAACCGACACCGCCTCCGGACGAAGAGGGTGATGTCGTCAAAATCACGACCACTCTGATTCAGGTTGATGCTGTTGTAACGGGCAAGGATGGTAAACCCGTCAGGGATTTGACCGCCGCCGATTTTGAAATTTATGAGAATAACGTCAAGCAGGAAATAACGAATTTTTCGTTTATTTCCGTTTCGCCCGAAAAAACTGAAACAAACGAAAAGCCTGCAAAAAACTCGGCGAACGCGGCTACAGCACCACCCGTTCCGAGCGGCAGAATGCGTCCCGAACAGATTCGCCGGACGATTGCGCTTGTGGTTGATGATTTGGGCTTGTCGTTTGAAAGCACTGCGCACGTTCGTCAGGCTTTGAAAAAATTTGTGGACGAGCAAGTGCAGCCCGGAGATTTGGTCGCCATTATTCGCACGGGCGGAGGAGTCGGCGCGCTGCAAAGCTTTACGTCCGACAAACGACAGCTTTACGCGGCAATCGAAAAAGTGCGCTGGAATCCAACGGGTCGAGCCGGCGTCGGAGCTTTCGCGCCAATTGAAGCCCCACCCGGAGAACAAATCGCTAATCAAACAGGCTCGGAAGAAGAAGCCGAAAGAGCCAGAGAACAAAGACAATCGGCGCAGGATTTTGACAATTTTCGAACCGATTTCTTCGCCGTCGGAACCCTCGGAGCGCTCAATTTTATCGTCAAAGGAATGAGCGAGTTGCCCGGTCGCAAATCAATCGTTTTGATGAGCGACGGTTTTCGCATTTTTAACCGCGACGTGGACGGCAATCCCGACGCAAGCCAGCGAATTTTGCAATCCCTGCGACGACTAACCGATTTGGCGAATCGGGCGGCGGTCGTGATTAATACGGTTGATGCCCGCGGTTTGCAAACGCTTGGGTTGACTGCCGCGGATAACGTCGGCGGACTTTCGGCAGAGCAACTTGAGCAGCGTCTTTCAGACCGCCGCAACGAGCTTTTCGATACGCAGGAAGGCTTAAATTATTTGGCGCAGCAAACCGGCGGGCGAGCTTTTCGCAATAGCAACGACATCAAAAGCGCGATTGAAAAATCGCTCGACGATCAGAACGGGTATTATCTGCTCGGCTATCAACCGGACGATGCGACTTTCGATCCGGCGCGGCTGCGTTTTAACAAACTAACCGTCAAAGTTAAACGACCGGGTTTAAACGTCCGTCACCGCAGCGGTTTTTTAAGCATCGCTGACAAAGACGAAGAATTGCGCCCGACTACGCTTACTCCGCAGCAGCAGATTTTCTCCGCCCTGACATCGCCATTCGGCGCAAGCGGCATCGGTCTGCGGCTCAACACGATTTTCGGCAACGAAGCCGCCGCCGGTTCTTTTATTCGCTCGCTCGTTCACGTTAACGCCAAAGATTTGAAATTCATGGACGAGCCGAACGGAGTGAAAAAAGCCGTCTTCGACATCGTGGCTTATACTTTCGGAGACAACGGCGTTCCGGTTGATTCGGTCGCTAAAAATTACACGATGACCGTTAATAGCGGCGAGAGATTTCAGCGCCTGCAGGAAAAAGGCTTTGTTTATTACATCAATGTGCCGATTAAAAAACCGGGCGCATATCAACTCCGCGTCGCTTTACGAGACGCGCAAAGCGAAAAAGTCGGAGCCGCAAATCAATTTGTCGAAGCGCCGAATCTCAAAAAAAATCGTTTGACTCTTTCCGGTATCGTGTTGCAAAACCTGACGCCGGCTCAATATGAAAAATGGTCTAAAGCGCAGTCTGTCTCGAATACAACCGGAGCGCAAAACGCCGAAGACGCACCCGATACGCAAACGGACACGGCGCTCCGCAGGTTTAGGCGTGGCACGATTTTGTGGTTCGGTTTCGTCATTTACAACGCCAAATCGGAATCCGGCAAGACGCCGCAATTGACAACGCAAACCAGAGTTTACCGCGACGGAAAGTTATTTTTTGAAGGCAGCGCAAAGCCGGTTAGTATCGCCGGACAAAAAGATTTGCAGCGCATCAACGCGCAAAACGCCATCTCGCTGCCGACCGAAATGCCGCCCGGCGATTATGTCTTGCAAATCGCAGTTACGGACGCGTTCGCAAAAGAAAAATACCAAACGACGACACAATGGATTGATTTCGAGGTTGTGAATTAGATTTCAAAAGGAGAAGAACATGTTCGGCTTTACCGCAACGGCGAGCTTGTCACAGACGCTCCGGCAGCGCCCGCACAGCTTGAACCGCAAGCGGATTTAAAACGAATCAACGATTACGGATTTATGCGTCTGCCGCTAAACGCTTTGATCGGTGATTATGCGGTGCAAATCATCGTCAGAGATTTGGTTAAAAACGAAACCGTCTCACAATCAATTGATTTTGAAGTGGTGGATTAGTTAAGTTCAAGTTAAAAGCAGAACTTTGAACTTTGAATCTTGAACTCTTGGATTTAATCGTCGGCACAGCCGGACATATTGACCACGGAAAAACTGCGCTCGTTCGCGCTTTGACGGGAACGGACGCCGATCGTTTGCCAGAAGAAAAACGGCGCGGGATTACCATTGATTTGGGGTTCGCCGAGCTTGATTTGGGCGACGCGCGAATCGGTTTTGTTGACGTCCCCGGTCACGAGCGTTTTGTCAAAAATATGCTCGCCGGAGCGCACGGCATTGACGTCGTCGCGCTCGTTATCGCTGCAGACGAAGGCGTGATGCCCCAAACGCGCGAGCATTTCGAGATTTGCCGTCTACTCGAAACGAAAACCGGATTGATCGTTTTGACCAAAATTGATTTGGTTGACGAAGAATTGCTCGAAATCGTCAAATTGGATGCCGCTGAGCTTGTCCAAAACTCTTTTCTCGAAAATGCTCCAATCGCAACGGTGAGCGCCAAAACAGGTCAAGGAATAGAAACCCTCAAAAGTCTGCTAGCCGAAATTGCCCGGAAAATTCCAGCTCGCAGAAATGAAACAGTTCCGCGATTGCCCGTTGACCGCGCTTTTTCAGTCAAAGGTTTCGGAACGGTCGTCACCGGAACGCTGCTTTCCGGTGAAATCAATGAAGGCGAAGAAATGGAATTGCTTCCTGCCGGACGGCGAGTCCGCGTTCGAGGTCTGCAAACACACGGGAAAGCGGTCAACCGAGCGTGCACCGGACAACGCGCCGCAATTAATCTGGGCGGCATTGACCATTCGGAAATTGAACGCGGGGACGTTTTAGCTGCGCCGGACGCGCTTCGCCCGACGCAGATTTTCGATGCCGAAGCGGAAATCTTACGAGACGCTTCGCGCAGTTTGAAAACACGGCAGCGCGTCCGCGTTCACATCGGCGCGGCGGAAGTTTTGGCGCGCGTTCAAGTCCTCGAAAGTGCGGGCGAAATTGCGCCTGGAGAAAAAGGTTTCGTCCAGCTTCGCCTCGAAACTCCGATTGTCGCCGTACCGAACGAACGATTTATCATCCGCTCATATTCGCCGCAGAGAACGATCGCTGGCGGAAAACTCATTGACGGTCTAGCGGCAAAACATCGCCGCAAAAATGCCGAAATCGTCAGAAACCGTTTGCAAAAATGGCTTGCGGCTGAAACCGGCGGAGATAAAGCCGCGCAGCTTCATATTTTTCTAGAAACTGCCGGAAACGCGGGCGCGACTCGCAGCGATTTACAGGCGCGGACGGCTTGGCTCGCAGAAATTCTGGACGCCGCAATTGCCGAAAATTTACGCCGAAAATCAATCGTCCAAGCCGAAAACCGTTTTCTCGCGCGGACGCCGTTTGATCGTCTGGCGGCAAAAACATTGGACGAAATCAAAGAACATCACCGCCGCGAACCGCTCGCGCGGGGAATCTTAAGAGAAACTCTGCGCGAAAAAGTTTTCGCCGATTTGCCGCCGGAAATTTTTCGGGCTGTTTTGACGAATCTTGAAACTGCTGGAAAAGTTGCAGCGGAAAAAGATGTTGTTCGCATTGCTTCACACGATCAACGCCTTTCGCCGGAAGACGCGGCAATTCGAGAAAAAATTGAGCGAATTTATCAAAAATCGAAGTTGGAAGTGCCGACTTTGGATCAGGTTTTGTCCGAAGCCATCGCCGGAAGTAAAACGACAAAGGAACAGGCGCGCAAAGTTTTCCAGCTTTTTCTTGACGCGGGCGAATTGGTGCGCGTGACGCCGGAATTTTATTTTCGCTCGACGGATTTAAACGCGCTGATTGAAAAAATGCGCAGTTTTGCAGCCGAAAAAACCGCAGACCGGATGATTGACGTTGCGACTTTTAAAGATTTAGCAGGCGTTTCGAGAAAATACGCGATTCCGCTCCTTGAATATTTCGACCGCGAAAAACTGACGCGCAGGGCGGGAGAAAAGCGGTTGGTTTTGTAACGTCAAAATTTGAAATCGGTCGTAAACGATGCGTAAAAAATCGTACCGACAGCGAGCGAAATTAAAAATAAAATCTTAAACTGTTTAACGGCGGGTTCGCAGCAACCCGCCGAATTTATTATCGAAGCAAGATTTTAAAAAAGAGGTTTATCAAATGGCAATTTTAGTAACAGGCGGCGCAGGCTACATCGGCAGCGTTGTGGTTGAAGATTTGCGGGCAAACGGCAGCGAAGTTATCGTTTTGGACAATCTCTCGCGCGGTTATCGCGGCGCAATTGATCCCGAAGTTAAATTTTACGAAGGAAGCATCGGCGATACCGTTTTGGTTAAAAGAATCTGCGCGGAAAACAGAATCCAAGCTGCGATGCATTTTTCCGCGTTTATCGCGGTCGGCGAATCGGTCGAAAAACCAAGCGAATATTACGAAAATAACACGGTGCAAACACAGCGTCTGCTCGATGCTTTGATCGAATCGGGCGTCAATAAATTCGTTTTTTCCTCGACTGCCGCTGTTTTCGGCGAGCCGCAGTACGTTCCGCTTGACGAAAATCACCCGGAAAAACCTACGAGTCCTTACGGTTGGTCAAAATTCTTCGTCGAGCAAATTATGAAAGATTATGACCGAGCATATGGTCTGAAATTTGTCGCTCTGCGATATTTCAATGCTTGCGGCGCTACGAAAACGCGCGGCGAACATCACGAACCGGAAACGCATTTGATTCCGCTGATTCTTGAAGCTGCCGCTGGAAAACGACCGCACATTTCCGTATTCGGAGACGATTACGACACGCCGGACGGAACTGCCGTTCGCGACTACATTCACGTAGCGGATTTAAGTCAGGCACATTTGCTCGCTGTCAAACATCTGCAATCTGGCGGCGAATCGCAATTCGTCAATTTGGGAAACGGAACAGGATTTTCGGTTTTGGAAGTCGTTGAAGCAGCCAGAAAAGTGACTGGAAAACAGATTGAAGTGAAAATTGCCCCGCGGCGCGCTGGCGACCCTTCTCGCTTGGTTGCCGATTCGAGAAAAGCTCGCGAGCTGTTGGGCTGGAATCCGCAGTTTGCCGATTTGGAAACAATTATCGAAAGCGCATGGGATTGGCATCAAAAACATCCGAAAGGGTACGACGAAGCGTAATTTTGACAGCGTTCTATTTTTGTCGCCCTGAAGAAAAAGCGCAAAAGCTGTAGAATTGCTTTTGCGCTTTTCTAAATTTATGTCGAAAATTCTGTTTTGTTTTTTTGCCGTTATTTTGTGCCATTTTCCTGTTTTCGGGCAAAATTCCGAATCGCGCGTCCTGTCAGGCGTTACGCAAACGCAGCAATTTGAACTTGTGCCGAATATTGCGGTCGAAGTCAGAACTGCCGACGAAAAATTAAAAACCACAACGGACGCCGAGGGGAATTTTCGACTGGAAATTCCGCGCGAAGCCGTTTCCGTCCAATTTTCCGGTAAAAATATTGAGCCAACCACTCGGATTTTAGCGGCTGACGAAAATACGGAAAATCTGCAAATTAAGATCGCTTATAAAATTCCGCCGGTTCACGCCACCGTTGTGATTGAGGACGCGACGCACGCGCCGGATGTTGAAACGCGAAATCGTTCGATTTACGAAAACACGCTCTTTTCGCGCGACGATCAGGTTTTGCAGACTTTAAATGCCGGAATCAACGCCGGACAGCACGAAGGCGGCGGGAAATCTCTGGAAATCCGGCGCTTCGGTTTTAATTCCGATCACGGCGGCGTTAACGGCGGTTTGAAAATTTTGGTTGACGGAGTTCAGCAAAATCACGGCACGCAAGGTCACGGGCAAGGCTATCTCGGCTCTCTAAAATCGCTTTCGCCCGAACTCGTTCAGGACGTTTCGATTTTAAACGGTCCGTTTTCCGCCGCTTACGGCGATTTTTCCAGTTTGGGCGTCGTCCACATACGGCAAAAAGAGAGCTTGCCACAACAGTTAACTTTTCGCCTGCAGGGCGGTTCGTTCAACACATTCCGCACATTTTTGGCTTACAGCCCGCAGATAAAAAATGTCGCCTCGTTTGTCGCTTACGAAGGCTCGCGCACAGACGGACCTTTTGAAAATCCTCTGAATTACACGCGCGACAATCTGACCGGAAATTTCACCTACAATTTCGACGACAAGCAAGCCATAGGTTTTAAATTTAACGCGGGCAGAAATCTGTTTCGCTCATCGGGGCAAATACCGCTCGATCTGGTTGCGGCTGGTGAATTGGAGCGATTCGGTTTTGTTGACCCGGACAACGGCGGCAAAGTTTTTGCGGCGACCGGCGGCATTTATTTTCGCAAGGAGTTTGTATCGGGCGCGCAATTCAAGGCGGACGCATTTTTGTCGCGTTCGCTTTTTGATTTATGGTCGAATTTTACTTTTTTCCTGACTGATGAAGAATTTGGCGACGAAATTCAGCAGCACGATTCGCGTCTACAGCAGGGCGCAAACGCGCAGTTTTTGCAGCCTTACAAACTTTTCGGCAACACATCGCTATTCACAGTCGGCGCAAATTTTCACGCCAATCAAATCAACGTCGGGATGTCGCCTTCAATTGACCGCGCGCCGAATCGCAAATTTATCACGCCGGAAAATCTGGCGAATCCCGATATTTTGCTTACGTCTGCTCACGCTAACGTCAACAATTATTCTGCTTACATGCAAAACAGCGCCAACTTTTTTAACGGGCATTTGCGCGTCGAAACTGGATTGCGCATTGATACTTTTACGTTTGATGTTAACGGTTACGAGCTGCGCGATGGGAGAATTGATCTAAACGGGCGCGAAACATCAACTAAATTACAGCCGAAATTCGGGCTTGCATGGTCGCCGTTTGAAACTTTTCCGACGGTTTTTTATTTCAATTACGGGCGCGGAATTTCGAGTCAGGATGCGCGCGGCGTCGTCCGAAATTCCGACGCGCCGAAAATTTCGACGACTGACTTTTATCAAACTGGCGCGGCTTACAACGCAAAACGCTTTTCGCTTGCCTCAAGCCTGTTTTTGATTGACCGCTCCAACGAGCAGGTTTACATTCCTGATGACGGCAGCATTGAATTTCTGGGACCGACACGTTCTTACGGTTTTGAGATTCGCGGCTCAGCGCGAATTAATCGTTTTGTCAGCTTGAACGGCGGTTTAACGCAGGTTTTAAATGCTGTTTATCGAGGCACAGCGCCGCGCGAATACGTTGACAGCGCGCCGCACACGGTTGCGAACGCAGGTTTGATTTTTAACGAGCTGCGCGGTTTTAATTTTTCCGTGAATTACCGCCATATCAGCAATTATCGGCTCGATCCGCTCGATGAAAACATTCGCGCGGCGGGACACGACGTGGTTGATTTCGCTTTGTCGAAACGTTTGCGACGCTGGATTGATTTTAATTTTGCGATTGATAATTTGCTCAACAAACGCTATTACGAAACGCAGAATTTATTTGAATCTCGCGCGCGTCCGGGCGACGATGTCATTTCGCGGATTCACGCGACGCCAAGTTATCCTTTTACAGTCAGCGCGGGCGTTACGATTCGGCTTTTTGCCAAAGATTAAGTCTTTACAAACAAACAAATTCAGTTAAACGGTAGGTTTAGGTCTGCCGTTTTTGTTTTGTCCGATTTATGCTAATTTTGTCACTACGCAAACGAAAGTCTTTATCAATATAAAAATTCAAAAATGACACCGACAAAAAAGAAAAACCACGTTTCGCAGAAAGCGAATTCATTTACTGAATCTGTCATCCGTGAAATGACGCGCGTCGCGAATAAACATGGCGCGGTTAATCTCTCGCAAGGCTTTCCCGATTTCGCAGCGCCCGAAGACATCAAGCGTATTGCCATGCAGGCGATTGAAAACAACATCAATCAATACGCGATAACCTGGGGCGCAAAAGATTTCCGCGATGCGATTGCGAAGAAAACCACCTGGTATTTGGGTTTGGAGATTGATCCTGAAACCGAAATCACCGTGACTTGCGGCTCGACCGAAGGAATGATTGCGGCGATGATTGCAACGGTTGATCCGGGCGAGGAAGTGATTGTTTTCGAGCCTTTTTACGAAAATTACGCGCCCGACGCGATTTTGTCCGATGCCATTCCGCGCCACGTTCCGCTTTATGCGCCCGAAAACGAGGACGGAGAATGGACGTTTGACCGCAACGAATTGCGCGCCGCTTTCAATGAACGTACAAAAGCCGTTATCATTTGCCATCCGAACAATCCGACCGGAAAGGTTTTCAGCGTCGAAGAATTGCAGTTTATCGCCGAGCTTTGTCAGGAGTTCGATGCGCTCGTCTTCACCGACGAAATCTATGAACACATTCTCTATCCTCGCGCCGGAGAACCGACGCGGCACCTTTCAATCGCTCAATTAAACGGAATGCGAGAGCGGACGGTGATTGTTAATTCTTTGTCAAAAACTTATTCCGTCACTGGCTGGCGCGTCGGTTATTGCATCGCGCCGCCGGAAATTACGAAAGCGATTCGCAAAGTTCACGACTTTTTGACTGTCGGCGCTGCCGCGCCTTTGCAGGCTGCCGGTGCTTACGCTTTGAGTCTGCCGCAGGCTTATTACGCCGGGCTGCAAGCCGAATACACGCAAAAACGCAATTTTCTGCTTCCCGCCCTGCGACAAGCCGGTTTCAAAGCTTACGAACCCGAAGGAGCTTATTACATAATGACCGATATTTCCGCCTTCGGTTTTTCGAACGACGTTGATTTCACGCGTTTTTTAATCACTGAAATTGGCGTCGCCTGTGTGCCCGGCTCGTCGTTTTATCACCATAAAGAATTAGGCGCGCAACAGGTTCGTTTCTGTTTCTGCAAAAAAGACGAAACGCTCCAAACGGCAGCCGAACGATTGATAAAACTGCGCGAAAGAATTTGATTTGGATATTCAAGCACTTGGTTCAAAATGCAACCAAACGGCGTGGAGTGCGTGTCAAAAAAAACGGAAAGGACTTCGACTTTCCATTTTAAAACAAAAATAAAGTTTGGAGGATTTATGATGATGCTTAGAAAAAGTGTAAGCAAATTTGCGGCTGTTTCCGCTTTGGTTGTGCCGTTCGTCACAGGCGCCGCCATTGTTGACGCGCAGGAAGTGAAGCCCGTGCCGAGAGCCGAGGTGCGCCCTTTTTCGATGTTTTTGGGTGGCGAGAGCTATCTCGGAGTCCAGACTGAAAACGTGACGAAAGAAAATTCAGGTAAGTACAATTTGAGAGAGCCGCGCGGCGTGGCTGTCGTTAAAGTTTCGGAAAACAGCCCGGCGTCGCAAGCTGGTTTGCGCGACGGCGACGTTATCGTTCGTTTTGAGGGCGAAGAAGTAAAAAGCGTTTCGAAATTACAGCGCCTGATTGCCGAAGTCGCGCCCGACCAGAAAGCGCGTGTCACAGTTTTGCGAAACGGCTCGGAGCAGGAATTGACCGTGACAATGGGCAAACGCCTGGAACCGCAGTTTCGCAACTTTGGCACATTTCCGGAAGGCGTTTTGACATTGCCGCCCGGACAATCAATGCCGCGCATAGAAAATATGCCGCGCCTTGAACAACTGCCGCGCGAGAACTTCAGATTTGAATTACCTGACAGCGACAATGTTTTCGTCTTTCCGGGAACATCACGTCGGCTTGGCGTTACGGTTTCATCCTTGACCAGGCAATTGGGCGATTATTTCGGTGTTGCGGACGGCAAAGGCGTGTTAATTGAAAATGTTGCTGAAAACAGCCCGGCAGCAAAATCCGGTTTGAAAGCAGGTGACGTGATTGTCGAAATTGACGGCGCAGCCGTTTCAAATCAAGCGGATTTAACTCGCGGTTTGAGCATGAAAGCGGAAGGCGAAATCTCGCTAACAATTGTCCGTAACCGCCAGCGCCAGACCGTTCGGGTCACGCCTGAAGCAAATAAAGCTTTAATTGATTCCAGCAAAACGATGAGATTCTAGATTTCAGAATATAAACAGAGAAAAGCGACAAGGTTTGTTTACAAACCTTGTCGCTTTTTGTTTGAGACAAATTTATTGCTCGATTCTTTCCCAAGTCGCGGTCATTTTTTTGACTGTTGCTTTCGGATATTCCGAGAGCATTTGTTTGCGCAGCGCTTGGGCTTCTTCTTCGGTTTCTCCGGCGTAAACGGCGAGAAAGTTCGGAATCAAAATGTTTTCGCGGTTTTTATCCCACAAACCTTCAAAGTCATAACCGACCGCGTCCATATTCGGGCAACTGTAATAGGCGAAAACTTTACGTTCGAGCTGCATCGCCTGTTCTTTTTTGCGTTCACGCTCGACCGCTTCCATATATTCGCCGCCGTCGCAGTCTTCGAGGTCATAGGTTTTCAGCACTACGGCGTAAAAAGGCGCTGACGAATAAGTTTTATTGGGAGTGATTTTTGCCGGAAGCTTAAACGACAATTCCCATTCGGCAAACTCTTTCCCGCGGTGTTTGCAGGGCTTCGCCGGATCGGGACAAACCGCGTTTGTCGGGGTGGTTTTTGCAGGTGTTTTTTTGTTTGTCTGGCTTTCGTTTCGTTCAATTTCGATTTTGCTTTCGCCTCCGGCTTCCGACGCCGTGCGGGTTTCGGCAACGCTGATTGAGCAGCCTGAAAGCAGCATTGCGGTAAATACGAGCTTGATAATTTGTTTGGGTTTCATATTTTGATAAAAATCTCAAATTCTTAACGCGAAAAAGGAGTGAAAAAAGTATCAATCCTTGATTTCTCTTTGAATCAAATCCGCCGCCATTTTGCCCGACAGCATTACGAGCGGCATTCCGCCGCCCGGATGCGTCGCGCCGCCTACAAAAAACAGATTTCTGACATCTTTCGATTGATTCGGCGGGCGCAGGAATGCCGCGAAAACGCCGTTTGACGAGACGCCGTAAATCGAGCCGCGATTGGCGCGATATTTTTCCTCGAAATCGGCGGGCGTGATGATTTGCTCATATTCAATCGAGTTTTCCAGATTTTTAAGACCAAAATCTTCCAGCTTTTTAATTATCAAATCTCGATAAGGCTTTTTTTCTTTCTCCCAATTTGTTTGTTCGCTCGTGTACGGCGCGTTAATTAAGACGAACAAATTTTCGCAGCCCGTCGGAGCTTGCGTTGGGTCGGTGCGAGAAACCGCGCAAACGTAAATTGTTGGATTTACGGCGGGACGTTTTTCTTTAAAAATCGAGTTGAATTCCGCCGGGTAATCATCGGAGAAAAAGATGTTGTGATGCGCCAGTTGTGGAAATTGCTTTTTCGCGCCTAACAGCAAAACAAACCCGCTGCACGATGGCTCGATTTTTTCTAATCTTTTATTGAGAAAACTGGGGCGATCTTTTTCTTCGATCAAATCTCGATAAGTTTCAATCGCATCGGCGTTTGAAACAACAAAATCGGCGCGTATTTCTTCGCCATTTTTCAATTTTATGCCAACCGCTCGGTGGTTGGTGCAAAGAACTTTTTCGGCTTCGCAGCCGATTTTGATTTCAACTCCCAATTCCGTCGCAACGCGCGTCAAAGCTTTTGGAATTTCATAAATCCCGCCGCGTACATACCACGCGCCCAAGCCGAATTCGACAAACGGAATCAAAGCGAAAGTCGCCGGGGTTTGGTAGGGCGAAGAGCCGTTGTAAGTCGCAAAACGATTGAAAAGCTGCTGCAATTTCAGGGAGCGAAAATATTTTCGATTGTGCGCGTTGAGAGTTTTCCATGAAGAAATCGCGGCTAAATCTTTGGCGTAGCGCGGTCGCAAAAGTTTTGGCAAATCGTTGAGCGAATGTGCGAGAAACGTGCGCTCGGCAACCTCGTATTTGCGCCGCGCGTCAGTCATAAATTTTTCAAACCCCGCGATACCGCGCGGCTCGATTTTTTCGATTTCTTTCAAGGTTTTCGGCAGATTGCGCGAAGCGTCAAAAACCGTGCCGTCAGACCAGAAATAACGGCAAATAGGCTCTAGTAAAACGAGTTCGAGATAATCTTCGAGGCGACGATTTGCCACCTCAAACAAGTCTTTTAAAACGTGCCGCATTGTCAGCAGCGACGCGCCGGTATCAAATTTATAACCGCCTGATTCAATAAAATTGACTTTGCCGCCGACGCTTTCGTTTTTTTCGAGAATAGTGACTGAAAAACCAAGCGCAGCCAGACGAATCGCCGCAGCCAAACCGCCCAAGCCTGCTCCGATGATGATTACTTTTTTCATTCGCTCCGATTTATTATCACGTATTTTGTCCGGCGTTGTAATGCGCGTGACAACGCATATGCAAGCGGCAAATTGCCAATCGTTCAATCTGTCGGGTGTCAGCAGAATTTAAAATTATGATAGGATAACGGCGCTAGAGATTTAGCAACCACGCCGGAAAGTGAAAAAAGATGAAAATTTGCCCCTCTTGCCAGACGACTTATTCGGATGATTCGCTCCGTTTTTGTATGAAAGACGGCACGCCGCTCGGAAATTTTCAAGAGCCGGCAGCCTTCGCTTCCGAAACCGAAGATGAAGCGACAATTGTTGCGCCGGAACGCTCGCCCAAAATGGTCGTGCCGCTCGACCAGCCTGAACCGCAGGCTCCCGCGCCGCCGGTGCCGCCCGTTAATCAGCAAAAGCCGCCGCAAACACAGCCCCAGCGCAAATCGAACGCGGGAATTTTAATCGCTCTCGCCGCGCTCGGAGTTTTGGCGCTCATCGGGATCGGCGGTTTCGGTGCCTGGCTCCTGCTCAGCTCGCGCGGAAACAGAACTAACGAAATCACCTCTGCCAATTCAAACGCGAATTTCAATCAAAACCAAGCTCTTTCCAACAGCCAAAATCCTTTTGTTGACGCTAATAGCAACGCCAACGTAAATTTAAACTTAAACATAAACGCGAATTTAAGAACGCCGACGCCTACGCCGACCAGAACGCCGACGCCTACGCCGACGCCCGCCAATCGCAACGCCAATTTGAGCAACGCAAATAGCGTTTTAAATTCAAACGCTAATATCGCCGCAAATGCAAACGTGGCTCAACCGACGCCTTCGCCCGTTGCCACACCGACGCCGCAACGACCGGCGCAGCCATCTACAGTTTCCGGCGGCGTCGTTAACGGCAGAGCCATTAATCTGCCGAAACCGGCTTATCCTCCGGCGGCGCGGGCGATACGCGCTTCCGGCGCGGTCAACGTTCAGGTTTTGATTGACGAAACCGGGCGCGTCTTATCCGCCCAAGCCGTTTCCGGTCATCCGCTTTTGCGCGCGGCTGCCGAATCGGCGGCGCGGCAGGCTCGTTTTCAACCGACCGTTTTATCGGGGCAGCCCGTCAAAGTTTCCGGCACGATTGTTTACAACTTCAATATAAATTAAGGCTGCTGTAAGTGTTATTTCACCGAAACAGACGCCGAATCACAGAGAAAAATAAACAAAATTGATCTCAGTGCTCCGGCGTCTTTTTTGGTGAAATTTTTGAAGTCAGTTAAGACTGAAAAAGCCTTTTTAACTCCGCAATCCGGTTTTCCGGTTCGCCGTAAGTTTCGCGGTAATCGCGGACGCTGCGGCGGATCACTTCATATGCTTCTTCGCTTCCGTAAACGTGTGTGATGGCAACGCGGCGATCGGTTTCCGTTGGCAGTTGTTTATAAGTCAGAAAATAATGCTGCAAGCGTTCGATAACGGCGATGGGAACTTCCGAAATGTCGTTTAAATGCCCAAACGCGGCGTCGTCATACAAAACGGCGATGATTTTGTCATCGGCTTCGAGCTTGTCAACCATCCGCAGACCGCCGATCGGTTTGGCGGCGAGAAAGAAATTGCCGTGCGCCATCGTTTTTTCGGTCAAAACGCAGATGTCGAGCGGATCGCCATCGCCGCGGACAATCGGCAACCCGGTTCGCTCGCGGCAAAATTCGGCGATTGATTCGCCGCAAAAGGTTTGCGGCACGAATCCGTAAGGCATCGGGCACAGCGAGGAAAAACGCTGCGGGCGGTCAACCTTTAAACGACCGGAAGTTTTGTCCAGTTCGTATTTGATCGCGTCGTTCGGCACAATTTCGATAAAAGCATTGACAATTTCCGGCGCTTGCGCGCCCGTCGGAACGCCGTGCCACGGATGCGATTGAAACATCAAAGAAAAAAGGCGGCTTAGTTCTGCATTGTCATTCATAAAAACATTCTAAAACTTTCCGTGAGAAAAACTGAATTAAATTCGATTTTGAATTGTAAGAGCATTCTTTTCACCAAGCGTGGGTTGCGGTAGAATTCTCTCGAACAATGCTGACGCTTTTACATATCAACAACATCGCGCTGATTGACGAGATGCGACTCGAGTTCGGCGCGGGGCTGAATCTTTTGACGGGCGAAACCGGTTCGGGCAAATCAATTATCGTTGATTCCTTGGGCGCGCTGACCGGCGAGCGTGTTTCCGCCGATTTAATTAAAGAAGGAAAAACGAGCGCTCGCATTGAAGGGCTTTTTTCCGTCAAGCCGAGCCCGGAATTGCTGCAAATTTTTGACGAAGCCGGACTTGATATTGAACCGGCGGATTTTGAAGATTTGATCGTCCGCCGCGAGCTTTCGGCAACCGGAAAAAATCGTATTTTCGTTAACAATCAGCTTGTTACGCAAAATTTTTTGAAACGAATCGGCGCATTTCTGGTTGATATTCACGGTCAGGGCGAACAGCAAACTTTGTTCGATCCGCGCGAGCATCTCGAAATGCTCGACGATTACGCCGGGCTCGGCGAATTGAGACGGGAAATCGCCGAAAAATATCGCCGCTGGCAGCAGGTTTTAAAAGAACTCGAATCTCTGCGTTCGGACGAAACACAAAAGCTTCAGCTTGTTGATATTTTGCAATTTCAGATTGATGAATTGAAAAAAGCCAATTTGCAGCCGGGCGAAGATGAAGAGTTGGAAACAGAACGCCGCCGTTTGATGAACGTCGAAAAGCTCTCGGCGTTGAGCGACGAAGCCTATGGCTTGCTTTACGAATCAAGCGAATCGGCGATTTCAAATCTCGCCGTCGTTGGCAAAAACGTTGACGAATTAACGAATTATGACCTTCAATTCGCTGAATACAACGAACAGCTCGCCTCGGCGCAAGCCATTCTCGAAGATTTGGCGATCACTTTGCGGTCGTTCCGCAGCAGCCTGGAATTTTCGCCCGAAAGGTTGTCGGAGATCGAATCGCGTCTTGCTGAAATTCAGCGCCTGAAACGCAAATACGGCGGTTCGATTGAAGCGGCTTTGCAACATCTCACGGAGTCGGAAGAACGCTTGAGCCGCATCGAGTCAGCCGAATTGCGCGAAGCCGAACTTTTAAAACAGGCAAACGCAGTGCGCGAAGATTATTTGAAATCAGCCCGGAAAGCTCACGAAAGACGCGAAGCCGCGGCGCGGGAATATTCAAAAGCCGTTGAAAATGCGCTCAAAGACGTGGCGCTCGAACGCGCTCGTTTTGAGGTTCGCATGAACGCACCGGAGAACTTAACGGACGAAAACTCGAATCGTTTTTTAACTGCCAAAGGCTTTGATGCGGTCGAGTTTTATTTTTCGGCAAACGTTGGCGAAAGCCTAAAACCGATTGCGCGCGTCGCTTCGGGCGGCGAGGCTTCGCGTTTGATGCTGGTTTTAAAAACAACGGGAAAGCTCAGCGAGCAGCCGAAAACTTCCGTTTTCGATGAAATTGATGTCGGAATTTCCGGTCGCGTGTCGGAAGCGGTCGGACGAAAATTGAAAAGGCTCTCCGCTCATCATCAGGTTTTATGTGTTACGCACCAGCCGCAGATTGCCGCGCTCGCGGATTTGCATTTTGTCGTTGAAAAAGAAATGTCAGGCGAGCGCACAACCGTCGGAGTTTCAAAATTGGACAAAAATGCGCGCGTTGAAGAATTGGCAAGAATGTTGACAGGCGCAACCGTTACCGATTCGGCGCGGCGACACGCTAAAGAACTGCTCAAAGCGGCTGCTTAAAACCTGTTTGGAAGCTCTGGTTTAGTCATCTTCGGCGACTAAACAATAATTCCGGGTTTCAAGCAGTTTCTTAATTGAATTCAAAATAAAACGCACATTAATATGACGAACATTGGAACAGTCGAAAGTTTGTGGCGTTATCCGGTCAAAGGAATGCGCGGAGAAGAACTGACCGAAGCGTTTATGGGGTTTTCGGGGATCTACGGCGATCGCTGCTATGCCTTTAAAAACTCAGCCGCGCGCAAAGGATTTCCTTATCTGACCGCATCCGCGCAGCCTGAAATGCTCCGCTACCGCCCGCAGTTTCGTCATCCGGAACGAGCCGCAAAACCGCCGAATTTGTTTGAGGCAATGAGCATCGAGCCTGGAATTATGTACGCCAATGCCGAGCCGGAAGATATGGCTTTGGATGTCGTTACGCCCGCGGGGGAGACGCTCGCGGTTGATGATCCGATTTTGACGAAACTGCTCAGCGACGGAATCGGTGAAAAAAATCAACTGACGCTCGTGCGTTCAGACCGCGCAATGACGGATTGCCGTCCAGTCTCGTTGATCGGCGTGCAAAGCGTCAGGCAAATCGAAGCGGAAATGAATATCCCGATTGATAAACGACGCTTTCGGGCAAACATTTATTTCAATCATTCAGCAAACGAAGGCTTTGCCGAAGATAAATTAATCAATCGCCGTGTGCGAATTGGCTCGCAAGCCGAGATTATGATTCTCGAACGCGATCCGCGCTGTAAGGTGATTTCACTCGATCCCGACACAAGCGAACACAATCCGGCGGTTTTACGGCAGGTAGCCAAAGCCCATTCGGCTTTTGCAGGCGTTTATTGTGCGGTTTTGGTCGAAGGAATTCTGAAAAAAGGCGATTCAATCGAACTGCTCGATTAAAAAACGGTTCTAATTTTTAATTCCCGCCTTTAACGGCAGATTGATTTCCCGCCGAATAAATAAATTTTCAGCGCCTTCAAATTTCACGCGGATTTTTCCGTGCGAACGATTCAAACCGCTTCCCGACTGCTCTACGCCGACGTTTTCGGCATTACCGAGCAAGCCGTTTGTCGTCACGCCGAGCGTGTAAGTCCGCCCGCCCAAACCTTCCAAAATTAAATGCAGATTCCCTTCGGACGCCGTAGCGCGAATGATTTTCAGACCCTGATTTGTCTGTCCCGGTTCGAGCTGAGGAGAATCAGTCCAAACCTCCGTTCCTCCGTCGTATTCGTAAACGATTTTCAGATTGTTTTCAAAATTTTCCAAAACCGTTTCCGCACGTTGGATGTCGCCGATTTTTTTCAGTTCGAATTTTGCCGTTTTGCCGTTGACCGTAACGGATTTAATCCGCGCGTCGAGCGGAAAGCCGGGTGCAAGTGTTAGTTTTTCGAGTGCGCGATTACCGCTTGAGATTATTTCAAAATTTAATTCTCCATTTGCGCGGGCAAAACGAAAATCGTATTTTGCTTCGCCGACGCGCACGTTTTCGATTTGCGCCGAGTCCCAGTTTGCCGGAAGCTGCGGCGCAAGTCGAAGTGTTTTGTTTTCGAAGTCAAGCCCGAAAAGACCGCGTAAGACGGGCGTTGCAATCATCGCCTCAGACCAGATTTGATGATGCGACGAGCGACCGAAAGGCGAGTTGAAATCGCCCGAAAGCAATTCAGTAATGTAACCGAGCGCGTTGCCGCGTTCTTTTAATTGCACATTGGCGTAAAGAGCCTGAAAACCGATGTGCGGGCGTCCATAATTGTAAGCCGCCAAACTTGCCCAGCCCGTAAAAAGTCCCCAAACCGAACCGTGATGATACGAAAGTGGATCATACAATTTGGAATCGTTCGCCAAAATTCGCGCGCCCCAATCAGTCGCAATTCGGCTGCTGCCGATGCTGTCCAATTCTTTTTGCGCTTTTTCGGTTTCGAACATCCGAAACCAAAGCGGCACGGCGGGCAAAACGGTGTCTTCGTCAAAAATTGTGGCTTTTTGCAACTCGTTCAAACGCTCTTGTCTCGAAGTGCGATTAACGCCCTTTTCGGCTTCGGTTGGTTTCGCGGTCACAAGCTTTGTCGAGTAAGCGTAGAAATCTTTTCCGGACAGCCAGAAGGTTTTTTCCGTTGCGAGCCGCGTCTTTTCGGCATTGGCGGCAGCTTCCTTGCTTAAATCTTCGTCGTCCATTTCCTTCGCCAGACGGCTCATCGCTTGAGCAGCAGCAAACCAGACGCCTTGCTGATAGATTTCTTCGTGCGGCGGATAAAGATCGCCACCTTCGACCCAGCCGTGACCGAATTTTGTGTTTTCGACCAGACCGTTTTTGTCCGTGTCGGTTGCGGCTGTAAAACGATACGCTCGTTGGATCGAATCCCAGCTTTCTTTTATAAATTGCCGGTCGCCGCTGCGCTCGAAATAATCGAGATAAGCGATGACGTAAAGCGGCGTCGCGTCAGCCGCCGCCCAAGCGTAAGGAAAATCCGTAAACCAGCGGGTGTAAGCGGCGCTTTGCGAGATTTCGTGCGGAATTTTTCCGTCGGCGCGCTGATATTTTCGCAGAAATTCGAGCGCCGTTTTCGTCGTTGAAAAATCGCCGTAGGAATTTGTCGCAAACGCGGTCCAGAGCGCGTCCCGCCCGAAAAACCATGCAAAACCCGGACGTTCACCTTCGCCCGACGCGCGAAAACCGGCGAGTAAACCAGTGCCGAGCTGCGGATTTGTCGCCAAACCTTTGTCAATTCCGATTTTCGACCAGGCGAAAGCGCGGTTTAAAACCTCGTCCGGCGTTTTTATCCGAGTTGTTTCTTTTTCGAGTTTTGAGTAATGCGCGACCGATTTTTGATAAAGCTCCGGATTCGAACTTAATAATTTTTCGTAAGTTTTTTTCGCTTCCGCTGCGCCGTTTGTGCTGCCAGCGATGACAATCGGAACAAAGCTTTTCCGCCAAACTTCGGGCGCGGCTTCGAGCAAAAAACGATTCGGCACGTCGCGCGGCTCTTCTTGGTAAGGCATTACTGAAACATCGCTCGCTATGGGTGAACCGACAACGCCAACTAATTTGCCGATTTCTTCGGTCAAGTAATATCGCCGTTCCGTTTGATTCCACGCAATGCTCGGCGTTTGCGAACCTGCCAGCCACATCAGCCGGAGTCGTGGTTTAAACGAAACGGAAACGGTCATCGGAAGGCGCGAATCAACATCGAGCAGCATCACAATTCCGGCTTCTTCGAGCGGTGCGAAAATGATTTGGCGGACTGTAAAAGCCGCGTGTGAGTAAGTGAAAATCGTGCTTTCCGGTCGGACTTCTATTTTTGCGAGCAAATCTTTCGCAGCATATTCAAGCGGATAGCCTTCGACGCGAAAACCGAAATCCATTTGGTCGAGAATCTTTAGCGGATAAACCCAAGCCTCAGCCTGACGGTGTTCATAACCTAGAAACGCAGATTTTCGTCCCACAACATCATAAAAAGAACCGGTTTGCGTGCGGCGCGATAGCTGCAAACCGCTTGCGGGCAGTGAGAATTTTGCCGGAAGCTGTTGATTTGTCTGCGCTGTTGAATCTGACATTAAACCGATAATTATTAAAATTGCGATTAAAACCGAAAAGAGAAATCCGAATTTCACAAGATTTTAAAAAATATTCAATTGAAATTTCGCGCTCAAAAGCGCCTGGATTTTGAGTTTCAACATCCGGCGCCTTTTTGTCTAGTCTGCAAAAGATTTGTTTAAGAACTTGCAAAAAAATAGATCAGCAGATTGCCTTCAGTAACGAGGCGTCACCGCGAAATACATCACCATGCCCGCAAACAACGCGCGGTTTTCCGGAATACGTTTGCTGAAAAAATCCCTGAGTTAGGCTATTAAATCGTTTTCTTCAACTTTCTGAGTTTCCTGTAAATTTGTCTTCCATAATCTCTCTTAAAAACTCGAAATTCTTTTTTGCAAATTCCACCAGCCCAGTCCGATGAAAAGAATTGCCGCCGTCAAAGTCGCTAAAAATCCGCCGGAGAAAGGATTCGTCCTCGACTCGTTTTTAAAGCTGTGTCGCGGCGCGGTTTTCAAATCGAAATCCGCGACTTTTGTGTTACGAAAGATGTACGGATAAAACGTTTTGCGAATAACTTCGTGATAATTTCTGACTGAATCGAGATAGCTCAGATGATTTTCAAGATCGGTCTGCGCTATTTCATTAAATTGAAGCTGCGCGGCGACGGAAGGTAGAAACCACGATGCGCGTTGGGTAAAATCGTTTCTCTGTTCTAGTTTTTCGCGATATCGTCCTGCGGCGTCAGCCGAGTCTTCGTCGCCCGTCTGCTGCATCGCGTAATACCAGCCCCACGAAAAACGGTCTTCGGGAATCGGGAAATCCTTGTATTCCGGGTATTTTTGATAAAACCTCTGCATCGTTTCTGCTTTCGGCTTGTCCCATTTTTCGTGATAACCTTCGCGCTGTTCAACGCTCGTTTCCATACTCTCCGATACCGGAAACACAGTCGAAACAATCGAGCTTAACAGCGCGGGAGCGAGCAGAACTAGAAAAATCCATGTGCCGAGCAGCGTGAGCGCGTTAAAAGTTGAGCCGCGCCCGAACGAGATGACGAATGCCGCAACGCCGAACCAGAAAGCGACATAAGCAAAGGTGAGCAAAGCCGCCGCGAAAAATCTTTGGTCAAATTCCGCGCCGAGCGACAAACAGCCCAGAATGAGAATCAGCAAAGCCGCCGCGAAAACCAGGGCGAAACGCAAAACGAGCCGCAAACTGACGATTTTCAAAACGGAGACCGGCTGCGAGTGCAGCAAACTCCAGGTTCCCGTCTCCTGTTCCGAAGAAATCAGATTGTGCGTAAAGGCAATGATGAGAAGCGGAAAAAGAAAGACGATGACAAAGCTTAAATCGAAATTTCCAAACAAAAGATTAGTCGGGTTCGTCAGTTCCGAATCGTAAATCTGTCCTTCGAGCGCGAGCATCCGCACCTTGACGTTATACGGATTTACGTCGCGCTGCCCGATTGAAATCGGCGACCAGGAAGAAGGCTCGTCCGCCGTGCTATAGGTCAGATAATAAAGCACGTCGGCGAGGTCTGCGCCTTTTTTGTAGCTGAGCAGTCTTTCGGTATGTTCGGCTTCGAGCGCGGGCAATTGAGCGATCACTTCGCGCTGTTTTTCAATCACATTTACCCCGTGAAACGTGCCGTATGCGCCCGCCAATAAAATGCACAGAAACGAAAGCAGGACGGCGCGCCCGCTCAGGAAATTTTTTAGTTCGAGTTTTAGGAAAGTATTAAAAATCATTTTTCTACAAAGTGTTGCGCGGTTTTACGAACCACAGAGCGCCAAAAACAAGTGCGAGCCACAAAACGAGCGAGACGAGCGGCAAAATTTGATTTCCCAGAGATTCGGCAATTGTCGGGGTTTGATATTCAAACGGAGGGAAATCTTCCCACCGTTCGCGGCTCATCTTTTGCGCGCGGTCGTTTTCAAATTTGATTTCGTGCGTGTGAAACTCATTCAATTTCTGAATCATACGGAAACGATATTCTTCCGCCTGCCACTGAAAATTTTCGTAATTTGCGAGATCGGAAGCCGCCATCGCCATCGAAAAATGACGCGCGGCGAGAAACGGATTCAATAATCCGGCGATTTCCCCAACACGGTTTTGCCACCGAAATTTTTCCAAAACGTCGCCGTAATGCGAGCGGAAAATTTCGGAACTGATTTCTTCCGCTTTACTCATCACGAAACCGCCGTAATTAAAGGGCAAATCCTTTACGTCCAAAACGCCGTATTTGGCAAGCGTTTCTTTTTTTAATTCGGCAAATTTCGGATCATTCGGGTTGTGGCTGTCGCCGTGTTTGGCGGTTTCCTCTTCAAGCATTCTGTCAAACTGAGCTTTCGAGGGCGTCGGAAAAAGATGCGCACCTAAACTCTGCGCAGCGCGCGGCATCACGATCCAAAACAAAATCCAGACGACGATCAATGTCGTCAGAGCGCTGCGTGAGGTTTTGTGAAAAGCCGAAATTAAAACCGCGACCGCTGCACAAATTACGAAATAAGCGGCATAAGACAAAATCAAAGCCGCCACGCGCCAGACGGAATCAGTCGTGATTTGCCAATCGCTTAAAAACAGCCAAAAGGTGAGCGCGACAAAAATAATGGGCGCAATCAGCGCAAAAATTATCGAAACGATTCCGAGCGTTTTTCCCAGAAGAATTTCGCGCCACGCGACGCCCTGCGAAAGCAGAATCTGAAACGTCCCGTTTTCGCGCTCGGCGGTGATTGCCGAAAATCCGAGAAAGAAAATCAAAAGCGGCACGAGCATTTGCAGAATCATCGCCAGATTCAGCTCGCCAAAGCGCAAAATTCCACTCGAATGTCTGGCTTCACTGAAATTTGCGGTGTTCTGCCGATGCGCTTCGAGAAAAACTGTCGTTCCGGCATAGGAATCCACTCCTGCGTCGAAAAACGAAAGCAGCGCTTTCGGGCGAAACACCAGATAGCCGTAATGCGCCGCGCGGTGCGGGTGACGATCTGGCTGGTTGAGCCATTTATCGGCAACGGCTTGGCTGTATTTTTCGCGCTCGGCGTTCAGCGTCCGGTAATTCTGCCAGCCGACGTAAAGCGCGGTGAGCGTTGCCAATGCGAGAATAAATGTCGACGCCCAGATAGTGCGGCTGCGAAACGCCGTCCGCCATTCATGTGCAGCAATTTTTTTTACGTTTACGAAATTCATACTACCTTTTCCTAAATGACAAAATCGTCAGCCCCGCGGAAAACGTGCGCGGCTGCCCGGGAAAATTGCCGACGCGCGGCGCGAAAAGCGAACTCAAAGCGTATTTTTCATTTGCTAAGTTTTCCAGCTTGGCGTAAAAACGGAAACGCTGGAAAAATGTGTGGTAATAGCTTGCATCGAAAGTTTTATAAGACGGCGCTTTCAAACCCGCAAACGGTTCTTCGCGCTCGCCGACAAATTCACCGCCCAAACCGACTCCTATCTCCGGCGTGATGTCGTAACGCGTGAAAAAACCGACGGTGTTTGCCGGCACGTTCGGCATTCGCCTTCCGACGTACGCAGGATTGTTGTCGCGCGTGATGCGCGAATTGATGTGTGAATAATTAAACGAAACGTTCCAGCGCCGGGTGATAGCACCGTTCGCGTCTATGTCGAAACCGCGATTGCGGATCGCGCCGACGCTCAAAAGCGCGTTTGTGTTATTGCCTGCCGGTCCGAAACTCGGGTCGGGGCGCAGAACATCGGTTTTATCAATCTGATAAACGGACGATGTGACAAACAAGCGGCTGTTTAAAAGTTCCATTTTCAAGCCGCCTTCGACTTGCCTGCCTTTTTCTGGTTTATGCGGACCGTTTGCCGAAGTGGTTTGCGCCAGAATTGAAGGACGCGCGTAGGAATTGGCGAAATTTCCGTAAAAAGCGATATTGTCGCGCGGTTTCATGACCGCGCCGATTCTGCCCGTAAAAGCCGAATCCTCCGCGCTCAGAGGAATCGTTCCCGATCTGCCCGTATCTTTGTAACGCTCCCAACGACCGCCCGCTACGAATTGAAAATATTTATTAAAGGCAATGTGGTCTTGCAGATAAACTCCGAAACGCGAAGGTTTGGCGAGGCTTGTCGGCGTCTGGTTTACGTCATAAAGGTAATTTCGCGGGTTTGCAATTCCGTAAACGGGGTTGAAAATATCAATCGAAGGCACGCCCGCCGAAACAGTAACGAGTCGAAATTGATGATCCTGCGTGTAGTATTCACCGCCCGCGTTTAGAGTGTGAACGCCGAAATTTCCCAGATTGACAGGCTTATAGGCGTTGACCGAAAAACTCCAATCCTTGTTTTTGCGGAGCTGATCGCGAAAATCTCGACGCATCGTGCGTCCGTCGGCAAGCAGCCCGCGCGGTTCGTGATAATTTTCAAAACGGTCGTTCGTAAGATAGCGAAACGTCGCTTCCACGCGCCCGTCGGTCAGAAAATCTTTGGAAATATTCGCCTGAAAAACGTTCGCGTCAAGCTTGACGAAATCGGTTCTTTCAGTGGTCGTAAACGAAATGTCGGTAATAAATCTGCCGTACGCATCTACGGGAATCCCGCGCAAACGATGCCCGCGCTGGTTTTGGCGGATGAATTCGTATTCAAAATTAACGCGCGTTTTATCATCCGGCTGCCACAGCAGATTGGCGACGTAGTTTTGATTTTTCAGTCCGGCGTTATTGCGAAAACTGTCGCGCTGTTCCAGAAATCCGGCGAAGCGCGAATAAAGTTTTTTCGTGAGCGGAACGCTGAAATCGGCATTGCCCATCGCCAGACCGTATTGCCCGAAACGAAATTCCGCCGTTCCGTCCAAAAGGGTGCGCGGTTTTTTGGTGATGAAATTGATAATTCCGCCCGGTTCCGCCGAACCGTAAAGCACGGACGCCGGACCTTTTAAAACCTCGATTCGCTCGACGTTTGAGAGCCGCAAGATGCTGGTCGAAAATCCCGCATTATTCACATCGCCTTCGAGCGAGCCGTATGGATTTCCGCGAACTCCGTTAAAAAGCGTCTCGCGCTGCGTAAAGCCGCGAAACACGACCGCGCTGTAAGTCGTCTGGTTTAAGCCAGCAACATTTTTATAAATGTCGTTTACGTCCGTCGCCAAACGGTCGGCGATAACCTGCGGCGAAATGGAAGTGATTGACTGCGGCGTATCAATCAGTCTGGTCGGAATTTTTGTCGCAACGGTGGTGTCGTCCGTGTGATATTCGCTGACGCGCCCGGCGACTTCCACAGTTTCGGTCAAATTTTCGAGCTTGAAATCAATTCTGACTTCACCTGTGCCGGAACCTATCTCAATGTTTTGCGAATGCGGCAGGTATTTCTCGCTTGTGACGTTGACGACGTATTGCCCAACGCCGACGTTTTCAAAAATGAAATTGCCTCCCGCATCAGTCACGACGTTTTTTTCAGCGCCTACGAGCGCGACCACAGCGCCGGGAATTGGCTTATTTTCCGTGTTTGTTACTTTTCCCCGAATAACGCCGTTAATTTGACCGAAAACCGTTGAGGAAAACATTCCTAAAATAACTAATAAAAAAATCTTTCTCATCACTTCTTGTTTTCTTTAATTCTTTTTCGTCTATCCCTGAATTTAAAATGAGCACCGCGCGGTGAACTCGAATGTGCGAAACATCTAATCGCGCATATTTTCGAGATAAATCCGCTCCAGATCAGCGTGACTGATCTCATCGGTGGTCATTTCGGAAACAAGCCGCCCGTGTTTCATAATCCCGACGCGCGTGCCCGATTCTTTCGCCCGGAAAAGGTCGTGCGTCGCCATCAGCACGGCGCAGCCCTGCGAGCTTAATTTTTTAAGCAGTTCGGAAAATTCGTTCGAGGCTTTCGGGTCTAAACCCGAAGTCGGCTCGTCGAGAAGAAGCGCCTGCACGCGTTTAGCCAGCGCAATTGCAATGCCCACCTTCTGCCGCATTCCTTTGGAATAAGTCGAAACGCGCTTGTCCGCTGCCTTTCTCGCCAAGCCGACTCCGTCGAAAAACCGCAGAAAATCTTCGCGTCCGTATTCGTCCTGTCCGGCGAGCGCGCTGAAATATTCAAGGTTTTCCAAACCCGAGAGATTGCGGTAAAGGTTGACCTGTTCGGGTATGTAAGCGAGAAATCGCTTGGTTTCGAGCGGTTGTTTGACGACATCCAGCCCGTTAATCATCGCCATTCCGGCTGACGGCTCGACGAAGTTTAAAAACAAATTGATTGTTGTCGTTTTACCCGCGCCGTTTGCGCCGAGCAGGCAGAACACTTCGCCCGCCGCGACGCTCAAATTGAGCGAATTGAGGGCAACGTTTCCGTTGTAGTTTTTGGTTAAATTGACAGCTTTCAGCATAATAACGCCAGTTTCTCCGGTTAAAATAAAATTAGGTTTTCGACAAAAATTGCGCGGAATCAACAACTCTATTTCCGATCAAAGAAACAGGCGAGTATTTTTTAATAAACAGACGGAAAAGTTTTTCAAGCGGCAGTTTCGGGCAAACGAATGCCCGGGCATCTGAAATTGAAAATATTATTTGGGGGATTAAACCGGTTCCGATGAGTGATAGTTATTAACTTGATATCTTTTGCGGTCGAATTAGGCGATTAAAAGAGAAAGCACAATTCGGCTTGAACGAAAATATACGGCGGGGGATCATTTATGGCGGCAAGTAATGATCTGCCATCGGTGCGCTTGATTTTTGAAAGATACGTTGCCCGACACGATCTGAGCGACAGGGTAAAATTCAGCCCGGTTGATTATACTGGCGCAGATTGTTAACAATGGATGAGCGAAACCGGAATCCCCTCAACAAGCGTCAAGCATTTAATCGGACAGGATTAGATGGTTATCGGAATCAAGTAACCAAAAAACGCGGACAATTTAAATTGTCCGCGTTTTTTTCATTCATTCTAAATTTATTCTTAACTCATTTTCTCTATTGTTGACAGATTGAATCATTTCCATAGAATTCTCCCAATAATTATTAATCAAGGTTTTGTTTGAGCGATTTTTGGAGGCGAATATCTATGCCGCTTTCAGATTTAGCTAAAATAAAAGCTCCGATTGCAATTGAGGCAACGGCAAACGGCAGAGTCGGCGCGCCGGGAATTTGTTTAAAAATCAGAAAGGAAATCACGCAAAGCGGAATCGAAAGCATAAGCAATACGCTGATTATGCGTGGAATAATTTTTAAGCGAAGACTCGCCGCGCCGTAAATGGTCGCCGAAATTTGCAAAAGCAGCATTCCGAGCAATTCAATTGTCCAGCCGATTTTAATTCCCCAATAATCAAACGTCACTCCGAAAAATGAGACCGTTAGCGCAAAAACCAAAAAGACAAAACTGAATTTCTCAAAACCTGATTTGTTTTTTGCCTGCAATCGGTGTAATGCGAAAACTCCGGGCAAAACAAGCAAATAAACAATCGGAAAGATACGCCCGTAAAATGTATACACTTCTATTGCGTCGGCAAAATCAAGCAACGCGCTCAAAAAAGGTCGTACTGTCGAAATCCAGAACGGCGACGTTTCCGAAGGCATTGCATAGGAGGAGTAATAACCGAGAGAAAGCAGCGGAACCAGCAAACAGCCCGCAATGCCGCCGAAAATCGCTGAATAACCGCTCAATTTATTAAAATTTGACATTTCACATTCGCCCTTTCAGGCTTTGGTTCTTTAAGCTCATTCTTTCGCTTTGTAAAGGCAATAAGGATTTTCCTTGCCGACTTCGCACATTCGCAAACCGTCTTTGCCGCGTTCGAGGCGGTAAGTAGTTTTGTTAATCTGCGCCGGTCGGGTAAAGCCTTGTGATTTGCAGCTATCCTTACCTTTGACCGTGCCGGAAACGTAAGTGAAAGTTACTTCCGAACCGCTAACCGAAACTCGACCTTTCATCGAAGTGAAAAGCTCCGTCGTGCAGCCGTAGCCGGAAATCTGCGCGTAATTTGAATAATCGAAATTGCCGCCCGCGTAAATGTCGTGCTGATTTGCTGAGCCGTAGCCGCTGCGGTAATCGCTTGTGACGGTGTTGCGATAACCGTAAGAGGCGACCGTGCCTTTTACCCATTTGCCGGTTAAATCCGACATTTTTATCGCGCCCGCAAGCGGCTGAAAATCTAGCTCATTGCGATTTACGGTTGTTTCGGTTTGTCTTGAACTGTCATCATTTGATTTGGCGGTTGTCGCCGAATTGTTGCGATGAGAGTTTTCATAAACGCCGATCACGATGTCGCTCCAGCCGTTGCGCGACATCGTTTTTAGATCGGCAAGCAGGACTTCGGCAAATTCCTGTTGATTTGCTTTGATTTTTTCGTCGGCAACGCGCGTGTTCATCTTTCTCACCAATTCCATAAATCCGGTCAGATTTTTGGGGTTCGACTCTTGATTTTTGCGCCACATCGCAGAGATTTTTGATTGCAGTTCGTCGCGTTCGCCGTCGGAAAACTTGATGTCTAATCCGCGTTCGTAATATTTGACGATGTGCACGAAATCGCTTTGTGTGAATGGTGGATCGCCCGCCACGAGAATTTCGCCATTGTTTTGAGCAAAAACGGTCATGGCAAAAGAAATTGTAATTAAGAAAAGTGCGTTGATAATGAGTCGTCTGTTTTTCATTGTTTCTTTGATTTAGCGGCGCGTTAACTCCCAAGTGTAAACGGTCGTGCTGCCGTCTTCTTCGCGCACGCTGATTGAGCCTTTAATTGTTTTCTGCAACCCATCAACCGGAAATGAGAACGAAAAGTTTCCGCCGACTGTCGCCACGTCTTCATCAATCGCCTCGTTGGTATTTGCGCGGTCGTGTACGTCGCAGGGCGATTTGTGAACGTATGAATGAATGGTTCTGCCTGTTGTTTCGGGAAGCGAAAAAGTTAAAGTGCCGCTGGTTCTGCCAATTTCCACATAAACGCGCGTTTCTTTGTTGTAATCGGTAGTCGTGGTGCTGGTTCGGGTGATTTCCTTTGGTCCTTTGTAAGGAACGGCGTTTGGACCGCAATAGCCTTCATCAATTTTATATCGGTCGTATTCGTAATCAATTTGCTTCTGCTCGCCAGTGACGTTTGCGACGTATGCATTCGTCGCATCGACCGAGCGGTCGAGCCTGCCGGTTAGTTGAAGCCGGACGTTTGTGTTAGTTTCCAAATAACCGCCGTTTTCGGCTAAATTTGCGCCTGAACGCTTTTCTTTTTCCTCGCGTTGGTCTCTTCGAGCAGTAATCGTTCCCGTCCAAACTCCGGCTTCGGTGTTTTCTTCTTTTTCCTTTTCCAATTGAAATTCAACGTCGCCTCTGCCAATGCCGCGTTTTGAAACGGATTCGACGCTGAAAGACGGATTGTTTTCACCAGACTGCGTAAAAGTAAAAGTCGCGGTGGGCGTTCCGGCTTGCGATTCGGGCGTGATGCCTCCCTCATAGGCTTCGGCTTTGAGCTGCGCGTTTATTTTGCCGCCGTCCTGCAAATGAACGGATTCGGTTGAAATAACGATTTCTTCGCCCTCTTTAAGCGTGGTTTTCGGAACTTTGCAGACGACTTCGACGCAGCCGTAATTTTTCCAGTTTTTTTCGGCGGTTTTATACATTTCGTTCGCCGAGTTCCAAATTGACGGAACCATCGGACCGATTGCTTTGCCGATGATTTCCGTGTCAGCATCCGACATTGGTATTAACAATCTTGCCGTGGCTTTGCCTATTTTCGCTGGAGTTCGTTTGCCGCCATATTTACCGTCGCTGACTTCAATAGTGTTTCCCGGAATGTCGTAATGAAGCCCGTATCTGCCGTCTTTGATTTTGATTTCCTTGATGATATTAAGCCGCAGAGCGTCTTCGTAGCCTGAATTTGTTGTATAAGCGTCAAGCTGCAAATCGTAATGCGTTAAAGTGGCTTGGTCATTGACATAGCCAATAAGCTTCGCCTGCAAATCGAATTCGCTCGTCATCGTCACAGTCACGCCGTTTTCCACATAAATGGTTTTTGAAACGACTCTCGCTTTTCCCGTTCCCGCCGGAACTCCGTTAACGTCTGGGCAAGCCGCGACTTCAGCGCCCCAAAGCAGCGAAATTTCCCTGCGAAAACTTTTACCATCTGCTTTCGAAACGGCTTCGATAATCTGCGTGTCTTTGATTTCGACGCCAAAGGTTTTTCCGTCCTTGATATAACGGGTTTCGGCTTTCTGCGTGCGTGTTCCTTTAGCTTCTTTCGTCTCAAAGCTCTTTTTGTCAGAGCCTTCGGCTTTTATTTCCTTCTCGGTTTCCATGAATTTTACGTCCGGCTTTTCTTCCTGCTTGGACAAGGGATGAAATCCAAAGGTAAATTGCCGCCAATCAAGTTTCGGCTGATTGTTAAAGCTGAGTTTTCTGGATTTTGGCGCAGCTTTTTTAACCGCTTTCTTCGCCGGATTCGTCTTCACTGCCGGCGCGACAATTGTTTTTGCGCTCGTTTTTTTTCGACGCTCCGCAATTTGCGTCTCCAAATTTTCTTCGGCTTTATCACTTGCACCAGTCGTTACCGCCTGAAAAATTTGTTCGGAATCTTCGTTAAATACATCCGCTGCCGCTTGAGCATCGCCGCCGAAAATCTTTTCGAGCAAAACCGGAAATTCCGCGCCTTGAGCCTGCTGCAATAAATTTTTGTAGACTTGATTGCCGTCGCTGTTACTTAATTCCTGAACGTTGAGATTTGATTGCGAGATTTGCTGTGCTTTGACTGGAATCGTCTGCCAGAACAAACTCGCCAGAAGCCACAAAGTTAAAAAGATTTTATTATTCTGTCGTTTCATTTTTTAGTTTTAATTACAGCTCAAATTACAAGTGAGTGAATTCACTTTCGATTAATGTTTTTCTCAATAAATTGGTTGGCGCTTTCAAAATCCGCCGATGAGAGAAACATATCTCCGCTGACTGAAATGTTGCTTTGTGCCTAAGAGATTAAATTGGAACAGTAATAGAAAATTGGTGATTTTTGTCAAAAAGTGAAAGAACATAGTTTCCCCTGCAAGCTAACGCGCAAAAAAGCGCGCGCAGGGTTCACTACAAAATCGGATTTTTTGAAAACTTCTTCGGCTAGCTTTTTCGCTTGACGTAGTAAACGACTCCTGCTCGGTCGTCGGAAAACAAAAACGAGTTTTCGTCCAAACGCATTATGTCGCATGGGCGACCGAAGACTTTTCCATTTACTAAAAAGCCGTTGATGAAATCCTGCGGCTTTTCGTTTTTGCGGAAGACGACGATTTTATAGCCGCTTCCAATTCGCTCGTTTGTCGAACCGTGCAACGCGACTAAAAAAGCGTTTTGAATCGTTTTGTCCGGCGTGCTTTGATCAAAATAATCAAAACCAAGCGCCGAGCTATGCGCGGGAAAACGTGCGTATGACGCCTGAACATTGCGGCAACCGGATCTTGTGCCGAATTTCGGATCGGCAAAGATTCGTCCGTTTGATTGATAACACTTAGCCCAACCGTAATCCGCGCCGTTTTTGAGCGCGTAAAATGTTTCGTCCGGTTTGTTTTCACCGAGATGATCTGCCCCTTGATTTGTAGCAAACAGACTTTTCCCGACAAATTTTAAACCTACGGCGTTTCGCAAACCTTTGACAAAAGTTCTCTGACGGCTTCCGTCCGGGTTCATTTCCAAAACTGTCGCGCGAACGGCTTCTTTTTCTTTGCAGGCGTTGCAGCTCGAACCGACGGAAACGTAGATTTTGCGCGTTTCCTGATTAATCGCAATTGTTCTGGTCAAATGCCAGCCGCCGTATTTGTAATCAAGTCCGTAATCGGGAAAAGTCGCCAGTGTCTGCGGATTTTTGTCAGTCGGCGCAGTTTCGTTTTTTGTGAATTTGTAGCGCACCAGCTTATCTGTCAGAGCCAGATAAAGCCAGTCGTGCCCGTTTTCGTCGGTGTAAAACTGCACGCTGTTCGGATTTCGCAAATTTGCTAAATATTGAGTTACCTTGCGGAATTTTCCGGTTTGCAAGTCGAATTCGTCGAGAATATAAACCGCACCTTTCCGGTTGTCGGTCAAATCGTGCATATCGGTCACGAAAATTCGCCCATCCGGCGCTTTGGCGAAAAAGCGCACTCGTTTTAAGCCTTCCGCCGCCGGAGTGATTTCGTAATTTTCGGGCAAATTCAAATCGAAAGTTTTGCCGTTTTTGAGCGTTATTTTATGCGGCGTGAGCTTGATTTGCGCGGCAGATAAATTAACGAAAAAGACGGCAGCAAACAAAAACGCCGGAAAAATTCGTTGACAAACGGTTTTCATAAATCTAATTTTCGGTTTATGGACTACAAACGATTTTTTGCGCCGGAAGGCAAAAGAATCAGCCTGGCTGATTTCGACCCGAATTTTACCGGAGATTATAAAAATAAAGAAGAGGCTGTGGCTGATTTGGAGCGTGAACGCGAACGGATTGCGGATTTGCAGGACATTATGTACGCGCAAAACACGCAGGCGCTCGTCGTGATTTTTCAGGCGATGGACGCTGCGGGAAAAGACAGCACAATCAAGCACGTTTTTCGCGACGTTGATCCGCAAGGCATTGGAGTTGTGCCGTTCAAAGCGCCTTCGGATGAAGAACTGGATCACGATTATCTCTGGCGCGCTTCAAAAAATCTGCCTGAACGCGGAAAAATCGGCGTTTTTTCGCGCTCGTATTACGAAGACGTGCTGGTCGTCCGCGTTCATCCGCAGATTCTGCAATCCAATCCGCTTCCCGAAAAAATTAAAACAGATGAGAAAATCTGGGAGCAGCGTTACGAAGACATCCGCAATTTCGAGCTTTATCTGCATCGCAACGGCGTTCACGTCTTGAAATTCTTTTTGCTTACGTCAAAAGAAGAACAGAAAAAACAATTGATGGAACGCATCGAAGACCCGAGTAAACATTGGAAATTCAGGCTCGGCGATTTAAAAGATCGCGCGCACTGGGACGATTTTATGGGCACTTACGAAGCGACTTTCGCCATAACGAGCACTGAAATCGCGCCTTGGTATATCGTGCCGGGCAATAAGCGCTGGTTTACGCGCGCCGTTATTGCGCGAATTGTCGCCGACAAACTCGAATCAATGGATTTAAAATATCCGGCAGTTTCGGAAAAGCAAAAACAAGAGATTGAAGAAGCGCGCCGAATTCTCGAAAATGAACAGTAACGGATAAATTTTTGAATTATGAAAACAACCGATTTTCTCGTTCCCGAAGGCAAAAAGTTCAGTTTAAAAAAGCACGAAGCGGATTTCACCGGCGATTACAAAAACAAGACTGAAGCCCGACCCGATTTGGCGGCGGACACGAAACGCCTGGTTGAATTGCAGGAAAAACTTTTCGCCGAAGAAAAACGCGCTCTGCTCGTCGTTTTTCAGGGAATGGATACAGCGGGCAAAGACGCGGCTATTAAAGCCGTAACCACGGGCGTTAATCCGCAATGGTTTCGAGTTGCTTCTTTTAAACCGGCTTCGGAAGAAGAATTGCGACAGGATTATTTGCGAAGATTTTCTATGAAATTGCCCGAGCGCGGACTGGTCGGAATCTACAATCGCTCGCATTACGAGGAAGTTTTGATTGTCCGCGTTCACTCCGAGCAGCGTTTGCAGGATTTGCCCGACGAAGTTAAAAACAACCCAAAAATCTGGCAGGAGCGTTTCGAGCAAATCCGAAATTACGAAACTTATCTCGTGCAAAATGGCATCCACGTTCTCAAGATTTTTCTCAATATTTCAAAGGAAGAACAGAAAAGGCGGATTCTCGAACGCATCGATGAAAGCTCGATGAACTGGAAATTTTCCAACTCGGATGTTGAAGAGCGTGAATTCTGGGACGATTACATCAGCGCTTACGAAGAAGCAATCGAAGCAACCAGCACCAAACTTGCGCCTTGGTATATTGTTCCCGCCGACAATCGATGGTTTTCGCACGTCGCCATCGCTCGCATTCTGGTGGAAAAGCTCGAAGCGATGAATCCGTCTATGCCCGGAATGAGCAAAGATGACAAACAGGAGATGAAAGAGGCGAAGAAAAAACTTGAAAACGAGCGAAGCTGACAAGGCAATTAAATCAAGGTGGCAAAAGACGTTTCTTACATCAACGAATATTACGACACGGATTTGCGCAAACACCCGGAAAAATACCGCATCGGTCGCGGTGAATACGGTGTTTTAACCGCCGAGCCTTACAAATCCGAAATTCTCCCGCACTGGCGTTTCAAAACGCCGGAAATCGCTCGTGAATCCGCCGCGAAAATTTACGAGCTTTATCTTGATTACAAACGGCAAGGCGATTTTGTCGGAATGGATATGTGCCGCAAATTTCTGGAAATGGGGTACACGCGCGCCCGCCGCTATGCCAATCATTCTTCAGGCAGAAAATACGAAACGAAAGAAGGCAAAAAAGTCATCCGCCCGCAAGCCGCAGACGCTCTGACCAGCGACAAAGCAAAATCAGCCGAGATTTTTAAAGAATACCGCGAAAAAGTGATGAATGATTCGGTTTACCGGGAAATGCGCGAAAAACATAAAGAGATTGAAAAGCGACAAGTTGATTGAACGCCCATTTGCTGTTAATTTGTATCCGCTTTAAGACGTTCGCCGCTTTTTTATAACATTTTGTGTTTTCGTCCGTAAAAAACGCGCGAGCCAGAAATCAATTCGCAATCCGCTCAAATTTAAGGAGAACAAAATGCATAAAGTTTTACTTGTAATCGTCGGGTTACTGTTTTTTGCTGTTCAAGGCGCAAGAGCGCAAACCGCCGATGAAATTATCGCCAAATACATTCAAAAAATCGGCGGAATGGAAAAATTGCAAGCCATCAAGACAATGCGCGCGACCGGAAAATTCAGCGGCGGCGGTGGTTTTGAAGCCGTAGTGATTGACGAATCGAGGCGCCCGAATTTGCAGCGCAACGAATTTAGATTGCAGGGAATGACCGGCGTTAGCGCGTTTGACGGGAAAACGGGCTGGAAAATCGAGCCTTGGAACGGCAAAAAGGACGCCGAATCGCTCAGCGAAGACGAGCTGAAAAGCTACACGGACGGCGATTTCGACGAGTCGCTCGTCAATTACAAACAGAAAAACATCAAGGTCGAATACGTCGGCAAAGATGAATTCGAAGGCTCCGAGGTTTTCAAATTAAAAGCGACTCTGCCGAGCGGAACCGTGAAACATTATTATATGGACACGGATTATTACGTGCCGATCAAGATCGAAACCAAGCGAATGATTCGCGGTGCCGAAGTCGAAAGCGAAGCGATTTTGGGCGATTACAAGGAGGTTGCCGGGGTTTATTTTCCGCACTCGTATGAAGTCGGTCAGAAAGGCAGTCCGAACAAAGCGAAGATCACCTACGAAAAAATGGAAGCCAACGTCGCGCTCGACGACAAGCAGTTTGCGCGCCCGGCGATTAAAGCCGCACCGCCCGCCAAAACGCCGGAAGACGCACAAATTCCAAAAACGAAAGAAAAGCAAACCAATCCGGCGGCAATGGAAAAACCGCCCGTTCAAAATCAACCAAATTAAGAAACAGGAGAATGAAATTTGAAAATGAAAAGAACAATATCCCTCGTTTGGTTTTTAGCAGCAATCTGTTTCGTTTTGAGCGGCGACGCAATGGCGCAGAATGCTCCGGTTAAAATCGATTCGGAAACAATTTCAGGTCTCGGCGCGCGAAACATCGGTTCGGCGACGATGAGCGGTCGCATCGCGGCGCTCGACGCCGTGCAGGAAGGAAACCGTTTGACGATTTACGTCGGCGCGGCTTCGGGCGGCGTGTGGAAATCAACGAACGGCGGCACAACTTTTAAACCCGTCTTTGACAAACAGCCCGTTCAATCAATCGGCGCGGTGACGATTGATCCGAAAAATCCGAAAACAATCTGGGTTGGAACCGGCGAAGCGTGGACGCGCAACTCGGTTTCCATCGGCGACGGCGTTTATAAATCAACCGACGGCGGCGAAAACTGGACAAACGTCGGTTTAAAAGAATCGGAACGTATTGTCAAAATTCTGGTTGATCCGAAAAATACCGACACGGTTTACGTTTGCGCACCAGGCAAATTGTGGTCTGATTCGGATGAGAGCGGAGTTTTTAAAACGACGGACGGCGGAAAAACCTGGACGAAAATTTTAAAAGGCGCGAATCTTTCGACCGGCTGCTCGATGATTTCGATGGACGAAAGCGATCCCGATACGCTTTACGCCGGAATGTGGGATTTTCGCCGCAAAGGCTGGACATTTCGTTCGGGCGGCGAAAATGCCGGTTCTTTTTCCGGGAGCGGGCTTTTCAAAAGCACCAACGGCGGCAAAACTTGGACGGAATTAACCGACCAAAACGCAAAAGGCTTGCCCGCAAAACCTTACGGGCGAATTGCCGTCGCGGTCGCGCCTTCAAAACCGGATGTCGTTTATGCCTTTGTCGAAGCAGAAATGCCGAAAGACGGGCTTTATCGTTCGGACGACGGCGGGAAAACGTGGCAGCAGCTCGACCGCAGTCAGAATATGATTTGGCGTCCGTTTTATTTCGCCAATCTGATTGTTGATCCGAAAAACGAAAATAAAATTTATAAACCGAATCTGTCACTCATTATGAGCAACGACGGCGGCAAATCGTTCTCAAACATCAACGGCGGAACGCACGGCGACCATCACGATCTTTGGATTAACCCAAACAATACGGATCATTTGATTGCGGGCGACGACGGCGGCATCTGGTATTCCTATGACGGCGGAAACAAATGGTGGAAAGGTGAAAATCTTCCGATTTCGCAGTTTTATCACGTCTCGACCGATATGGAAATGCCGTATCGCGTTTACGGCGGTTTGCAGGACAACAGCTCCTGGGTCGGCGATTCGTCTTACCCAGTCGGAATCACGAACAGCCGTTGGGAAAATATGTACGGCGGCGACGGTTTCTGGATGTTCGCCGATCCGTCCGATCCCGATTACATTTACGCCGAATATCAGGGCGGCGCCATTGCGCGCATCAACCGCCACACCAAAGAAACGCGCGGCATTCAGCCTTTACCGCGCTACGGGGAAGGCAAAATGCGTTACAACTGGAACACGCCGATTCACCTTTCGCCGACAAACAAAGGCACAATTTATATCGGCTCGCAGTTTCTGTTTCGCTCTCGCGATAAAGGGCAAACCTGGGAGCGGATCTCGCCAGATTTGACGACGAATGACTCGGAAAAACAAAAACAGGAACAATCCGGCGGAATCACGGTTGATAATTCGGCGGCTGAAATGCACACGACGATTTACGCCATTACCGAAGCGCCCAAAAATCCAAATGTAATTTGGGTTGGAACCGACGACGGAAACGTCCAAATCACGCGCGACAGCGGAAAAACGTGGTCAAATGTGGTCGGAAACGTTCGCGGTTTGCCGAAAAATTCCTGGGTTTCTTCGATTGAAGCCGGACATTTCGATCAGGGCACGGCTTATGTGACTTTTGACAATCACACTTTCGGCGATATGAAGCCCTACGTTTATAAAACTACGGACTTCGGTAAAACCTGGGGGGCGGCGCTGATACCCGCAAATTCGCCGGTTCGCGGCTACGCTCACGTCGTCAAAGAAGATTTGGTCAATCGCGATTTGCTTTTTGTCGGAACGGAATTAGGTTTGTGGGTTTCGCTCGATGGCGGTCGGCAATGGGCGCAATACAAAGGCGGCGATTTGCCGAACGTTGCCGTTCGAGATTTGGTGATTCATCCGCGCGACCACGATCTCGTTATCGGCACGCACGGGCGCGGGATCTGGATTGTTGACGACATCACGCCGCTGCGTGCGCTGACGCCGGAAAATCTTGCCAAAGATGCGGTCTTTATTCAGGCTAAACCTTCAGTACAGCGCATTTCGGCGAGCGGCGGCTGGATGAATGGCGACGCGGCGTTTGTCGGTGCTAATCCGCCGGACGAAGCAGTTATCGCTTATTACCAGAAAAAACGTCATATCTTCGGCGATTTGAAAATTGAGGTTTTCGATTCCGCCGGTCAGCTTGTTGGCACAATTCCGACCGGAAAGCGGCGCGGTTTGACGCGCACGACCTGGGCGATGCGTCTGAAACCGCCCAAAGTTCCTACGGCTGCCACTGCTGCTTTTGGCGCGGCTTACGGTCCGCGCGTTTTGCCCGGCGTTTACACGGTGAAATGACGTTTGCGGTTGAAAAAATCAATCGCGTTCGCTTGGCGCTGGACGAACGCGCTGCAAAATTGCCTGGCAGTGATTCGCTCCGCGCACAACTCCAAACAGCTACTCAGCAAGTTGACGAACTTCGCAAACGAATTGTGGCAACCAAAGAAGGCGGCGCAATTACGGGCGAGGAACGCTTGCGGGAGTATTTAACCAATCTTTACGGCGATGTCGTTTTTTACGAAGGTCGCCCGTCAAACACGCAAATCGAACGCGCCGATGCTCTTTCTCGCTCGCTAGCCGACGTGGTTAAGGATTTCGACGGCTGGGCGGCGAAGAATTTAAACCAAATCAACTCGGCTTTGAGCGGAAAGCAGCTTGAGCAAATCAAATTGCTGACGCGCGAGGAATGGGAAAAAGCAAATGAATAGAACTCCGTTTTGAATCTATAAACAAAGCGCAGACAAAATTGTCTGCGCTTTGTTCTGTCACAGATTTATCAGAACCGCCAAACCTTTTCAGGCGTAACGCAAGCATTGAGCGAAACGTCCCAATCTTCAACATCTTCTATTTTTTCCACAGGTGGAAAAAGTGACAATCCGATTTTTCGGCAATCGGCGCGGCATTTTCGCAAAAATTTGTCGTAAAAGCCTTTGCCGTAGCCGCAGCGAAAACCGCGCTCGTCAAACGCAATCAACGGCACTAAAACAACATCGAGCTTTTCAGGTTCAATTAATTCGTTTCCTTCGGGTTCCGAAATGCCCCATTTGTTCGGCGCGTATTTGGTTATGGGCGAGGCTAGGACGTTTTCGAGAACATTCATTTCGTAGTTGATGCGAGGTGCGCAGGTTGTGACGCGCGGAAATTCGCGCCAAATCTTTTGGAAAATCTCAAACGTATCAAGCTCGTTGTTTTTTTCTAACGTGATAAAGCAGTTAAGATAACGAACATCGGAAAAATCAAAATTATCAAACAAAAGTTGAATGACTTGTTCGCTTTTGTCGCGTCTTTCTTCTTGCGAAAGCGATTTTTGTTTTTCAAGATAAATTTTGCGAAGCTCTGCTTTTTTCATTTTTATAATCTCTCAAAATCAATAAAACCGTTTTCAGCGTCGGTTTTCATCAAACGAACAATAACTTTGTCTCCGACATCGGCTCCGATTTCATTGGCAACAATTTTTCCTTCGGCGGGCGGGTCGAGAAGCCGCACGAAAACGCCTTTTTGGGAAACGCCGGTGACGATTCCCTGAAAAGTTTCGCCGATTCGCTGGCTTAAAACCTGCGCGGCGATTGCTTTTCTCATTTTCCGTTCGACTTTGCGAGCGGCGCTTTGTCTCTCGTTGCAGCGAGCAGCGATTTCTTCAAGTTCTTCGATTGAATAAGGCGCGGGCGCATTTCTGATTGCGGCTTTGACCAGGCGCTGCGTAATCAAATCGGCGTAACGGCGATTCGGCGCGGTCGAATGCGTGTAATCGCTGACGGCAAGACCAAAGTGTCCCTCAGTCTCCGGTTTGCCCGGTTCGTAAACCGTATAATCTCCAGCGCCGATCAGTTTAACCACCGACAAAGACAAATCCGGGAAATGAATCGGGTCTGCCGCGCGACGGCGTTCGAGAAACTCTGCGAGCGCAATCGAGCTGGGTTCACCGGGAAGTTGTTCGCCTAAATCGGCTGCTAGTTGAACGATTCTCTGCCAGCGTTCCGGGCGGCGGACAAGGCGTTTGAGGCATGGATATTTGTTTGCTTCGAGAAACTCCGCCATTAAAACATTGGCAGTAATCATCAGATTTTCGATCAAATAACGCGCTTGAGTTTTTTCTTTGACAATCAAATAAATCTCGCCGTCACGCCGCACGGTTGTGGCTTCGACGGTTCCAAATTCCAAAGCTCCTTCTTTCATTCGAACGGCTCTCAAACGATCTGAGGCTTCATCCTGCAAGAGAATTTGTTCTTCGAGTTCGGGGAATTTTATGGAGAATTCGGTTTTCCCGTCGAGAAAATCGCCGACCGAATCATAATCGAGCTTGGCATGATTATGAACGAGAGCGCGATAAATGCCGTTTAATTTGACGCTTCCGTCTTTCGCAACAACAAAATCCGTGACGATTGCAAATCGGTCTTTGCCTTCAAGCAAGGAAGTCAAATCTTCGGAAAGAGCGCGCGGAAGCATCGGAAAAGTCTGCACTCCGGTGTAAACGGAAGTCGTATTTTGCCCGGCGTAAATGTCCGTTTCCGAATTTTTCGGCACAAAAGCATCAACATCTGCAATTCCGATACGAATTCTAATTTCGTCATTTTCCAATTGTTCGGCAACTTCAACCTGATCTAAATCGCGCGAATCTTCGTTATCAATCGAAGACCAGAGCATATTTCTCAAATCAAGCGTTTCCGAATTTAATTTTGCAAGCGAAATGTTTTGAAGCTCTTCGACTTCGGCTAGTACTTCGGTTGGTAATTCGGGAATGAAATCTTCTTCGAGAATTGCCTGAAAAGCAATTTGCCGTAGTTTCATCGAAAAATCTTGACGCTCGGACATTTGTTCATCATAAACAATTGCTAAATGAGAGGACAAAATTTTCAAAATTTATTTGTCCAAGAACCATAGTTGAGTGTATTTGTCGTCGTATTCGTCAAGTCGAGTTTCAAGCCGAACTCTTTTGCCGTTTATTTCAGGAAATAGAGTGAAAAGGCTGAAATTAAAAGGAACAAGAAATTTTCGGCGTGAGAAACCGTAATTGCTGACAATTAATTTATCTTTGTATTTGTTTTCTGAATCTTCTTCATAGTCAATATCCGGACTCCAGAAAAGGCAATCAATCGTATCGCCTGAATCAGTTCGCAAAGTAAAAGTTCTTTTGTCAGGGTATCTATATTGGCTGACAGTTTCCTGATAGTTTTCAATCGTCCCTGAAACGACAGCAATCAGTTTGTCGTTTATTTTTCCATTTTCCTTTAATCTGTGAGTGTTTTTGCTTTTCAACCACGAATAAGGCGCGTAGGAAATGTTTTGTGACTCGTACATTTCATTGATAAAGCTATATAAAAGGCGCCGAGCCAAAGTCGGTTTTTCAAAAACAGGTTCCAGCAAGCCGTTTTTGTAGCGAAACCAGGTGCCGTGCAAATACATACCGTTTCCGCGCTTGCGATCAATGTCGTCCCGGTATTTCCAGTAAGTTACTAATATTTGAGTTTCGTTTTTCCCGGCGTTAAAAACTAAATTCCCTTTTTCGCCGAAATCCTGAATTGGAAATGTCAACGGTTTTTGAAAACCAAATCGCGTCGGATCGCGGAAAATATGAACATCATAAGTGGAAATTCCCATTCCGTTGCTGATTAGTTCGAGCGAAGCGATAACAATTTCTGACGAACCATCATTATCCAAATCGCCGCGATAAGCCCAGAAATAATCCATCTCGCTGAAAGCGCTAAATGTCGCGTCTATTGTTCCGATAGTTTTTTTATTTTTCTGAATTAGAAAGCTAACTTCATCTGGGTCGTAAATTCTGGTTTTGCAAACGCGAAATTTTTGAGAAAGATTAACGCAAAAAGCGACATCGAAACCGGCAATAATTACTTCTTTCGGTTTGCCGCCGCTGAATAATTTTCGCGCGTCGGAATTTTGAGCAAAAAAGAAAATGCTTACCAGGAGTAAAGCAAGCACTTCGATAAATTTACGGCACATTTGAGAATACCTCTGACAAGACGAACTTACTCCGGTCAAAGCTATTTTGCAACACAAATTTTACCCTTTTTTTAACACAGATATTGCCAGTTTCTCATTTTATCCGCGTTTCTTTTCGGGTCGCATTTTATTCGGAGCGCTTGTTTTATTCGGAACATCGTTTGACTTTAAATTCGGGTCTGCTTTTGATTCGTTCGTCGTCTTCGCATTCGCCAGCAATTCCGAATCTTTGAGCAATTTGGCAACTGCTTTGGCGCGTTTATTCAATCTCTTTTTTTCTGCCATCGTTTCACTCCTTTTGTTATTAATTTTCACAATTCAATTATTTCCCTAAATTGTAAAACAAGTTTCGCGATTCATGTCGCGCTTCACAAAAACCGGCGTTTTCGGTAGTATAACGTTTTCGAAAAGGCTGCGCTCTCATAAAACGTCACGCGAAAATTCCTGATTTCAGCAATTTTTATGACCGATTCGAACGGCAAACGAATACTTGTAATGGGCGGGAGCGGAATGCTCGGTCATAAACTCGTTCAAAGCTGGAGCAGCCGTTTTGATGTTTGGACAACTCTGCGCAGCGGTTTTTCGGGTTACGAGCGGTTCGGAATTTATGATGAGAACAAAACCTTGACAAACGTTCGTATTGACGATTTCGATTCGGTCGTTGACGCTTTTGCCCATTCAACACCTAATGTGGTCGTTAATTGCATCGGCGTTATCAAACAGCTCAAAACAGCCAAAGACCCGATTCCGACTTTAACGACAAATGCTGTTTTTCCGCATCGTTTGGCTAATTTGTGCCGCGCGACGGGCGTGCGCTTGATAACCTTGAGTACCGATTGCGTTTTTAGCGGGCGAAAAGGAAATTACAGCGAGCAGGACACGCCGGACGCCGAAGATCTGTACGGGCGCAGCAAAAATATGGGCGAAGTCGCGGGCGACAATTGTCTGACAATTCGCACTTCGATTATCGGCAGGGAATTGGAATCCGCTCACAGCTTGATCGAATGGTTTTTGTCCAATAGCGGCGGGAGCGTGCGGGGATTCAGGCGCGCGATTTATTCAGGCTTCCCGACCATCGTTCTGGCGAACATTTTGGCGGATTTAATCGAAAATCATCCCGCAATGAGCGGTGTTTGGCACGTTTCGAGTGAGCCGATAAACAAATACGAATTGCTGCTTTTGGCGCGCAGGGCGTACAATCTTGATATTGAAATCGAGCCTGACGACGATTTTCAGATTGACAGAAGCTTGGACTCAAGCCGTTTCCGCGGGGAAACAGGCTTTTCGCCGCCATCTTGGGAAGTGATGATAAACCGAATGGCGGCTGATGAAACACCTTACAATGAATGGAGAAAACAGTTTAAATAAATCTGACGATTTTAGCGGACTTCAAAATTGTGCAACTGCATTAAAAATCGAAAAGCATTTTGTAGAAACGAGATGCAGTTCGTTTCTACGAGATGAATGATTTTGAGAACCGCTGAACGGATTTTGCAGACTGGAGAAGTTGAATGATTTTAGAGGGGAAACGAATTTTAGTGACGGGCGGAACGGGATCGCTCGGTCAGGTTCTGGTCAAACGGCTGCTTTCGGGCGAAATGGGACGCCCGCGCTCGATTACGGTGTTTTCGCGCGACGAAGCCAAGCAGCATTATATGCGGCTCGCTTTTATGCACCGGAAAGAAGCGACCGACGATATTATTTACGAAAACTCGCGCCAGCTTTTAAATTTTCGCATCGGCGACGTGCGCGATTACGCCGCTCTGCTTGCCGCCTTGCGCTCGGCTGACGTTGTCTTTAACGCTGCCGCTTTAAAACAAGTCCCGACATGCGAATATTTCCCTTTTGAAGCCGTTCAGACAAACATTATCGGCGCGAATAATCTCGTCCGGGCGATTCGTGAAAACGCCCTCGGCATTGAAACCGTGGTCGGAATTTCAACCGATAAGGCTTGCAAACCGATCAACGTGATGGGAATGACAAAAGCGTTGCAGGAGCGCGTTCTTCTGGAGGCGAACATGGATTGCCGCGACACGCGCTTTGTCTGCGTTCGCTACGGCAATGTGATTGCGTCGCGCGGCTCGATTGTTCCTCTCTTCATCGAACAAATCAAAGCGGGCGGTCCCGTAACGATTACTCTGCCGGAAATGACCAGATTTTTATTGAGTTTGGACAAAGCGGTCGACACCGTATTTGCCGCCGTCCGCGAAGGTGGGCGCGGTGATACTTATATCCCGCAGGTTCCGGCGGCGCGAGTTGTTGATGTTGCCGAAGCTTTGATGCCGGATGGAAAAGCGGTTGAAATGGTTTTCACCGGAATCCGTCCGGGCGAGAAAGTCCACGAAATAATGGTCTCGGAAGAAGAATGCTTCCGGACATCGGAACGTAACGGTTTTTACGTGATTCATTCGATTCTGCCTGAACTGCGCGGCGAAGGCGGGGGCTTTGAACCTGCATTGACAGGCGAATATTCATCGGCAAACGACAATATTTCGATTCCCGATCTGCGGCGGCTGCTCGCGTCGGCAAGCGATGAAATCGCAGCTTTTAAATAATTTCCAATTCAAATTTTGAAAACAGGAAGTTTGACGAACGAAGCAGAAACCGATTAATTTTTGATTTGGAGCGTTGAGTCCGATTTATCGCAGAATGAGCGTTATCAGCCAGTCGAACCTTGAAGAATTGCACAAGACCGGCGGCAAATCTTTTGCTAATCCGCAAGCCGCCGATTCTTTGCCGGAAAAGCCGGTCGTAGTGATCGAGCCGAGCAAATCATGGGTCGCGCTCAATTTGCGCGATTTGTGGCAGTACCGCGATTTGCTTTACATCCTGATGCTGCGCGACATCAAGGTTCGCTACAAGCAAACGGCTTTGGGCGCAGCTTGGGCGATTATTCAGCCGCTTTTTACGATGCTGATTTTCACGCTCTTTTTCGGTCGTCTCGCCGGAATGCCTTCGGACGGAATTCCTTATCCGCTTTTCGCCTACGCCGGACTTCTACCCTGGACTTTCTTTTCAAATGCCATCACCAACAGCGGAAACAGCCTGGTCGGAAGCTCGAACCTGATTACAAAAGTTTATTTTCCGCGAATGATTATCCCGATGGCTTCGGTTGGTTCGGGCTTGCTTGATTTCGCCATTGCTTTTGTTTTGCTCATTGGGTTGATGTTTTATTACGGCGCGGGCTTGTCGGTCAACATTCTGATGCTCCCGATTCTGGTGATTTTAACCAGCCTTTTGGCAACCGGCGTCGGAATGTGGATGTCGGCTTTGAACGTCAAATACCGCGATATTCGCTACGCTCTACCGTTTCTCGTCCAGCTTGGGCTTTTCGCCACGCCGATTATTTATCCGGCTTCGTTGGTTCCTGAAAAATATCGCTGGCTGCTCTGGCTCAATCCGGTTGCCGGACAAATCGAAGCCTATCGCTCGACGTTTTTCGGTAAACCGTTTGATTGGCTCGCGCTCGGCATTTCAACTGGCTTGACTTTGATAATCTTGTGTTACGCGGCATTTATGTTCAAACGAATGGAAAAGAGCTTTGCCGACATTATTTAAATTCGCGAATTGTACTTTTGAATGAAACCGATTATCCGAGTCGAAAATCTGAGCAAGCAGTATGTTATTGGCGGAAGCCGCGAGCCTTACGCGACGTTTCGCGAATCGCTAGTTAATGCTGCGCGCTTGCCGCTAAAAGCGATTAAACGCGGCACAGAGGAAAACGGGAAGAATCAGTTTTGGGCTTTAAAAGACGTAAATTTTGAAGTCGTGCCGGGCGAAGTCGTCGGAATTATCGGCAGAAACGGCGCGGGCAAATCAACGCTTTTAAAAATCCTTTCCCGCATTACCGAACCTACGCGCGGAAGAATTGAGCTTTACGGTCGCGTCGGTTCGCTTTTGGAAGTCGGAACCGGGTTCCACCCGGAATTAACAGGCAGAGAAAATATCTACCTGAACGGCGCAATCTTAGGAATGCGTCGCGAAGAAATCGCCAAAAAGTTTGACGAAATTGTTGATTTCGCCGAAATCGAGGATTTTCTCGACACGCCGGTCAAACGGTATTCGTCTGGTATGTACACCAGACTCGCTTTCGCCGTCGCCGCCAATCTCGAACCGGAAATTCTGATTGTTGACGAAGTTTTAGCGGTTGGCGACGCCGAGTTTCAAAAGAAATGTCTGGGGAAAATGCACGAAGTTTCAAAGGAAGACGGCAGAACCGTGCTTTTCGTCAGCCACAATATGACCGCAGTACAAAATCTTTGCACAAAAGCGATTTTGCTACGCAACGGTCAAGTCGCCAACGCCGGAAACACCAAAGACATAATTAACGAATATTTAAGTAAAGATACAGCAGTTCAGCTCGAACAACGCTGGGAGAAAATCGAAGAAGCGCCGGGAAATGACGCGATTCGTATAAAGCGCGTCAGCGTCGTTCCGATTGGCACTGGAGAAGTTGACGCAATCACTGTTGAAACTCCAGTTGACATCGAGTTTGAGTTTTGGAATTTGCTTTCGGAACCGGCGACGATGAATCTCAGCTTGGTTCTCTGGTCTGTCGCTGGCGAATGTATTTTCAATGTAGGTTCAAGCATCGTTGAATTGTCTTCGGGCTTGTGTCAGGGAGTTTGTCGCATTCCCGCAAATCTGCTAAACGATAACAAATATTCGGTTGAAATTTATTTTGTTAAAGACAAATCAGTCGTCTTGTACAAACAAGCCGATGTTGTTACGTTTGAAGTTCAGGACGTGAGACGCAATACTAATTGGTATGGAAAATGGATCGGGGCAGTTCGACCGAAGCTCGATTTCGACCTTTCACAAACGTCAGTTTTACAAACCGTATAAAAATGTCGGCATCAGTAGGAATAATTCATAGAGCAGTTCGCAGCTTGACTTACAGGTTGGGCAAAGTCTATCCAGATTACGTTGGCGATAAATATTTGTGTCCGTTATGCGGCGCAAAACTAGCTTACTTTTTGCCGCTTTCGATGTATTACATGCGTGAAATGTACGAAAACCAGGCTATTCATTCGGTTTTTCACGCGGAAACATTAAATCTCGAAAATTACGAATGCCCTGCTTGTCGTTGTTCCGACCGCGACCGGCTTTATTTTCTTTACATTCAAAAAGTTTTGCAAAATATCGATAAATCGAAATTGCGCATTCTGGAAATTGCGCCCGCGGCGCAATTAAGAAAAGCTCTAAGGCAGAACGAGCAAATCGAATATCGGTGCGCAGATTTATTTATGGAAGATGTTGACGACAAAGTTAACATCACCGATATGAAGGTTTACCAAGATGAATCGTTTGACGCATTCATTTGCTCTCATGTGCTCGAACACGTTGACGACGATTTAAAAGCGATGCGTGAGCTTTATCGCATTTTAAAGCACGGCGGTTGGGGAATTGCGATGGTTCCGATCAATTTGGCGCTAGATGAAACATACGAAAACGCGAGCATTACGAGCGAAAGCGAACGCTGGAAGCATTTCGGTCAAAACGATCACGTTCGAATGTATTCCAAAAAAGGTTTTGTTCAAAGATTGAACGAAGCGGGATTTAAAGTCGAACAGCTCGGCGTTGACTTTTTCGGACGCGAGGAATTTGAAAAACACGGGATTCATCCGCGATCAGTGCTTTACGTGGTAAAAAAATAAAATGATAAACGTAACGCAGACATTTTTGCCGCCGCTCGAAGAGTATGTCGCGCAATTGCAGCGCATCTGGGATACTAAATGGTTGACCAACCGCGGCAAACTTGTCCGAGAGCTTGAGACAAAGTTGAATGAACTGCTCGGCGTCGAAAATATGCTCGTTGTCAACAATGGCACGATTGCGCTGCAGGTTGCCATTAAGGTTTTCGATTTAACGGGCGAAATTATCACTACACCTTTTTCTTATGTGGCGACCGTGAGCAGCATCGTTTGGGAACACTGCACGCCGGTTTTTGTTGATATTGATCCGCATCATTTAACAATTGACGAAACCAAAATCGAAGCCGCAATTTCTGACAAAACGCAGGCGATTTTGGCGACTCACGTTTACGGAAATCCCTGCAATGTCGAAGCAATCGCTCGAATCGCGGAAAAGCATCGTTTGAAGGTCATCTACGACGCCGCGCATTGCTTTGGAGTTCGATATAAGGGCGCGTCAATTTTGAATTGGGGCGACATTTCAACGCTCAGTTTTCACGCGACCAAACTTTTCCACACCGGTGAAGGTGGAGCAATTGTCTGCAATGACAAAAATCTGACGCAAAAAATTTTTTATCATCATAATTTCGGTCATAAAACTCAGGAAGAGTTTTTCGGGCTGGGTGTAAACGGGAAAATCTCGGAGCTTAATGCGGCAATGGGTTTGGCGGTTTTACCATATATCGAAGAAATCGTCGCCAGCCGCCAAAAGGTTTGCGCGCTTTACGATTCGCTTTTGAATTGGACGGATTTGCGACAGCCGATTATCCGCGAAGGCGCGAGCCGGAATTTTTCGTATTATCCGGTGATTTTTCCTAACCAGGAGAAACTGCTTGCGGCACAGAAAATATTGCTTGAAAACGAAATTTCTGCGCGCCGTTATTTTTATCCGTCGCTTAACAAACTGCCATATCTGAACGCGGAGTGCTGTTCGGTTTCCGAAGAGATTAGCAGCAGAATTTTGTGCCTGCCTTTGTACGCCGAATTAGAGAAAGATAATATAGAGAAAATTTGCGGTTTAATAAATTCGATTTTGAAGTGAATTAATATGGACAACGTAATATTTTTTGAAGCCGAAAGAGTGAACGGAAAAATAAAGCCAGAAATCGAACCGCGCGAAGTTGCGAAATTGGTTTCGAACAAACAGATAGTTATTCTCAAAAAAGTGTTTACTGAAGACGAATTGCTCGATTTGAGAAACGAAGTGGTGGCTTGGGGACGTGAGCGCGAGCCAGTTAATTTCGATGATTTCACGCAAAATTATCACAGCCGGCGCGCGAAAGTTTCTAACATTCAGCAATCACCTCACGTTTTTCACGATTACAACTTTAATAATTTCGACGTTTTGCCGGAAAATCTGCGGTCGAAGTTAACAAATGTTTTTGAGACCATGAGAGGTTTGTACGACGAGCTAACAGATCAACAGACCAAGCTCGGAATAGCCGAAACGGGACCTTATTTTCATCCGCAGGTTATTCATTACCCGCTGGGCGGCGGCTTTTTCGGGAGGCACAATCATAATCTCAAACCGCAAATAGTCGGATTCATCCTGATGATGTCGAAATACGGCGTTGATTACAAAGCCGGAGGCACTTGCTTTGAGATTGACGGAAAAGTTGTTGACATCGAAGGTCAGCACGATATGGGCGATTTGTGTTTGTGGAGAAACGACCTTGACCATTGGGTAAAACAATCGCCGCTAGATGATAAATTTAGCTGGGATTCGGAAAAAGGACGATTTGTTGCGACGCTCGCGTATTTTGACCCGAAGGGATAACCACAACTTAATTTAAAAGATTCCTCGACGCTTTGCGTCGGGGAATTGCTGTTTTTGAGGTTACTGGCAAAAGATAGGCAATATGAAAATTGCAATTATGCAGCCTTACCTGTTTCCTTACATTGGATATTTCCAGTTAATCAACGCTGCGGACAAATTTATCGTTTACGACGACGTTACTTTTATAAAACAAGGCTGGATTAACAGAAACAATATCTTGCTAAACGGGAAGGCTTTTTTGTTCACCGTTCCGTTGAAAGACGCAAGTTCTTATAAGCCGATCCGGGAAGTTGAAATCAGCGCGGATTCGAGATGGAAAACAAAACTGCTGAAAACAATCGAACAGGCGTATAAAAAAGCTCCTTATTACGAAAGAGTTGTTCAATTGATCGAAGAAGTTATTTCTGCCGAAGAACGGTTAATCTCGGTTGTGGCGCTCGAAAGCCTGAAAACGGTTTGTTCATACGTCGGGATTGACACCGCAATTGTTGAAACGTCGTCGAACTATTCTAATAATCATTTACAATCGCAGGCGAGAGTGATAGACATTTGTAAACGGGAAAATGCGACTCAATATATAAATTCGATAGGCGGTTTGGAGTTATATTCTAAAGACGCTTTTGAGCGGGAAAATATAAAACTGAGCTTTATCAAATCCAAAACGAAAAGCTACAAACAGTTTAACGATGAGTTCGTTCCTTATCTTTCAATTATAGACGTGATGATGTTTAATTCGCCCGATGAAATAAAGGAAATGCTGAGTCAATACGAGCTTGTATGAAATCTATCGGCGGGTATTTTGAATTAGAACTGAGAAAGGGAACGGAATATCACCCGGACGCGATTAAGTTAAACAGCGGCAGAAATGCGTTTCGTTACGTTCTGGAAGCTAAAAAATATAAGAAGGTTTATTTGCCGTTTTATAGCTGCGATGTACTGCTCGAACCAATTGTAAAGCTCAATTTGCAGTTTGAATATTATTCCGTCAACCGGGATTTTGAAGCCGAATTCGATTTGTTAAAGATAGATTCCGATAATTGTTTTTTATACACGAATTATTTCGGCTTGAAAGACGATTATATAAAATCGCTGGCGTCCGTCTGCAAAAACTTAATTGTTGATAACGCTCAGGCTTTTTTTGCAATGCCGGTTGACAACATTGACACATTTTATTCTCCCAGAAAATTTTTCGGTGTTCCCGATGGTGGCTATCTTTATACAAACAAATTGAACGGCAGAGAGTTTTCAAAAGACGTTTCTTTCGACAGAGCCGGGCATTTGTTAATCAGAAGTGATTTGACAGCCGAAGACGGATATTCGGTTTTTCTTGAAAATGAAAAAAGATTTAGTGAGGGCGATATACAGTTGATGTCTTCACTCACCGAAAATATTTTAAAAAGCATAGATTACGAGCGAATCGAGTCAATTAGAAGAGAAAATTTTCTGTTTTTACATGAAAACTTAAAAAACTTAAATCAAATCAATTTCAAAACGAATCAAAACCAAGTTCCGCTTTGCTATCCTTTTTACAGCGTTGATTCCGGTTTGAGAAAACGATTAATCGAAAGTAGAATCTATACGGCTCAATACTGGGCTAACGTTTTAGAAGACGCGCCTTCCGGCAGCGTGGAATATGATTACGCAAAAAATCTGATTCATCTGCCAATTGACCAAAGAGTAACGGCTGAAGATTTAGATAGAATCATTGAAATAATAAAAATATGAACATCAGAGGCAAGCACGTAACGCTTAGAGCGATTGAGTACGAAGATTTACCGCTTTTGCATAAATGGGCAAATGACCCTGACATTTGGTATATGCTCGGCGGCTGGCATTTTCCGAGCAGTATGAACTATATGGAGAAGTGGTTTGAAGGGCTCAAGAATGACAATAATAACCAGCGGTTTGCGATAGAAGCGCCTGAGCTCGGATTAATCGGAACTATCAATTTGGTCGAGATTGATTGGAAAAACAACCATGGCTTTACCGGGCTGCAATTGGGCGACAAAGAAATTCGCGGCAAAGGCTTCGGAATTGACGCTTTTATGGCGATTGAAAGGTATGCTTTTGAAGAGCTTCATTTTGAAAGACTGGACGGTTCTGTTATTGAATATAATGCTCCTGGCTACGGTTTTATCACCAAACACTGCGGCTGGAAGGAAGAAGGCAGACAAAGAAACTGGTATTTCAGAAAAAATCGTTATTGGGACAAAATAATTGTCGGCATCACCAGAGCGGATTATTTCGAATTGATCGAAAGAACAAAATATTGGGATGAACCGGCAGCCTCTTCTTCGTAATTTGGAATTGGAAAAAAAACAAACAATTTTGATTACCGGCGGAGCGGGCTATATCGGTTCCGTGCTGGTACGCCGGGCTATTTCCAAAGGCTTTCACGTAAATGTTTTAGATCAGGCGGGGGGCGATGAGTTTGCCGATGCTCCTTTAGTCAAATTCTTCCGTGGAAGCATTGCCGATTATAAAACTATTGAGGAGAGTTTGGACGCGGTTGATTATGTAATTCATCTCGCGGGCGTCTCCGATGGTAGAGCGGGCAAAGAAAATCCTGAGCTAACGAAAAAAACTAATGTGGATTGTCTCAAACAATTGGTTGAGCTTTCACAAAAAGCCAAAATCAAGCGTTTTATATTTGCTTCGACGATGGGAGTTTACGGCAACAAATACGACATTCCCTTGACGGAAGATTTGCCGCTTAATCCGATAGACCCGTACTCGGAATCGAAAGCGCTTGGAGAGGAAATAATCAAAAACGAAAAATCGGACGGCTTTTTCACTACCGTTTCGCTCAGAATAGCAATGGTTTACGGCTACTCTCCGCGAATGCGGTATGATTTTATCGTCAACAGATTGACTCTCGACGCTCTTGAAAAAAAACAAATTACGATAACTGGCGGAAAACAAAAAAGACCGCAGGTTTATATCGAGGATTTATCAAACATTTTTCTAGAGTTTTTATCTGCCGACGAAAGCGGAGTGAACGGCGAAAGTTTTAATGTTGTCGGTGTTAATCCGGCGATTGAGGAAATTGCGGACGCAGTCCGGCAAAAATTGCCCGAAACAAAAATCGAAAAGTTGTCGGCGCGCGATAATGAAGACAGTTTTGAAGTGGATGGCGGAAAGTTAAAAAGAATTATTAAACACGCACAACAAAAAACATTGGACGCGGGAATCAAAGGCATTATCAGTGAGCACAATACAAAAAAGCAGTAAAAAGATGAATTGGGTGAAAAAAGGTTTGATTTATAAACCCGACCGAGAGTTCGACTGGATAAAAGATCGTGCGATAGCTCCTATTTGCGAGTTAATATCGAACGATGTTTTAAGAATTTATTTTTCATCGAGAGATTTAAAGGGAAGAAGCACGCCCATATTCCTCGACACAAACCCAGAGCAGCCCGAAAAGATTATTTCCGTTAATGGAACACCAATTCTGGAGTTCGGAAAAATGGGCGGTTTTGACGACAATGGAATATTATCGTCCTCAATCGTTAATTTTGACGGTAAAAAATATCTTTATTACGTCGGCTGGAATCCGCGAGTAACCGTTTCCTATCATTTATCGATTGGGCTGGCGATCAGCGAAAACGGCGAGCCTTTTAAAAAATTCAGCGAGGGACCGATTTTAGACCGTTCGCCGCAAGAACCGTTTTTCAATACTGCGCCATTTGTCTTAAAAGACACGGACAATTGGAAAATGTGGTATGTGTCCTGCACCGGGTGGAAACTGATTAACGGCAGCCCGGAACCGCTCTACAATATTAAATATGCGACTTCTGCCGACGGCATCAATTGGCTGAGAACGGGAAAAGTAGCAATCGAAAACGACGAATTTGCCGAAGCGGTCGGCAAGCCGTTTGTTTATCTCGAAGACGGTTTATACAAAATGATTTATTCCTACCGAAATTCTCTAAACTACCGCACCGACCGGCAATACAGTTACCGGCTTGGCTATGCTGAGTCTTCAGACGGAGAAAATTGGGAAAGAATGGACGACAAATTGGGAATCGGATTTTCCAATGAAGGTTGGGATTCCATTATGATGGAGTACGCTTCCAGCTACGTTTTCAACGACAAAAGATACCTCATTTATAACGGCAACGGCTTTGGAGAATCCGGTTTCGGATATGCCGTTTTGGAAAGTTAGTTATCAATGTCAAAACCTCTCGTTACGGTTTGGTGCTCCACTTATAATCACCAAAAATATATTGCACAAGCCATTGAAGGCTTCGTGATGCAAAAAACAAATTTTGAAGTCGAAATCTATATTCATGATGATGCTTCAACCGATAACACTGCGAATATCGTTCGTGAATACGCCGCTCGCTACCCGCAAATCAAAGCTATCTGTCAAACGGAAAATAAATTTTCAGTTGATAAAAGTTATTTGAACCGAACAATGTTTGCAAAAGCTCAGGGCAAATACATAGCTATGTGTGAAGGCGACGATTATTGGACTGATCCGCACAAATTGCAAAAGCAGGTTGAGTTTCTTGAGGCAAATCCTGATTTTTCAATTTGTTTTCACGCCGTCAAAATTATTTACGAAGATGAAAATAAAGAACCGGATGTAACAAATAAAAATCAGGTTGAAACGGTGGCTTTTGAGGATCTTGCTTTAAAAAACTTTATTCATACAGTTTCCTGTGTTTTTCGCAACAATTCATTAGAAATGCCTGAATGGTTCGGTAAAATATCGGCTGGCGATTATGTGCTTCACCTGTTGAACGCTCAATATGGAAAAATTAGGTTTATAAATGAAGTGATGGCTGTTTACCGAGTCCATAAGGGCGGTTTTTGGAGTGCGAATAATTTCGTTGATTTATATGAAAAATGGATACCGATTATTAAAGAATGTCGCAAGCATTTTTATCCGAAAGGCAAAGAGCAGTTTACAAATCAATTGACGAAAAGTTATGAGCAATTGTGTTTCGCGTATTTTGAAGCGAACAGATACAAAGATTTACGCCAAAACTTTCCGGCTTGCGTTCTACTCGCTCGCCACATCAAAGGCAGAGCTTTTCTCGCGTTAACCATTCGCTATTTGCTCAGCCACGCACCCGGTCTTGCCGATTTGTATAAAAAAACTCTAACATCATCTAAGCCTATGCTTGACGGAACAAACTGATTTCTTGAATTTCGAGCAAACGGACAAATGTTAAAATAATCAATGAAAATTTCGGTGGCAATGTGTACATACAATGGTTCGGCTTTTTTAGCCGAACAGCTTGACAGCATTGCCGCGCAGACGCGACCGCCGGACGAAGTTGTCGTTTGCGACGACCGCTCGACCGATGCCACTGCTGAAATCGTCAATGGCTTTGCCGCAAAATCGCCGTTCCCGGTGCGCTTCGTTGTCAACGAGATAAATCTCGGCGTAGTCGGGAATTTTGAGAAAGCGATCTCTTTATGCACAGGCGATATTATCGCGCTGTCGGATCAGGACGACGTTTGGATGCCGGAAAAGCTTGCCATTTTCGAGCGCGAATTTAATCAAAAACCGCATCTCGGATTCGTTTTCACCGACGGCGAGATTGTTGACGAACGGTTAAATTCTTTGAATCGGCAAGTTTGGGATTACTTTTTTACGAAAAGCAAGCAACGATTGTTTGAGCAGGGGAGGCAAATTGACGTTCTCCTTTGGACAAATACAGTAACGGGCGCGACTGCGGCTTTGCGTGCGGAATTGAAAACGCGGTTGATTCCGCTTCCGGCTGATGCCGAGTTTATTCACGACGGCTGGATTGCGCTGCTTGCCGCCTGTCACTCGCACGTTTCGTTTGTTCCTCAGCCGTTGATTAAATATCGCCAGCACGGAAATCAGCAATGCGGATTGCCGAAAAGATCGGACAAACCGGATCAAAACCTTTCATTAAAGGAACAGCACCGGAAGACGCTCGACAGCTTGCACGCCCGCGTTCGCGCTTTGCAGGCGGCGCTTGATTTTTGCTCGCAACGGCAAAGCGAAGAACAAAGCGAGACTGAAAAACCGGCGGTTTCATTAAAGCCGCTCGAAACGGCGAAAAACGAGTTGAGCCGCGTCATTGGCGAGCTTGAAGAAATGATAAAACATCTTGAGCGCCGGACGGCGCTGCCCGCTTCAAGACTGCAGCGGTTAAAAATCGTTTCAAACGAATTGCTCGCCGGAAATTATTCGCGTTACTCAAAAGGCGTCGGCAGCGCGATCAAGGATTTGCTCGAGGCTTCCTGAAATCTTATTAGGAAATTAAACGCAGGATAAATTGTTCGATGATTATGAAAAAAGCGAGACTGCTTGCTTATTATTTACCTCAGTTTCATCCGATTCCCGAAAACGACGAATGGTGGGGCAAAGGTTTTACCGAATGGACGAATGTTGCCAAAGCCAAGCCTTTGTTTAAAGGTCACGAGCAGCCGCGTCTGCCTGCGGATTTGGGATTTTATGATTTGCGCGTCCCGGAAACGCGGTCGGCGCAGGCGGAAATGGCGCAGGCAGCGGGCATCGAAGGCTTTTGTTATTACCATTACTGGTTCGGCGACGGGAGAATGCTGCTCGAAAGACCTTTTAACGAAGTTCTCGCTTCGGGCGAGCCGGATTTTCCGTTTTGTTTGTGTTGGGCAAACGAAAATTGGAGCGGCATTTGGTTCGGCGAAACAAATAAGCTTTTGATGGAACAGCGTTATTCGGGAATGGACGATTACAAACGGCATTTCGATTATCTGCTGCCCGCTTTTAGCGATAAAAGATACATCAGAGTTGACGGAAAGCCGGTTTTTCAGATTCTGACGCCCGGAAATCTGCCCGGTTCAAAACAAGTAACCGATATTTTCCGTGAGCTTGCCTTAAAGAACGGGCTTGACGGATTGTTTTTAATTGCCGGTTATCGCTGTCCTGAAGGCTGGAATCCGAATGATAACGGATTCGACGCAGTTGTTTCGTCAAAATTTACGAAATGTTTGGTGAGCGGCGCTTCGCAGGTCAAAAATCTCGCAAACAGAGTTTTAGACAGCAGATTTTTTGTTAACAATGAAACGCTGCATCAAAAATTGCAGCAATCCTGCCGCACGACCGATTATGCGCGTCTGATCGAATGTATGAAAATTACCGACGATTATCCTTTCGAACTGTACCCGTCGGCAGTGCCGAATTGGGACAACACGCCTCGTTCGGGTACGAGAGGTTTTGTCGTGACAGATTCGACGCCGGAGCTTTTTGAGAGACATTTGACGGATGCCGTTTCGTATGTCCAAAAATACCCGGACGAGCATAAAATAGTTTTTATCAAATCGTGGAACGAATGGGCGGAAGGCAATTATTTGGAGCCGGACAGCCAATTTGGAATGCAGTATCTCGAAGCGGTTAAAAATTGTGTTTAGCCAGTCGTTGGTGACAACGAGAAGTTTCGATAAATATGGATCAATCACTCACTGTATCGGTAATTATTCCAAACTATAATTACGGGCGCTTTCTTCCCGAAGCTATAGAGAGCGTTTTAGCGCAAACTTATCGAAATATAGAAATTATTGTCGTTGATGATGGCTCGACCGATAACAGCATTGAGGTTTTAGCCGATTACGAAAAAAAAGGAATCAAATTCATCTTGCAGAAAAATAGAGGCGTTGGAGCGGCGAGAAATGCCGGAGCGAATAAATCTTCGGGTGATCTGGTAGCTTTTCTCGATGCCGACGATATTTGGTTGCCGCAAAAGCTTGAAAAACAAATCGAACGACTGCTTTCTGACAATGAATTTGGATTAATTACCTGCGGAGTAAAAGAATTCGACGCTTTGGGAAAAACAATCGCCGTTTATGCGGAAGGGAAAGAGGGCTGGTGTGCGGAAGATATTTTGTTATTCCGGCAGGCAGTTACTTCAGGTCCCGGAAGCTCAAGTCTGCTTTGGCGCAGAGTGTTTGAAAAAGCGGGTGGGTTTGATGAGAGAAAAGAAATGCATCCGTCGGAAGATTGGGAATTCTGTTATCGCGTAGCGCAGATCGCGAAAATAGCTTTTCTCCCCGAAATTCTGGTGGCATATCGCAATCACGGCAACAACGGGCATTTGAACATACCGCGCTCGGAATATTCAATGATGCTGGCTTATGAAAAAATCTTCCAAAATGCCGATAAACAGACATTGAAGCTGCGCCGGAGATGTTACGGAAATTTATATAGGATACTGGCGGGATCGTATTTACAGGCTGGACAATATGGAAGCTTTTTTAAGAACACAGCTAAAAGCCTGATTTTAACACCCGAGAATTTGCCGTATTTTGCTTCTTTTCCACTCAGGCGTTTGCGCCGTCAGCGCGATGAGCAAAAAATATTGCACGAACCGGAACCGGCAGGGAAATAAAATGAGAGCCATTTTATTAAGCAAATTGTTTTGTTTGACAATGAATACGCGGGTTAGTAGTCTGTTTTTTCGCGTAACCAAGTCGGCTCAAAGCCTTGCGGCTTCACTAAGAATTGCTCGCCGAATAATTGCAATTGTAAAGTTTAAGTTAACTTTTCGAGCATAATTATGGTTAACAGATTGAGCTTTCAAGGTAGTAATAAAGGAGAAAGACCGTAATATGAGCGATGTTTTATCGAAATTAAATATAACGGACAGATTGGATGAGATCAGAGACCAATGGATGGCTGCGAAACCATTTGGTTATGTGGTCATTGACAATTTCCTAAAACCGGAGATTGCCGAAACGATTCTTTCGCAATATCCGACTCCAGATTCCGATATTTGGAGCCTGACTTCATATATTCACCAAAGAAGAAAGCTTGAGCTTCAATCCGGTTTCCCTGGGGCAATCAACGATTTTTTTCGCCTGACGGAAGCCGAAGAGTTTCTTGATTTGATCACATATATCTGCGGCATTCCCAAATTGCTCCCTGACCCGGAATTGATCGGTGGCGGGCTGCACCAAATTTTGGATGGCGGATTTCTGGACGTTCATATTGATTATAATTTTCACCCGAAAACGAAATTACATCGCAGATTAAATTTGCTTTTATATCTTAATAAAGATTGGCAGCCGGAATATGAAGGGTATCTTGAATTGTGGAATATGGAAGAAGATAAACGGATTGCCAATGTCGCGCCGCTTTTTAATCGCGCCGTTATATTTGAAACAAACGAAGTTTCCTATCACGGATTCCCGCATCCTTTAAAAGTCCCGCCCGGTGTGACCAGAAAATCTTTAGCCGTTTATTACTACACGGAAGAAAGAGATGCTGCTGAGGTCGCGCCCGAACATAATACAATTTACAAACAAACAACCGGCGTTAAAGGTTACATAAAAACTTCGGCGTCCGCTATCGAAGCCCTTTCCGAAAGACTCTCCTCGGACAAAAATGAAAGTGTAGTCAAAAACATTGTTAATAAAACCTTTCGAAAGATAAAGAGGCTGCCTCCGGAGAATAAATAGAAAAGCGTGAAAGCCGGTTTATAAATTGCAATCAATCACGTGCAAATTACGAACAGATTTGCACGTGATTTCATTTACGGCGTTAGTAATTTGGAGACAATACAAAGGCGCGCATCTAAGGTATGGAAAAATTAAAGAAATTGTTGCACGAGCCACATCCGTTTAGAACTCTGGCTAAAGAAGCATTGAAACGGCTCGAACTTGGCAGTTACGAGCAGCGTTTTCAACTCGGCGCAATAGAGCGTCCGCATTATGCTTACGGAGTTTACAACGCGGCATCTTTGGCGCAAAAATTAGGCTATCCTCGGATCAGTGTGCTTGAGTTCGGCGTTGCCGGAGGCAATGGGTTGTTAAATCTGGAATATCACTCGCGCGAAGCTTCAAAGCTCTTCGGGACTCAAATTGACGTTTACGGTTTTGACACCGGCGAAGGACTTCCCGAACCGGTTGATTACCGAGACCTGCCTTATAAATGGAAACAAGGTTTTTTTAAGATGGATGTTCCGGCTCTGAAAGCAAAATTGAAAAATTCAACTTTGGTTTTAGGAGACGTTCGCCATACCGCCGACACTTTTTTCGAGGAATACAAACCCGCTCCAATTGGTTTTATCTCTTACGATCTCGATTTTTATTCTTCAACTGTCGCCGCCATGAAAATGCTCGAAGCCGGTGATGAACATTATTTGCCGCGCCTTTTCTGCTATTTCGACGACACGGTCGGAACGGAATCCGAGTTATACAACGATTTTACGGGACAACGATTGGCAATCAACGAATTCAATCAAAATCACGAGACGATAAAGCTCTCACGTCCGTATTATCTATTGGCGAAGAAAACCGTCGAGCCTTGGTTTCATCAAATTTGGATTTGTCATTTTTTTAATCATCCCGATTATAGTAAGTTTGTGAGTGAAGAAAACCAGCAGCTCGTTTTAAGAAAACAATAAAGCCTTGCTTGAATTATGAAACCCAAACCGCTTGTTTCCGTCGTCATCCCAGCTTATAACGCCGCCCGTACCCTTTCCGGGACGATTCAGAGCGTTTTTGAGCAGACGGTACAGGATTTTGAGATTATTATCGTTGATGATGGTTCAAAAGATAATACGCTCGAAATCGCGCGAGCAATTGCCGCTTCGGATTCGCGGGTCAAATTAATTGCACAACCGAACAGCGGCGCGTCTGCGGCGCGAAATGCCGGAATTAAAGCGGCAGCGGGTGAATATATCGCGTTTCTTGACGCGGACGATTTATGGCTGCCGCAAAAGCTCGAACGGCAAATCGCTCTTTTAAATTCCGAAAAAGATGTCGCAGCCATCCAAACTGGCGCCTTTTACGTCAATGACAACTTGGAAGTTTTGAGCATTCGACCCTGTTTGGTGCCGAAAGACGTTTTGCTTGAAACCCTGCTTTTCCGCAGTTTTCCTGCGTTGATGTCAACCCTTTTGGTCAAGCGGAGCGCTTTCGATAAAATAGGTTTGCTCGATACAAAGCTGGTGATTCTTGAAGATTGGGAATTGGCAATCAGACTATCGAGATTCTGCGATCTCAAAAGTATCGAAGAGCCGCTTGCCTTGTATCGAAATTATCCCGGAAACCGCAGTCGGGATTTAAGTATTCATATCAAGCCCGGTCATATTATTCTCGAAAGATTGTTTCAAGATCCCACGCTTCCGGCTCACATCAAACAGCGCAGAGCTTTAATTTATTCGACGTTTTATCGAATGTTGAGCGGCGCTGCATTCAACATCGGCAGATACGGCGACTCGCTGAAATTTGGAGTAAAATCTTTATTAACCCACCCTTCGTCTCTGATTTATATGGCTTCGCTGCCGTTCAGAAGGTTGCGTCGTTCTTCCTCGCGCGAAAATGTGTCAGAAGATTATAAAGCAGCGCTCGAAAATTTTTTGAAGCGGCAAACCGCGCAGTAGCAATGCTTTAAATCGGGTAAGTAATCGAACAATTTCAGGTAAAATAACCCGAAACAAGCACTAATTAACAAGATAAGAAGGTTTAGCCGTTAACTTTTAGCCGTTATTGATTTTGTCTGCTGCCTTATTATTCATCTTTTTTATTTCTTCGGCAAAGAGCCGCGCTTGATTTTCCCAACTGTAAAAATCTATTTTTTCGGGTTTTCCTCGATAAGTCAGCTCGCCTGTCGTTTTCCATTCGCGGAACCAGTCATTCAAAATTTGCGCGAACTCCGCGGGTGAATCTGTAGTTTTGCCCGCTTCGGTTTCCGAAATGATTTCGGCGAGCATATCGTGATCGCTCGGCGCGATTAAGATATTTCTGCGCGCGCCGAGATAGCCATAGATTTTTGCCGAGGGAAGTCCTTTATATCCTTTCCATCCGGCGTAAAATAAAACGTGCGATTCTCTGGTTTTTCGTTTCGCTTGTTCAAAAGGGATTCTGGCGGTGACCGAAGTACACTCCTTCGGCAAATTTTCTTCCAAAAACGATTTAACCTGCGGAAAAGCCGCAGTTCCGATAAAGTCTAGCTGAATTTCGGCGAGATTTTTATCTTTTAAAAATAACTGTAAACCTTCAATTAAGATTGATAAATCCTGTTGCGGATAAAGCGCGCCCATAACGGAAAAAGTGAATTTAGGATTAATACTGTTTGATGATTCAATGTTTAATTCCTCCGGTTCTTCTTCAAATCCGTTCATCACAACCATTGTTTTTGCTCCGGGGCGTATTCGCTCGATCTGCTCAATCATCCCGCCGCTTACGGAAGTTATGAGCGAAGCGCTTTTAAGCCATCGTTGTAGGTAAAACTCATAAAAAAAGTTTCTCAGTTTTGTGTCCCAGTTAGGTTTGTAATCTGCCGAAAGCAGCCCGTTATCCCACAAATCTATAAAATCAGCGATTAAGGTTAAGTTAAATTCTTTGGCTAAGCGATGCCCCAATTTGATGACGTTAAGTGGCGCGCTAACGACCATTAGGTAATCAACCTGATTTTCTTTTAAATAAGCATTTAAAAAATCATAAAACGCTTTGTTTGTGTTCTCCTGTGAAGAAAAATTGCCGAGCGCCGTATTAATCAGATTAACGAATCGCCGGATTGGTGTTAGGCGCTGCAATAATTGGTTTTTTTCGACCAAGTAAGGTAATTGAACAAGTGTGTAATCTTCGTTCCTCGTGATTTTCGGCGGATCCTGATTCGGCAGGGAAAATTCCGCCGAGTTTCCGGTTTCGTTTCCAGCCCAATGTCGGGTTACGACGGTCGGAGACAAACCATATTTTTTGAAATGCTCGGCGTAAGATTTTGGTCTTTCTGAGGAGACGCAGTTACAGGGCGGAAAAAAGTAAGTCACTATTAAAACGTTTTTCATCTCTGATAAAGACAAACCGTTCAAGGTTCGCCTTGAAAAAGCTCTCCCGTTATGTTTTTCGATGAGTAAATCTCAGATTTTAAAATCCAAAACAAAAAAGCAGAATAAAGCAATGCGGCAAGGATTTTAAACGCAATGCCCGGATAAAAATCAACGGCTGCTTCTTTGATTAAAGATAACACGCCGAAACCGACGCTTAAACCGGAGAGAAAAATCAAAACGGCTTTACCGAAATTATAAGGAACCGGATAAAACTTCTGCGTTTGCCAGAAGACAGCAATCGGAATCACGATTTGTGAAACGAGCGTTGAGATTGCCGCGCCTTCTTTGCCGTAAATCGGAACTAAAATCAAATTCAGCGAAATCAGCAAACACGCCGAAACGACCGCCGCAATGCCGAATGATTTGTTGTTTTTGGCGATGTTGCCTCCGATCATCGCAATATAGCCAAGCCCGATGACCAGATAGTTAAAAGCCAAAATTCCCGCGACAAGATAAGCGTCAAAATAACTTTCCGTCGTTAAAATTATCAGGATTTCCGAAGCAAACAGAGTTAGAAGAACGGCGGCAAGAGAAGCGACACCGAGGTATAGCTGGAGAGCCAGCGCATAAATCCGTTTCGCGTCAGGTTGTTTGTGAATCGAAATCGCAAAAGGTCCCCAAGCCATTTGAAAAGCGCCAGTGAGCAGCGCCATCGCTGTCGCAACTGCTGAGCCGACCTGATATAAGCCGACCTCGCGCGTGTTGGCGAAAGATTGAATAAAATAAACGCCCGATAAATTTATCACCCAATAAGAAATGTTAGCCGGAATGAGCGGGTAGCCGAACGAAATCATTTCTTTCCATCTTTGCCAATCGAAATATTTCGGCGAAATCAGGTGTTTGAACAAAACAAGCGTCCACACGGTCGCAATCGAAGACGTAATTATCTGAGCGTAAAAAATACTGACGATTCCGGCTCTCAAGAAAACAACAAAAACAACGTTCAATAAAATCGTGATTAAGCTCGTCGTAAGAAGAAAAACCGAAGTGTTAACAGCGCGCCGCTGAATCCGCAGCAAATTGCTCGTAAAAACGACAGAAATCATGAGCGGAAAGTTAATGGCGGCGATTAAAATCGGAGTTGCTGCCTGCGGCTCTTTTAATATTCGGGCGGCGAAAAAATTATGGAAGATTGCCAGCACGGCTGAAAAAAAAGCGGCAAAAGCGATATAAGACCAGAGAAACGTGTTCAGCGTTTTTTTTCTATCTTCTTCGCTTTCGCTTTCGTAATACCAGCGATGCAGCGCGTCGTCCAAACCCAAGACAGCCAGAAAGGTCAGTAAACCGAAAAGGTTTGTGACCAGACTGATGACGCCGTAATCGGCGGGAACAAAAAAGCGGGTGTAAACCGGAACCAAAAAGACGCCAACAAATCGGCTGATAATTCCGGACAAGCCGTAAATGACGCTCTCGCCCGCAAGCTTTTTGAGCATTGAAATCGAAGACATTAAACTTTTCGGCGCTTTACTTAGCCAAGGCGAATGACTTCTTGGTGAATTCCGCAGCAGTGTTGTCGGGCTGAAACAAAGCTTTTACTTCAGAAAATCCTTGTACCAATTAAAAGTCGCCTCGACGCCTTTGGCGATTCCAACGCGCGGAACCCAGCCGAGCTTGCGGTGAATATGCTCGATGCTCACCCAACGACGGCGAATATTGTCAATATCGCGATCGGGATGGTTTTCGATTTTCGCATCCGGCGCCAGCGCAAGGATCAAATCAGCCAATTTATTGACGGAAGTTTCGACGCTCGTCCCGATATTAAAGATTTCGCCGTAAGCTCGCGGATGAGCGGCGGCTAAAATTGTCGCCTTAACCGCATCGGTGACAAACGTGTAATCGCGTGTCTGCTCGCCGTCGCCGTAAATTTTCAACGGCTTATTGGTTAAAGCATTATGAATAAAATGCCCCAGCACGCCGCAATACGGATTGAGCGAGCTTTGCCCGTAACCGTAAACGTTTGAGTAACGCACGCAGGCGGTCGGCAAATCGTATTTCGTGTTGTAAAGCAAAGTGTAAGTTTCGCCCAGATATTTGCTCGCCGCATAATGGCTCAAAATATTCGGTTTGCTGTTTTCATTCAGCGGCAATTCGAGCGAGCTGCCGAAAATAGAACACGATCCGGTGTAGATGAATCGTTCGAGCTGCGGCAGGCGATTATGCCGGATGTATTCGAGAATATTGAGCGTGCTTTCGCCGTTGACTCGCAGATCGAGATTCGCATTGTTCCCCGCAGCGGAAATTTGAATGCAGGCGAGGTGAAAAATATAATTTTGATCTTTAAGAAGCGGCAAAAATCTTTCGTTGTCCAGAACAGAAAGCTGTTGAAAGCGAACTTTCGGAAAAGCATCGCCGAGCGTTTTAGGATTACTGTTCGTGCAGTCGTCAACCACCGTCACGTCGCAGTCGTATTCGTTGACGAGCGCTTTGACCAGATTATGCCCGACAAAACCTAAACCGCCGGTTACCAAAACTTTTTTATTTCTTATTTTTTCCGTGTAGTCAGACATATTTATAAAACTGTTAATAAAAACCTGTTGTGTTTTTTAGGAGTTTGCTCGCCGCGAAAAGCTTTTTGGATGATTTCTGATTTGCTGAACCAATTCAATCGCTTTGCGGGTTTCTTCAAGTCCGAAACCTTCGCCCGCCAAAACTTTCTGATAACAAATCGTGTGCAAATCGGCAAAGCCTTCGCTGAATTCAAATGACTCTCCGTCAATCAAAGTCGAGCGAAAGGTTCGTTTTCCCGCCGCTTTGGCTTCTGCGGGCAAATCGTTTTCATCAATGCTCAAACGCCAATTGACGTTTGCCCGCTCAAGCTTCAGAAAACCCGCGGCTCGGCGCGGTTCGTGATATTCGACCTTGTTTTCCAGCGCGTCGCCGAATACCCAGAGCAGCATATCGAAAAAATGAATGCCGATATTTGTGGCGATTCCGCCGGATTTGTTGACATCGCCTTTCCAACTGAAATCATACCAATTTCCGCGCGACGTGACGTATTGCAAATCAACCTCGAAACGCTTGTTTTTATCCGCGCGGGCGACCATTTCTTTTAAAGCGATAACGCTCGGATGCAAACGAAGCTGCAAAACCGTAAAAACTCGCTTTCCCGTTTCTTTTTCGATTTCACCGAGCGCGTCAACGTTCCAGGGATTTAAAACGAGCGGTTTTTCGCAAATCACGTCAGCGCCGTGTCTGAGACCGAAACGAATATGCGCGTCGTGCAGGTAATTGGGTGAACAGACCGAAACATAATCCAAATGAGTGCCGAGACGCTTAAGCTTTTCTATGTGACGGTCGAAGCGTTCGAATTCTACGAAAAAATCGGCTTTCGGAAAATAGCTGTCCAGAACCCCGACCGAATCGAATTTATCGAGTGCCGCTACCAAGTTGTTGCCCGTATCTTTGATTGCCTGAAGATGACGCGGCGCGATATAGCCTGCGACTCCGATAAGCGCAAAATTTTTCATGTCAAACTAACTGATTTTTGAAACCTTTCCGTTTTCGAGCCGATATATTTCGCCGCTTTCCGGGCAGACGGCTGCGCCAGATTCATCGAATTTCAAACGATGCCCTCGCTCGCTCATCCAGCCGACGTGCCGCGCCGGGTTGCCTACGACCAGAGCGTACGGCGGAACGGGTTTGGTCACAACCGCGCCGGCGCCGATGAAAGCGAATTCGCCGATCGAGTTGCCGCAAACGATGGTTGCATTTGCGCCGATTGAAGCGCCGCGCCCGACGTGCGTTTTCTGATATTCGTTTTTGCGAACGACATGGCTGCGCGGATTGATAACATTCGTAAAAACCATCGAAGGTCCGAGGAAAACATCGTCCTCGCAAATGACTCCGGTGTAAATAGAAACGTTGTTTTGCACCTTTACATTTTTGCCCAGCACGACATCGGGCGAGACGACAACGTTTTGACCGAGATTGCAATTGTCGCCGATTTTGCAGTTCGGCATTATGTGCGAAAAATGCCAGATTTTGACGCCCGCGCCGATTTCGCAGCCTTCGTCAATCACGGCGGTTTCGTGAGCAAAATATTTTTTCCCCGAATTCATCAATTCTTCTCAAAAAACGAGCGGACGCTGTCCGTGATTTTTGTCAAAACTTCATCCTTCATTTCCGTGTGAATCGGCAATGATAACACCGAATCGCAAAGTCTTTCGGTTATCGGAAGCCGAAAATCTTCGGTCACGAATTGAGCAAAAGCCTCTTGTTTGTAAAGCGGAACCGGATAATAAATCATCGAAGGAATGCCGTCCGTCTCCAAATGTTTTTTCAACTCGCCGCGTTTTCCGTTTTTGACCTGTAGCGTGTATTGATGAAAAACGTGCGTCGAATTCGGCTCTCGAACGGGCGTTTGCAGTTTTTCGATTCCTTCAAACGCGGCGTCGTAAGCTTCGGCAACTTGGCGGCGGGCTTCGCAGTATTCGTCCAATCTTTTTAATTTTACATTTAAAATCGCCGCCTGGATTGAATCGAGACGGGAATTAACGCCGATTATTGAATGATAATAACGCTTTGCCTGTCCGTGATTAGCAATCATTCGCAGTTTCCCAGCCAATTCGTCATCATCGGTAAAAATCGCGCCGCCGTCTCCGTAGCAGCCCAAATTTTTTGACGGAAAAAACGATGTGCAGCCGATATGACCAATTGTGCCGGTTTTGCGGCTCGTGCCTTCTTTAGAAAAATAATCCGCGCCGATTGCCTGCGCGTTGTCTTCGATGACGAATAAATTATATTTTTCCGCAACTCGCATGATCGGCTCCATATCGCAGCTTTGACCGAACAGGTGAACCGGAACAATTGCTTTTGTATGAGGCGTGACGGCTTTTTCGATGATTTCTGCCGTAACGTTAAACGTATTTTCGTCAACCTCGACCATTATTGGCGTTAGTCTTAGCAGCGCAATGACTTCGGCTGTGGCAACGTAGGTAAAAGACGGCACGATAACTTCGTCTCCCGGTTCTAAACCGAGAGCCATCATCGCAATCTGGAGCGCGTCCGTGCCGTTGGCGCAAGGGACGACGTGTTTAATCTTTAAATAATTTTCCAGATTGGTTTGAAATTCTCGAACCGGCGGACCGTTGATAAAAGCCGTCGAAGCCAGACAATTTAAAACCGCATCGTCGATTTCGTTTTTTATCTTTTCGTATTGACCTTTGAGATCAACCATTTGAATTGCAGACATTTATTTTTGTTTCTCTGAAAAACTTTATTGGAAATTAAGCGGCACGAACGCCGTATGCCGAAAAAACAACTGTAGAATGATACGCTTTCGGAGTCAAAACCGTGATTCTCAAAAAAGCCGCTAAGCTGCCGACATTTCAACCGAGTTTTTCATCGCACTGAACGCGCTAGACTTCGCCGCCGACAAATGCTTAAACTTTGAGCAGTCGAATCTTGGTTTGATTATTTAAGCTCTAAATACTCAAAATCATAATCAAAACGCTTTATCTCTCTAAAAACCGGAAATAAGGAAAATGGAGAACGCTCGCAGACCGAAAATTTTAATGATAACGCCGGAGCTTGATTTCGGCGGAGTCGAAACCGCTGTTCGAGACAGAGCTGTCGGACTGCGTGAAGTCGGTTACGAAGTTGAGATCGCTTGTTTTTGGAAGCTTGGGCAAATCGGCAAAAAATTACAGCAGGGGAATTTTAAGGTCTTTGATTTGAACTTATCGCCGCGAATTCCGAATTTTAAATTAGTACTAAAATTAATCAAATTCTTTCGCGCTCAAAAACCGGATGTTATTCACGCCGCCTGCATCGAAGCCAATTTTCACTGTTTGCTCGCCTCCCGTTTATCGGGCGTCGGCAGAGTTCTTGTTGAGGAAGTTGGCAACTTGACAAACGGAATTGACGAACCGAGTCGAAGCTGGAAGGCGCGCAAAGTCGCGCATTTGATCTGGAAAAATGCCGATAATATTCTTGCGATTTCGCAAGCCGTTAAGCGAGACATCGTCAATTGGGAAAACGCGAAAGAATCGAAAATCACCGTAATTCCTTATTATATTGATTTCACCCGCTTTAATTTTGCCGCCGCGCCGGAAAAGAAAAAGTCGAAAGAAGAATTTATTATCGGGTATGTCGGGCGTCTTTCGCCGGAAAAAGGACAGAAAGTTTTGCTCGAAGCTTTAAAGTTCGTCCTGCCGGAAAAAGGGAACGTAAAAGTGTGGCTCATCGGTGACGGAACGGACAAAGAAAATTTAAAAAATCTGGTCGAGGAATTGGGGATTGCCGAAAAAGTCAAGTTTTGGGGAATGCGGGACGATATTCCCGAATTGCTCGCGGAGATGAATTTGCTGGTACAGTCTTCTTATTACGAAGGTTTAGGAATTGCGATACAGGAAGCGATGGCGAGCGGTGTTCCGGTGATCGCAAGCGAAGTCGGAGGCGTTCCCGAACTGATTGAGCAGAGAAAGACGGGCGTTATGTTTCCGGTCGGTAACAGCCGGATTTTGGCTGATGAAATAATAAGAATGATTAATCTCGATGAGACCGAGCGCCGTCGAATGATTCAAGAGGCGAGAGAATTCGTCGAGTCGCGTTTTTCAAAAGCAATTGTAATTAAACAGCTCTCCGATTTATATTTCGAAACTTTTGAAAAACAAAAACGCTAAAATGACGCAATCTCGCAACAAAGCTATCTTTTTATCATACGAAGGTCACGGGCAATCATATCTGGAAGCTTTGTATCTGCCGATTTTGAAAAGCATCGAGAATCCGCCGATAGATTTCACGGTCGTCCATTTTATTCCTAAAGACCATCCGCAAAAAGCTACCGACGCAGCAGCGGCTCAACGGCTCGGCGTCCGGCTGCATTTTCTCAACAATTATCACAACGCTCCGCAGCTTCTCAGCACACTTTTTTGTATCTTAAACGGCATCCTGAAAGTCAATTCAATAGCCGCGAGAGAAAAGATTGATTTTATTCACGCTAGAGGTTTAATTCCGGGACTGATTACACTTTGTGTCACGTTTTTTCGCCGAAAAATAAAAACTATTTTTGATCCGGACGGATTCGTCCCCGAATTTCGGGTCGAAACGGGATTGTTAAATGAACAGAGTTTTATGTTCAAAGCCTTAAAAAAGATTGAAAAACGGCTCGTCGAAAAATCCGATTTAATCCTAGCTCGCAGCCAAAACGCCAGGAAAATTATGAGCGATTGGTATGGAGCAGAAGCCGAAGCGAAAATTTATGTGACGCCCAACGGAAAAGATGAAAACTGCTATCGCCCTTTCTCGCCCGAGGAAAATCGGAAAATCCGGCAAAAATACGGCTTAAGCCAAGACGCGATTTTCGTCATTTACGTCGGTTCGATGAGCGAAAATTTCCTGCCCGATAAAATGTTTCGGCTTTTTTCCGGCGTAAAAAAGCTTGAGCCGAATTCGTTTTTTTTGCTTTTGAGCGGGACGGATTTTGAGCCGCTTGACGAAATGGCGCGAGCCGAAGGATTGACCGAAACGGATTACACTGTCGAGCGTGTTTTTCCCTCAGAAGTGCCCGCTTTTATTTCGGCTGCCGATGTCGGCTTCTCGTTTCGCACGCCAACGCTTTCTAATCTTGGTGTTTCGCCGCTGAAAGTTTGCGAATATTTATTGTGCGGCACACCTGCCGTGGTAAATTCCGGTACGGGCGATTTGGAAAGCTTGTTTGAAACGAATGAAGGACTCGGTTTTTTATTAAAGGAAACGAGTGACGAGGAATTGAATCAAGCGGCGGAATGGGTCGTGCGGACTGCAAAGCCGAAAAGAGAATGTTTCCGCGAAACCGCCCGTCGTGGCGGTATCGAAGAATTCGGTTTGTCGAGAATCAAAAAGCTTTATGAAAATGTTTATAGTAAATTGATTAACTAACGAGCACTTTATATTGGATATATTGGACGAAGAAAATGATTTATTTTGAACGAGGAGAAAAGTGAAAGCAGTAATTTTAGCGGGCGGGCGCGGCAGTCGCATCAGCGAGGAAACATCAGTCAAGCCGAAGCCGATGATTGAAATCGGTGGAAAGCCGATTTTGTGGCACATTATGAAATTTTATTCCGCACACGGAATCAACGATTTTATAATCTGCTGCGGTTATCTCGGTTATGTTATCAAAGAATATTTCGCCAATTATTTCGTTCACACTTCGGACGTGACTTTTGATTTGTCGAATAACCGAGTTGAAGTTCATCAAAAACGCGCCGAGCCGTGGCGTGTGACTTTGGTTGACACGGGAATCGAAACGATGACCGGCGGCAGATTAAAGCGTGTGCGCGAATATTTGGGCAGCGAAGATTTTTGCTTTACCTACGGTGACGGTTTGTCGGACGTTGACCTTGGCAATTTAATCAAGAGCCACCGACAAAGCGGAAGACTTGCCACCGTAACCGCCGTTCAACCGCCCGGACGTTTCGGCGCTCTCGTTCTCGATGGTGAACGAATCGAAGGCTTTCGGGAAAAACCCGAAGACGGAGGCTGGATCAACGGCGGTTTTTTTGTTTTGAATCCGAAAGTCGTTGACTACATCGAAGCGGATGAAACGATTTGGGAGCGCGAGCCGATGGAAAATTTGGTGCGCGACAAGCAAATGAACGCTTTTCTGCATTACGGTTTTTTTCAACCGATGGACACACTGCGAGACAAGCTTTATCTTGAAGAATTGATCGAAAAAGGGATTGCGCCTTGGAAGATTTGGTAATGACCGACGACTTTTGGCACGGAAAACGAGTTTTAATTACGGGGCACACCGGATTTAAAGGCGGCTGGCTCGCATTCTGGCTTGAAATGCTTGGCGCTCAAGTTTGCGGCTTTTCGCTGGCACCCGAAACCGAGCCGAATCTTTTTACAAATCTGAAAATCGAAAGCCGTGTTCGGTCAGTTATCGGCGACATTCGCGATTTGCAGGATTTTGAGCGGGTCGCGAGCGAATTCCAGCCCGAAATCGTTTTTCACCTCGCCGCCCAGCCGCTCGTCCGTCGTTCGTACCGCCAGCCAGTCGAAACCTACACGACAAACGTTATCGGCACAATCAACGTTTTGGAAGCCGTTCGCCTAACCGAATCGGTCAAAGCGGTCGTCATAATTACAACCGACAAAGTTTACGAAAACAAAGAATGGATTTGGGCTTACCGCGAAAACGAGCCGCTTGGCGGCTTTGATCCGTATTCAAACAGCAAAGCTTGCGCGGAATTGGTTGTTTCGGCGTATCGAAATTCGTTTTTCGCTGAAAGCCAAACTTTGATTGCCACGACGCGCGCCGGAAATGTGATCGGCGGCGGTGATTGGTCTGAAAATCGTCTTCTGCCGGATGTTTTTCGCTCGCTGATTTTCGGCAAGCCGCTCGCGATTCGCAATCCGAATTCAATTCGACCGTGGCAGCACGCGCTCGAACCGCTGGCGGGTTATTTGTTATTAGCCGAAAAGCTTTATAGCGGCGAGTGGAACTTTGCCGATGCCTGGAATTTCGGACCTTCCGAAGAAGATTCAAAACCGGTCGGCGCTGTACTGGAAGAAATCAAACGCATCTGGAGTGCGCCTGTTAATTGGGAAATCGCCGAAGGCAATCAGCCGCACGAAGCAAACCTGTTAAAGCTCGACAGCACCAAAGCGAAAACCCTACTCGGCTGGCGACCGAAGCTCAATTTGAGTGAGGCGCTTGAAATGACTGTCGAATGGTACAACGGTTTTAAGGAAAATGCTGATTTAATCGAATTAACACAGCAGCAAATCGAATTTTACAAGGGGAAATAAAAGTATGGAAGTCATACCTCTTAAGCTGAAAGGTTCTTATGAAATACGCCTCGCCCCGCGCGGCGATGAAAGAGGCTATTTTATGCGGACTTACGATCGGGAGATTTTCCGAGCAAACGGATTGCAAACCGAATGGATGCAGGAAAATCAATCGCTTTCCACTCAGCTTAACACGATTAGAGGCTTGCATTTTCTGCTGCCGCCGCATACCGAAACGAAGCTCGTGCGCACCGTGCAGGGAAAAATTCTCGATGTTTTTGTAGATTTGCGCCGCGAGTCAGAAACTTTTGGACAGTGGGATTCGATTGAGCTTTCCGAGGAGAATCATCGAGCGGTTTACATTCCGAAAGGATTTGCTCACGGTTTTTGTACCTTGACCGAGCGAGCGGTCGTTCAATACAAAGTTGACAGTCTTTATGTTGGCGAAGCTGATGCCGGAATTCGTTGGAACGATTCGGCAATCGGAATCAAATGGAACGCCCGGAATCCGATCTTATCCGAGCGCGACAAAAATCTGCCGCTTTTGGCTGAATTCGATTCTCCGTTTTAAGTCCGAAAAATCAATATGTTATACTGATTTCTCTCTCGAAGGCTCTGAAGAAGCTCAAGCTCCACAGAGCCTTTTGACTGCGGATAAAATCGTTAATTTAAAACGGCTCAAAATCTGTTTATGAAAAGTGTTTTGCTAACCGGTGCGACCGGATTTGTCGGGGCGCGCGCAATTGCTCCATTAATCGAAAGAGGCTTTACGGTTCACGCCGTAACCTCTCAACCCTCGGTTCCGACATCAGATGAAAATGTGATCTGGCATCGAGCCGATTTGCTTGATCCGAGTGAAACAAAGGAATTGTTAAAAGCAACACGTCCGACGCATTTGCTTCATTTTGCCTGGTACGTCGAACATGGCAAGTTTTGGGAAGCGCCGGAAAATCTCGATTGGATTAAAGCCAGTTTTCATCTCGTTCAACAGTTTGTTGAGAACGGTGGAAAAAGAATCGTTGCCACCGGAAGCATTTCCGAATATGCGCCAAAAGATGATGTTATTGCGGAAAATTCTCGATTAGAACCACAGACGCTGTATGCCGTTTCAAAAGCGGCTTTGTATCTAACCTTAGAAAAATACGCCAAAGCCATAGGCGTCAGTTTCGCCTGGGGCAGGATTTTCTTTTTGTTCGGAGAAAACGAGGCTCCGAAGCGTCTTGTCGCTTCTGTGACGCAGGCTTTGCTGAAAAATGAGATCGCCAAAACTTCGCACGGCAATCAAATTCGCGACTTTATGAGCACGAAAGAAGGCGCCCAAGCCTTTGTTGCTTTGCTTGATTCTGAGGTGCAGGGAGCGGTCAACGTAGCTTCGGGCGAGGCGCGAACGATCAAAGAAGTGGTCTTGCAGATTGCAGATTTAATCGGAAACCGCGAAAATATTGAATTCGGGGCGATCATCCCGCCTCGCGATGAACCGAAAAGTTTGGTCGCCGATGTGACCAGGCTTCGAGAAGAGGTAAAATGGAAATCTTCCCGGAGCTTTTTGGAGCAAATTGAAGAAACGGTAAACTGGTGGAAAAAGGAACTCACGCACCAGTCTCAACAATCATAGTTGTCGAATGAATAAGCGGCTGGAAAAAGCATTTAAAACTGAGGTTAATTGCCTTGTTTGCGGAGAGATGAACGAAAGAATTCTCGGCGTGCGCGGCAATCGGGAATATTCGGGCGCCGATCCGAATGCCGAGCCGCATCTTTTTACAAACGTCGTCGAATGCCGCAACTGCGGTTTTATTTACACTAATCCGCAAATCAACGGCGTCGAGTTTCTAGAAGCCGAACACTACAACAACCCTGAAACATACCAATCGGACGCCGGCGACGATAACACCAATCAGATGTATCTGCATCGGCTCGCTTTTATCAAGAATTTTGTTTCGCACGGAACGCTTTTAGATGTCGGAGCGGGTAAAGGCGTGTTTGTTGCGGCGGCAGCCGAAAACGGGTTTGAGGCAGTCGGCGTCGAGCCTTCGCCGCGTTTTTGCGAGTTTGCCAAAGAGCGTTTTAACGCCACCGTTTATAACGGTTTGTTGGAAACTTGCGAGGAATTGAAAGGTCGCAAATTCGACGTGATCACGCTGCATCACGTTTTTGAACACGTCGAAACTCCGCACGAGCTTTTGGAAAATCTGAAAGAATTTTTGAACGATGACGGAATAGTTTATCTCGAAGTTCCGAACACGCAATCGCTGACGACAAAACTAGTGGATGTTTATTTCAGAGTTCGCGGCAGGAATTGGTCTTGCCGGCTTTCGCCGCTTCATCCGCCGTTTCATAAATACGGTTATAACCCGAAATCCTTGAGCTTTATTCTCAAAAAACACGGCTGGAAAATCTTAAAGACCGCCACTTTTTCGGCTTTTTCGAGAAGTTTTAGCGAAAATCTGCAAACCGCCAATCTGAGAAATCTGGCGTTTAAGAGCGCAATCAGAACGGTTGACTTACTCGGAAACAGAGATATGCTGGCATTTGTCGTCAAAAAGTGATTTAACATTTGAAATTTTATCTTTGCATTTTGTGATTGAATAATTTTTATCGGTAATCAATGAAAGTTTTAGCTATTGTTCCATACCAGCTTGATTTTTGCGCCGGACAGCGGTTTCGCATCGAATTGTGGTCGAAAGAGCTTGCGCGCCGCGGCATTGAGGTCGAGTTTTTGTCTTTCACGGACAAAGATTTGACCGACATTCTTCACCAGCCCGGACAAGTCGTCAAAAAAGGCTCGATGATTGTTCACGCCTTTGCACGACAGCTCAAAAACGCTCTCACGGCGGAAAAGCCGGATTTGGTTTTTGTTTATCGAGAAGCGGCGATTATCGGTCCGGCGATTATTGAAAGAATCGTTCGCCGATGGAATGTGCCGATGGTTTACGATTTGGACGAACCGCTTTTTATTCCGCTTCACAGCGCCGCGAACGGAGCTTTCACCAGGCTCAGATTCGTTTCCAAAGTCAATAAGCTGTTTGAAATGAGCGACGCGGTTTTCGCGGCTTGCCGGGCGCTCGCGGATTACGCCGAAAAATATAGCGATAAAGTTCACATCGTTCCAATGAGCGTTGATACCGAGCGCTACAAACCTTTGCCGGACAAGAAAGTTAACAAAAAACCGATCATCGTCTGGGTTGGTTCGCGGACTAACCAGTTCAACATTGGGGTCGCCGTTCCGGCAATGCGCAGGCTGCGGCAGGAAATGGATTTTACTTTGAGAGTAATTGCCGATGATCCGGTCGAATACGAAGGATTAGACGTAGAATTTTTCAGTTGGAATTACAAACAGGAACCGTCGCTGTTGCAAGAGAGCGACATAGGAATCGTGCCCGTGACTGACAGCGAATGGGGACCTTATAAATTCTTTTTTAAAACCATTCAATATATGAGCACCGGATTGCCCGTCGTCGGCAGCGCGCTTGGTTCCAATTTGGAAAATATCGAAGAAGGAAAAAGCGGATTTTTGGCGAAAAATGAGGATGACTGGTACGAAGGTTTAAAAATCCTGCTCAACGATGCCGAGATGCGTCGAGATTTTGGCAAACGAGGACGGGAAATCGTTTTGGAACGATTTGATATTGAGAAACAATATGATTTTCTTGAAAGAGAATTCAAACGCCTGGCTCAAAACGGCGCAGGAGCGCGCAAAATGCTGCAAGCCGCATAATTGTTTCGGATGAATTAACCGATTTTTGCTGAAAAGGTAATCGAAAATGTCGGCTTTCGTTTTAGCAAATAACTCGGTTCTCTGTTTTAATAACTAAATGGAAAAGCTGGTTGTTATCATTTGCGTCATTGTTGGAATCGGAGTTTCGCTCTTTCTTTTTCCATACGGCTTTCTCGCTTCGCTCTTTTGCGCTGTTTGTTCGTTAATCGCGTTTTCGATTCTCCGGCGTTCAAAGCAGGAAAACGAATTTCTGCTTCAGGTTTTTCTCGGCGCATTGCTTGTCAGGATTTTGGTCGCAACGTTGGTTCACGTTTTCGGTTTGTATGAATTCTTCGGCGGAGATTCTCTGACCTATGACGCCCGCGGCTGGCGTTTGTCAGAGATTTGGTTCGGACAAGCGCCTCTTTATGATGAAATCAGCCAAAAGGTTCTTTCGACCGCTCACTCCGGCTGGGGAATGTATTACATCGTCGCTTTTGTTTACACGATTGTGGGTCAGAATATGCTGGCGGTTCAGTATTTTAGCTGTGTTGTCGGCGCGGCGACGGCTCCGGCAATTTACATCGTTGCTCACAAAATCTTCAACAACATTCGTGTTGCTAAAATGACTGCGATTATCGTCGCTTTTTGTCCTTCTCTGGTTTTGTGGTCGAGCCAGGTTTTAAAGGACGGCTTTATTATTTTTCTCCTCGTCGCGACGATGATTGCTTTGTTAAATTTGCTGGAAGAATTTGATTATGTGTCTTTGTTAATTCTCGTACTTTCGCTTTTCGGGATTATTTCATTGCGTTTTTATATCTTCTATATGGTCGCGGTCGCAGTTGTCGGAAGCTTCGCCGTCGGAACAGACACCATCAACGGGCGCTCTGTCCTCAGAAGGTTGGGCGCGCTTTTTTTGATCGGTTTGGGAATTACGCAATTGGGCATTTTGCAGCGCGCGGGCAAGGAAATCGAGGCGATCAGCGACTTGGAAAAAATTCAGCAGACCAGAAAATCGCTCGTTACGGCGCAGAGCGATATTAGCAAAGATAAGGGCTCCAGCTTCGGCGAAGATTTGGACGTTTCGACGCCCGAAGGCGCAATTTCCGCGATTCCGGTCGGATTTACTTATCTGATGTTAGCGCCGTTTCCATGGCAGATCAGAAATGTGCGACAGGCAATCACTTTGCCGGAGATGATTTTATGGTGGGCTTCTATTCCGTTCCTGATATTAGGATTGTATTACACCATCAGGCACCGGTTTCGAGGCTCGGTTGGCATTTTGTTTTTTACTTTTATGCTGACCATCGCTTATTCGATTTTCCAGGGAAACGTCGGAATGGCGTATCGACAGCGCGCGCAAATTCAAGTTTTTCTTTTTATTTTTATTGCCGTCGGTTGGACTGTCTGGCAGGAAAGAAGAGAAAACCGAAACGCTTTGCGGGAATTGGATCATCGGCGAGTAAGACAAAGAATGCTTGGCAGGGCTTAAAAATCGAATGTGCGGAATTGTTGGAATCGTTAATGCAAATGCGCGTTCGGTCGAGCGCGACGTTTTAGAGCAAATGAACCGGGCGATTCTTCATCGCGGACCGGACGAAGACGGATTTTATGTCAAGGAAAACGTCGGTCTGGCGATGCGGCGTCTGGCAATTATTGATCTCAAGGGCGGGCAACAGCCGATTTTCAACGAGGACCGCACAAAGGCGATTGTTTATAACGGGGAAGTTTATAATTTTCAGGAACTGCGCCGGGATTTGGAAGAGCGCGGGCATCGTTTCTACACTAATTGCGACACCGAAATAATCGTTCATCTTTACGACCGTTACGGAGTCGACTGCGTTCAATTTCTGCGCGGAATGTTTGCCTTTGCGATCTGGGATGAGCGGGAAAAATCTCTCTTCATCTCCCGCGACCGCATCGGTAAAAAGCCGCTGCTTTACTCCCATCAGTCGAATGGTGATTTGATTTTCGGTTCGGAATTTCGCGCTCTTTTGCAGCACGAAAGCATCTCGCGCGAAATTGATTTCGACGCTCTCGACAATTATTTATCGTATCTTGCGGTTCCCGCGCCGAAAACGGCTTTTAAACAAATCCGCAAGCTCGAACCCGGACATTGGCTGCGCTGGAAAGACGGAAAAATCGAAACCAAGCGTTACTGGATGCCCGATTTTTCCAAAAAAATAAAAATCAGCGAACGGGAAGCAATCGAAGAAACCACACGGATTGTCCGCGAATCAACGCGTCTTAGAATGATTTCGGAAGTCCCGCTCGGCGTGTTTTTATCGGGCGGCGTTGATTCTTCGATGGTCGCCGCGCTGATGGCTGAACAAAGCGACAAACCGATTAAAACGTTTTCCATCGGTTTTGAAGAAAAAGAATTCAGCGAATTGCAATACGCCCAACGCGTCGCGGAACACATCGGCGCTGAACATCGCGAATTCGTCGTCAAACCCGACGCAATGGAAGTTTTGCCGACGCTGGTTGAACATTATGGCGAGCCTTACGCCGATTGGTCGGCGATTCCGACATATTATATGGCGCGCGAGACGCGCAAATATGTGACGGTCGCGCTTAACGGCGACGGCGGCGACGAGTCATTCGCCGGTTATGAACGGCACGCGGCGATGAATCTGGCGGAAAAATATCACCGGCTGCCCGCTTTTTTGCGGAAGAATCTGCTCGAAAAAGCCTTTGATCTGGTTCCCGCCTCAAATCTGAAAAAAAATCGCGTCAGAGACGCCAAACGATTTTTGCAGGCGGCATCGCTGCCGACCGTCGAGCGTTATTTTAACTGGGCTGCAAAGTTTAAAAACGAGTTGAAGGAAGAGCTTTATACGCCGGATTTTCGCGCTCGTTTAAACGGTTCGTCGCCGATCAAACTCGCCGAGCATTGGTTTAAACAGGCAAACGGCGTAGGCGTCGTTGACGCGACTCTCCTGACCGATATAATGACCTATCTGCCGAACGATTTGATGGTCAAGGCTGATATTGCAACGATGGCGGTTTCGCTCGAAGGGCGCTCGCCGTTTCTGGATCATAAAGTTATCGAGTTTGCCGCCAGCTTGCCCGCGGATTTGAAAATACGTTCGACCGAAACAAAAAGTCTTTTGAAAAAAGCGGCTTCGCGGCTCGTTCCGCCTGAAGTAATTTATCGCCGCAAAATGGGCTTCGACGTTCCGGTTGCGTCCTGGTTTCGCACGTCGCTGAAAGATTTCCTGCGCGGCTCGCTGCTTTCGGAAACGGCGCAAAAGCGCGGTTTGTTTCACACCGGGCGCGTTCGGCGTTTGATTGACGAACACGTTGCAGGCAGAGAAGATAACGGCTGGCAATTGTGGACTCTGTTGATGTTGGAATTGTGGTTTGAACGATTTATTGATTGATTCTCGATGACAAACGGGAAAGTAAAATTCGGAGCTTTGGTCATCTCGCTCGATTTTGAGATTCATTGGGGCGTTCGCGACCATTTCACGACCGACGGCGCTTATCGGGAAAATCTGCTCGGCGTTCGCCGCGCCGTGCCGGAAATGCTGCGGCTCTTTTCCGAATTTGACATTGCAGTAACTTGGGCGACGGTTGGATTTTTATTCGCCAAATCGAAGGACGAGCTAAAAGATTATACGCCGAAACTGCTGCCCGATTACGAAAACCGAAAGCTTTCACCGTATGACGAACCGATCGGAAAATCCGAACAGGATGACTTATTCCATTTTGCTCCCAGCTTGATTGACAGAATTGCCGGGACGCCGCGACAGGAAATTGCCACGCATACTTTTTCGCATTATTATTGCCTGGAAAAAGGTCAATCGCGCGAAACTTTTGCCGCCGATTTGGACAGCGCAATCGCTCTCGCGGCGGAAAAAGGCGCGAAAATTTCTTCGATCGTTTTTCCGCGCAATCATCACAATGCCGAATATGAAACGATTCTTATCGAACGCGGAATTAATTGTCTGCGCGGGAACCAGCCCGAATGGATGTATCAGCTTAGTCCGGGCGGGAAAAGCAGCAAATTTCAGCGTTTAGGGCGTTTTGCAGACACGCATTTGAATTTAGCGGGACAGCATTTGATTGATTGGTCGGAAATTTGGGCGAATCCGAAAATTGCCAATGTTCGCGCGAGTTATTTTTTTCGTCCGGCACGAACGAGCCAAAAGTGGATTGATGAATTGAGATTCCGGCGTTTGAAAAATAGTATCGAAGCCGCCGCGCGTGAAAATAAAATTATTCATCTGTGGTGGCATCCGCACAATTTCGGCGCAAACACGGAAAACAATCTGGCGTTTTTGCGTCGGGTTTTGGAAGTCTATCGAGATTGCCGCGAAAAATTTGAAATGCGCTCGCTCTCGATGGCTGAAACGGCTGAAATCACTCGAACATTGAACTCATAAAGAAATTATCTGAAAAACTTTGGAAATTACGAATAAAAATGAGCAGTGCTGAAGAATTACAAAAAAAACTAGCGGTTGACGTACATTCCGAACAATCCGCGCTTTTCGCACAAAGATACGAAGAAATCAAAAAAGATCCGTATCAAAATTGTTTCGTTTACAGCCGCAAACGTTTAAACATGTGGCTTGACCGCTTTTTGCCGGAACGCGCCGAGGGTAAAAAAATGCTCGATGTCGGCTGCGGGACGGGCTATCATTTGGCGCGCTATCGAGGACGCGGCTTTGATATTTCCGGCGTTGACGGCTCGGCTGATATGCTTGAACAAGCGCGTCAGATCAACCCGGACATCGAATTTAAGCAAAGCGATGTTGATAATCTGCCTTACGAAAGCGAAAGCTTCGATTATGTTTTATGTATCGAAGTTTTGCGCTATTTGCCGGATATAAATCCGTGTGTTCGGGAAATTCATCGCGTGTTAAAGCCGGGCGGCGTTGCTTTGATTACGGCTGCGCCGCTCTTTCAATCGAATTTTTATTATCCGGTCAATCGAATCGTAGCTTCGATGAAATCCAGCAAATTAACCAGCCTGAAACAGTTTTTCCACACTCACGGCGAATTGGACAAAGCGTCGAAAACGGCGGGTTTTGCAGACGTTAAAATTCACGGAGTTTACAGCGGACCTTGGATTTGGGTGGAAAGATTGGCTCCTTCGGTGATGCCTCCGCTGCTGAGATCGTGGGATGCGGTTGACGATAAATTGGCTGACGCTCCAGTTTTTCGCCATTTGTCGAATATGTTTCTCGTTTACGCTCGAAAATAAATTAGGTTGATAATCGAATGTCAGAAAACAGAACGTTCATAAAAGGCAAGATTCCGGATGTTGTAATTTATCCGCTCAAGAAATTCGTTGACGAGCGCGGATGGCTGGCGGAATTGTTTCGCCACGACGAGCTCAGCGAAGAGTTTTATCCCGTGATGGGTTATATTTCCGTGACCGAGCCGGGCATTCAGCGTGGTCCGCACGAACACGTCGAACAAGCCGATTTGTTTTGTTTTATCGGTCCTTCGAATTTTAAGCTGCGCGTTTGGGACAATCGCCCGGCTTCGGAAACTTTCGGGCGGATGATGACTTTGTTTGTCGGCGCTGATAATCCGCAGGCTGTCATCATACCGAAAGGCGTCGCACACGCTTACAAAAACGTCGGTTCGGTTCCCGGCGTGGTGATTAATTGCCCGAATCGACTTTACATGGGCGCCGGAAAAAAAGAACCGATTGACGAAATACGCCACGAAGACGACCCGAACACGGTTTTTCGGATGGAAGATTAACGCAAGGTTGAAAATTCAAAATCAAGCCAAGATTTTGAATAGAAAATCGAATCGAAGAACTGAAAATCCAGCAGACAAATCGGCAGCAACAACCCGCTAAAACCAAAGTCGTCCGTTTAATCGCACGTCTGAACACGGGCGGTCCGGCGCGGCACGTTGTCTGGCTGACAGAAGGTCTGAAGGACGAATTTGACACGACTCTCATCTGCGGCAGCGTTCCGGCGAATGAAGGCGATATGAGCTATTTCGCGCGGCAACACGACGTCGAACCAATTTTAATACCCGAAATGAGCCGCGAGCTGTCGCCGAAAGACATCGTTTCTCTCTGGAAAATCTATCGTTTCCTCCGACACGAAAAACCCGTTATCATTCATACGCACACCGCCAAAGCCGGAACTTTAGGGCGTGTTGCCGGTTTCGCTTATCGCTGGCTGACTTTTTCCACGCTCATTGGACGCCCGCGCCCGCTGTATTTCATTCACACTTATCACGGTCACGTTTTTCACAGTTATTACGGGCGACTGAAAACCGCGTTTTTTCTGACAATCGAGCGCGTCTTGGCGCGAATGGCGACGGATAAAATATTTGTTTTGAGCGAGCGCCAGCGTTGGGAGATTAACGAAAAATATCGCGTCGGGCGCGCAGTGCAATTTGAAATCGTTCCGCTTGGAATTGATCTTGCCCCGTTTGAAAATTGGCGCGAGAAAAGACCGATTTTGCGAGTTGAGCTTAACGCTCCTGACGATGAAATTTTAGTCGGAATCGTCGGCAGATTGACGCAGGTCAAAAACCATTCGCTTTTTTTGCGAGTCGCTAAACGGTGGCAAACCGACGCTGAAAAAAACGATTTGCCTCCGGTTCGATTTATCGTTATCGGCGACGGCGATTTGCGTCGTAATCTGGAAAAAGAAGCTTCCGAATTAAATTTAAAAAACACGGTCTTTCTCGGCGAGCGAAACGATGAAGACGTTTTCTATCCAGCGCTCGACATTGTAGCTTTAACTTCCTTCAACGAAGGAACGCCCCTGACGCTGATCGAAGCAATGGCGAATGAGCGCCCGGTGATTTCGACCGCCGTCGGCGGTGTCGTAGATTTGCTCGGCGCGGAAGAAGCTTCGGAAGAAGGAAATTTAGGCTACACTATTGGTTTGCGGGGAATTGCGGTTCGTTCGGACAATGCTGAAAGTTTCTTTGAAGGCTTAAAGCGGCTTGTCAAAGACAAGAAATTGCGAGACAATTTCGCCACAGCAGGAGCGAGTTTTGTTCGCCAAAAATATTCAAAAGAAAGATTGTTAGCCGATATTCGGCGCCTTTACGGAAGTTTTGAATTTTGATTGCTCCCAGCGAGCAATGCTTGGGCAAATTGATGCCGTTTAAAGATATAATTTTTTGCAGGTGGATGAGTTAAAACAAACTTTCTGAGCAGTTTTAGGAAAGATTCCCGTTTATGTTTTCGATTCCTCTCAACCCGTTTTTAATTGCCGCAATCACGCTTGTTTTATCGCTTGCTCTGACTTACATTGTCCGCGAGGCGGCTCATAAAATCGGTTTTGTCGCCAAGCCGAAATCCGACCGCTGGCACAAACGCCCGACTGCGATGATGGGCGGCGTGGCGATTTATCTGGCGACGATTCTTACTTATTTGTTTTTTCTTCCGCATACGACGCAATCAGTCGTCGTTATTGCCGGCAGCACCGTGCTTTTTTTTGTCGGTTTGATTGATGATATTCTACACGTCAAACCGTATCAAAAACTTTTCGGTCAGCTTGTGGGAACGTCAATCATCGTCGGATTCGGTTTGGTTTTGCCGTGGACTGAATCCGAGCTTTTTAATATTTTCATCACGGCATTCTGGCTCGTCGGCATCACGAACGCCATCAATCTGCTCGACAATATGGACGGTTTGGCGGTCGGAATCGCCGGAATCGCCGCCTCTGCGCTTGCTCTGACAATGGCGGTTAACGGGCAGACGAACGAGCTTTTGCTGTTGATGGCTTTTATCGCCTCGCTCGCCGGTTTTCTGCGTTACAACTTTAATCCGGCTTCGATTTTTATGGGCGATAGCGGCTCGATGTTTGTCGGGTTTTTTCTCGCCAGCACGGTTTTGCTCAACAACAACGGCGGGCAATCGCGGAGCATTTTTTCCGTTCTGGCGGTTCCGGTTTTGACTCTCTTCGTCCCGATTTTCGATACGACCTTTGTCACGGTTTTACGCAAATTGTGGGGGCGAAAGGCTTCACAGGGCGGGCGCGACCACACTTCGCACCGGCTCGTGGCGCTCGGTTTATCGGAGCGCTCGGCTGTTTTGATGCTGTATGGGTTTGCCGCAATGGCGGGCGCTTTGGCGTTTGCCGTACGTGAGTTGCGAGCGGATCAGAGTCTCGCGTTGGTCGGCGTGTTTATTGTTGCGCTGACGATTGTCGGCGTTTATCTGGGCAATGTCCACGTTTACGAAGAACAATCCGACGAAGCTCTCAAGGAGAAAGCCGCCTTCGCCTTTTTGCTAGACCTTTCGCACAAACGGCGAATTTTTGAAGTCATCCTTGACGTTTTGCTGATTTCTTTAGCGTATTACGGAGCTTACATTTTAACTTTCGGCTCGCTCGAACACGAACAGAATTGGGAGCTTTTCTTAAAATCGCTGCCGATTCTGATCGTTTGCAAGCTTTTTGCGTTTCTCTTTGCCGGTGTTTATCGCGGTATTTGGCGTTATACAAGCCTCAAAGATTTATCAACCTACACCAAAGGCGTCGCTGGCGGTTCGGCGTTGAGCATCTTGGTGCTGCTCGCGCTATATCGTTTTGAATATTTTTCGCGGACGGTTTTCTTTTTCGATGCCATAATTTTGTTTCTAGCGCTCGCCGGAAGCCGTCTCGCGTTTCGCCTTTTCCGGGAATTTTTGCCCGCTCCGCAGGCTCCGAACGGGCGTCGGGTTTTGATTTACGGTGCCGGCGACGGCGGCGAACTGGTTTTGCGAGAGATTTATAATAATCCTCAGCTTAATTACAAACCTATCGGTTTTGTAGATGACGATCCATTGAAAAAGGGCAAAAAGATTCGCGGTTTGCGCGTGCTTGGCGGAAACGGCTCGATTCCCGAAATTTGTCGCCAATACGAGGTTAACGAGATTCTGCTTTCCTCCAACAAAATCAAACCCGAACGACTGCGCGAGCTGCGACGCGAATGCGAGAGCGTCGAAGTCGAGCTTAAACGCGCCTCTTTCCGCGTAGAGCCGCTCGACGAGTTTTTAGATTAATGAGTTTTGAATTTTGAATGCTGAACTCAAAATTCAAAACTCGAACTCAAAATTAAGTGAATACAGCCGCAATTAAACTTTCAACTTTTCGAAGCCGGGTTTTGCTCGTTTTGCCGGCGATTTTGCTGCTCATGGCGGCATTTTTCGCCGTTCGCTGGTGTCTCGCTCAATCGGTTGCCGAACAAGCCGACGCTGCAGAGCTTGCCGAATTTGCCATTAATCTCGCGCCGGATTTGTCGCTGCCGCACTACGCGCTCGGCACAGTTAGCGAAAAGACGTTTTCGCCGGAAGCCGACGCCGCAGCCTTGCGCGAATACGAACGTGCGACTGCGCTTTCGCCCCACGATTTTCGGTTGTGGCTCGCTTTGGGCAAGATGCGCGAGCGTACAGGCGATTCTGATGGCGCGGAAAAAGCGATGCGAAAAGCCGTCGAGCTGGCTCCGGCTTATGCGCAGATTCGCTGGACGCTCGGTAATATTCTGCTACGACGCAGCGAAACCGACGAAGCCTTTAACGAAATAGGCTTTGCCGCGCGGCAAAATCCGGCGACTTACGCCGCGCCCGCCGTCGCCGCGGCAATGCAAACGTTCGGAGCGAACAATATTGATGAAATTTTGCGTCGCGTCGGAAATTCGACCGAAGCGCACGCCGCCCTGATCGGTTTTTTGGCGAAAGACGGCAAATTTGAACAGGCTCTAAGCATTTGGAAAGGATTTTCCGAAGAACAAAGGCTTGCCCACAAAGACGAAGGCAGAGCATTGTTTAACTCTTTGCTCGAAGCAAAACGTTTTCGTCTCGCCCAAACGATTTACAATGAGCTTCCGGCTACCGAAGATCCGGAAAAAACTGCGGTCGGAACAATCTCAAACGCCGATTTCGAAACCGACCGTATTTCGACTCCAGCCGCTCCGCTCCCGTTTTCATGGTTTATCCCGGACGGCGCCGAACCTGCAATCGCTTTTGATACATCGACTCGTCGCAGCGGAACGCGCAGCTTGCAGTTTGCATTCAAAACAATTTCGGGGCAGGATTTGCGTCAGGTTTCGCAAATCGTAACGGTCGAACCCGGTGCGCGTTACAGACTTTCGTTTTACGTCCGAACCGCAGGATTGAAAACGAGCGCAACCGTGCTTTGGAACGTTGAAGATGCAGCCGACGGCAAGATTTTAGCTGCATCTCCGGCTGTACCGACGGGCGATAACGACTGGCAGCAATTAACTGTGGATTTTGCTACTTCGCCGAAGATTGAGGCGATCAACATCAGGTTGGCGCGCGCCGCCTGCGTTTTGTCGCCATGTGCTTTGGTCGGGCGAATCTGGTTTGACGATTTCAGCTTGCAGAAAATTGATTCTGCCGTAAAAAATTAAACTCAGTGGTTAAAGAAGAAAAAATTGTTCATCCCGATTCCGATTGGATCGGCGCAACAGTGATTGAAGATAAGCCGACGCGGGCGAGCAGCATAATAGTTTTTATTTTGTGCGCGTGGTTGATATTGTCGGTTATCGGTTACGGTGCCGTTGATTATTGGGCTTTGGGCTTGCAGGCAATCGGCGCAGCTGTAATCGGTTTATTGTGGCTCTGGGACGCGGCGATCCGTAGGGAATTTCGCATCAGCCGCAGTTTGCTTCTCGTTCCGCTTCTCGGTTTGTTTTTGATCGGCTGCATACAGCTTTTGCCCTTGCGCGATGTTTCCACTTTTAACCAACTGCTCGGCACGCCAGCCGCGGCAGCGCTTTCACTCGATCCCGGCTCAACGCGGCTTTTTCTCGTCCAACTGTTTGTTTATCTGATTTATTTCGCCGCCGCGTTGACTTTTATCAGCGATCAGAAACGGCTGCGCGCCGTAACGATTACCATTTTGGTTTTCGGCTTGGGAATTGCGGTTTTTGCCATTATTCAAGGCTTTAGCAGCGAGGGCAAAATCTATTGGTCTCGTTTTAACCCGGGCGCCATTCCGTTTGGCACGTATGTCAACCGCCATCATTTCGCCGCGCTGATGGAAATGACAATCGCGCTCGCGCTCGGTTTGCTTTACGCGAGAGCGATTGAAAAAGAATTGTGGACGCTGCAAGTTTTTGCCGCCGTGATGATGTGCGTGGCGCTGATTTTTACAGGCTCGCGTGGCGCGATGCTGAGCCTTTTGGCAATCATCGGTTTTCTGACCGTTTTCAGCCAGCGAGCCGCAAAATCGCGCGACGATGAGAAAAAATCTTCACTGCGCCGCAGGCTTTTATCTGCGGCGGGCGCGTTTATGCTTGTTTTGGCTTTGATCGGAATTGTTTTGGTGCTCGGCGGCGACAACGATTTGCTACGCGCCGTCGGTCTGGGGAATTCGGGCGACGACATCAGCAACGGGCGGCTGCATTTCTGGCAAACATCTTTGCAGGTCTTTCGCGACAATCCGATTTTGGGCGTTGGGTTTGACGCTTTAGGCTCGGCTTATACTCGTTACGACACTTGGAACGGTGTTTATCGCGTCGAGCGCGCGCACAACGACTATGTGCAGATTCTGGCTGAAAGCGGCATTCTGGGTTTTGTCTGTCTGGCGGCGTTTTTGTTTTTGCTTTTCTGGCGCGGCTGGCAAGTTATGACAAACTCGCGCGATAGCTTTCGCCGCGGCGTAGCTTTAGGCGCTCTTGCCGGTTGTTTGGGAATCGTGGTTCACAGCTTCTTTGATTTTCCGCTGAGAACGCCTGCCAACGCTCTCGTTTTTCTTATACTGGCAACGCTCGCAACTGTCCAGATCAACTATCCGAAACTGCACCGGAAACGAAATAAATAGTAAATGTAACACCAGCAATTTGCTGGTGTTACATTTACTTGCCAATTCGTTTCAAACTGCCTTCGCCGCTGATTTTGCGGGTTGAAATATTGGCGACTCGTTCGGCTTGAGCAAATGCGCGAAGAAAGTTTTCGCCTAAAACTTTGCGAATATCCTGCTCCGAGTAACCGCGCCGCAGCATTTCGTAGGTAATGAGCGGCAGACTTTCCACTCCCGTCAGACCTTCGGGCAAGCTGTCAACTCCGTCAAAATCAGAGCCGATACCGACCGAATCAATTCCGGCGACTTTTCTGATATGGTCAATGTGATCAACAACAACCGTGTATGAAGGCGGGTGAACAGGATTGGCGACGAGCAGTTTTTCGCGTTCGGCTTCGAACTCTCGCTTATTGTCTTTGTACTTATCGCGTAGGCGATTAAGCTCCGGTTCCAATCGCTTGTCGCGGGCGCGCGTGTCGTCCAGGTATTTCTGGCTGATAAAAGCCGAATAAAAATTAACCATCACGACGCCGCCATTTTTGCCGATACGCCGCAGCAAATCGTCGTTGATGTTGCGCGAATGCATTGCGAGGGCTTGCGCTGATGAGTGCGAGGCGATAACCGGCGCGGTCGTAATGTCCAAAACGTCCGACAATGTTTTGTTCGAGACGTGCGAAACGTCAACGAGCATTCCCAAACGATTCATTTCGCGGACGACTTCCTTGCCGAAATCCGACAAACCGTTGTGACGCGATTTTTCGCGTCCCTGATCAACCCAATTCGAGTCCGCCCAATCGTTTGTGTTGTTGTGCGTCAGCGTCATATAGCGAACGCCGAGACGGTAGAAATTTCTGAGAGCAAACAGCGAATTTTCTATCGCGTGTCCGCCTTCGATTCCCATTAGAGCCGCGATTTTGCCTTCGCGTTTGGCTCGCCGAATGTCAGCGGATGTGGTGGCGAAAAGAAACGTGTCGGGATAGCGTTCGACCGCCCGATAAGTAGCGTCAATCAAATCGAGCGCGCGGCGCGCCGAGCCTTTTTCCGGCTGTTCGGCAAAGCGCCGATCAACGTAAATCGAAAAGAATAAACCGGTTAATCCCGATTGCTTGAGCCGCGCAATGTCTGTGTGAAACGGATCGCCGCCATCACGGTGAAATTTCCCGCGCGAATCCGAACCGATGTCGAAATCTTCGTCAACCATCGGACTGGTGATGTCATTGTGTCCGTCAACAATAATCGCTCGTTTGTGAATTTGCAGAGCGCGCTGCCACAAATTCGGATCGGCTCCGGCGGGCATCGTTTGAGCTTTCGCGAGCATAGCGGAAAAAGCGAGCAGGAAGAACAGGAAAACCAATTTTTTCATAATGTCTTGCGGGAGAAAGCAAATTTAATTGGCGCAAGTTTAGCAGAAAAAATCAAAAAAATTGAATCCCGAAACGCGCGGCGGCAAAGGTCAAGCCGATCATCGTTTTCGCGTCTTCAATCGTGTTGTTTTTGATTAGCTCGCCGCACATGCGAAGCTGAACGCGCTCGATTCGCAAAAGCTCGTCGTCTTCAAGATTTTGACGGGATTCGATAAAATCCGTCGCCAGAAAAATGTGCATTTTTTCGCCTAGAAAACCGGGCGAAACGTAAAATTCGGTTAATTTCTCGACGCTCCGCGCGCGAACGCCGATTTCCTCTTCCAATTCGCGCTCGGCTCCGGCTTTCGGGTCTTCGCCGGGTGCGAGCGAGCCTGCCGGGATTTCCAGCAAATATTTTCGCGCCGGATGGCGATATTGCCGCACGAGTGCCACTGTTTCGTCAGGGAATACGGGAACAATCACGGCGCTGCCGGGATGCGAGATGATTTCGCGCGTGTAGGTTTTTTCCTGTTCGCGAACGGTTGCGAGCGATACGTTAAAAATTCGCCCGCGATAAATTTCTTCGGTTTTGAGAACTTCGGGTTGATTCATTCACAAAATTCTATGTTTTCAAACGTCACTTAATCAAACTGAAAATTCAGCCGATTATGAATTATCATTTATCAATTATCATTTAGTATGTTAATTTGGCAGGGAACTTTAGCCGTATTTTTTGTGTCTAAACTTGGAAAAGAGGTTTTGGAAATGGATTCGATTACGCAGGGCAATTTGAAGGAAAATAAAAAAAATCCGGTGTTTCTGGCTGTAATGGGCATCGGCACGCTTGTAGTCGCCGGGCTTTTAGTTTGGCTTTTACTGACGCCGACTCCACAGGTGAATACGACACCGAGATTGGAAGGCGCTTTACGCGAGGGACCGGAGTTTGAAGAGTTGAAACGCAAAATTGTGATTGATAGAAACGAGGATTTTACGACCGAACAGCGTTCCCTATCAGGTGATTTATCAATGAGTCTGGTCGGCGTAGTGCGTAATTTTACCGGCAAAGCGTTAACCGGATTGGAGGTTGTCGGCTCAGTAGTTGATAAGGATGGAAACGTAGTCCGGGAAAAAACGGCGATTGTTTTGCCTAATGACAGGCAACAAAGAATTGATCCCAATAAGACAATGCCGTTTACCCTTATCGTTAGCGGTTTTGAACAAAAAGACGACCGCGCTAATTTTAAATTCCAAATTTCGGGGTTAAAAGTTGAATGAATAAAAAAGGAGGCTTAATAGCCTCCTTTTTTATTTGTTAGTAATCCGCTATGTCTTCACAAGAAGCTACAAACAAATTCTATTTGGTTTCGCGGACGAAAAGCTCTTCGAGCGATTGTCGAACGGGGTGGACGGAAACGAGCTTGCCGCCGAAATTTCGCGATGCGGCTAAGACTTTTTCGATCTGGCTTTCGTCCTCGATTTGAACCCGCGCGCCGCTAGCAGTCGGAACAACGGAAACAGAATTTAAATTTTGCAAAAACGACGCAAGCGCTTCAGGCGCGGTTGCATTCAAAGTGATTTCAAACGATTGAGTTTCGCCGGATTCTGTAAGCAATTCGTCGAGCTTGCCGGTTGCCGCAAGTTTTCCTTTTCGCAAAATCGCCACGCGGTCGCAGAGAGCTTCGATGTCTGACAAAATATGCGTTGACATAAAAACCGTGACGCCTTTTTCCTTTAAACCAGCGATCAATTCGCGAATTTCGCGCCGACCGACCGGATCAAGCCCGCTCATCGGCTCATCGAGAAAAACAATTTCCGGCTCATTAATCAGGCTTTGCGCCAGCCCGACGCGCTGAAGCATTCCCTTTGAAAATTTGCGAAGCTGTTTGCCGCGCGAAGCGTTTTCCAGCCCGACTTTATCAAGCAAATCTTCGACGCGGCGTTTTCTTTCCATTTTTTCTATTCCGAAAAGCTCGGCGAAGTATTCGAGCAGCTCGCGCGCTGTCAGATAATCGTAAAAATACGGATTTTCCGGCAAATAACCGATTCGCGCGTGCATTTTTACGTCCGAAATGTCGCGCCCCAAAATTCTCGCGGTTCCGGCAGTCGGAAACATCAGGCGCATTAAAAGCTTGATTGTTGTGGTTTTGCCCGCGCCGTTGCCGCCTAAAAAACCGAAAATCTCGCCGCGCTCAACCGATAAGTTCAATCCGTCCAAAGCGCGGACTTTCTTTTTCTTCCAGAAGCCGACTTCATAATCTTTCGTCAAATTTTCGATTTCAATTACAGCCATATTTTTATTTAGTAGGAATTTTGGAATTTTTTTGATCCAGATCAACTTCGCATTTGCCTTCCTTTTGAATGAGCAAATACGCCGCGCCTGATGGATCAACCGGCGAATTGTCTGCGGCAAAACGCAGCGTTACGCCGCCGGCAAATTTAATGTTTTTCAAAACCGGCAAAGCTTCGCGCCAATTGTTCGGGCAGCGATTGGCTTTGTTTTGAAAATCTGCCAGTGCCGCGCGAATCGCGTCACGTTCGTCGAGTGATTCGAGCTGCTGAAGCCGTTTTACAGCCAGCTCGCGCGTCTGCTCTTCTTCCGCCGAATTGTAAATTTGCAGATAAATCTCGCGCGCCGTCGTGCGGCTGCCGCCTTCGGCTCGCAATCTCGCGCTCATCTCTAGCATCCAGACGGGCGCACCTTGTTTTGCTGAGCCGGATTCGTAGATTTCGGCGGCTTTTTTGTAATCTCCGAGCTGCCAGTGAATAAATCCGAGATTGTGATACATCCGCCAATTTTCGGGCTGCACGTTGACTCCTTTTTCGCTGATTTTGATGGCTTGTTCCGAATCAACCGCCGGGAGAACAGCCGAGCCGTAAGCGTAAACAGCAGAAAATTCCGGGTCGAGTGTCGTTGCCGCGTCAATGTACGGGTAAAGCAGACGCGGATTGAGCGGGCGCAAATTGTCGAGTTGAATGTTTTCTTTGCTTTCAATTACTTTCCGCCCGACGTATTGCAGAGCGTTCATCCAGTAATAATCGGCGAGCAAGCCTTCAAAACCGAGCGAGGCTTTTTTCAGCGTCGCTCCGCTGAAAGCCAAATCCTGTTCGAGAACTTCCGCCGGAAGCTCCGGTTTATTCGCTTCCAGAAAACGGCTCAACCCGAAAATCGCCGGAAAACCCAAAATCAAAATTGCGAACAGCCAGAGTTGCTTTTTCATTTTTATTTGAAATTCCTGCGGCTGAAAATCAAAACGGACGCGGCAAGCAGAATTGAAACGTAAACGGCGGCGTAAGCGACGGCTCCGAAAATGTGATTGGCAGAGGGTGTTTTGCCGTTTGCGGCGGCTGTGACGAAATTGAAATACGCCAGATTCGGCAGGATGTAATAAAGCGCATTAAAGAAAAACTGCGCAGAAGCCGTGCCGAGACTGTCCGCCATATCTTTGAGCGCACTGCTCGAATGACCGATGATGAAAACAAAAAATGTAAGCAGAGCCGAAAGCGCGGGCGATGAAAAGGAAGAGAAAAGAATTGCGACCGCCGTTAAAATCGTCAGTTCGAGAAAAATCAGAAAAACTGCGCTCCAAGCGGAAGCGGCGAGCGACGCGTCGCCTACGTAAAAAAGCGCGAGCGACAGCCCAACACCCATCACAAGGACATTAACGGCGAGGGTCAGGCATAGTCCGAGATATTTCCCGACCAGAAATTCGCCGCGTCCGACCGGCTTAGCGAAAATCGCAAAGACAGTGCGTTTTTCGATTTCTTTGGAAACCAGCCCGATGCCGACGAAAATCGAGATAAAGGCGCCGAACAGCAGCATCGCCGTCAAGCCCAAATTGGTAATAACGCGCGCTTCCTGACCAGCTGTCAATTCGCCGAGAAAAATCGCGGCTGCGGTAATCAGCAGGACGAACAGCACGAGATTGTAAAGCACACGGTCGCGCACGGCTTCGCGGAAAGCGTTGCGCGCGATGACTGTAATTTTTGTTAAGCTCTCGAAGGGTTTTTTATTCTTTGTTGCGATTGACAGATTTTCCTGAATAGCGGTTTGTTCAATCATCTGTTGCCTCTTTGGAAAAACAAATCTCTATTGACGGCTAAAATCAAGTTTAGCTTTTTCTTCGGGATAGAGGATTTCGCGCTCGGTCAAAACCGCGTAAAGCGCAGGCGACGGATAAAGCTCCATTAAATTTAGAATTTCCGTGTCGGTTCTGGCTCGTCGGCTTGCGACGGTAGCTCCATTGTTGATCAATACTCGCCAAGTTTCGGCTTGTTTTTTGTCAAGCTGTCGAGCCAGTTCGTATTGTTTCACAGATTCATCCGTTAAGTGAAGTTTTTCGAGCAAACTTGCGTAGCGAACTCTGATAAAGACCGAATACGGAAAAATACGAACGGCTTCGGCATTTGTTTTTTCGGCTTGTTCGAGTTCGTTTGACAAAGTTTGAGCCGAAATCAAATACGAGTAACAAACCGTCGTATTAAGCCCTTTTTCAATAGCTTCACGCAATTGAGCGGCTGATTCCTGATAATGGTTTTCGTTCAGCAGGCGAAGTCCGTAAGAAAAATCGGCGGCAGCATTTGCAGGATCAAGAACTGCCGCTTGTTCAAAGTAAATTTTAGCCGTTTCAAAATCGCTTTGTCGTTCACCTTGATAAACAAAGTACTGGCTTGCGGCTTTGAGTGAGGAGAAAATCGTTAAAGACAAACACAATGCGAGCGAAATAGAAGCAAAAGCGAGTTTCGCTTGTCGTGGAAGATAAAACTGAACGCTTTTCTCTTCAACTTTTTTCAAAAAATGTTTTCTCAGCAAAATAGCCAGTAAAAAGAAAAACACCAACCCATTTTGCATTAACCGAAACGAGAATGAGCTAAAAAACGAGCTGACCAAAAAAGCGACGATTCCAGCAGTGGCGGAATGAGTCAAAATATTATATCGGTCGGATTTAGGTTTTTTTATTTCGGTAAAACTGAGTTTCGCAATGCCGAAAATAAAACACGAAAAAATTATTCCGCCGACAACGCCAAGTTCAGTCAGAATCTGTAAATATTCGTTATGCGCTCGTTCGGGAAGCCGCCAATCCTGCTGCCCGGCAAGCGTTCTATTTTCCGGGTTTGCCGAAAACGATTCGCGGTATTTATTAAATTCCAGACCGAAATTATCCGCCCCAACTCCCTGCAAACGATTGTGGGAAAACATCTCCAATCCGACTTGATAAAAAAGCAGCCGAATATTTTGCGAAACGCTGTTGTCAGCACTTTTATCAACTTGCGACGAAAAGCGGCTGATTGTCGTTGCTTTTTCTTCGACCGAGCTAAAGATCGGAAATTGAACCGCGACGGCTAACAAAACAATTCCCGCGCCCCCCAAAACAAGGCGCTTTTTTTCGACCGCAGTTTTACGGCTGAAAATTCTGAGCGAAAAGAAAACGAACAATCCGACGACCGAGGCGAGCAGCGCGGTCCGACTCGTGGTAAATAAAACTGCGAGCCACAGCGCGAAAGCAATTGACGTTGCCAGAATTAATCGTTTTTCTCTTGATCTGAGAACGAAAGCGAAAGCTAAGGGCAGCAAAGCGGCGAAAATCTCGGCGTAACGGCTGTAACGAAAACCGAATGTTTCTTTGATTTCTGACGCGAAAGTATATTCAATCACGCAGGACGCAGCAACGATTGCGGTTACCGCGCCGACTGACGCGAGGCTGATTTTGAAGAGTTTTTTATCGGAAACGATTCGGGCGGCTAAAAGGAAAAAAATCAGATAGCTAGCCCAAACCAGAGTGTGATGTGTGACCGATAAATACGAGCCAGCCCAAAAAGCGGAAGCTGCGCTCCAGAGAATGAAAGCGCAGCAGGGAAGAAATATCCAATAAAAAAACTGGTTTGAGATTGAAATTGGGCGTTCTTCTTTTCGCGTTTGAAATAAAAAGCAGATTAATAAAAGGGAAAGAATTGCCGAAGCTGCTAATTCGACCTTCCACGGATGACCAACAAGCGCGGAGGGAGCCGGAAATGGAATCAGTGGAACCGCAATGACAAACGACCATATTATGCAAATCCATTTCAGAAAAGAATACGCGGTTTTCGATTTTGCCGGAAACGTTTCTTTTCGGTCGTTTTGTTTATTCATATAGAATGAAGCGTAAAGCAGCTAAAAGCGCGGAAAATATTTGTCAATAGACGTAATATTGAGAAATCGAGTGATTTTGTTTTAATTCTTTTGAACTGAAAAAGAGAAACATTTTGTAATGTTTCTCTTTTCATTTTCAGATTAGCGAATAGGGAAAATGCGATTTTAACATTTTCCCTATTCTTAATTGTGTAGCAGAGAGGGAATTTTAGTTGTTCAATGCAGTGCTGGTTCCGGTAAATGTTCCGGTACCTGAGCCTAAAGTGAGAGTGCCACTATAAAGAACACCTTCAGTCATAATGCCGAATTCGCGAGTTCCGGTAGCAGTGACGCCCGTTGCAGTTACAGGTTCAGCGACAGCCGCGAAAGTAGCCGGAGTTCCTCCTGATTTATCCACTTTGTCAACGTTAAAGGTGTAGCCGCTTTTTGTTCCGCTACCAAGAACGCTGTCAATTAAGTTGCCGCCGGCTAACTGAGCTCTGGTGCCGTAATTACCGTCACCGCTAGTAGCTTGCCAGGTCATTTGCGCGCCGTGAATCGTGCGGAGTGAAGAGACTGCCGAGCCTTCGTTGGCTGAACGACGAGCTGCAAGCAGGTTCGGAATGGCGATAGCGGCGATAATGCCGATGATAACGACGACGATGAGCAATTCGATGAGCGAGAAGCCTTGTTGATTCTTTTTCATTTTGTTTTCTTTTTTCTCCTTGGTTTTTACTTGAGCAGTTTATTTGGAATTTGTACTGCGGCGGCGAGGTTTCCAACTGTTTCGCCTTCCCGCTCGCAGGGTTGCTGTCCGTCTATTTAACAAACCTTGTGCCACAAGAAGATAAATTTTCAATAAACTGCTGAAATGCCGATAAAATCTGTGTTTTATAAAAAGAAAAAAAACTGGCGGTTATTTGCCCGAGAATCGGAAATCGTCATTTAACAGTTTTCGGCATTTATAGAGTGACGGAATTTGTCAACTTTAATGAGTTGTCGCATATAAATAAAAAAGGCAAAGCTTAGCTTTGCCTTTTTTATTCAAATTCGATTTGAAATTATTGCGTTCGCATTTGTGCCGAAACGGTGCGGATGTTGTGTTTATCGAGAAGGTGACGCAGTGAACGGACGCTCATCTTGAGCAACTCGGCGGCTTTTGTTTGATTGCCCCCGGTGCGCCGAAGCGATTCGAGAACATAGGTTTTTTCAAGCTGATCGAGATGCACTGTCAAATCAATTCCATCATCGGGCAGCGTAAATTCCGAGTTGATACGCGCCGGGCTATAGTTTGTGATGTGATCGGGAAGGCGTTCCGGCTGAATTTCGGCGGTGCGTTCGAGCGCGACGGCGCGTTCTATCGTGTGTTCCAACTCGCGGACGTTGCCGTGCCAGGCGTAGTTTTCCAGAAGCTGCATCGCGCGTTCCGAAATACCGCAGTCGCGTCCGGTTTGCTGGCAGAATTTGCCGATGAAATGCGTCGCCAGATCGCGGATGTCCTCGCGCCGTTCACGAAGCGGCGGCAGGTGAATCGGAATGACTGAAATTCGGTAGAACAAATCTTCACGGAAGCTCCCGTCTTTAGTCATCGCCGACAAATCGCGGTTTGTTGCGGCTATGACGCGCGTGTCGAACGGAGTTTCTTCGTGCGCTCCGACCGGACGAACACGCTTTTCCTGAAGAACGCGCAGCAGTTTGACCTGCATTGTCGGTGACATTTCGCCGATTTCATCAAGAAAAATCGTGCCTTTGTTGGCGGCTTCGAATAAGCCTTTGCGATTCGCGGTTGCGCCCGTAAAAGCGCCTTTGACGTAGCCGAAAAGCTCGGATTCAAGCAACGTTTCAGTGAACGCGCCGCAGTTAATCGAAATGAAAGGCTTTTCGGCGCGCGGGCTGCAATCGTGAATCGCGCGAGCAACCAATTCTTTACCCGTCCCGCTTTCGCCCGTTACTAGGATCGTTGATTGGACTTCGGAGACCGTTTCGATCATCTGGAAAACCCCTTGCATTTTGCTCGAACGACCGATGATATTCGACAAATTACCACGGTCGCGCTGCGCGCGTTTAAAAGCTCGGTTTTCGCGGACGAGCGATTGTTTTTCGAGCGTCTTTTTAACGATCAGCTTTAGTTCTTCAATGTCAAAAGGCTTTTGAACAAAATCGTCCGCGCCCAATTTAAAAGCCTCGCGCGCGGTCTCGACGTTGGCAAATGCGGTCATCAGGACAAAACCAATATCCGGCGCCATTTCATGCGCGGCTCGCAAAAGCTCGATACCGTTCATGTCCGGCATTTTTACGTCCGAAATGATTAAATCGGTCGGTTCTTCGGCGAGCATCCGGACACCTTCGCGCCCGTCGCGCGCGGTTCGCACGTTATGACCTTCGCCTTGAAAAACGAGTGAGAGTAATTGTCTGTAGCTTTGTTCGTCGTCAACAATCAGTAAGTTTGCCATTAGTAAAGAATTTGAATTGGTTTTTTCTTAAATTAATTTTTTCTTTGTGTTTTCTCTGCATCATCCGTTTTGAATCTTTTCTTCAACATAGAGGACATGAAGAAGGCGCAGAGGAGACGCAGAGAGAAGTTTTGTTTCAATTGCGAATCAAATTCGCATTTTAAATGTAATTTTTTGCGGTCGAATCGGCAACAACTTTCGTGTCGTCGAAAACTTTTACGCCGTCGAGCGGAACGGGCGGCAGCTTCAAAGCGGGCTGCGCGGGTTTACTTGCGGTCTGAGCTTTGGCTTCAATCGGCAATTCGATCGTAATTGTTGTCCCTTTGCCTTCCTGACTGCGGACGTTGATTGTGCCGCAGTGGTCGCGAATGATTTGGTAAACGATTGATAATCCTAAGCCGGTTCCGCCCGTAGTTGACTGCGAAAACGGCTCGAACAATCGCTCCACTTGCGCGGCGGGCATTCCGCAGCCCGTGTCGCTGAACAAAATCTGCAAACGGCTCTTGTTTAAATATCTCAGCTTGAACGCTAACTCACCGCCGTCCGGCATCGCTTGAACAGCGTTGCGTGCGAGATTCCAGAAAACCTGTTTGAGACCTGCGGCGTCCGCAGTCGCTAAAACCGGCTCGTCAGGCAAGTCTTCGATTAAATTATGATTCGAGCGCAAATCCGGACTGTGGCGCAGTAGAGTAATTGATTCCCGCAGCGCCTCACAAATGTCTGTTTCCGTAACTTCCCCTTTTTTCGGGCGCGCGTAAGTCAGGAAGTTGGTAATAATCGTGTTCAAACGGTCCGACTCGCGCAATACGATGTCCATCAATTGCGCCTGTGAAGAATTTTCCTGCATTGACGGTTTCAAAACCTGAATCGCACCGCGCATTGCGCCGAGCGGATTGCGGATTTCGTGCGCGAGTCCCGCAGCGACCCGACCGACCGCAGCGAGACGATCTTTGCGCCGGATGCTTTCTTCCATCGCGCGCATATCGGTTAAATCCTGAAAAGTTAAAATCAAGCCGGTAATTTCACCGGATTCGGAGAACAGCGGCGAGATGCCGTAGCCGAGCCGGATTCCAAAACCGTCGGGCGTGGTAAAGTCGGCTTCAAAACGCGGCTGCTGCTCGCCTTTTTCCATCGCTTCGAGCGCAACAGCAATCGGTTGTTCGATATTTCCGAAAAGATCGAAAATCTTCCAGCCTTGCACGTCGTCGGATTTATAGCCCGTAATTTCTTCCGCCGCCGAGTTAAAGAGATAAATTCTGCCTTCGAGATCGGTCGTTACCAGACCGGAACGGATTGACTGCACGATTCGTTCGTGCAGCCGCTGCAATTTTGCGAGACTCTGCTCGGTTTCGAGCAGCCGAACGTTTGAATGCGTGTGCCGTTGCGCGAGCTGCGCTGCGAGTAAGCCGACAAAAAGGAACGCCGCGTCGTGAAAACCGATGATTTGCCAGGCACGCCGCGCGGGTAATGTCGCCGCGCCAATGTCCGTAAAATGCGGGACAAGCCCGTAAATCATAGCGGTCGAAGTTGCAGTAAAAATCACAGTGCAGCTGACTGCCGTTAACATCGTTCCGCGAGCGTTGAAAAAAACGCTTGTCAAACAAATGAGAACCGTGTAAAGCGTAATGTACGGCGATTTAACGTCTCCGGTCGTCCAAACGAGCCAGGTAATTAAAACCGCGTCGGTGATAAACTGAGCGGTAAGCTGCGCCAGTAAATTGATCTTTGATTCGATTTTCCACAAACAGAGCGATGCCCAATATCCGATGGCGAGCATCAATGCAATAAGGAAAATCAGCAGCGGGGGATGCGTAAATTCCTGCAAAGATGTTGGAAAGGCATCGCCGTTCCAAAACCAGCTTGCCACCATCAGCAGAAAAAGGGCACAAATACGCCCGATGGCTAATTTTCGAGCTTTTTCATCCAGCGACTTTAGAGCAGCGAGATGCGAATTTTCGTTTGACATCCTGTTGAAAAAAGCAAAAAGAAACTTTAACTTGAGGCGTAAAATCGCAAACGCAACGAGTGCGAACAAAAACGGCAAACAAATTTTAACCGAAAAACAATTTGAAATGCTAGCTTTAAAAGTATGAACGAAGAAAAAGTTGATAATTCACCGAAATTTGACCGCCGCCCGTGGGGCAGCTTTACGGTTTTGGACGAAGGCGCGGGCTACAAAGTCAAACGTATTGAAGTTTTGCCGGGCAAGCGTTTGAGCTATCAAAAACATCGTCACCGCAACGAACACTGGTTCGTAGTCGCCGGAACAGCGCGCGTTACGCTTAACGGCGAAACGATTATAGTAGAAACCGACAAGACGATTGACATCAAAATCGGCGACGCGCACCGCGTTGAAAATCCTTCCGAAACTGAAGATTTAATTTTTATCGAAGTTCAGCGCGGCGATTATCTCGGCGAAGATGACATTATCCGGCTAGAAGACGATTTTGGCAGAATAGAGAAATAGAAAATACTGAAATTCAAAATTGTGAGAAAAGATAAATTTTGCATTTAACATTTTTAATTTTGCATTATTTCGCATTAGCCGGTCTTTAAGGCAAATCAATGCTTAATTAAAAATGCAGAATTTTGTTTCCTAATTGACTTTTTCTTTTTAACTTTAGTGATTCTAACTTCTAAATTACTTGGAAAACTTCTTCCGGCGTAATTGCAGTCATACAGCGATGGTCAATGGGGCAATCGCGTAGCATACACGGAGCGCAAGGAGGCGGTTTGCGGACGATTTCTGCCAAATCCGAAAACGGGCGCGTTGTTGCGGGAATCGTCGGACCGAAAAGGACTATGGTTTTTGTTCCGACAGCCGGAGCGATGTGCGCCGGTCCCGTGTCATTTGTAACGAGCAAATCCGCCAAACTTAAAATTGCCGTTAGCTCCGATAAAGTTGTTTTTCCGGTCAATAAAATCGGTTTTGATTTTGCGTTTTTGACGACTTCTGCAGAAACGTCCAACTCTTCGGGCGCCCCAACCAAAAGGACATTTGCCGACGCGCCAAACAAATCAGCAAGTGCGGCGTATTTTTCCACGCCCCACCGTTTGGCGCGGCTGTTGGTAGAGCCGGGGCAAAGCGCGATAATTTTTCGATTAAAATCAACTCCGTTTTCCATCAAAAAACGACGCGCCTTAGATTTTCTCTCCTCTGAAACTGAAAGCGAAATATCGAGTTCGTGCTCGAAAACTTCGGTTTTTCCATGAAGCAGTTTTTCGAGTTCCGCAACAATATTCAGATAATAAAAAACTTCGTGCCGATCGCTTTTCCATTCGGGAACGTTCAAAGCGTGAGTCAGCAAAAAACCGCGATTGTCGGTTTTATAACCGATTCGGTTTTTCGTTTTGCCGAACTTTGCGGCAAGTGCCGATTCAAAAGAATTCGGAAACAAAACGGCTAAATCAAATTGTCGTTCGCGCCAAACTCGCACGTTATAGCGAACCGTTTGAAAAGCGTTTTTGCTGCGCTCGTAAATCAAAACTTCGTCGAGAAAATCAGCATCTTCAAAAAGCTCGGCGAGATTTTTTCGGGTGCAAAGCGTAATGTGAGCATCGGGCAAAACGCGGCGCAATTCGCGCAAAGCCGGAACCGACATCGCGGCGTCGCCGACCCAGTTTGTTCCGCGCAAGACTACTCGCTTTATTTCTTCGATTTTCACAACAAACTTCTCAATCCGGCTTCAAGCGGAACCTGTGGTTGCCAATTTAATTCGTCTTTGATTTTCGTCAAATCCGTCACGTAATTGAGCGGAACGGGCGCAGGCAGCATTTCATCTGAAATCACTGCTTGAGCGCCCATTATTTCTTCAAATCTCGTCAGCAGATCGCGTAAGGATAAAGCGTTATCGCGCCCGCCGCCTAAGTTGTAAAAACCGTGAACGATTTCCGAATCAACAAAAGCGCGGCAGGCGCGCGCAAAATCTTCGACATTCAAAATGTCCCGCACTGGCTTGCCTTCGAGCGGTAGGCGCACGGGAGCGCCGAATTTGACGGCTTCGGCGTAAAACGTAACGAAATTCGGCTCGTTGCCTTCGCTCAAAGGAGCGTACACGGTAGAAAGCCGGAAAATGCACGAGCGAAAATTTCGTTCGTGAGCGTAAAACTCGACGTATTTTTCGGCAATCAGCTTTGACCATTCGAGCGCGTTTTGCCCATGAAAATCCGTCCGGCAGTTTTCCGGCACTTCGTCATAATCTTCGGCAAAATGCCCGTAAACGTCTTTGGTCGAGGCGAAAATAAAAACCGAGTTCGGCGACATCGCGCGGAGCAAATTCACGGTGCCTTCGACATTGACGAGAAAGCACTGCTCGGCGGCTTCGGGCGATTTGTCGAGATACGCGGCGAGATGAATCACGACATCGTAATCGGAAACAGCCTGCGCGTCATTGAGATTTAAAACGTCAAAGCCCGAACGGCGCGAAAAATCGTCCGCCGCGAAAAAACGCCGCACTTGCGTTCCCAAAAAACCGCTGCCGCCCGTGACTAAAACTTTCATCGAGCCAATTCTATCAATTTTCACAACTTTTCCTGTAACAGTCAGCCTCGATGTGTTAGACGAAAAAATCAAACGGTTAATAGAAAACGACGCATCAAAAGAAATCAGAATTCAGGTGTGAGCATATAAAATTGCAATTCTCGAATTTTTAATTAACACTGTGCGGCTGATAGATTTCAGCTAGACACTGGCAAAACAAAGGTTTATAAGTTTCAATAGATTGCGCGCCGCGCAGAAAAAGGCTTTTATAACAAACGCAACGCTTAAAATCACCAAATGACGAGGTAGTTGATTTATTTCTGAAAATCGCGGCGGGCGAAATGACGCACGAATCAGTCGAGCAGTTTTTCGCCGAAAACGTAAAAATAATAAGTTAAATATCAGAATGGCAACACGCACCCCAGTTCAACCGGCGAGCCAAACAAGCAAAACTCGCTCTATGCGCCGACCAAATCAGCGGCGCGCAGTCAAATTCATTCAGCCCGACGAGCCGCGCTGGAAACGCACGAAACGCAAAATCAGAAATTTTCTGACGCATCCCGGTTTTTATGCTCCTGTAATTATCTTTGCTGTCGGCACGATTTTGACTCTCGGATATTTTTGGATGGAATATTCCGAGCGTGTTGACCGGCTTTTGAACGGCGAAGTTTTTACACGCTCAGCCGGAATTTATGCTGCTCCCAAACTGCTACGTGACGGCGAAAGTATCAATGCAAATGAGCTAACCGCTTATTTGAAAGGCGCTAATTACGTTGATAAATCCCAATCCGCCAGCGAATCTCGCGGGCGCTTCCGATTGGCGAACAACGCTCTTGAAATCGAGCCCGGTGAGGATTCGAGCATTGACGGCAAACAAACCTTTGCGCCCGTCCGAGTTCGTTTTTCGAAAGACGGGAAAACAGTGGCGCAAATAGAAAATGTAACAAGCGGCGAAAAATTAAAGTCCGTTCAGCTCGAACCGCGCCTGCTTTCGTCCGTTTTAAGCCAGGAACGCGAAAGGCGGAAAGTCGTGGCTTTTAACGATTTGCCACCTCACCTTGTCAAAGCGATTACAACAACAGAAGACCGCGCGTTTTTCGAGCATTGGGGCGTCAACTTGCGCGGCATTTTGCGCGCGCTTTGGCGGCGAGTTGATACGGAAAACGATAATTCGCCGATAGCCAATCAGGGCGGTTCTTCGATCACACAGCAATTGGTCAAAAATCTGCTTCTTTCGCCCGAAAAAAGCCTGACGCGTAAGGCGCAGGAAGCTTATATGTCGGTGATTTTGGAAACGAGATTGCCGAAAGAAAAAATTTTCGAGCTGTACGCCAATCAAATTTATCTCGGACAGCAAGCCGGATTTTCCATCAACGGCGTCGGCGAAGCCGCTAACGCTTATTTCGGCAAAGACGTGACGGCGCTGAATTTGGCGGAATCGGCGTTTTTAGCCGGAATTATCCGCAGCCCGAATCGTTACAACCCGTATAAAAATCCCGACCGAGTCAAAGAACGCCGCAATCAGGTTTTGGATTCGATGGCGGAAGCCGGTGCGATTTCACGTACCGAAGCAGACGTCGCAAAAGCTCTGCCATTGACTTTGACTCCGCCGCAAAAACGCGAAGAATTAACCGACACGCCATATTTTACCGAATTTGCGCAAGCGCAATTAGCAAATGTCGTCGCTGACCCCGAAGCCGTTCAGCATTTGCGCGTTTATACGACGCTCGATTTGGAGTTGCAAAAAGCAGCGCAGAACGCCGTTACGAAACGGCTCGACCGACTCGACAAAGCTTTTAAAAACAAAGCCGGTTTAAACGCCGCGCTCGTCGCCATACGTCCGAAGACCGGAGAAGTCGTGGCGATGATCGGAGGGCGCGATTATTTGCAAAACCAATTTAACCGCGCTACAGATGCCATGCGGCAGCCCGGTTCCGTCTTTAAGCCGTTTGTTTACGCATCAGCCATCAATACGGCGTACGATCCGACGCCGCGCGTAATTACTGCTGCGACCGTTTTTAAAGATGAGCCGAAAGTTTTTACTTACGGCACGGAAACCTACAAACCGAACAATTACGGCGATTTTTTTTCGAACAAACCAACGACCGTTCGCGACGCGCTCGTCAAAAGCAAAAACACGATCACGGTTGATCTGGCGATGGAATTAAACGTCGGCAAAGTGATGAATCTGGCGGCGAAAGCCGGTTTGCCGAAAGTTCCGAAAGCGTTTCCTTCGATGGCTTTGGGGACGGCGGAAGCGACGCCTTTGCAAATGGCTTCGGCTTTCACGGCTTTCGCGAATCTCGGTCAACGCACCGCGCCGAGCACAATCGCCCGCGTGACGACCGGTGACGGAACAACTGTCGCCGCGCCGCAACCGCAAAAAACAGATGTTTTGCGCTCGGATGTTTCGTACATCATGGTTGATATGATGAAAGATGTCGTCAATCGCGGGACAGCCGCCGAATTGCGCGCGTGGGGTTTTAGAAACGCCGCGAACAAAATCGGAATTGCCGGAAAAACCGGAACTTCGCGCGACGGCTGGTTTGTCGGTTTTACGCCCGAACTAGTCTGCGCGGTTTATGTCGGATTTGATAACGGTGATGACCTCGGAATGAAAGGCTCGGACTCAGCAATGCCGATCTGGGCTGATTTTATGCGTGCCGCGCTCGACACGCATCCCGAATGGAACGGCGATTGGGCAATGCCAGCCGGAATCGAACAAGCCGAAATTGACATTACATCCGGGAGAGTTGTCGCCGCAGGCGAAAATTCAGTTTCTACGGAGCCATCGCCAACACCCGATTCGATTCAGACGGAAAATCAAGAAAATGCTGAAACGGCTCAAAACGGCATTCCGGTTGAAAATCGGCGGTTGGAATTATTTATCACCGGGACCGTGCCCAATCGAGCGAGCCTTTCAGATTCGGACGATATAGTTCCGGTTGATGAACCCGAAATTTTCCCGACTCCGCTCGAATCGCCGACGCCGTTTGAACACGCGCCCCCGGAAATGGTTTATCCTCCGCCGACAAATTTGCCTCAATCAACGCCGCTTGGCAGGCAAAGCAATCCGCGGCAGTACAACGAACAGCCACAGCAGCAGATGCAGCGGTCAAACACGGTTCTTTTACAGATTTGCACGAAAACTGGGTTTATCGCAGCATCTTCCTGTCTAACGACGAGAGCAAGAACTTTTAAAATGGGCGAAGAACCGGCGCAGTTTTGCCGGTCAGAATACCATTAGCAATAGGACGCGAAATCTGCAAACGGGTTATTGTTCTACAATCTGTAATTCATAATTATGCACGATGTAATCGTTTTGGGCGCGGGCATTGCCGGGTTGTCCGCTGCTTTGTGGTGCGACGAGCTTGGTTTGAAAACTTTGGTTTTGGAGCGCGAACCGGAAATCGGCGGACAGCTTTTGCGCGTTTTTAATCCAATTGAAGATCATCTCGGCGCACACCCAGCTAAAAACGGAATTGAATTGCGTGATCGCATCGCAGAGCAAATAGCGCGGCGAAATTTTCAATTGCGGCTCAATCTTCGAATTGACTCGGTTAATTTATCTGCAAAAACGGTTTTCCTTTCCGACGGCGAGAGTTTGTCAGCGCGCGCGCTTGTTTTGGCAACTGGGGTGCGTCGTCGAAAATTAAATGTGGCAGGGGAGGCGGAATTTCGCGGGCGCGGAATTTTGGAATCGGGAAAACGCGACGCCCCTCTCGCGGAAGGAAAAACCGTTTGCGTCATCGGCGGCGGTGACGCAGCAGCGGAAAACGCCTTGATTCTGGCTGAACGAGCGGCGAAAGTTTATCTTGTTCATCGGCGAAACGAATTTCGCGCGCGGACGGAATTTTTAGACAAAATCAAAGAAAATCCGAAGATAGAAACACTGACGGAAACTCGCGTAATAAAAATTCTCGGTAGGGAAGCGGTCGAAAAAATCGAATTAGAAAATAGAGATGCTGGAATTTTTCAAATTGCGGTTGACGCAGTTGTGCTTCGCATCGGTGTCGAGCCGAACACAGAGCTTTTTCGCAGGCAAATAGAGCTTGATAACAACAATTACATCAAAATAGACAGTAGCTGTGAAACCAATCTGGAGAATGTTTTCGCGGTCGGTGACATTTCAAATCCCCTTTCTCCAACCATTAGCAGCGGTGTCGGCGCGGGGGCGACGGCGGCAAAAGTTATTGCCGCGCACTTTTCGAGCTGAGATGTTAAAAGCTGCTCAAAATCTTCCAAAAAAAAAATCCAGAAAATTGAACTTTTTTTTGATTTTTGGATTGAATAAATTTCAAAGCAAGTTATAATCGCGACATTAAATCCGGCATTGAAAAGCTTTAAAGAGAAAATAATCTTTCTCAAAACGAGTGAAACACCAAATGCCGAATTTGTCTTAAAATTGTAACAGAGCCTGAAGTGCGCCGCTTTGTGCAATTTTCCTGCCTGCCTAGGAAATAAAAATATAGTTTGCGAAAACCCTTTCGCAAACTTTTACAGAAGGAGTGAATTATGGATTTCAGAAGATTAAAAGGCAATGTCTTCACCGTATTTTGTGCGGCTTTGCTTTTAACTTTGTTTGTCGCCCCAAACGCTTCCGCTCAGTCGGGAACGACGACCGTTAACGGATCAGTCACCGATCCACAAGGGCAAGTCATCGCCGGCGCGTCGGTCACTTTGTCAAATGCAGAAAAAGGCTTTACGCGCACCGTGACCACAAACGAAAACGGAACTTTCACGTTTCCGGTCATTCAGCCGGGAACCTATCAATTGGAGATTGAAGCCAGCAATTTCAAAAAATTCGTTCAATCTAGGGTCGAAGCTTTGGTAGACACGCCGACCAATATTTCCGCAGTACTGGAAGTCGGAAGCGTAACCGAAATCGTAACCGTTACTGGCGACACCGCCGAGAGCTTGCTCAACACGCAGGACGCGACTGTCGGAAACACAATCGTTTCGCAACAGGTCACGCAACTACCCGTAGAAGGGCGCAATGTGTTGAGCTTGCTCACGCTTCAGCCCGGCGTCACTCGTTTCGGTTATGTTGCCGGTAACCGCAGCGATCAATCGAATGTGACGCTTGACGGCGTTGACATCAACGAGGCGCAAACCAATGACATTAACTCGCCAGTTTTGCGTTTGAATTCCGAAGCAATCGAGGAATTTCGCGTGACGACGACCACTGCCAATTCGGCGCAGGGGCGTTCGTCCGGCGCGCAAGTTTCCCTCATCACCAAAAGCGGAACAAACAATTTGAGAGGCTCTGTTTTTCTGACCGGACGGCGTACGCAATGGTCGTCGAACAATTTCTTTAACAACAGAGCGGGTATTCCGCGCGAAAAATTCGACCGCGAGGTTTTCGGCGGCGCTCTTGGCGGTCCGATTTGGAAAGATCGGGATTCTTCTTTTACAGTTATGAAGGACAACGCGACCGTCGCGAGGTTTCGGCGTTGCGCGACGTACCTTTGCCGTCTTTAGGACAGGGTATCGTTCGTTTTAATGCGACCAACGGGCAAGTAGCTTCGCTGACCTGCGCGCAAATTGCCACGATTTTTCCGGCTACGCAGGGCTGCAACCCGGCTGCTCTTTCCGTTTTAGCCGATGCAGCCAAACGTTATCCGGCTAACGATTTTACCATCGGCGATGGAATCAATACGGCAGGTTTTCGCTTCAATGCTCCGGTCAATGTGAATAACAATTCGCATATCGCGCGATTCGATTTTAACATTACGTCCAAGCAACAGGCGTTCTTGCGCGGAAACTACATTAACGACGTTGAAACTTTTGCGCCGCAGTTTCCCGATACGCCCTCTCCTAGGTTATGGGAACATCCGTGGGGCTTCGTTGCTGGTCACACATGGACGGTGACCGACAACATCGTCAATAATTTTCGCTACGGTCTGACGAGAGACGCTTTCAGCAGACAGGGCGATTCGGATCAAAACGCGATTACTTTCCGTTTTGTTTATTCGCCGCTCTTGTTTACGCGCACACTATCGCGCGAAACGCCGGTGCAAAACATTACGAATGACCTTTCCTACATTTGGAAAAACCACACTTTTCAATTCGGAACAAACATCCGACTGATTCGCAACAGGCGAACAACGTTTGCTAATGCGTTTGATAATGCGACAACCAATCCGTCGTTTTATCCGGCGGGTGGTGCTTCAGTCACCAATCCGATTAACACTTTTCTGCAAAATAACGGCGGAATCCAAATCGCCAGTTCGGGCGTGAGCGGCGTTCAAAATGCGGTCACGGCAGTCATCGGGCGTTATACGCAATACGCTTCTAATTTCACGTTTCTGCGCAATGGTTCACTAACGCCGTCGGGAACGCCGAGCGAACGCGATTTTAGAACCGAAGAATACGATTTTTACGCGCAGGACATTTGGAAACTCAGCCAGAATCTGACGATTACTGCCGGCTTGCGTTACGGCTTAAGCCGTCCGGTTTACGAAGCGGGCGGTTATGAAGTTAAACCTAACATCGGTTTGGGCGAGTATTTCCGACAACGAGCGGAAAGCGCCGCCAACGGTATTCCGTACAACCAACCGGTTGTGCTTGATTTGTCCGGTCCAGCGAACGGTAAAAGCCCGCTCTACAAATGGGACAAAAACAACTTTCAACCGCGCATCGCTGTCGCCTGGTCGCCGGATTTTGGCGACAATTGGTTCGGCAAGTTAATCGGTAGAAACAGCGAATCGGTGATTCGCGGCGGCTTCGCTATGACGAACGATTATTTCGGTCAGTCTTTGGCGGTTAATTTCGACTTGAACAACACTTTAGGATTTTCGTCGAGTTCGCAGATTCCCGCCAATCGGTACAATTTGACGACCAATCCCGGACCTCTTTTCACCGGCTTTAACCAAGGCGTTCGGAATTTGCCCGGAATTAATGTTCCGAGCGGCAATCTGACGTTTCCGCGTCAAGCTCCGACACGCTCATTTCCGACAGCTATCGAAGGCGGTTTGGATGAAGATTTAGTCGCTCCGACTCATTACACCTGGAGTTTAACTTATGAGCGAACATTACCGGCAGGTTTAATCGTTCAGTTCTCGTATCTCGGTCGTGAAGCCAGAAATCTGCTGCAATCGCGCGACGCTGCGGCAATCGCCAATTTTACCGATCCGGCTTCCGGTATGGATTGGTACACGGCGGCGACACAGCTTGAAATTTTGCGGCAGCAAGGTACGCCGGTTTCAGCCATTCAGCAAATTCCGTATTTTGCTAATTTGTTTCCGGCAAATTTGGCGGCGCAATTAGGCTGCAACTCTGGTTATAACCAGACGCAGGCAGTTTATTCGCTCGTGTTTACGGGCGCGGGCAATTGCGGCACGTTTTACGGGAACGACTGGACGAGCGTGCAGCTCGATTTGTCGCTTATGTCGAGACAATATCCGGGTCAGCACATTTTTTATCAACCGCAATACGGAACTCTCGGCGCTTTCAGCACCATCGGACGCTCGAACTACCACGCCGGAACCGTTTCGGTTCGCCAGCGATTGGGGACGCGTCTGACAATGGATTTCAATTACACGTTGTCGAAAACGATGGATGAAGGCTCCGGTTTGCAGAGCGGCTTTGTCACATCTGGCGCCGGATTTATTCTCAATCCGTTTAGACAGCGTGATATGTATGCCCTTGCTGATTTTGATATGAAGCACATCATCAATTTCAATGGCATTCTAAAACTTCCGTTCGGACGTGGCGAGCCGATTTTCGGCAGCGCGAACAGATTAGTTGACGCTTTTATTGGTGGCTGGCAGCTTACGGGAATTTTCCGTTATAACTCCGGCTTGCCATTCTATGCGCCGTATGACGACGCTCGTTGGGCGACAAACTGGAACGTGCAAAGCTACGCAGTTCGTATTCGCGATATTCAGCCTTGCCCGACTCGCGGCGGAAAGCTTTTCGGGTGCAATACGACCGAAGCTTACCGTAGCTTCCGAAACCCCTATCCGGGTGAAACTGGCGACCGCAACGTTTTCCGTCGTCCGGGTTATTGGGTGCTTGATATGGGATTGGGCAAAACGTTTACGATGCCGTGGGGCAACGACGAACGACCACACCAGTTGCAGTTCCGTTGGGAAGCCTTCAACGTCACCAACACGCAGCACATGGGAGCAATTGACACGAGCCGTTCAGGTTACGGAATCGGGTTAGACGTTGCCAGAACCGGCTCGACAGCCCAGCCGCCGCCGAACTGGTCAAACTTTACCGGCATTCAAGGCGACCGGCGAATTATGCAGTTTGTCCTTCGTTACTCTTTCTAAAGGCAAGGACATTTAATAAAAAAGGCTGGATGAAAATTCCAGCCTTTTTTATTGTAAGCCTTGTAAATGTCTTGTGTTGTTAACCGACCGCAAAAGAGAAAGCTCGCCTTCACGGCGAAATTCGAAATGCGTGATGCCGCAATTTTTTGTCGCAATCCAAATAAACCGCGCGGGCAGAGAATTTAAAGCGCCTAAAAGATGCAGAATCAGAAATCCGATTGTTCCGGTGTGAGAAAAAACGGCGATTGATTCGCCAGCGTGCCACGCCAGAATTTCTTCGAGCTTTCCTGCCGCGCGATCAATCATTTGACGATAGCTTTCGCCGCCGCTCATCATGAAATCAATATTTCGGCTCGCGAGCGCCGCGAAATCTTCAGGGAAACGCATCCTTGCTTCGTCAAACGTTAAGCCTTGCAAAACGCCTACGTTTCGCTCGCGCAAAGCGGCGCTGGTTTGTATTTCGAGATTTAAAATCTTGGCGAGCGGTTCGGCGGTTTGCAGGCAGCGAGGCAAATCGCTTGAATAAATGGCGGCAATTCGTTTTTTAGCAAGATATTTGGCTGTTGCTTCGGCTTGAAGATGTCCGAGCGCGGAAAGCGGCGTCGGAGAATGCCCGCCGAAACGCAGTGCGGCATTGCCTTCAGATTGCCCGTGTCGGATGAGGTAAAGATGCGTGCTTTCCATTTGGTTAATAGCTGGTCGTTAGTCGTTAATTGAAATTTCAATTAACGACTAACG